>NZ_CP135989.1:915000-917500 GCF_032463465.1 Tenacibaculum sp. HL-MS23 | reverse complement strand
TGATCTCCCCCAAGAGCTCACATCGACGGGGGGGTTTGGCACCTCGATGTCGGCTCGTCACATCCTGGGGCTGGAGAAGGTCCCAAGGGTTGGGCTGTTCGCCCATTAAAGTGGCACGCGAGCTGGGTTCAGAACGTCGTGAGACAGTTCGGTCTCTATCTGCTGTGGGCGTTAGAAATTTGAGTGGATTTGACTTTAGTACGAGAGGACCGAGTTGAACTAACCTCTGGTGTATCTGTTGTTCCGCCAGGAGCACTGCAGAGTAGCTACGTTGGGAAGGGATAAGCGCTGAAAGCATATAAGCGCGAAACCCACCACAAGATGAGATTTCTTTAAAGGGTCGTGGAAGATTACCACGTTGATAGGATACAGGTGTAAAGGCAGTAATGTCATAGCCGAGTATTACTAATAACCCATAGGCTTATGTATAGTTCCCGACCTTCGGGTCGGGACGCAAACTCTTTTGATAATTTACGATATGATTTTACTAATATGTTAACTTATACAGTTGCAATATACTGAACGATTTAAGGTGATTATCGCAATGGGGCTCACCTCTTTCCATCCCGAACAGAGAAGTTAAGCCCATTTGCGCCGATGGTACTGCCAATGGTGGGAGAGTAGGTCGTTGCCTTTCTTTTAAACCTCAATCTTTATAGATTGAGGTTTTTTTTGCTCTAAACTCAAATGAAAAATAGTGCTTTTAACATAATTACCCTTCTTCTTATATTATAAATAAAGCTTATATAATTTTAATAATCCTAAATTCAAGATATTTCATAGAAAATAAAAAGAATGAAGTACTATTAAGTATCCCAAACTTATGCAGTACAATTATGTACTAAAAAAAAGGATTATAAGTATCTTGATAATCACCAGAGACGGAAAATGAAGATTTATTAGAAGAAAGGAGTAATAAAAATATTGATTGTAACTTATGAATGAGCAATATCGAATAAAAATGATTTTAGAGGGTATATTATCGAGATTAAATTAGAATATAAACTTAAAAGAAGGTGAAAAATAAGCTGCCTATATTCTTTAAAAAATAAGAATAAACAGAAAGCGATATACTACGTTAATATTCCAAGGAATTAGAAAAGAGTATATAGTTAAAACAGGCTAGAAGAAAACAAAAAATCTATACTTAAATTTTTTATTGATGTTAAAACAAACTTTTTTAAATAGTATATAAGATTATTATTACCATTATTAAGTAGCTCTTCAGAATAATAAATATAATTTCACTACAGTTTTCAAATATCAGCGAAGTAAAGAAGAGCATAATAGTGGTTGATTTATAGTTTACACAAGTAAGAAATTCACAGATATACTATTAACTTAAGCTAGTTTTAGTAACTGATCAAGAGTAATTCATTAACAAATCAATAAAATATGGGATTAATATTAGAGTTAAGTATTTAAGAAACAGGGTAAAAAAAAATACTTAAAAGAAAAGGATAGAAAGGTAGTTGTTATGTTGAAAAAGGAATCTATATTTGCACCCGCTAAGGGAAAAACGAGTGCTACAGAGCATGAGTGAGATGCTTTAAAAGGTCATAAAAAATACTGGTTAAGATAGTTTTAATAAAGTGTAAAAAATAAGTTAAATATTACTTGTTTAGTACAGATTAAAGAGAGTATCTTTGCAGTCCGATTTAGGGTAAATAGTTCATTAAAATGTTGCGAAAATAACTTTAAAAAAAGTTTCAAAAAGTTTTGTCAGTTTTAGAAAAGTTTATAGATTTGCAACCGCTTTAAGAAAGCGATACGATCAGAGAAATTTTGGAATGATTTAGTAATAAAAATCAGTTAGTTCGAATCTAGCGTTTCTACAAAATTAGGATTTACAGCGAGTGTTTTACAGCATGAGTGCGATACCCTAAAAGTTCATTGAAAATATTGAAATTGACAGCGTAAACAAAGAGTAGAATAACCACGTTCTAATTCGTTAGAACAAATTCTTTTGAAACTTATTCATTAATATTATTTAAAATATACAATGAAGAGTTTGATCCTGGCTCAGGATGAACGCTAGCGGCAGGCTTAACACATGCAAGTCGAGGGGTAACATTGTGCTTGCACAGATGACGACCGGCGAACGGGTGCGTAACGCGTATAGAATCTGCCTTGTACAGGAGGATAGCCTTTAGAAATGAAGATTAACACTCCATAATGTATAGAAGAGGCATCTCTTTTATATTAAATATTTATAGGTACAAGATGACTATGCGTCCTATTAGCTAGATGGTAAGGTAACGGCTTACCATGGCAACGATAGGTAGGGGGTCTGAGAGGATTATCCCCCACACTGGTACTGAGACACGGACCAGACTCCTACGGGAGGCAGCAGTGAGGAATATTGGTCAATGGAGGCAACTCTGAACCAGCCATGCCGCGTGCAGGATGACTGCCCTATGGGTTGTAAACTGCTTTTATACAGGAAGAAACCGTGCTACGTGTAGCACCTTGACGGTACTGTAAGAATAAGGACCGGCTA
>NZ_CP135989.1:0-912500 GCF_032463465.1 Tenacibaculum sp. HL-MS23 | reverse complement strand
TCCGAATGCTATAAAATGTTACTCAGCAGTGAGGGCATGGGTGCTAAGGTCCATGTCCGAGAGGGAAAGAACCCAGACCATCAGCTAAGGTCCCCAAATATATGTTAAGTTGAACTAACGAGGTGAAACTGCTTAGACAGCTAGGATGTTGGCTTGGAAGCAGCCATTCATTTAAAGAGTGCGTAACAGCTCACTAGTCGAGCGGTTTTGCATGGATAATAATCGGGCATAAACATATTACCGAAGCTATGGATTTACGTTGAAAGACACGTAAGTGGTAGGGGAGCATTCTATTTGCGCCGAAGGTGTACTGTAAGGTATGCTGGAGCGGATAGAAAAGAAAATGTAGGCATAAGTAACGATAAAGGGGGCGAGAAACCCCCTCACCGAAAGACTAAGGTTTCCTCAGCGATGCTAATCAGCTGAGGGTTAGTCGGGTCCTAAGGCGAATCCGAAGGGAGTAGTCGATGGATAACAGGTTAATATTCCTGTACTTCTTATAATTGCGATGGGGTGACGGAGTATTGAAAGCACCGCGAACTGACGGAATAGTTCGTTGAAACATGTAGGTATTAGGACTGTAGGTAAATCCGCAGATCTAGCTGAAGTGTGATAGTACAACAAATCTTCGGATGCGTTGATAGTGTGCCTAAAAGCTTCCAAGAAAAACCTCTAAGCTTCAGATTATAAGAACCCGTACCGTAAACCGACACAGGTAGTTGGGATGAGAATTCTAAGGTGCTCGAGTGATTCATGGCTAAGGAACTAGGCAAAATCGACCCGTAACTTCGGGAGAAGGGTCGCCCATCTTCGGATGGGCCGCAGTGAAAAGGTCCAGGCGACTGTTTATCAAAAACACAGGGCTTTGCTAAATTGAAAGATGATGTATAAGGCCTGACACCTGCCCGGTGCTGGAAGGTTAAGTGGAGTTGTTAGCCTTTGGCGAAGCAATGAAATGAAGCCCCAGTAAACGGCGGCCGTAACTATAACGGTCCTAAGGTAGCGAAATTCCTTGTCGGGTAAGTTCCGACCTGCACGAATGGTGCAACGATCTGGACACTGTCTCAGCCATGAGCTCGGTGAAATTGTAGTATCGGTGAAGATGCCGATTACCCGCAGCGGGACGAAAAGACCCCGTGAACCTTTACTATAGCTTCGTATTGGTTTTGGATAAGTAATGTGTAGGATAGGTGGGAGACTATGAAGCGGCGTCGCTAGGCGTTGTGGAGTTGTCCTTGAAATACCACCCTTTGCTTATCTAGAGTCTAACTCAGCAATGAGAACAGTGCGTGGTGGGTAGTTTGACTGGGGTGGTCGCCTCCAAAAGAGTAACGGAGGCTTCTAAAGGTTCCCTCAGCACGTTTGGTAACCGTGCGTAGAGTGCAATGGCATAAGGGAGCTTGACTGAGAGACATACAGGTCGATCAGGTACGAAAGTAGAGCATAGTGATCCGGTGGTTCCGCATGGAAGGGCCATCGCTCAAAGGATAAAAGGTACTCCGGGGATAACAGGCTGATCTCCCCCAAGAGCTCACATCGACGGGGGGGTTTGGCACCTCGATGTCGGCTCGTCACATCCTGGGGCTGGAGAAGGTCCCAAGGGTTGGGCTGTTCGCCCATTAAAGTGGCACGCGAGCTGGGTTCAGAACGTCGTGAGACAGTTCGGTCTCTATCTGCTGTGGGCGTTAGAAATTTGAGTGGATTTGACTTTAGTACGAGAGGACCGAGTTGAACTAACCTCTGGTGTATCTGTTGTTCCGCCAGGAGCACTGCAGAGTAGCTACGTTGGGAAGGGATAAGCGCTGAAAGCATATAAGCGCGAAACCCACCACAAGATGAGATTTCTTTAAAGGGTCGTGGAAGATTACCACGTTGATAGGATACAGGTGTAAAGGCAGTAATGTCATAGCCGAGTATTACTAATAACCCATAGGCTTATGTATAGTTCCCGGTCTTCGGGCCGGGACGCAAACTCTTTTGATAATTTACGATATGATTTTACTAATATGTTAACTTATACAGTTGGAATATACTGAAACGATTTAAGGTGATTATCGCAATGGGGCTCACCTCTTTCCATCCCGAACAGAGAAGTTAAGCCCATTTGCGCCGATGGTACTGCCAATGGTGGGAGAGTAGGTCGTTGCCTTTCTTTTAAACCTCAATCTTTATAGATTGAGGTTTTTTTTTACGCGAAATTTAACTAGTTTAGTTATGATGAATTATAAACACACCTACTTAGTTACCTTTTTTTTTGGAGAAATAAAAAACTAAGTTCTCTCTCAACTGTTATTTAAATTTCTTTACAAAAACTGAGATAAATAAGCATAAGTAGAAAGCTGAATTTAAAGCAATAATTACATCTAAATTGATATCTGTTGGAAAAAAAACAATTAGAATTTTAATTAGTATGCGGAATAATAAACTGCTGAATTTATACAAGCTTAGAAACCAAAGAAAAGCGGTTTAAATTATAAATCAAAAAAAATTGGCAAAAATCTAATACCGTACATAATTCATTAAGGTAAAATAGTATTCGAAATTTCCTCCCACTTTTATTATTTTAAGTTAAGGTAAATTACTGCGTTCTTTTGCGTACTCAAGAACTTAACGCAACAAATCTAAATTAATAGATTTGTTATTATGGTACGTAAAAAAAATAACCGACTCACTCTTAAAGAAAGGATTCAAATTGAAACGCTTTTAAAAGAAAATAAGTCTAAATCTTACATCGCTAAAACTCTAAATAGATCTCGTTCTACTATCACTAGAGAAGTTAATAAATGGGTACAAACTGAGAAAGATAAATACTCTACAGAATTAGCTAATTGGAATGCTAAAGACGACTATTTAAACAAAAGAAATACTGATAAAATATCTATTCATAAAAAACTTAGAGTTTAAGTTTTTAAAGGACTTTTATCACAATGGACGCCTGAACAGATTGCAGGAAAAATTAAAACTAGATTTTCCTAATGGCCCAATTATGTCAATATCACATGAATCTATTTATAGATACATTTATACGCAATCTCAAGATCGTTTAAATAAAAAACTAATCAATCTACTTGTACGTAAAAATCACGAAGGAGACCTACTAAAAAGAAAAGAGGAATAGGTAGTAAAATCATCAACCAAGTCAGTATTGATAATAGACCTAAGCATATTGAATTAAGACAAGAAATTGGATATTGGGAAGGAGATTTAATGATTGGTAAAAATCAAAAATGAGCTATTGGAACAATCGTTGAACGTAAATCTAGTTATACTTTAATTGTAAATTAAAAGCTAGAAACTCTAGAGAAGTAGCTAAAATTTTTTCTAAAATTCTTAATAAATTAAACGCTATATTAAAAAAAATGATGACTTACGATAATGGTGTAGAAATGGCAAGGCACGAAAATATAACTCAAAAAATAGGTGTGAAAATCTACTTTGCTCACCCCTATTCTTCCTGGGAAATAGGTACCAACGAAAATACAAATGGACTCATTAGAAGGTACCTGCCAAAAGGAACAGACTTTAATCTAATTAACAAAAAGCAACTCATGATTATTCAATAAAAATTAAACAATAGACCTCGAAAAATTATTGGATATAAAACGCCTAAAGAAATTATAGATTCTGAACTAAAATTTGTAGCTTAGACTCGCTAAATAAACTGCAACGTTTTTTGCGTTAGAACCTTGAATGCAGCTTTTCCTTAACAAAATCATGAGCAAAGCTGTTATTAATAAAGGCAATTACTATCTATATACTTCTTATTTCTGTATTTTATTTTTATCAAAAAACATAATAATATAGCTTTTGATTAAAGTTTGAGTGTCTAGAGTGATAAATTCAAGGCTTTCGACGAGAAATAAATAATAGGAAGTTACCTTTATATATTTTATTTATTGTTATAATTTATATAAAGTATTGTTTTATAGTTTTTTAGGTTTTGTTTTTCTTTTTTATTTTGGAAGATAAAAATATTTTTGAATAAAAAAAGCAAGAAAAGTTAGGATATTAACTTTTTATAATTGAATATTTGCAGACACGAAGTTCAATAACTTATTGACAATGTTATCAAGAAAGGTGGAGGGATTAGACCCTATGAAACCTTAGCAACCCTTTGTTTAAGACAAAGAAGGTGCTAAATTCTACTTAATTTTAAATTCATTTATTTAAAGTTGGATAGATAACTCAAAAAGTAATTATTCATCTATAATTGCTAATATTCTTCATAACATTTTTCTAGTAGGCTCGTCAAAATTTTGGCGCATTTGGCTTTTGGTTTAATTTTTTATTATCTCAAAAAACAAGAAAAATGAGTACACAAAAATTCGCAACTAACGCGTTGCACGCAGGTCATGATGTAAAGCAAACGGCAGGAACAAGAGCAGTTCCTATTTACCAAACAACATCATATGTTTTTAATGATTCAGATCAGGCAGCAAATCTTTTTTCATTAAAAGAATTAGGATTTATTTACACAAGATTAAACAATCCTACAAATAAAATTTTACAAGATCGTTTAGCTTCTTTAGAAGGCGGAACTGGAGCTGTGGTATTTGCATCCGGTACGGCAGCAATTTCAACAGGCTTATTAACCTTATTAAAATCAGGAGATCATATTGTAGCATCAAGTAGTTTATATGGTGGTACTTACAATTTATTAAGTGTTACTCTACCTCGATTAGGTATTATTACAACATTTGTTGATGCTTCAGATCCTGAAAATTTTGCTAAGGCAGTACAGGATAATACAAGAGCTTTTTTTGTAGAATCATTAGGTAATCCGAAGTTAGATGTGTTAGATTTAAAAGCAATTTCTGCACATGCAAAAAAAGCTGAAGTTCCTTTTATAGTTGATAATACAGTAGCTACACCAGCATTGTTGAATCCGATAGAACATGGTGCAAACATTGTAATTCATTCACTTACAAAATATATTGGAGGCCAAGGAAACTCTTTAGGAGGCGCAATTATTGATGCAGGAACTTTTAATTGGGCAAATGGTAAGTTCCCAGAATTTACAGAACCATCGGCAGGCTATCATGGTTTAGTATATCATGAGGCTTTAGGCGCCGCATCTTACACATTTAAATTAATTTTAGAAGGCTTACGAGATTTTGGGGGAGCTTTGAGTCCGACCAATGCATTTAATATTATTCAAGGATTAGAAACCTTAGATATCCGAATAAAAAAGCATAGTGAAAATGCTTTAAATATTGCTGAATGGTTAGAAGAGCAACCAAAAGTAGCTTGGGTAAATTATCCTGGTTTAAAGAGTAGCTCATATAACAAATTAGCAAAAAAATATTTACCAAAAGGACAAAGTGGTATTGTTACATTTGGTGTAAAAGGTGGTTATGAAGCAGCCAAAAAAATAGCAGACAACACCAAAATTTTTTCATTATTAGCAAATATTGGAGATACCAAATCTCTAATTATTCATCCAGCAAGTACAACCCATCAACAATTAAGTACAGAAGCGCAAGTAAGTGCAGGAGTAACGAATGATTTGATTCGTTTATCTGTAGGGTTAGAAAGTGTAGAGGATTTAATAAATGATTTAAAAGAATCTTTTTCAAAAATTTAAAACATAGAGAAATCGAATGTATTGATTCTTGCTTTGAAGGGAAAATATGGTTATGTAAATCATTCGATTTTATATCAAAAAACAAATAATGTTGACAGAGAATTTAGCACATATAAATATTATTGATTTTATTACCGAGAGTGATATTTTACTAAATAAAATACCATTAAGTTATCAGGTTTTTGGTAAAGAATTAGGAACTGCACCTGTGGTATTAATCAATCATGCTTTAACAGGAAATAGCAATGTAGCAGGTTTTAAAAATGGCTGGTGGAAAGATTTAATAGGTCAAAATAAAGCAGTAAATACCAATAAATATTCAGTTTTATGTTTTAACATTCCAGGAAATGGTCATGATAGTTTTTTAATAGAAAATTATAAAGATTTTATAGCAAGAGATATTGCTAAGTTATTTTTAATGGGATTAGAAAAATTAAAAGTTAAACAATTATTTGCTTTAATAGGAGGTTCTTTAGGAGGTGGAATTGCGTGGGAAATGGCTGTTTTACACCCAAAAATAACAAAACATTTAATTCCGATAGCAACCGATTGGAAAGCTACCGATTGGTTAATTGGTAATTGTCATATTCAAGAACAGTTTTTATTAAACTCGAGTAATCCTGTACACGATGCTCGTATGCATGCAATGTTATGTTACAGAACTCCAAAATCTTTTAAAGAACGTTTTTATCGTTCAAAGAATGAAGATTTAAAAGTATTTAATGTAGAAAGTTGGTTGTTACACCATGGTAATAAACTACAAGAACGTTGTCAGTTAGCATCTTATAAATTAATGAATCAATTATTAAAAACAATTGATGTTACTAGAGGTAAAAATGATTCAAGTGTTTTAGAAACAATTGAAGCTGATATTCACATTATTGGAGTAGATTCAGACTTATTCTTTACTGCTGAAGAAAATAGAGAAACTCAAAAAGAGCTAGCTTTAGTACATGCCAACGTTACGTATAATGAAATAAATTCGATTCACGGGCATGATGCTTTTTTAATTGAATATGAGCAGTTAGAAAAAATAATTGCGCCAATATTCAATTTAAACTCAAAAAATAACAAAATGAAAATAATAAAATTTGGCGGGAAATCGCTGTCGAATAAAGGAATTACAAATGTAATTTCGATTATAGAAAAAAAAGTAAACGAGCAAGAAAATATAGCGGTTGTTGTATCAGCAAGAGGAAATGCTACAGATCAATTAGAAGAAATTTTAGAAAAAGCTGCAAAAAATAAACCTTATCAAGATGAACTCGAAACAATGAAATACGAACAATCTCAATTAACACCGTTAGTTGATTTTACTCCTGAATTTTCTCGTTTAGAAAAACTTTTTGAAGGTGTTAGTCTATTAGGGGATTTTAGTCAAAAAATAAAAGATGAAGTTTTAGCACAAGGTGAGTTATTATCAGCCAAAACAGTTTCAGTGCTTTTAAATAAAAAAGGGATAAAAGCCAACGTAACAGATGCTAGAGAACTGTTAATTACGGATGAAAATTTTGGTAATGCACAACCAATTTTAAGCATATCTAAAGAAAATGTAATAAAGCATTTTAAAAAGGATAACCGAGATACTATTAATATTATAACAGGTTTTATTGCATCTAGTTTAAAAGGAGAAACCACTACTTTAGGTAGAAATGGAAGCAATTACACAGCAGCATTATTAGCGAATTATTTAGATGCTGAGGAGTTACAAAATTATACGCATGTTGATGGAATTTTTACTGCAAATCCTGATTTGGTTGCAGATGCAAGGAAAATAGAAGAATTATCATTTACTGAAGCAAATGAGTTAGCAAATTTCGGAGCTAATATTTTACATGCAAAAACTATTATACCGCTTTTAGAAAAAAACATCAATCTTCGAATTTTAAACACGTTTAATCAAGATAATTCAGGAACATTAATCACTGCTAAATCAAAATCAAAAGGCATAAAATCATTATCGGTTTTAGACAATGTAGCATTGCTAAATTTTGAAGGACGAGGTTTGTTGGGGAAAGTAGGTGTAGATGCACGTATTTTTAGAGCCTTAAGTAATAACGGTATTAGTGTAAGTATTATTTCTCAAGGTTCATCAGAAAGAGGTATTGGTTTAGTAATTGATAAAGAAAAGGCAACAGCAGCTGTACAAGCTTTAGAACAAGAGTTTGAAAGCGATTTTTATACCAAAGATGTAAATCAAATTTCAATTAAAGATGATGTCGCTGTAATATCAATTATAGGTCAAGATTTAAGTGAGTTTCATCATCCGTATAATGCGTTGATAAAAAATCAAATTGTACCATTATTGTTTAACAATACAGTTTCAGGAAAAAATGTAAGTTTGGTTGTTAAAAAAGAACAATTACACAAAGCGTTAAATGTAATTCATGGGCAAGTTTTTGGAGTTGCAAAAAAAATAAATATAGCCATATTTGGTAAGGGATTAGTTGGAGGAACTTTAATTAATCAAATTATAAAAAACACCAAATCTATATTAGAAAGAAAAAAAATACAGCTAAATATTTTTGCCATAGCAGGTTCTAAAAAAGTATTGTTAAGTAGTGATGGAGCTGTTGAAAATTGGAAAACAATTTTAAAAAATAACGATGAGGAAACTCATATTGTTGATAGCGTAATAGATTTTGCAAAAAAGCACCATTTAGAAAACTTAATAGCTGTTGATAATACTGCAAGTAGTGAATTTATAGAAAACTATATACCATTAATAGAAAACGGTTTCGATTTAGTTTCTTCTAATAAAATAGCAAATACGGTATCTCATGATTTCTATAAAAAACTACGAAAAAAATTAGAAATTAATAACAAATCATATTTGTACGAAACGAATGTTGGTGCAGGTTTACCTTTAATTGATACCATTAAATTATTGCACGATTCTGGCGAAAATATTACACGTATTAGAGGGGTGTTTTCAGGTTCGTTAAGTTATTTATTTAATAAGTTTTCTTCGGATGAAGTTCCGTTTTCAAACGTATTACAAGAAGCAATTGATAGCGGATTTACAGAGCCAGATCCGAGAGAAGATTTATGTGGTAATGATGTAGCAAGAAAATTATTAATTTTAGCTAGAGAGTTAGATTTAGAAAATGAGTTTGAAGATATTTCTATTAAAAATTTAATTCCAAATGAATTTATAAATATTACTTCTGAAGAATTTTTAGCAAACTTAGATAAATTAAATTTTCATTTTCAAAATGAAAAAGAACTTCAAAAAGAAAACCATGTGTTGCGATATATAGGCGATTTACATGGCGATTTATCAAAAGTAAAAGGAGAATTAGATGTTAAATTAGTGTCGGTACCGGTAGGTTCACCTTTAGGAAGTTTAAAAGGTTCAGATGCTATTTTTGAAATATTTACAGAATCATATGGTGAGCAACCTATTGTAATTCAGGGAGCAGGAGCAGGGGCAGAAGTAACTGCAAGAGGTGTATTTGGTGATATTTTACGATTAGCAAAAATTAATAATTAGACACTAAGCGTCATTTAAATATACTAGATGTTGATTAATCAATATCTATAAAAAATTAACAAATATGAGCAAGAACTTCGAAACCATAGCAATTAGAACACAAACAGAACGTTCACAATATTCAGAACATTCAACACCTTTATATTTAACATCTAGTTTTGTTTTTGATGATGCAGAAGATATGAGAGCATCATTTGCAGAAGAAAAAGAGAAAAATTTATATAGTAGATTCTCAAATCCTAATACTACAGAATTTGTTGATAAAATAGTTGCTATGGAAGGTGCTGAAGCTGGTTATGCTTTCGCAACAGGTATGGCAGCAGTGTTTTCTACATTTGGAGCATTGTTAAATGCAGGAGACCATATTGTTTCATGTCGTTCAGTTTTTGGATCTACTCATAGTTTATTTACCAAATATTTACCAAAATGGAATATTGAAACTAGTTATTTTAATATTACTGAAGTAGATACAATTGAGAGTTTAATTAAACCAAATACTAAAATTTTATATGCTGAAACTCCAACAAATCCAGCAGTTGATATTATTGACTTAGAATTATTAGGTGAGATATCAAAAAAGCATGGTTTGTTATTGGTTATAGATAATTGTTTTGCTACTCCGTACCTACAAAATCCTATTAAGTTTGGAGCTGATATAGTTTTGCACTCAGCAACTAAGTTAATTGATGGACAAGGAAGAGTCTTAGGAGGTGTAGCTGTTGGACGTAAAGATTTAATAAAAGAAATTTATTTGTTTTCAAGAAATACTGGCCCTGCAATGTCACCGTTTAATGCTTGGGTTTTATCAAAAAGTTTAGAAACATTAAGTATTCGAGTAGATAGGCATTGTGAAAATGCTTTAAAAGTAGCCAGCTTTTTAGAAGAACATCCGAAGGTAAATTTAGTAAAATACCCTTTTTTAAAATCACATCCTCAATATGAAATAGCAAAAAAGCAAATGAAATTAGGTGGTAACGTTGTTGCTTTTGAAATTAAAGGAGGTATTACTGCGGGAAGAAATTTCTTAAACGCAATTAAAATATGCTCATTGTCTGCAAACTTAGGTGATACAAGAACAATTGTAACGCACCCAGCATCTACAACACACAGTAAATTAAGTGTTGATGATAGGTTAGAAGTAGGAATTACAGATGGCTTAGTAAGAAGCTCTATCGGTTTAGAAAATGTAGTAGATATTATTAATGATTTAAAACAAGCTTTAGAGAATTAACAATTAAATAAAAGTGTATTTTTGTAGTATGCTTTCTAAAAAAACAAAATACGGCTTAAAAGCGCTAGCATTTATTGCTAGGCAAGAAAAAGGAGATAAAGTCCAAATAGCAACGATCTCTAAGAGCGAAAATATTTCTCATAAATTTTTAGAAAGTATATTACTTACCTTACGAAAAGCTGGATTTTTAGGCGCTAAAAAAGGAAAAGGTGGAGGTTACTATATGTTAAAAGAACCATCAGAAATAAAAATGACTGATGTTATTAGAACTCTAGAAGGACCTATTGCAATGTTACCTTGTGTAAGTTTAAATTACTATGAAAAATGTAGTGATTGTCCTGATGAAGATGCCTGTTCTGTTCATAAATTAATGATTCAGGTTAGAGATAATACATTAAAAGTTCTTCGCAGTAATACACTAGCTGATTTAGTTTAATATACAGAATTAATTTTTAAATAAAAAGTATATGTTCTTTGATATGATAAGGGATATTATATATTTGCAAATAATTACCCTACTAACCCTATAGGCTTAATATTGTTAAAATAATGCTTGAGCAATTTATAAAAGAAAATAGTGATTATAACATTGATAAACTATCTGAAAAACCGATACGAAGTATCGTTAAGTCATTTAGCTGGCGTATTGTGGGAACTATAGACACTGTTTTAATTTCTTGGATAATTACAGGGAAGTTAACAACTGCTTTTTCAATAGGAGCTGTAGAATTAGGAACAAAAATGGTTTTGTATTTCTTTCACGAGAGAATTTGGAACAAAATAAAATGGGGAAAATAATGAGTTTACAAGATGAGTTTAATGTTGAAGAGTTAAACAAAGGATTAGAAAAATTAAGTCCAAAAGAAATTGTAGAATGGGTTTTTGAATTAAATAAAAAAACAATAGTTACTACTAATTTTAGACCTTATGAAGTTGCTCTTTTGCATTTAGTAACTAAAGATAACCCTTCAATTAAAGTTGTTTGGTGTGATACAGGTTATAATACTCCTCAAACATATAAACATGCAGAAGAATTAATTGATAAACTGAGTTTAAATGTTCATTTATATGTGCCAAAACAAACTGTGGCTCATCGTAATATAACTATGGGGCTCCCTTCTGTAGAAGATGAAAATCATGAGAAATTTACAGAGCAAGTAAAGTTAGAACCTTTTAAAAGAGCAATGGCAGAACATCAACCTGAAATATGGTTTACTAATTTACGTAAAGGACAAACAGCTTTTAGAGATAGTATTGGTGTAATTTCATTTAGTAAAGAAGGAGTTTTAAAAGTAAGTCCTTTTTATAACTGGTCAGATAAAGATTTAGATGAGTATTTAAGCGATAATAAGCTTCCAAACGAGTTTAAATATTTTGATCCAACAAAAGTAGAGAGTAACAGAGAATGTGGTTTACATATTTAATAATTTTATTATGAGTACAAAAACAATAAAAGTAGGCCCTTTAGAAAGTGAAGCCATATATATATTTAGAGAAGTAGTTTCTCAGTTTGAAAAACCAGTATTATTATTTTCAGGAGGAAAAGATAGTATAACATTAGTAAGACTTGCTCAAAAAGCATTTTATCCAGCTAAAATCCCGTTTCCTTTAATGCATATAGATACAGGACATAATTTTCCTGAAACAATTGAATTTAGAGATCGTATAGCAAAAGAATTAGGTGTTGAATTAATTGTTAGAAACGTTCAAGACAATATTGATAAAGGAAGAGTAAAAGAAGAAACAGGTAAGTACGCTAGCCGAAACATGCTACAAACCGAAACATTATTAGATGCAATTGAAGAGTTTGGTTTTGATGCATGTATTGGTGGCGCGCGTAGAGATGAAGAAAAAGCAAGAGCAAAAGAACGTATTTTTTCTGTTCGTGATGATTTTGGTCAATGGGATGAAAAAAATCAACGACCAGAATTGTTTGACATGCTAAATGGAAGAATTGATTTAGGACAAAATGTACGTGTTTTTCCTATTTCAAATTGGACAGAACTAGATGTTTGGTCATATATAAAAAGCGAAGAAATTGAAATTCCATCAATTTACTTTGCACATAAAAGAGCTACTTTTTTAAGAGATGGATTAATATGGTCAGCAGAAGACGATGTTGTTTATAGAGATGAAAATGAAGAGGTAGAAGAAAGAATGGTGCGTTTTAGAACTGTTGGAGACATGAGTTGTACAGCAGCTGTACTTTCTGATGCTGTTGATATAAATACAGTTGTAGATGAAATTAAAGTATCAACTATATCAGAGCGAGGTGCTCGTATAGATGATAAACGATCAGAAGCAGCAATGGAGAAACGTAAGCAACAAGGGTATTTTTAAAATTCACTAAAGTGAATTTTCCATTTAACTAAAGCATTTTAGTCTTTAGTAATTTAAATATAGGCAAATAGTAAAATATAGCTATGAGCCAAAAGCATAAAAAAATGAATGTATTAAAAATAGCAACAGCAGGTAGTGTAGATGATGGTAAAAGTACCTTAATCGGACGTATTTTATATGACACTAACTCATTAACAGATGACAAGTTAGAAGCAATTGAAGAAAAAAGTAAGCAAAGAGGTTTTGATTATTTAGATTTTTCACTAGCAACAGATGGTTTAGTTGCAGAAAGAGAACAAGGTATTACGATTGATGTAGCACATATTTATTTTTCGACTCCAAAAACGAGTTTTATTATTGCTGATACTCCAGGGCATATTGAGTATACACGAAATATGGTTACAGGAGCTTCAAACTCACAAGCATCAATTGTGTTAATTGACGCACGTAATGGAGTAATTGAGCAAACTTACCGTCACTTTTTTATAAATACACTATTAAGAGTTGAAAACGTAGTTATAGCTATTAATAAAATGGATTTGGTTGATTTTTCAGAAGAAAAATTTAAGCAAATAAAAAATGAAATTGAATATTTAGCAGGCAAAAGTTCTTATAAAAGTCAAAAATTAACTTTTATACCTATGTCAGCTTTACAAGGAGACAACGTTGTTAAAAAATCAGAAAATACACCTTGGTATAAAGGAGAAACATTATTAGACCATTTAGAAGGTTTAGTTTCTGAAGATTTACAAGAAAAGTCTCAAACACGTTTTCCTATACAAACTGTTATACGACCTAAAACAGATAAATATCATGATTTTAGAGGATATGCAGGTAAAATTTATGGAGGAGATTTAGCTGTAGGAGATTCGGTAACCGTATTACCATCAGCAATAGCATCTAAAATAAAGAGTATTCACTTCTTTGATAAAGAGTATTTAGAAGCTAAAAGAGGAAGTTCGGTAACAATTACTTTAGAAGATAATGTAAATGTAAGTAGAGGTGATATGTTGGTGAAAACAAATGAACAACCAACAGTTGCTAAAGAATTAGATGCAACTATTTGTTGGATGGATAAAGATCCTTTAGAGGCTTCTAATAAGTATTATGTAAAGCATGGAGTAAACGATGTGCAAGCAAAAATCATGTCATTATCATCCATTATAAAAACTGATTTTTCAGGAACAAAAGAAAACCCATCACAATTAACATTAAATGAAATTGGAGATGTAACTTTAAAATTAAGTAAACCATTATTTTTTGATTCTTATGATAAAAATAAAGCAAATGGAACTTTTATTTTAATCAACCCAAAAACAAATAATACAGCCGGAGTTGGCTTTATTAAGTAATTCAGAATAGTATGGCAATTATAATAACCGACGAATGCATCAATTGTGGGGCATGCGAACCAGAATGCCCAAATACAGCTATTTATGAAGGGGCTGAAGATTGGAAATATAGTGAAGGAACTTCATTAACAGGAAGTATAAAGTTAAAAGATGGTATTGAAGTAGATGCAGATAAAACACAAGAAGCTGTATCTGACGAATATTATTTTATAGCACCTGATAAATGTACAGAATGTATAGGGTTTCATGAAGAACCACAATGTGCAGCGGTTTGTCCGGTAGACTGTTGTGTACCTGATGATGACCATGTAGAAACAGAGGAAGAATTATTGGCAAAACAAAAATTCTTACATAATTAAAAAGTAACGCTTACGAGCTTTAAGATATAGAGTAATGCAAAGTTTTAGAACCGAAATAGAAAACCCAATTGTAGAAAAAGATATTCTAGAATTAGAGAGAAAAATCCAACTTTTTAAAGAAGGAAAAATAGACGAAGAACGTTTTAGAAGTTTACGTTTGGCAAGAGGAGTTTACGGTCAGCGTCAATTTGGAGTACAAATGATTCGTATAAAATTACCTTACGGTAAAGTTACTAGCGAACAATTGCATAGAATTTCAGACGTTTCAGATGAGTACTCTCGTGGAAGATTACATATTACTACAAGACAAGATATTCAAATACATCACGTAAGTTTAGATAGAACGCCAGAATTATGGGCGCAATTAGAAAAAGACGATATTACTTTAAGAGAAGCTTGTGGAAATGCAGTAAGAAATATTACAGCATCAGAAACTGCGGGAATCGATGTAAACGAACCTTTTGATGTTTCGCCGTATGCAGATGCTACGTTTAAATTCTTTTTAAGAAACCCAATTTGTCAAGAAATGGGACGTAAATTTAAAATGTCTTTTTCGGGTACAGATGATGATACAGCAATTAGTTTTATTCATGATTTAGGGTTTATTGCAAAAATAAAAACTGAAAACGGAGTTACTAAAAAAGGATTTAAAGTGTTGTTAGGTGGTGGTTTAGGATCGCAACCAAGACATGCTGATGTTATTTACGACTTTTTAGAAGAAGACGTATTAATACCAACAATTGAAGGTGTTTTAAGAATTTTTGATCGATTTGGAGAGCGTGCAAAAAGAGCAAAAGCAAGGTTAAAGTTTTTAGTTAAAGAATTAGGTGTTGAAGCTTTTTTACAATTAGTTTCTGACGAAGTTAATGCTTTAGAGAATAAAACATTTAAGGTAGATACTACCGAGTTTGAACAACCAATTGTTTTTCAAGATATCGAAATTCCTTCAGTAAAAATTGAAGATGAATCAGCGTATAAAAAATGGAAAGAAACCAATGTAATCAAACAAAAACAAGAAGGTTTATTTGCAATAGGGCTTAAAATTCATTTAGGTGATTTTTACACACCAAAAGCACGTTTGTTAGCAGATTTAGTTAAAAAATATGCAGCAAATGAAATTCGTTTAACCTTACGTCAAAACATTTTAATTCGCCATGTAAAAGAAGCATTATTACCATTTTTTTATGTTGAGCTACAAAAATTAGGTTTTGCAAAATCAGGGTATAATTCTACAGCTGATATTACAGCGTGTCCAGGTACTGATACTTGTAATTTAGGAATTTCTAGTAGTACAGGAATTGCTGTTGAGTTAGAAAAAGTATTAGAAGAAGAGTACCCAGCATATTTAAACAATAAAGAAATAGCTATTAAAATTAGTGGATGTATGAATGCATGTGGGCAACATAATATGGCACACATTGGTTTTCAAGGAATGTCTATAAAAGTAGGCGCTTTACAAGCACCAGCATTACAAATTTTAATAGGTGGCGGTATTTTAGGTGATGGAAAAGGGCGTTTTTCTGATAAATTAGTTAAAGTACCAAGTAAAAGAGGTCCAGAAGCATTACGTATTTTATTAAATGATGTAGAGGCAAATCAGCAAGAAAATGAAACCTTTTTAGCGTATTATGATCGTCAAGGAAAAACATATTTTTATGATTTGTTAAAAGGATTATCTGATACATCAAACTTAGCGCCAAGTGATTTTATTGATTGGGGACATTCAGAAAATTATGTAAAAGCAATTGGAGTAGGTGAATGTGCGGGAGTTGTAATTGATTTAATAGCAACACTTTTATTTGAAAGTGAAGAAAAAATTACAAATTCAGAAGAAGCATTAAAGGAAGGTTTATTTTCTGATAGTATTTATCATTCATATACATCTTTGGTTAATACAGCAAAAGCATTATTAATTGCAGAAAATGTAAAAACAAATACACAAGCAGGTATTATTACTAGCTTTCAAGAGCATTTTATAGCTACAGATAAAGTTAGTTTAGAGACCAGTTTTGAAGATTTTGTATATCAAATAAAGAAAGAAGCACCAACAAAAATATTTGCAGAGAGCTATTTAAACGATGCGAAAGCATTTTATAAAAAGATTGATGCTTATAGAAAAACAGCAGTAAGTAATGTATAATAAGATTCCGAAATTAACCGTTGTTGGCGCTGGTCCAGGAGATGTAGATTTAATTACGCTAAAAGCTATTAAAGTTTTAAAAACTGCTGATGTTGTTTTATATGACGCCTTGGTTAATGAAGAGTTATTAGATTTTATAAACCCGAATGCAGAATTAATTTTTGTAGGAAAACGTAGAGGTTGTTATAAATATCAACAAGAACAAATAAATGAGTTGATTGTTGAAAGAGCAAAAACTCATGGGCATGTAGTTCGTTTAAAAGGCGGTGATCCTTTTATTTTTGGAAGAGGTGCAGAAGAAATGGAGTTTGCAGCAGCTTTTAATATAGAAACAGCAATGGTTCCAGGTATTTCATCTTCTTTAGCAGTACCAGCATATCAAAATATACCTGTTACAAAACGTGGAAGCGCAGAAAGTTTTTGGGTAATTACAGGTACAACAAAAGAACATAAACTATCTAACGATGTAGCTTTAGCAGCAAAATCTAAAGCTACAGTAGTGGTGTTAATGGGAATGGGAAAATTAGCTGAAATTGTAGCATTATTTCAAAAAGAAGGTAAAAATGAATTACCAGTAGCTATAATTCAAGACGGAACAACTTCTAGAGAGAAGGTAGGTATTGGAACTGTAGATACTATTTTAGATATTGTAAAAGAAAATGAGCTAAGTAACCCTGCAATTATTGTTTTAGGCGAAGTTGTAAAACATAGAGAAGCTTTAAAAAAGGCAAAAGAAGAATATTCAAGAGAGTTAATAGCTGTATAATGGAACAAAACGAATTATATCCAATTTTTTTAAAAACCAAACAGTTAGAAACACTTATTGTAGGAGGCGGTTTTGTAGCTTTAGAAAAATTAACGTTTTTATTAAAATCAAGTCCGAATTCTAAAGTAACAATGGTTTCTACTTTTTTTAGAGAAGAAACAGAAGCGTTAGCAAATAAGTTTGATATAAAAATGATTAACATTAAATATGATAGCTCTTTTTTAAAAAATAAACACATGGTTATTGCAACAACAGACAATGTTGATGTAAATGTGCAAGTTTATAGAGACTGCAAACAAAGGAATATTTTAGTAAATGTAGCTGATAACCCACCATATTGTGATTTTTTTATGGGAGGTATTGTAACAAAAGGAAATGTGAAAATTGCAATTTCTACCAATGGGAAATCACCAACTACGGCAAAAAGATTACGACAATTCTTTGAAGAAATAATTCCAGAAGACATTAACGAATTAGTTCAGAATTTAAATAAATATAGAAAAACAATTAAAGGGAGTTTTGAAAATAAAGTAGTACAGTTAAATCAATTAACAAAAAGTTTAATAAGTTAAAAGATTACAACTTTTATAAAATAAGAAATAAAAGAGTTAAAGTTCGTTCCTATTTCACAGGGATAATACGATTACCAATGATACATACAGATATATTAATTATAGGAGCAGGTCCTACAGGATTATTTACCGTTTTTGAAGCAGGATTGTTAAAATTAAAATGTCATTTAATAGATGCGTTACCACAAGCAGGTGGGCAGTGTTCAGAAATATACCCTAAAAAACCTATTTATGATATTCCAGCATATCCAGAAATTTTAGCAGGAGATTTAACTGATAAATTAATCGAACAAACAAAACAGTTTAAACCTGGTTTTACTTTAGGAGAAAGAGCAAATACCATTGAAAAACAAGAAGACGGAACTTTTATCGTAACGACAAATAAAGGTACAAAACATCAAGCACCAATAGTCGCTATTGCAGGAGGTTTAGGTAGTTTTGAGCCACGTAAACCACCGATTCCTAATATTGCTGATTTTGAAGATAAAGGAGTTGAGTATATTATTAGAGATCCAGAATTATATAGAGATAAAAAAGTAGTAATATCAGGAGGAGGAGATTCTGCTTTAGACTGGTCAATCTTTTTATCAGACGTAGCATCTGAAGTAACGTTAATTCACCGTAGAAATGAGTTTAGAGGAGCTTTAGATAGTGTAGATACAGTGCAAGAGCTAAAAAACTTAGGAAAGATTAATTTAATAACTCCGGCAGAAGTAAAAGAAATTTTAGGGAATGAACATGTTACTGGTGTTACTGTAGAGAAAAAAGGAGAAGAACCTTTTATTGTTGATACAGATCATTTTATACCATTATTTGGTTTATCACCAAAATTAGGACCTATCTCAAATTGGGGATTGGAGATAGAAAAAAATGCCATCAAGGTTAATAATGCTTTAGACTACCAAACAAATATTCCTGGTATTTATGCTATTGGTGATGTAAATACATATCCAGGAAAATTAAAATTAATTTTATGTGGATTTCATGAGACAACCTTAATGTGTCAGAGTGCTTATAAACGTATTCATCCAGATAAAAAATATGTAATGAAATATACTACTGTAGGTGGAGTTGAAGGTTTTGACGGAACTAAAAAAGAAGCACCAAAAGCAGTTGTAAAAGCGATTCAATAAAACGATTTAATAATAATATAATGTCAGATATCAACATAAAAATAACAGATAGAGAAGGAGTGCTTCACGAAATTTTAGCGCCTACAGATATGGCAATGAATTTAATGGAAGTAATTCGTTCATACGAATTAGCAGAAGAAGGTACTGTTGGTGTTTGTGGTGGTATGGCAATGTGTGCTTCGTGTCAATGTTATGTGAAATCTGAACATGAACTAACAGAAATGGGAGTTGATGAAGATATGATGCTTGCAGAAGCTTTTTATGTAAAAAACAACAGTCGTTTAGGTTGTCAAATTCAAGTGAAGCCAGAATTAGAAGGATTAGAAGTTGAATTAGCACCTGAAATGTAATATGTCATTGAATAATTATACGCTTACTTTAAAAGATACAGTAGAAGAGTTTACAAAGAAATTATTTTACGCACTTTTTGATGAGATTTATTATCAAGAAAATATAAATGAGATAGCGGAATTGTTTTTTAAGATAACAGAAAAGTTACAAGTAAAAGATAGAACTACTATTTGGAGTATATATAAAACAACATTCAAAGAAATAAGACAAAAATTAAATTTAGATGCAATTGCTTTTGAAAAAACAGACCCTGCAGCAAAATGTTTAGCTGAGGTTTATTTAGCATATCCAGGCTTTCATGCGATAGCAGTGTACCGTTTAAGTCATCAATTAGTGAAATTAAACATACCTATTTTACCAAGAATGATGAGTGAGTACACGCATGGGGTAACAGGTACAGATATTCATCCAGGAGCAACTATAGGGGATTCTTTTTTTATAGATCACGCTACTGGAATTGTTATAGGAGAAACTACTTTGATAAAAAATAATGTTA
Organism: Tenacibaculum sp. HL-MS23; assembly: GCF_032463465.1. Classification (NCBI taxonomy): domain Bacteria; kingdom Pseudomonadati; phylum Bacteroidota; class Flavobacteriia; order Flavobacteriales; family Flavobacteriaceae; genus Tenacibaculum; species Tenacibaculum sp. HL-MS23. The sequence goes on along the minus strand of NZ_CP135989.1, from coordinate 892,683 downwards.
AGATATATCAAGGAGTAACGTTAGGAGGTATTCAAGTTAAAAAGAGTTTAGCAGAAACAAAAAGACACCCTACAATAGAAAATAATGTAACTATTTATGCAAATGCTACTATTTTAGGAGGTGAAGTTGTAATAGGTGAAAATAGTATAATAGGAGCTAATGTATGCGTCACTGAATCAGTGCCACCGAAAAGCTTAGTAATCTATCAATCAGAAAATAAAATTGTTTCACTAGAAGAAAAATAAATTATGAAAGCAAAAAAAATAACCGACTTTGTAGGGAATACACCTTTAATAGAGGTAAGTAATATACTTAGTAAAAAAGGAGTGCGCTTGTTTTTAAAACTAGAAGGCAACAATCCAGGAGGAAGTGTTAAAGATAGGGCTGCTTATAATATGATTTTTGAGGCCTTAAACCGAAGAAATATAAAAAAAGGAGATCATTTAGTAGAAGCAACTAGTGGAAATACAGGAATCGCTTTGGCATTTATATCAAAAGTACTAGGGTTGCATATGACATTGGTAATGCCAGAAAATGCTACAGAAGAACGAATAAAAACAATGAAGGCTTACGGAGCTGAAGTTTTATTAACATCTAAAGAAGAAGGAATCGAAGGAGCTAGAGATTTAGCACAAAAGTTACGATATAAAGAAGGGTACTTTATGTTGAATCAATTTGAAAATAATGATAATTGGAAAGCGCATTATAAAACCACAGGACCAGAAATTTGGAAAGATACTGAAGGGGAGGTAACTCACTTTGTATCAGCTATGGGAACTACAGGAACCATAATGGGAGTTTCTACATATTTAAAAGAACAAAACCCAAATATTCAAATTATTGGAGCACAACCATCTGATGGTTCAAGAATACCAGGAATTAGAAAATGGTCAGAAGAGTATTTGCCAAAGATTTTTGATAGATCAAAAGTTGATGAAATTATTGAGGTAAGTGAAAATCAGGCAAGAAATCAGGCACGTAAATTAGCGAGTCAAGAAGGTGTTTTTGGAGGAATGAGTAGTGGAGGTGCTGTACATGTTGCGCTTCAAGTTGCAGAGAAAATAGAAGAAGGTATTATTGTCGCAATTATCTGTGATATTGGTGACCGATATTTATCTTCTAATTTATATAATTATTAAAAAATGGTATAAAAACAAAAAAAGTTTGTTTATTTGTGCTTTAGTTCATTAATTTAATATGAATGTTATCAAGAAAGGTGGAGGGATTAGACCCTATGAAACCTTAGCAACCCTTTGTGCAAACAAAGAAGGTGCTAAATTCTACTTAAATACTAATTCAACAGTACTTAAGAGAGATAACGGAAAGAACTTTCCTCTTTTCCTGATAACTTCTACAATACAATATCAGGAATGCCAAACATTTATAAAGAAATACAAAAACGTATTCTCGTGCTCGATGGAGCTATGGGAACGATGCTTCAAGCCTATAAATTCACAGAAGCAGATTTTCGTGGAGAGCGTTTTAAAGAATATCTAACACCATTACAAGGAAACAATGATTTATTGTCTATAACACAACCTAAGGCAATTAAAGAAGTACACGCAAAATATTTTGAAGCAGGTGCTGATATTGTAGAAACGAATACCTTCTCAGGAACTACTATTGCAATGGCCGATTATCAAATGGAAGATTTGGTATATGAACTAAATTATGAGTCTGCAAAAATAGCAAAAGAAGTAGCAGATGAGTTTACGGCAAGAGAACCCCGCAAGCCAAGATTCGTAGCAGGTTCAATTGGTCCAACAAATAGAACTGCAAGTATGTCTCCAGATGTTAATGACCCTGGTTATAGAGCGGTTACTTTTGATGAATTACGTATAGCCTATAAACTACAAGTTGAAGCTTTGATAGATGGTGGTGCTGATCTTTTATTAGTAGAAACTGTTTTTGATACATTAAATGCTAAAGCAGCTTTATTTGCAATAGAAGAAGTAAAGGATGAACGTAAAATTGACATTCCAATAATGCTAAGTGGTACGATTACTGATGCCAGTGGCAGAACTTTATCAGGACAAACAGCCGAGGCATTTTTAATTTCGGTATCTCATATCCCGCTATTATCCGTCGGGTTTAATTGTGCATTAGGAGCTAATTTATTACAACCACACTTAGAGGCAATTGCATCAAAAACAGCATTTGCAATTTCTGCGCATCCCAATGCAGGATTACCCAATGCTTTTGGAGAATACGATGAAACTGCAGAAGAAATGGCAGATCAAATTGAAGATTATTTGAAGAAAGGTTTAATCAATATTATAGGTGGATGTTGCGGAACAACACCTGAGCATATTTCTGCAATTGCAGAATTAGCAGCTAAATATCAACCAAGAAAATGCAAATAAAACAAGATAAATATTTAAAACTATCAGGTTTAGAACCTTTAGTTTTAAATGAAAACAGCAATTTTATAAATGTTGGAGAACGTACAAATGTTGCAGGATCACGTAAGTTTTTACGATTGATAAAAGAAGAGCGGTTTGATGAAGCATTAGCCGTTGCAAGACATCAGGTAGAAGGAGGAGCGCAAATTATTGATATTAATTTTGATGATGGTTTAATTGACGGAAAGGAAGCAATGGTTCGTTTTTTAAACTTGATTGCTGCCGAACCAGATATTTGCAGAGTTCCATTAATGATTGATAGTTCGAAATGGGAAATTATTGAAGCAGGTTTACAAGTCGTTCAAGGAAAATGTGTTGTAAACTCTATTTCTTTAAAAGAAGGAGAAGAAAAATTTATTTGGGAAGCAACTCAAATAAAACGTTACGGAGCAGCAGTAATTGTAATGGCATTTGATGAAGTTGGTCAAGCCGATAATTATGAAAGAAGAATTGAAATAGCAGAACGTTCTTATAAAATATTGGTGGAGATTGTCCACTTTGCATCCGAAGATATTATTTTCGATTTAAATATTTTTCCTGTAGCAACTGGGATGGAAGAACATCGAAGAAATGCATTAGATTTTATTGAAGCAACACGTTGGGTTCGAGAAAACTTACCAAATGTAAGTGTAAGTGGAGGAGTAAGTAATGTGTCATTTTCATTTAGAGGAAATAACACGGTAAGAGAAGCAATGCATTCTGTTTTCTTGTATTATGCAATTCAAGCAGGAATGAATATGGGAATTGTAAACCCGGCATTGTTGGAGATTTATGATGATATTCCGAAAGATTTATTAGAACATATTGAAGATGTAGTTTTAGATCGAAGAGATGATGCTACTGAACGTTTATTAGATTTTGCTGAAACGGTAAAAGGCGTTAAAAAACAAAATGAAACAAAATTTTTAGAATGGAGAAGTTTTTCTTTACAAGAAAGAATTACACATTCTTTAGTGAAAGGAATAGATGAATTTATTATTGAAGATGTAGAACAAGCAAGACAAGAATCTGAAAAACCAATTCAGGTAATAGAAGGTCATTTAATGATTGGAATGAATGTGGTTGGAGATTTATTTGGTGCAGGGAAAATGTTTTTACCTCAAGTTGTAAAATCAGCTCGTGTAATGAAAAAAGCGGTAGCGTATTTAAACCCATTTATAGAAGCAGAGAAAGGAGAAAAACAACAAGCTTTAGGTAAAGTTTTAATTGCTACAGTAAAAGGTGATGTGCATGATATTGGTAAAAATATTGTTTCGGTAGTTTTAGGCTGTAATAATTATGAGATTGTAGATTTAGGAGTTATGGTTCCGCCAGAAAAAATTATTGAAGCTGCCAAAAAAGAGAATGTAGATATAATTGGTTTATCTGGCTTAATTACACCTTCGTTAGATGAAATGGTGTATTTAGCAAAAGAAATGGAGCGTCAAGATTTTTCAGTTCCTTTATTAATTGGTGGAGCAACAACATCAAAAGCACATACAGCAGTAAAAATAGATACGCAATATAAAAATGCTGTAGTGCATGTAAATGATGCTTCAAGAGCAGTTACTGTTGTAAGTGATTTATTAAATAAAGAAACAAGTAATGCTTACGTAACGAAATTGAAAAAAGATTATGATGAGTTTCGTGAAAAGTTTTTAAAGAGAGGAAAAGCTAAAGCATATGTTTCTATAGAAGAAGCCCGTACAAGAAAGTTTAAAATAAATTGGGAAACTACATCGATTATAAAGCCTAAAGAATTAGGAATTCAAACATTAGAACAAGTAAGTTTAAAAGTGTTGCTGCCGTTTATTGATTGGAGTCCGTTTTTTAGAAGTTGGGATTTACACGGTAAATATCCAGATATTTTAACTGATGAGGTAGTTGGGGAACAGGCAACGCAATTGTATGAAGATGCGAAAGTGATTTTGGATAAAATAATTACGAAACAATTATTAAAGCCAAAAGCAGTATTTGGGCTGTTTGAAGCAAATACAATTAATGATGATGATATTTCTATTCAGAAAAAAGGGGAAGAAATTGCTGTTTTTAGAACCTTACGTCAACAACTAAAAAAGAGAGAAGGAAAACCAAGTATTGCTTTGTCAGATTTTATAGCACCAAAAGAAGCTGAAAAGCAAGATTATATGGGAACATTTTGTACGGCTATTTTTGGAGCAGACGAACTAGCAAAAACATATAAAGAAAAAGAAGATGATTACAATGCAATTATGGTACAAGCAATTGCAGATCGTTTTGCAGAGGCATTTGCAGAATATTTACACCATAGGGTTAGAACTCAACATTGGGGATATGCAGCTGATGAAACATTATCAAATGATGAATTAATAAAGGAAACTTATAAAGGTATTCGTCCTGCACCAGGTTATCCTGCCTGTCCTGATCATTTAGAAAAAGAAACGATTTGGGATTTATTAAAGGTTGAAGAAAAAATAGGAGTAACACTAACAGAAAGTCTAGCCATGTGGCCCGCAGCAGCAGTTTCAGGATATTATTTTGCAAACGAACAAGCCAAATACTTTGGGTTAGGTAAAATAACTAATGATCAAATACTTGATTTTTCAAATAGAAAAGGTATCTCGTTAGGAAAAGCTAGAAAGTGGCTGCATCCAGTGATAGCTGATAACTAACAAATAACTAAAAATATAAAAACGAGCGTGTTTAATTAACAATAAGTTATAAATTAGATAAGATACAGGCAAAGAAACAGCAGTAATATTGAAGTATAATAAAACTAAAATAAAAACAAATGAAAAAGTATCGTTTAGAAATTAGGTTTGTAGTTCAGTTGCTAATAATGTTTGCAGTATCATTATTTGCGGCATCATTTATATAGTTAAATACGCCTTTATAATAACTTTATGAAGGTAACAGAACATATTAAAAAAGCAAACGGAAAAACATTATTTTCTTTTGAAATAATTCCGCCAAAAAAAGGAAATAATATTCAAGATTTATATAATAATATAGATCCGTTAATGGAATTTAATCCACCTTTTATTGATGTAACAACATCTAGAGAGCAACATTTATATATTGACAAAGGAAACGGATTATTGGATAGAAAAATAACCAGAATGCGACCAGGAACAGTAGGTATTTGTGCGGCAATAAAACACAAATATGATGTTGATACTGTACCGCATGTTTTGTGTGGAGGCTTTACAAAAGAGGAAACTGAGTATTTATTGGTTGATTGTCATTATTTAGGAATAGAGAATGTGATGGCTTTGCGTGGTGATGCGATGAGTCATCAACGATACTTTGAAGCGAGTAAAAATGGCCATCAATATGCAATAGAGTTGGTAAATCAAATTGAAAATTTAAATAAAGGGAAATATCTACACGAAGTAATTGAGGCAAACCACAAAGCAGATTTCTGTATAGGTGTTGCGGGTTACCCCGAAAAACATTTAGAATCACCATCGTTACAAACCGACTTAAAGAGGTTAAGAGAAAAAGTTGATGCAGGTGCTGATTATGTAGTAACTCAAATGTTTTTTAACAATCAAAAATATTTTGAATTTGTAAATGCAGCTAGAGAAATAGGAATTACAGTACCTATTATTCCAGGAATTAAACCAATCTCGGTAAAACGCCATTTACAATTGTTACCACAAGTTTTTAAAATAGATTTACCAGAAATATTAATTAATTCGTTAGATAACTGTAAAAATAACAAAGAGGTTAGGCAAGTTGGTGTAGAATGGTGCATTGAACAATCTAAAGAATTATTAGAAGCCGGAGTGCCGCTATTACATTATTACTCTATGGGTAAAAGTGATAATATCAAGGCAATTGCAAAAGCATTGTTTTAAATATATATAATTTTTAGAAGCGAAAAGTAGTTTAAAGATTATTTAATTCATTTAAAATTAAATCACAACCTTCGTTAATTTCTTCATCAGAAATAGTTAATGGAGGTGTGATTCTAATGGCGCTTCCTTCAAAAAGTAACCAAAATAAAATTAAGCCATTCTCTAAAGAGTTTAAGATAATCTTTGACGCAATTTCAGGAGATTCAACTAATAAGGCCAACATTAATCCACGTCCTCTAATTTCTTTAATAGCAGAATGATTTTTAAACTTATTCCTAATTAATTTTTCTTTTCTTAATGTTTCTTCAATGAGGTTTGTTTCGGTAATTTCCTTTACGGTTGCTAAACTAGCACTAGCAATAATAGGATGTCCACCAAAAGTAGTAATATGCCCTAATTTCGGATTTTCTTTAAGGCAACTCATCACATCAAAAGAAGCAATAAAAGCGCCAATTGGCATTCCGCCGCCTAAACCTTTACCGGCTATAATAATGTCAGGAACAACATTGTAGTTTTCAAATCCCCAAAATTTACCAGTACGCCCGACACCGGTTTGAATTTCATCTAAAATTAATAAAGCCCCAACCTCTTTACAACGTTCTTTTACTTTTGATAAATAATCGTTTTTAGGCACTATAAAACCTGCACCACCTTGAATAGTTTCTAAGATAACACCTGCTGTTTTTGTAGTGATTTTATTTAAATCTATTTCATTATTAAACTCAATAAATTTAACACCAGGAACTAACGGGCGAAAAGCACGGTTTTGTTGTTCTGCTCCACAAACGCTCATAGCTCCTTGGGTATTACCATGATATCCGTTTTTGGCAGCTATTATTTCACTTCTTTCTGTAAAACGTTTTGCTAGTTTTAAAGCTCCTTCAGTTGCTTCTGTTCCTGAATTAACCAAATAAACAGCAGATAAATTTTCAGGTAACGTATTCGCTAAAGCCTTGCAAAGTTCTAACTGAGGTTTCTGAATAAATTCTCCGTACACCATAACATGTGTATAGGAATTTAATTGATTTTTTATAGCGTCGTTAATTTTTGGGTGATTATGACCCAAACTATTTGCGGAAACTCCGGCTACAAAATCTAACATTTTTTTTCCGTTAGCATCGTATATATAACTTCCGTTAGCATGAGAAATTTCAATAGCTAAAGGATGAGGAGTTGTTTGCCCTTGATATTTTAAAAAATCGTTTTTCACTAATTCTTGTTATTTTATTTTTTTTGATTTTAAAGAAGGCTTCAGTTTTACTGATTTTTTCAAATCTTGTCTTTTTACAGTTTCTTTTAAGAACTGATTTTTAGCTTTTTTTACTGCAGAATTATTTTTTTCAGGAGAAGTGATATTAGTCGTTTTATCTTTAATAAAAATGTCTTCAACTGTTTTTGGCTGTTCATCTTCTCGCCAAATAAAACCTTTAAATTTTTTTCTTCAGAAGGGAATTCAGAAGGAGGAAATGTTTTTCCTTCAGATTTTTTAAAGTACTTTGTTTGTATAATTTCGTTATTTTCTAAAGTAAACTCAATATCACTAGCTATTTCTTTTGTTATTGTTTCTAATAGCTGAGATTCATCATTTCTATTATAATACAACGATTCGGCGTTTCCTTTAACAAGCATTGTTCTCAGATCATTTTCTTGAAACTTACCATAAATATTTCGTCCTTTTATTTGATTATAATCATCATCAGATAAGGAATCTTTCTGAATCATAAAGGCGTTTTGTAAGACTCTTAAAGAATCAAGTTTATTTGTTTTTTTATCAGTAATAAAATGAATACTATCACCGGTAATTTGACTTTTACCAGACCATAAAACAGGATTGTTAAACATTCTTGTAAGTCCTGTAGTTTGACTTGTGTGAATAGAATCACATTTTCCTTGTAAATCAGATTTAAATATTTTCACATTCTTGAAAATTCTAACAATTCTTTTATCAGGCTTACCGGTTAGCAAGATTTTATCACCAGCAACATACATCGAATCTTTATCAAGTACAGAAATTGCCACAGCTTTGTTGATGATAAAAAGCGAATCTTTTTTTCATATAATTCGGCATAATTACCTTTGGTAACCATTTTCTGAAGTGTATCAATTACTTTTATACGATTAGTTGCAGAAGCAAAACCTTTGCGTTTATCATAGTATAAACTATCAGCTAATATTGTGCGTTCTTTTAGAAAGAGCTTGGCATTTTTTACGAAATAAGAAATATCAGTATTGGTATCATAAAAACCTCTTTCAGAATAAATTTTAGTACTATCTTTTAAGTTAGTAACCGTACTTGGGCCGTATAAGTATGCTAAATTAGAATTTGTGTAATAATCTAAATGATCAGATTCTAAGTTGTTTTCAGGGTTAACTACGGTAACTTTAGATTTTGCTGTAAATTTTTTATCCTTTAAAAAATAAGTTCCTTTAATACTTTTTAGTGTGTTTTTTTTATCGCGAATTGTTCCTCCGTTAGGATAATACAAAAGTTGATTTACTCTATCGAAATGAAGTGTATCTGTGGTAAGTTTCATTTCTTTATCATTAATTTCAACATTTCCCCAAGATTTTGCTTTTTTAGTATCTCCATTATAAATGGCAAAATCACTATATTGAATAATACTATCACCTTGTTCGATTACAACTTCACCTAAGGCTTTAAAAATATTTTCTTTTTTATAAAGCAATGCTCTTTGGCAATCTAAAGTAGCACCTTCATGTTCCATTTTTACTTTACCTATAAGTATTGTTGCTCCAGGATACTTCTCTTCATCGGCAGTTGCTTGTTGAGTAGAAAGTATTTTTATTTTTTTTGCTTGAGAATAATTAGAAATAGCAAGCAATAAAAAAAATATAAGAAATAAATTTTTCAAAGTAATAATATTTTAGACAACAAAAATAATGAAAAGAACCTGCCATATTTCTTAATAAATCAATAAAATTATAAGAAGAATAAGTGAGTGTCGTTTTTTAATGATTAATTTTGCATAAACATTTAAAAAGAATTTTATGAGCGCCCATTTTGATTTATCTCTAGAAGAAATGAAGTCTTATGGCTATAAAATAGTAGACTTGATTGCTGAACATTGGGATACTCTAGAAGATAAAAAACCAGTTACTTCTGCTTCACGTATAGAAATGGACAATTTATTTTTGCAAGAAGCACCTGATAAAGGTATGAATGCAAACGAGGTTTTAGACTTTGTTATGGAAAACGTAATTCCTAATAGTACCGTTATTTCACACCCAAAAGCATATTCATTTGTGCCAGGACCTAGTAATTTTATTAGCACAATGGCTGATAGTTTAGCAACAGGTTTTAATATATTTTCTGGTGGTTGGGTAGCGTCACCTGCCGCTGCAGAGTTAGAAATTGTAACAATGAACTGGTTGTTAAAAATGTTTAATTTTCCTGTTGAAAAAGGTGGAGGTATTTTTACAAGTGGTGGTTCTATGGCAAATTTAACAGCTTTAGCTACAGCTCGACGTATTAAATGTGGAGATGATTTTTCGAAAGCAGTTATTTATTTATCAGATCAAGCGCATTCGTCTAATATTAAAGCGATTCGTGTTTTAGGATTTAAAAAAGAACAAATTCGAATTTTACCAACAGATATTGAGTTTAGAATAAGCATCAATAAATTAAAAAATGCAATAGCAAAAGATAGGCTAGAAGGTTTACAGCCTTTTTGTTTTATAGCTTCTGCAGGAACCACAAATACAGGAACTGTAGATCCGTTAGATGAACTTGCGGATATTTGTGAGGAAGAAAACTTATGGTTTCATATTGATGGAGCTTACGGAGGAGCAGCAATTTTAGCAAAAAAAGGAGAAAAAGCTTTGCGAGGAATCGAAAGAGCAGATTCGTTAACAGTAGATCCTCATAAATGGTTTTATCAACCTTATGAAATAGGTTGTTTATTAGTTAAAGACTCATCTTGGTTAAGCAGTACTTTTAGCGAAACACCTGAATATTTACGTGATATTGAAGGAAATGAATCTGAAATAAACTTTTATGATTACGGAATTCAATTAACACGTAGGTTTAGAGCTTTAAAATTTTATATGTCTATTAAAACGTATGGTTTAGATACTTTTAAGAAAGCGGTAACTTATAATATTAAGTTAGCAGAAGATGTAGAAAAACAATTAAGAAAAAGCAGAACATGGGAAATTATATCTCCTGCAACTTTGGCTATTATTAATTTTAGATACAATCCTATTGGGTTAAATTTATCAGAAAAAGAAATTGATAATTTGAATCAAGAGATTTCTAAAAGAGTAATGGATTCTAAAGAGGCACTTTTAGTTACTACTATTTTAAACAAACAAGTAGTATTACGTATGTGTTTGATTAACCCGAAAACAACAATTCATGATGTAAATGAAACATTAGCCTTGTGTCATAAATTCGGAGAAGAGATTTTAAAGATATAAATAAAAAGGGAGTTCTTAAAGAGCTCCCTTTTTTATTTTGAATTTTCTTTAAATGCTTGTTTCATGTATTCTTTTGATTTTCCTTTGGCAATAGAAGCTGTTTGCCATTTATCATTTAAAATCATTTTACCTACATAAGTTATCTGACCAATATGATAAGGATAATGAGCAATTTGCCTAGTAATACTTTCTATAAGTTTATGTTTTTTATTTCTGATATAAATAGGTTGCTCGAAATTAGTTTCATTTAACGAATTCAAAGCCGTAAAAAGACAGTCCCATCCGTTTTCCCATTTAGTTAATAATTCATCTTTTGATAAATTTTGAGTTTCAAACTCAGCATCTCTATCTCTAGAATCTTTTTCTCCATCCGAAGTAAAAAAATCGGTCCAACGCGATAACATATTTTCAGAAACATGTATTATAATAGAAGCAATACTATTACTTTCTTCATTATATTTAAATTGCAATTCTTTTTGTTGCAGTTGATCTATAGTTTTATCAGCTACTTCTTTATACGATTTAAATTGTTTGGTTATATTCTGTAAATATTCTTCTATCATAAAGCACAAAAAAAGGAGCTCATAAAGAGCTCCTTTTTAAATTTATCTATTAATTGTTTGTTTTCTATCGGGCCCTACAGATACTACTGTTACCGGAACTCCAGTTTCTTTTTCAATAAAAGCAACATACTCCAATAAGTTTTTAGGTAATTGATCTGCAGCAGTCATTTTAGTTAAATCATCTTTCCATCCTTTAAACTCAGTATAATTTACTGAAATATTTTCAGGTTCGATATTATAAGGTAAGTGTGTTATCTTTTCACCTTTATAGTTATATGATGTACATATTTTTAAGGTATCAAAACCAGAAAGTACATCTCCTTTCATCATCATTAACTTTGTAACACCGTTTACATCAACAGCATATTTTAAAGCAACTAAATCTAACCAACCACATCTTCTAGCACGACCTGTTGTAGCACCAAATTCATGACCAATTCTTGCCATTTCTTCACCATCTTTATCAAATAATTCAGTAGGGAAAGGTCCAGAACCAACACGTGTTGTGTACGCTTTAAATATACCAAATACATCACCAATTCTGTTAGGAGCAATACCTAAACCAGTACAAGCACCAGCGGCAGTTGTGTTTGATGAAGTTACAAACGGATACGTTCCGAAATCGATATCTAATAACGATCCTTGAGCTCCTTCTGCTAAAATTGTTTTACCTTCTTTTATTGCTGAGTTTAAATATTCTTCAGAATCTATAAACTGTAAAGTTCTTAATTTTTCGATACCTAAATCGAATTCAGCTTCTAATTCATCTAAATCATACTCAACCTGAACATTAAAATAATCAAGCATGCTTAAATGCTTTTTTGTTAATGCACGATATTTATCTTTCCAGTTGTCTAATTCTAAATCTCCAACACGCATTCCGTTTCTACCAGTTTTGTCCATATAAGTTGGTCCAATTCCTTTTAAAGTAGATCCTATTTTAGCTTTTCCTTTTGAAGTTTCAGAAGCAGCGTCTAATAAACGGTGAGTTGGTAAAATTAAATGTGCTTTTCTAGAAATTAATAATTTAGAAGTATAATCGATTTTATGAACGTCTAAATTTTCTAATTCTTTTTTAAAGATAACGGGATCAATTACCACACCGTTACCAACTACGTTTAAAGCGGTTTTGTGAAAAATTCCAGAAGGAATTGTGTGTAAAACATGTTTGTTACCATCAAAAATTAAGGTGTGACCAGCATTTGGCCCCCCTTGAAATCGTGCAATAATATCATAGTTTCCTGTTAATACATCTACGATTTTACCTTTTCCCTCGTCTCCCCATTGTAATCCGAGTAATAAATCTACTGCCATTTAGTGTGTTATTAAGTGTGTTTGTTGTTGTTATTTTGTGTTTCGTTTTGTTCCGTAGAAATAAAGAGAGTGGTTGTGAATATCTATATCAAAAACATCTTCAATAGTTTTTTTGATAATTTGAATTCTTGGATCGCAAAATTCTTTTACTTCGCCAGAGTCTGTCATAATTAGATGATCATGATTCTTATCGAAATAACTTTTTTCGTAACGCGCCATTGATTGCCCATCAAATTGATGTTTACGAACCAGTCCACAGTCTAAAAGTAAATCCATCGTATTGTAAAGCGTTGCTCTACTTACACGATAGTTTTTATTTTTCATTTTAATATATAAAGATTCTATATCAAAATGTTCTTCAGCAACATATATTTCCTGTAAAATAGCATAACGCTCTGGCGTTTTACGATGCTTGTTTTCTTCTAAAAAAGTAGTGAAAACTTTTTTTACAATTTCTTGATTTTCGGCTGAATTACTCATTGTTATTTAAAAATTTACGGACGGACAAATTTACAGTTATTTATTGATAAAAAAACAAGGATATTAAAATGATATTTACATTGTATTAACACGCTCTACTTTTTGTACTCCTTCTAGTTTTTTCATACTATCGATTAGCTTATTTAACTGCGCTCTGTTTTTAACACTTAAAGAGAGTTTACCTTCAAACACACCATGATCTCCAGAGATATTAATACTATGAATAAAAACATCCATACTATTAGAAATAAGACGCGTAATGTTGTTCACAATACCTTTATTGTCTATCCCTGATAAAAGTATAACAGCTGTAAACTCTTGCTTGGTAGAATCTATCCATTTTGCAGGCATAATTCTGTATGCATAATTCGACTGTAAAGAAATAGCATTAGGACAGTTATTTTTATGCACTTTTATACCTTCATTTATTGTAACAAAACCAAAAACGGTATCGCCTTGAATAGGAGAGCAGCATTTTGCTAACGTATAATCTAACGTTTGTTCTTCTTTACCAAAAACTAAAGCGTCGTATTTATGGGTAACTTCTTCTTTTTCGGAAATTCCTTTTGATGGATTTCTACGAAAAGTATTTTTAATAAAGCCCATAATAAGGCCACTTCTCTGAGAAACAAACTCTTTTAATTGTGTATTGTCAATAGCACCGTTACCGATTCTAAAAAATAAATCAAAACTCGTTTTTAAACCAAAATAACTAGCAAGTTCGTTGATAACTTTTTCTCCTGAACCTATTTTTAAATGGCGTAATTTTCTTAATAAAATGGCCTTACCTTCTTCTGCAATTATTTTTTCTTCTGCATTTAAGGCCGATTTAATTTTGGTGCGCGCTCTTGCGGTTAAAACAAAATCTAACCAACGTACATTAGGTTTGTTGTTGCTAGCTGTAAGTACTTCAACCTGATCTCCACTTTTTAGAGCATAGCTTAAAGGAACTAATTTTCCGTTTACTTTTGCACCACGACATTTTAAACCAACATCAGTATGTACAGAGAAAGCAAAATCTAACGCAGAAGCGCCTTTTGGTAATGATTTTAAATCACCTTTTGGTGTAAAAACATATATTTCTTTAGCGTACAAATTAAGTTTAAAATCCTCAACAAAATCAACAGCATCTGCACTGTGATTTTCTAAAGTTTCTTTTAATTTATTTAACCAGCCTTCAAGCCCGTTTTCTTGTACTTCTCCTTGTTTGTATTTAAAGTGAGCTGCATAACCTTTTTCGGCTATTTCATCCATTCTTTCAGAACGAACTTGTACTTCAACCCATCTTGCTTGCGGCCCAATAACTGTGATGTGTAATGCTTCATAACCTGTTGATTTAGGTTGAGAAATCCAATCACGTAAACGCGCAGGGTTGGGTTTAAAGAAATCGGTTACGATAGAGTATATCTTCCAAGCATCAAATTTTTCATCATCAGAAGTTGGTTCGTAAATAATACGAATAGCAAATTTATCATATACTTCATCAAAGCTTACGTTTTGTTTTCGCATTTTTCGTCTAATAGAAAAAATGGATTTAAAACGACCTTTAATCTCATATTTAAAACCTTCTTTATCTAAAGCTTCGTTAAGTATGCCTGTAAAGGTGTCAATATATTTTTGTTGTTCTTCTTTACTGTCTTTAATTTTGATTAAAATATCTTTATAAACCTCAGGTTCTGTATATTTTAAACCTAAATCTTCAAGTTCTGTTTTAATATTATACAATCCTAATCGGTGTGCTAAAGGTGCATATATGTATAAAGTTTCAGAAGCTATTTTTACTTGTTTATGAGGCGGCATTGCATCCATTGTTTGCATATTGTGCAAACGATCGGCAATTTTTATTAAAATAACCCGTACATCATCATGCAAGGTTAAAAGCATTTTTCTAAAATTCTCTGCTTGTATCGAGTAATCTTGTTCTTTTTTTAAGCTAGATATTTTTGTAAGCCCACTAACTATACGCGCTATGTTTTCGCCAAATAAGCGCTCCATATCATCAATTGTATAATGTGTGTCTTCAACAACATCATGAAGTAGGGCAGCAGCAATAGAAGTAGCTCCTAAACCAATTTCATAAGCAACAATTTTAGCAACTGCTATTGGATGAAAAATATATGGCTCGCCAGTTTTTCTACGTTGCTCAGAATGTGCTTCTACAGCAATTTCAAACGCTTTACGTATTAGTTTTTTATCCTCTTCGGATAATGTTTGGTAAGTTCCTTTTAATAAATCTTTATATCTGTGGGCTATTTCTTTGTTTTCTTCTTCTATCGTTGCATTATAACTCATACGCTTAAAGCTCTTTTATTAGATGTGTTTCAAAATAAAAATAGTGTAAAGTATTTTACTGAGCAAGTTTTCATCAGAAATGTTTATTATTAATTATTATATGATATTAAAGCTGTTATTTTATTTACTATTTTACTTTTTGTAAGGTGCATAATAACAATAAAAAAGTGGTAAGACTATAATATGTTGAGTGTTTTTCCTCTAACTAGTACAGATTTTAAAAGATATATTTGTAGTGTAATTCAGAGGTAATAAGACCTTATAATATATAAGTCCCCCTGAGGTATCATTCAATATGATATTTGAATCTCCGACTTTTTTATAAAGTCGGAGATTTTTTTTGTTTTCAGGCAACCTTTTTTACAATCTTCTAGTCTTTATATTTGTAGACAAGTAAATAAACAATTTGAGTTGAAAATTATCCAGTTACATAAAAAAGAAGCTGTACTAATAAAAAGAGCAAGCGAGCAAAACAGAGAAGCTCAGCAGTTGTTGTTTGAACAGTATTCGCCTAAAATGTTAGGTGTTTGCAGACAATATGTAAAAGATATACATCATGCGGAAGATTTAATGCTTTCAGGGTTTTTAAAAGTATTTACAAAATTACACACTTTTAAAAATGAAGGAAGTTTTGAAGGCTGGATTCGTAAAATTATAGTTAACACATGTCTTACGTATTTGAGTAAAAAAAATCCTATTCAATTAACAGATGAAGAATTTGTTTTTAATGATGCAGCTACCGAAAGTTTAGAGAATACTTCGGTAGATGATATTCAAAAATTAATAGACAAATTACCTGAAGGATATAAACTAGTTTTTAATTTATATGCTATCGAAGGATACAAGCACTCTGAAATATCAAAAAAATTAAATATTACTGAAGGAACCTCTAAATCGCAATTATTTAAAGCGAGAAAATGGTTGCAAGAAAGTTATATAACAACAAATCAGATTAAAAATGCAGAAAAATAATATAGATACACATTTTGCTGATAAGTTAAAGGATAGAGAAATAAATCCATCAATATCAGCTTGGGAACGTTTGAGTGTTCAGTTAGATAAAGAGCAACAAAAGAAAAAAAGGAAACGATTTATCTATTTAAGTTATGCCGCTAGTATTGCGGTGTTAATTAGTATTGTTTTTTTTTACGAAAGCAATGATAATATTGTGAATATCGAAAAAACAATAGTTAACGCTTCTTTAGATACGCTAAAAATAAAGGATATTAATTTACATGAAATATCGCCAATTGAAGAAGCTATTGTTAATAAAGATAAAACAGTTATAGATAACGAAATTCCATCAAAAATAATTGAAAAACTGGTAGTTAAGAAGTCTAGAAGGGCTACAGAAAGTGTAATTGCAATTCTAGAAAAGATTCCTTTAGATAAAGAAAAAGATGCTTTAATAGATGGGAAAAGAGAAGTTATATCGGTTGTAAATATTCAAAAAAATAAAGTTGTAAGACCAAGAATAAAGGTTAATAGTGATGATTTATTGTTTGCTGTAACGCATTCACAACAAGAAGTAAAAGAATATTACGCTGCCTATAGAATAAAAAGAAAAGATATGTTGGATACGATTCAGAAAGAATTGAGAAGATCTAACTTAAAAATAAACCCTGAAACAATTTTAGCAGAAGTAGAGTACGACATTGAAGAAGCTGATTTTAAGCAAAACTTTATGCAGAAATTTAAATCAAAAATGTCAGATGTAATTGTTGCAATTGCAGATAGAAATAAATAAGCGCTTACCAATTATCGATAATTAAAATTACCCAATTTTACCGTTTAATTTAAAACTTAAAACCATGAAAAGAATACTACTTTTAGTGTTGTTAGTAACAACTATTGCCCAATCTCAAGTAAAAACATTTGAAAACGAAGTGCAAAAAATATCTAGAAAAATAGATAAAATAACAAAAGAACAAAAAGACTCGTTAAAAGTTAAAATAAAAGAAATCAATTTTAAATTAACAGAAAATGAACTAACAAATACTGAAGCTACTTCTTTAAAAAAGGAAGCAGCAGTATATCATGCTTCGCAAATTGAAAAATATGTAAGTTTTCAAGAACAAATATTGCAACAATTAGTACAAGATAAAACTGAAGGAAAAGTTGTAAGTAATGATGATGTTGATGAGAAAAATACCTTTAAAATAGGAGGGGCAACTTTTAAGCTAAGTTTGTCTGAAAAAGAAAAAAAGAAAAGAAAATATAGAAAAAGTAAGAGAACAACAACTCAATTTGTTTTTGCAATGGGTGTAAATAATGTTTTAACAAATAATGAATTTAACTCATTAAATAATTCGGATTATAAGTTTTGGCAATCGCATTTTTATGAAGTTGGTTTTACCTGGAAAACACGAATTTCTAAACAACCCTCAAAAGCATATTTTAAATACGGATTTTCTTTTCTTTGGAATAATTTAAGAGCTGAAAATAATAAGTATCATATTGTAAACGGAAACGAAACGGTTTTAATTGAACATCCAAATAAGTTAAGTGAAAGTAGGTTGCGTCATGTACAAATGACTTTTCCGATGCATTTAGAATTCGATTTATCAAAAAATAAAAAATATGCGGATAATAAAGTTGTTGATAGAACACATAAAGCTGTTCGTATTGGACTAGGAGGTTTCTTTGGTTTTAAATTAGGGACCCGTCAATATTTAGAATACAAAAATGCAGAAGGAGTAAGTGTAGAAGAACTTCAAAAAGCCAGCTTTAATACAAATACTATTAATTACGGATTAAGTGCTTATTTTGCTTATAAAAGTTGCGGATTATACGCAAAATATGATTTGAATCCGTTGTTTAAAAATACGGAAACAAGAAATCTTTCATTAGGATTGCGATTTGATATTAATTAACAAAAAAGGAGAAGTTTTAAGCTTCTCCTTTTTTGTTTTCTTCCCATTCCTGGCGTAAATCACCAGAAAGCGTTCCCGACCCGTCATGTTTCCATCCAGGAGGTTTTAAAAAATATAAAATTCTTTTACCTAAAGATGTTTTACTTGTAAAAACATCTTTTAATAGGTTATACCATTCTAAATATGCTATTTTAATAGGGTTATGGGTATTTATGTTGGTAACCAATCCGTATACAGGTTTTTCAACTTCAGGCTCAAAAGTACCGAAGAGTCTATCCCAAATAATAAAAATTCCAGCATGATTTCTATCTAAATACTGTGGATTCGTAGCGTGATGTACTCTGTGATGGCTAGGTGTATTAAAAACAGCTTCAAACCATTTAGGTAATTTTTTAATAAGCTCGGTATGAATCCAATATTGATATAGTAAGCTAATACTCATTTGTGTTAAAATCATCAACGGATGAAAACCAATAAGCGCCAACGGAGCCCAAAAAATAAAGGTATAAAAGCTCCCAGACCAAGTTTGGCGTAAAGCAGTACTTAAATTATATTTGGTAGAAGAGTGGTGCACTACATGGCTTGCCCAGAACAATCTGCTTTCATGAGCAATTCTATGATTCCAATAATACACAAAATCTTCAGCAAATAATAAGATAATCCACGACCACCATATAAAAGGTATTGTAAACACTCTGTAATTGTATAATAAAGTAAAAATAGCAAATACAACACCTTTGGTAATTAAACCAATAGCTACATTACCTAAACCCATTGTTATAGAAGTAGCGGCATCTTTAAATTCGTAACCTTCTAGCTTAACCTTAACTGTAATTATTACTTCAATAATAACCGTTAGTATAAAGAAAGGTATAGCGTAGTGAATTAAGTTAGGGATATCAGGAATTTGCATGAAATTAGTTTAATTACAATAATACATAAAAAAACACATATTATTTTTAGCAGCAATAGATTGTTTACCCGATGAAAAACAGTATATTTGCAAACTTAAAATAAATTTTAAACAATTTAATTATGAATCATTACGAAACTGTTTTCATTTTGAATCCCGTTTTATCTGAAACTCAGATAAAGGAGACAGTAAAGAAGTTTGAGGACTACTTACTATCTAAAGGTGCAGAAATGATTTCTAAAGAAGATTGGGGCTTAAAAAAATTAGCTTACCCAATTGAAAAGAAAAAAAGTGGATTTTACCACTTATTAGACTACAAAGTAGCTGGAGATGCTATTACTCCTTTTGAATTAGAATTCAGAAGAGACGATAGTGTTATGCGTTATTTAACTGTAAGGTTAGACAAGCATGCTGAAGCGTGGGCTGAAAAAAGAAGAGAACGTGTTAAATCTGCAAAAAAGTAAGAAATGGCGTCAACTACAATAGAACAACAATCAAAAGGAAACAAGCAAGGTGAAGTACGTTACTTAACTCCGCTTGATATCGAAACAAAAAAAGAAGCAAAGTACTGTCGTTTTAAAAAGAACGATATTAAGTACATCGATTATAAAGATGCAGACTTCTTAATGTATTTAGTAAACGCACAAGGTAAAATTTTACCAAGACGTTTAACAGGAACATCATTAAAATATCAACGTAAAGTTGCACAGGCTATTAAAAGAGCTCGTCATTTAGCTTTAATGCCATACGTTGGTGATTTATTAAAATAATAAAGAAGTAGAGACATGGAATTGATATTAAAACAAGACGTGGAAAACTTAGGTTTTAAAGACGATGTTGTAACTGTAAAGAATGGTTATGGTCGTAACAGCCTAATTCCTAAAGGATACGCAATATTAGCTACTTCTTCAGCTAAAAAAGTATTAGCTGAAAACTTAAAGCAACGTGCTTTTAAAGAAGCTAAATTAGTAGAAGATGCTAGTAAAATAGCTGAAACTGTTAAAGGATACGAATTAAAAATTACTTCTAAAGTAGGTTCTGGTGATAAGTTATTTGGTTCAGTAAATAACATTGATGTTGCTGAAGCTTTAGCTAAAGCTGGTACTGTAATTGATAAGAAGTATATCAAAGTTACCGGAGGTAGTGTAAAAAGATTAGGTAAATACAATGCTGCTGTACGTTTACACAGATCTGTAGTTGCTGATATCGTATTTGAAGTTGTTGCTGAATAGTAATACTTTAAAACAATTATAATAAGAAGCCTACTCATTTCGAGTAGGCTTTTTTTATGGTTAAAAAACTATGATAAAAAGAGTTGAATAAATTTAATGCTAAAAAAGGGGATTTACCTACAGTTTTTACTATAGGAATTATTGATATTTGTACTGTAATTAAAGTTAGGGGACTTTATTACAGTACTTTAAAATATAGTCTTTTGAGGGGTTGATTATATTTTAGATAAACTCTGATCTGTTAAGATCAGAGTTTATCTAAAATATAACTTCTTCTTGATTTCTTAGAATATCATCCATAGTTTCTCTTTTTCTAATAACATAATCTTTACCTTTATAAATCATAACTTCTGCAGGCTTAAATCTAGAGTTGTAATTAGATGCCATTGAGTAACAATAAGCACCAGCATTATGGAAACATAAAATATCATCTTCTGATATTTCATTAATACGCCTGTTAGAACCAAAAGTGTCAGTTTCACATATGTAACCAACAATACTATAAAAACGTTCTCTTCCCTTCGGATTAGAGAGATTTTCTATATGGTGATATGCATTGTAAAGCATCGGACGAATTAAATGATTCATTCCGCTGTCAATACCAGCAAAAACAGTAGAAGTTGTTTGTTTAATAACATTAACTTTTGCTAAAAAATAACCAGATTCACTCACCAAATATTTTCCAGGTTCAAACATTAAAGCAATATTTTTGCCATACTCTTTGCAAAACTCATTAAATCTAATAGATAATTTCTCTCCTAACTCAATAATATCAGTTGAAATATCATCTTTTTTGTAAGGGACTTTAAATCCGCTACCAAAATCAATAAAATCAATATTTTTAAATTTTTTGGCTACATCAAATAAAATCTCGGTAGCCCTTAAAAAAGTATCAATATCTAAAATATCAGAACCAGTATGCATATGAATACCATTAATACGCATTCCGGTATTTTCAACAACTCTTTTTATGTGAGGAACTTGGTGAATTGATATTCCGAATTTAGAATCGATATGTCCAACAGAAATATTACTATTTCCACCAGCCATAATATGTGGGTTTATGCGAATACAAACAGGCACTTTTGGGTGTTTTTGTCCAAATAGCTCAAGTATAGATAAATTATCAATATTAATTTGAACGCCTAATTTAGCTACTTCTTCAATTTCTTGTAAAGAAACTCCGTTTGGTGTATAAATTATGTCCTTGGGTTTAAAACCAGCATGTAAACCTAGTTTAACTTCTTGAATAGAAACGGTATCTAGTCCGCTTTTTAATGTATTAAAAACCTTTAAGATATTAACGTTAGATAATGCTTTAACAGCGTAGTTTATCTTTAAATTTTTAACTTTAGAAAAAGCACTTGTAATAGTTTTATATTGATGTATTATTCTTTCGGTATCATATACATAAAGAGGTGATCCGTGCTTTGTTGCTAAATTTATTAATTCTTCTCTATTCATTTTATTAGTTATTAGAAGCACCAAATGTAGAGAAGCAATTTTTTTCAGCAAATTATTTATAAAAAATATACAAATCTAGTTTTTTTGTAAAAAAAAAGGGTTTTATCAGGGGGTAAAAGGTGGTTTTCCTAAAAAAAAATACTAATAAAAATCACATATTTGTAGTGAAATAAAAATAAGGGGATTTATTTCAAATTGAATGATATTTTCTATAAGGGGTGATAATATCATTGTAAGAAAGCTCTAGTGCATAGCATTAGAGCTTTCGCTTTGTATAAGTTATAAGTAGTAAGTAGTAACGTGTGTTGTATTTAAGTGTTTTATATTTAATAAAAGGTGTTTTTCCTTTCATTTATACACAAAAAAAGTGTCATTTTTGTAATGAAATAAAGAATTAAGGGGCTTTATTTCAATCTTTACGATATTTTCTGTAGGGGTAGATAATATCGTAAAAAAAACTCTAGCATTAGCTAGAGTTTTTTGTTTTTTATATACTTAAGTTTATTTAAACTTTACCGATACTTTTTCTGCAATACCAACAATTACTTCGGTAGCTTTTAAAATACTTTCAACAGGTACATATTCGTAACGTCCGTGAAAGTTGTGTCCGCCTGCAAAAATATTCGGGCAAGGTAACCCTTTGTAAGATAATTGAGAACCATCTGTACCACCTCTAATTGGTTTAATTAATGGTTTAATTCCCATTTCATTCATAACCTCTTCAGCAATATCAACAATATGCATAACCGGAGTTACTTTTTCTTTCATATTGTAGTATTGATCTTTAATTTCAATTTCAATTAAGTCTTTACCTAGTTTCGTATTCATTACCGAAACTAAATCTAACATGGCTTGCTTACGATTTTTAAACAACTCCATATCATGATCTCTAATAATATATTGTAAAACTGTTTGCTCAACCTTTCCTTCCATGTGGTGTAAATGGAAAAAACCTTCATAACCAGTCGTTTTTTCAGGTACTTCATTCGCAGGCATTGCGTTGATTAAATCGCTAGCAATTGTCATCGAGTTAATCATTTTTCCTTTTGCATATCCTGGGTGAACTATTTTACCATTTATTGTAATTTTAGCACCAGCTGCATTAAAATTTTCATATTCTAGCTCACCAATCTGACTTCCATCCATGGTGTACGCCCATTTAGCTCCAAATTTTTCAACATCAAACATATGAGCACCTTTACCAACTTCTTCATCCGGAGGAAAACATACTCTAATTTTACCGTGTTTAATTTCTGGGTGCTGAATTAAATATTCCATCGCAGAAACAATTTCGGTAACACCAGCTTTATCATCGGCTCCTAATAGTGTTGTTCCGTCAGTAGTAATGATAGTTTGCCCTTTGTATTGTAACAAGTCATCAAAATAATCAGGAGACAATACAATGTTTTGCTCTTTGTTTAAAATAATGTCTTTTCCGTCGTAATTTTCATGGATTTGTGGTTTTACATTCGCACCAGTAAAATCAGGACTTGTATCTATATGTGCCACAAAACCAATAGTTGGCACTTCGTAATCTAAATTGCTAGGAAGCGTAGCCATTAGGTAACAGTTTTCGTCTAAATCAACGTCTTCCATTCCTATTTCTACCAATTCCTTTTCAAGAACTCTTGCCAAATCCCATTGTTTTTCGGTACTCGGAAAAGCGGGGTTATTTGGGTCACTTTCAGTATCAATAGTTACATATTTTATAAATCGATTGATGATATGTTGTTTGTTCATTGTTGTATTTTTTAGCATTTCAAAAGTAACTAATTCAGTTGTGTTTTGTTAATTAAATTTAGGGCTTTACAAATTCGTTCATCTACTAAAGAATCTCCATAAACTTCGGTTTTAACATGTAAGAAGTTGTCTTCGTTTATTTTAGTAAATGTGTTTAATATATGATACGAATAATTGCCTTTTTTTCCTTCAGCATAACTGTAATAAGAAGGTTTGTTAAGAATATTTACATCATTTGTTTTAATTTCTGATAAGCCCATTTTTTTATTGTCATCCGTAATTTTCTGCTTAAAAGTATTGTCTAAAAAAACAGTTTTATGCACCAAAGTAACATCCATAAGTGTTGTTTTTGTTACACTAATAGTTGTATCGGCAGCATAGATGGATGTTTTAGTATTGTCATAATATAAGTTTACCTTCCAGTTTTCTGGAAACTGTACACTAAACATATTTCTAACGTCTTCACTTTTTTTAAGATTATCATAAAAACTAGTTTCTTTACAAGGAAACTCTTCTTTTAAATCGGGAAATGAATTACAAGAAATCATTAAAATTAACACTAAAACAGTTACGATATTTTTCATTTTTTTTCTATTTCTGATGTTTAAAATAAGCGATTAACAAATCTACTACATAACTGTAAGATTTTATTCCTTTTGATTGATTGTTTGCCTTTAAATAAGAATTATAACCTTTTTTTAAATAAGGCTCAATAGGATTTTCAAATTGTTTCCAATGTAAATAACTATCTCTATAATCTTTGTAAATGCCGATATTTACCGTTTTCTTAATTTCTGATGCCAACTTTTTATCTCGCCTATAAATTTGACCGATACAGTAATTATACGCCATTCTGTATCCAGAATATTTAAAGTATAAATCGTCGTTTTTAATAGCAGCTAAGAACCCAACAAAATTTGCGTCATTTTCTGCAGCCCAACCAATTTGATGCGCCATTTCATGACAAGTGGTTGATGGATATCCGGTTTTAGGAATCATATCATTTATTTGTGCTTCACCTGTAATCGGATTTATATAACCTGCGGTACCGTTATAAGATTGAAACAAACTCACCAAAGAACTTTTTATAGAAGGATTTTTATACGATAACTGCGGATAAATAAAAGCTAAGTTTTTATAGCCATTGGTAGCTAATTGATAAATTTCTTTTTGAGAATAAGGAACGGTAACTTTTACAGAATCATTATTGGTAATTTGTAAATGTATTTTGTTTAATTCTAAAACAATTTGTTGCGTAGTTTCAACCAATTGCTCGGTTGTGTAAGTTGATTGTTGCAAGCCTAAATTTTTAGCCAAAGGCTCGCGAAAATAATTGAATCCCCAAAAGGTATAAAAACAAAAATAAACAATAGATAAAGTCGTTATAAACTTTAGAAGCAACAGGATACTATTTTTAAATCGGTTTTTAATTAATTGATAAATAGCTTTAATGAACAAGAATATCAATAAAAAACCTAAAAAATCACCAAATGAAAAAGGAATCCATCCTAAAATAAAACGAAAAAAATTAGAAATATAAGGATATATTCCTGTGCTATAATATTGCTCTACCCATTGAGGTTTTTGGCTAAAGAAATGCACAAATAATATTTGAAAAGGTAAAGTTAAAGCTATTATAAGCTGTTTTTTATTGTACTGCATAACATCAAAAATAAGAAAGTTAGTACGTTATCAACAAGTTAATAACAGTTTTGTTTACAAAATTTGTGTATAAAGAAAGTTAAAGATAGCTCCTAGAAGTATCAGCTTAAAAAATTACATTTGCAGTTATGGAAAGAACTCAATCTCTTAGAGGAAATAAAACAGACAAGGCTAAAATTATTAGCCTTGAAAAAGGAAAATTACCACCACAAGCTTTAGAATTAGAAGAAGCTGTTTTAGGTGCTATGATGATTGATAAAAAAGGAATCGATGAGATAATTGATATCCTTAAACCTGATTCTTTTTATGATAAAAGACACCAAGAGGTATATGATGCTATTTATACGCTTTTTCAAAATTCAGAACCGATTGATTTACTTTCGGTATCTAATCAGTTAAAGAAAAACGGAAAGTTAGACTTAGCAGGAGGTGATTTTTTCTTAATAGGCTTAACTCAAAAAGTAGCCTCTTCGGCGCATATTGAGTTTCACGCAAGAATTATATTAGAAAAATATATTCAGCGAAAATTAATTACAATTTCGTCTGAAATAATAGAAAGTGCTTACAACGAAACCGTTGATGTTTTTGATTTATTAGACGATGCCGAGGGTAAATTATTCGAAGTAACACAAGGAAACCTTAAGAAAGGGGCTGAAAGAGCCGATTCTTTAGTGCAACAATCTATTAGTAAAATACAAGAGATTTCTGGTAAAGAAGGAATGAGTGGTTTGGCTACCGGGTTTACTAAATTAGATGCCCTAACATCGGGGTGGCAACCATCCGATTTAATAATTATAGCAGCCCGTCCAGGTATGGGAAAAACGGCCTTCGTAATTTCGATGGCTAAAAATATGGCGATTGATTTTAACCACGCCGTAGCAGTATTTTCTTTAGAGATGTCATCAGTACAGTTAATTACGCGTATGATTTCTTCTGAAACAGGGTTAACATCAGAAAAACTACGTAAAGGAAATTTAGAACCACATGAATGGGAACAGCTAAATGTAAAGGTTAAAAGACTTTCTGATGCTCCTATTTTTATTGATGATACTCCGGCACTTTCAATATTTGATTTACGTGCAAAAGCACGTCGTTTAGTATCGCAACACAATGTGAAAATTATTGTAATTGATTATTTACAATTAATGACCGCTGGTGGAGCAGGAGGAAACCGTGAACAAGAAATATCAACTATTTCGCGTAACTTAAAAGCATTAGCAAAAGAATTAAGTATACCGGTTATTGCATTATCTCAGTTATCTCGTGCGGTAGAAACTCGTGGAGGCTCTAAGCGTCCGTTATTATCAGATTTACGTGAATCTGGAGCAATTGAGCAGGATGCAGATATTGTATCGTTTATTTTTAGACCAGAATATTATGGTATGACAGAGTGGGATGATGATGATCATTCACCATGTGAAGGGCAAGGAGAATTTATTGTTGCAAAACACCGTAACGGGGGAATGGATAATATCCGTTTAAAATTTACAGGGCATTTAGCTTTATTCTCAGATTTAGAAGAAGGTATTAGTAGTGAGTTTCAATCGAGTATGAACTCAGGTGCAGAATCTGGATTTAATACTGATGTAGCTTCTAGTAATTTTGCATCACCAGAAGATGCTTTCGGGCCAAGTGATGATGATGTTCCGTTTTAAAACTTAAACAATTTATAAATTATAATAAATACACAATTGCTACTGAGTAATTGTGTATTTTAGTTTTTGATTATGAAGAAAATATTATATCTACTTACTTTTATTCTTTTTTCAAACTCTATTTGGGCATCCTTTATTTATGTTCCGATGAGTAATGAGAATCAGAAAAATCATTTAAAAGCATACGGAATTGTTTATTACGCATTGCAAAATGGGTTAAAAGCAAAATGGTTGTTAAATTACGAAGGAGGTGCTTTTTTAATAGAAAACAATGAATCTGTAGAAAAAGAATGTAAAATACGCGGAGTTTCTTACCAAATAATCTCAGATGCTAAATCAGCATTAATTTTAGAAGAAATTTCATCGCCTTCAAAAAATCAAGAAGCAGTAACTTTAGAAAAAGCGCCCAAAATAGCCGTGTATTCACCAAAAGGTAAAATGCCTTGGGATGACGCTGTAACGATGGTGCTGTCTTATGCTGAAATTCCGTTTGATGTAATTTATGATGAAGAAGTATTAAACGATAAGTTATTACTATATGAATGGTTGCATTTACATCACGAAGATTTTACGGGTCAGTACGGTCGTTTTTACGGTGCTTTTAGAACGGCACCTTGGTATATTCAACAGAAAAAAGATGCCGAAGCACTGGCTAAAAAATTAGGCTACACTAAAGTATCAGAAGAAAAAAGAGCAGTAGCAAAAAAGATTAGAGACTACGTAGTTGGTGGCGGATTTATGTTTGCCATGTGCTCTGCAACCGATAGTTTTGATATTGCCTTGGCTGCAGATGGAGTAGATATTGCAGAAGGAATGTTTGATGGTGATGCTTCAGAACCAAATTATCAATCTAAAATAGATTTTAATAAAAGCTTTGCTTTTAAGGATTTTGAATTGATTCGTAATCCAACAACTTACGAGTTTTCGTCTATTGATATGACTCGTAAACGCAGAATTAAAAAAGAGGTTGATTATTTTACATTAGGAGAGTTCTCAGCAAAATGGGATCAAGTGCCAACCATGTTAACGCAAAATCACACACAATTGGTAAAAGCATTTATGGGACAAACAACTTCTTTTGATCGTAGTACTGTTAAATCTACCGTAATGATTTTAGGAGAAAATAAAACCAACGGAGAAGGTAAATATATTCACGGAACCAAAGGAAAAGGTATGTTTACTTTTTATGGAGGTCATGATCCTGAAGATTATCAGCATAGAGTAGGAGATCCTAAAACGGAGTTAGATTTACATCCAACTTCACCAGGATATCGTTTAATTTTGAATAATGTGTTATTTCCTGCCGCAAAAAAGAAAAAGCAAAAAACTTAAATAAAGTAATTGGCAATTGTTTTCTAAACAGTTACTTTTGCTCATACAAAACAAAACAACAATGCCAACAACACAACAGCTTCAAGATTTTACACAACAAGTT
Source organism: Tenacibaculum sp. HL-MS23 (assembly GCF_032463465.1). Classification (NCBI taxonomy): domain Bacteria; kingdom Pseudomonadati; phylum Bacteroidota; class Flavobacteriia; order Flavobacteriales; family Flavobacteriaceae; genus Tenacibaculum; species Tenacibaculum sp. HL-MS23. The sequence goes on along the minus strand of NZ_CP135989.1, from coordinate 864,403 downwards.
CGTAGAGATATCGTAAGAATGGTACATGCAGTAAATTCAGGGCATCCGGGAGGTTCTTTAGGATGTGCAGAGTTTATAACCTGTTTATACCAAGAAATCATGGATTATTCTACTGATTTTAAAATGGACGGAAATAACGAAGATTTATTTTTTTTATCAAACGGACATATATCGCCAGTTTATTATAGTGTTTTAGCACATAGTGGTTTTTTTCCTGTTGCAGAGTTAGCAACATTTAGAAAATTAGATTCTCGTTTACAAGGGCATCCAACAACACACGAAAACCTACCAGGTATTCGTATAGCATCAGGATCATTAGGACAAGGTATGAGTGTGGCTATTGGTGCTGCGCAAGCAAAGAAGTTAAACGGAGATGATAAAATTGTATACACATTGCATGGTGATGGTGAATTACAAGAAGGTCAGAACTGGGAAGCAGCAATGTATGCATCAGGAAAAAAAGTTGATAATATAATTTCAACTATTGATGTAAATGAAAAACAAATTGACGGTACAACAGATCAAGTACTAGCAATGGGAAGCTTAAAAGCAAAGTTTGAAGCTTTTGGTTGGGATGTATTAGAAGTAAGAGAGGGAAATAACGTGGAAGCTATTTTAAGTGGAATGGCAGATGCAAAATCTCGTACAGGTAAAGGAAAACCAGTTTGTGTGTTATTATACACCGAAATGGGTAACGGTATCGATTTTATGATGAATACACATGCTTGGCACGGTAAAGCTCCAAACGATGAACAATTAGCTTCTTCATTGGCTCAAAACCCTGAAACATTAGGAGACTATTAAAAAAATAAACTCAGAGTTTATATTATAAACGTCATTGCTAGGAAGTATGAAAGTAATCTTAAGTTATAAGATTACTTCACTTCGTTCGTAATGACGTTTTTTTTATGCTTTTATTCACAAAAAAGCGTAAGTAATACCGTAAATTTACGTCTGTAATCTTACTGTAATAATCAAACAAAAATATGAGAATAGGAATTGTATGTTATCCTACATTTGGAGGAAGTGGAGTAGTAGCAACAGAGTTAGGAATGGCACTTGCTGATAAAGGACACGAAGTACATTTTATAACCTATAATCAACCTGTTCGATTAGATTTTTTCTCACACCGTTTACATTTTCATGAAGTAGTTTTAGAAGAATATCCATTATTTCAATATCAGCCTTATGAATTAGCATTGTCTAGTAAAATGGTAGAAGTAGTTGAAAAACATCAACTAGAAGTTTTACACGTTCACTATGCTATTCCACATGCGTATGCCGCATATATGGCAAAAAAAATGTTAGAAGATAAAGGAGTCAATATAAAAGTGGTAACCACTTTACATGGTACAGATATAACTTTAGTAGGAAGTCACCCAACGTATAAAACCGCTGTAGAATTTAGTATTAATAAATCGGATGAAGTTACGGCAGTTTCTAACAGTTTAAAGGAAGATACCTTGCGGTTATTTAATATTGAAAAAGATATTAAAGTAGTTTATAATTTTATTGATGGCGAAAAATATAATAAAGCACATCAAGATGAGTGTAAAAGGATTGCTTTAGCGACACCAGAAGAAAAAATTTTAACGCATGTTAGTAATTTTCGTCCAGTGAAGCGTACCAATGATGTGATTAAAATTTTTAATGAAATTCAAAAAGAAGTACCCTCAAAATTATTAATGGTAGGAGATGGCCCTGAGCGTTTAAAAGCTGAAAAATTAGCAAAAAAACTACACATTGAAGATAAAGTATTATTTATGGGTAACTCTAATGAAGTTGCTAAAATACTATGTTATTCTGATGTTTTTTTATTGCCCTCAGAAACCGAAAGTTTTGGTTTAGCTGCATTAGAAGCTATGGCAGCTGGCACAGCAGTTATTTCAACGAATTGTGGTGGTTTACCAGAAGTAAATATTCATGGTGAAACAGGGTATTTAAGTAATTTAGGTGATGTGGATGATATGGCTAAAAATGCTATTAAAATACTAAAAGATGATGTAGTTTTAAATAAGTTTAAAGAAAATGCTAAAGAACATATTAAGTTATTTTCCTTAGAAAAAATATTACCTATTTATGAGGATATTTACAAAAGTTGCTCCATAAAATAACAAAAAAAAAGCAACACCATGTGTTGCAGTTTTTACTTATTTCTTTTTTACAAAACCAGAAATGACTAGTATAGCTATACCAACAGCTAAAGAAATATAAGCCTTCTTATTGTCTTGAGAGTTAAATTCTGCAATACCAATATCTACTGTTGCTTCAGGCGCTATAACTTTATATACACCGTATGCTGTTAATACCAATCCTGAGATAATTAATAATGTTTTGATAATCTTATCCATAATGTTTTTATTTTAAGGTTAGTTGAGTTAATTATTTTTTTTGTGATTAGAACTGGTATCTGATACCTAAGGCAATATCTAAATCTAAATCATCACTATATTCATTATTTAAACCTAGTTCTGGTCTAATATCTAAAGACATAATTAATGGAATATGAAAATTATATTCGATACCTAAATCACCCGCAACTAAAGCAAAAAAACCATCGTTTCCAGGAGTGTTGTAAGAACCAATACCAGCACCAGCACCTACAAACCAATTAAAGTTACCATCTAACTTGTGTACCCATTGGTATAAACCTACAAGTTTAAAGGCATCAACGTTTTTTGAGTTTCTAAAACCTAAATCAAATTCTAACCGATTATTTTCTTTTAAATAGTGTTGATAAGAAAGCTCTCCACCAAATCCGTCATTATCACCAATTCTAACACCAATGGCGTTTTTTGATATTTGCTGAGCGCTAGCGTTTAACGCTAAAAAAAGAAAGAACTTATAAGTACTATTTTTAAAATTTTCATTTATTTATGTTTTTTATTGTTACAAGACAAAATTACATCATCATTACAAGTGAGTTTAGCTCATATGTTTTTGATGTTTGCTCATACCGAAATAAAAAATTAAACACAATTTAACATATTAATAATAAATAGCTGTAAATTTATACCAAAAAACGAATGAAGACTATAAAAATTACAGCTAATGATACTGCTGGTGCGGTTAAGCAGTTGCACGAAGTAATTGGAGGAACCATGACAGAAAGATGGGGAGAGCATGTTTTAGAGGTTGATAATGAGTTTGCACAAGGAAAAATTACTTTTTTAAGTTTTGAATGGGGAGGAAGTGTATTACAATATGATATTATTTTTTTAGATAATATTACAATAGCTATAGATGCCTCTGAATTTAATCCGATTCATTTTACATATACCACAGAAGGTCATAGCTATCATAGGTTTGAACTAGAAAATAAAAAAAGAAAACTAGAACAATATCAATCGGTTATTATAACAAGTAAAGACGGGGGTTACAATTATAAATATTTTGAAAAGAATGTAAAAATACAAATGCATTTAATTCAAATTAATAGAGTAATGTTTATCAAGAAGAGATTAAATGATGCTTCGGTGTTGAATAAGAAACTATATGAAGTTTTTTATGATAAACAACACGAAAAGGTTTTTGCTTATTTTGGTACCTATAATTTAAAAATGGCGAATCTTATTAAGCAGTATAATGGGATTAAACAAAAAGGAATGATACGCATTTTGATAAAAGAAGGGATCGTATATCAAATTTTATCAGAACATATGCAACAGCATAATAAAGATGAAAAAAGGGATAAGAAACCGAGTACTTCTTTAACAAAAAAAGAAATTAGTTTAGTAAGAAAAGTTGGGCAAAAAATACTTAAAAATGTAGCTGAAGATTATAATGTAGAAGATTTAGCTAATGAAATAGGTTTGCCACAAGCTAAGCTTCAAGAAGGGTTTAAATTACTTTTTTCAAGAACTGTAACAGAGTATGTAAGGCATGTTCGTTTAGAAGAAGCACGTGACTTAATTAACAATACCGATAATAATATTTCGCAAATAGTATATTCAATAGGTTTTTCTAGTAGAAGTTATTTTTCTAAAATTTTTAAAAGAAAATACGGAATTAGCCCTAGCGAGTTTTTAAAAAACAAACAAGAAAGTCAAATAAAAATAAGTTAACAAGTTTTTAAAAAATAGATAGTTAAGATGCTATTATTTGAACATTTAGTTTAGTATCATAAGGATTGTCAATTAAATAATCAATTTCATCAATATCTGTTTCAGAACTAAGCCACATACTTTTAAATATTTTAGGTATTTGTAAAGGCATAACTTCGTAAATATTATTAAAAGAGTTTAATTCTTCAGTGCTTTTTGTGTTTATAACAGAACAGGTTATAAAACCATCGTTTGTTACATTGTATATGCCAGCTAAATAAAAAGGTTCTTGATTGTTTTTCTCTACCAAATAATTTTTAATGGTATTATCTATGACTTTATGGGTATAAAAACCTGTAACGATTAACAAGCACCTTCTAGTTAATAATGCTTCTTTAAATAATATATTTTTTTTGATCTCTAACTTATCTGTGTGCAGTGTATTTTTAATGTTTTGAAATTTACTCCAGTTTTCGGTGTAATTTTGAGGTAATAATCCCCAAATACCTTGGGTAATTATAGTTGGGTTCTCTGTCGTAATAAGACTAACAGTTTGTTCTTTAAGTCCGTTTATTTTTCGCTTAGGCTTATATAAGTAAGGGTATTTAAAAGGTAATTTAGTAAAGTCCTTTATCCGTTCTTTTGTAGCTATGTTAGATAGTTTGTAATTCATTATTGTTGTGTTTAGATTCTTCTAAAAGAAACACAAGGCTATTATTTAGTAAAAGGTGATTTACTTTTCTAAAAAAAAGATATTTAATATGCCCACACGTTTCTTGGTTAATATTTTACATGAACAAATTTAAATATAAGAGTAGAGTATTCTTACTTCAATAGAAACAGTTCTTAGCTCATTTCAATTTTTGAAGATGTTTTTAAATGAGTCAACAATCAAATTAAATGAGTAAAGCGTTATTTAAGCTTATAGGTAATTTTGTAGTGTACAATAGTTGTACTCATTATTATTAACTATAAAACAAAAAAATATGTTACGTTGGACAATCACATTTATTATTATAGCATTAATTGCAGGATTTTTAGGATTTAGTGGAATTGCGGGTGCAGCAACAAGTTTTGCTAAAATTGCTTTCTTTATTTTTATAATTCTTTTTGTTATTTCACTTATTACAGGAAGAAAAAAATTATAATAAATAAAATATACTATTTAAGAATAAACATGGTCTGCATGTTTATTTTTTTGTTTTTATTTTAAGTAAATAATATTCAGGATATGAGCAAAGAATGACTTTAAACGAGCAAAGTAAAATTGATTACTACCAATATCTTTGTAGTGTGAAAAGAGAATAGTAGCAAATTGCTATTTAAAAAGTAAAGAAAGTAAAGAAAGGAAAAAAGGTGTTAAGAAGTGTGCGCTAAGCAAAAAAACACTTGTAATTTAAAATATATTAAAAATGAAAAATTTAATCATAGGTTTATTGTTAGTAGGAGTAATTACCACAGTAAACTCACAGACAGAAGTTGTAAAGACAACAAAAGTTGAAAAATCACAAAAAGTAGGTAAAGACGGTGTTAAATACGACACTAAGGTAAAGGTTGTTACAGAAAAATCGCAAAAAACAAAGTTTGATCCTAATCAGAAAAATAAATTAAATCAAAAAACGGTAGATAGCCCTATTACGATATCTAAAACAATAATGGTTGATAATGATAAAGATCCGTTTTACGATACAAAAACAAAAGTTATATACTTTAAATATAAAGATGTAAAATATGATTTTTTAATCAATCAGGATGATTTATTAATTACTTATAAATTAAAAGATAAAAATATTACATCAGCGAAAGCATTAAAATCAATAAACAATAATTTTTATATTGTTGAGGGAAATGATTTTAACGGAGTAGGGTATTTTAATAAGCACGGCGATTTTATAATAGAATATAAAAACAAAAAGTCAAATAAATTAGAATATGCAATTTTCGAGACATTTAAAATGTAATGTAAGCAATAGAACCTCTTTTTTTATTTAAAAGTTGATTTTATTAAAATAATGAGGTCTCCCCGTATTGTATTTCAATACGAAAATCTCGAAAAGGATGAGTTTTACTCATCCTTTTTTTATGCTTAAAAATTTGAGAAAATGATATGAGCAAGCATCGATATTAAATGAGCAAACAGGCGGTAGCTTAACTACTTACTTTTGTAGGAGAAAAAAATATTAATCTAAAAATAAAACAATATGAGTTATTTAAATATGCAGAATGAAAATGTTTTACCAGTAGCAAAAGAATTAAATCAATTATTAGCAGATTATCATATTTACTATCAAAAATTAAGAAACTTTCATTGGAATATAGTAGGAAAAAATTTCTTTGAACTTCATAATAAATTTGAAGAAATGTATGGCGATGCTAGAATTAAGATAGATGAAATTGCCGAACGCATCTTAACATTACAATACCATCCTATTAGTAGATATAGTAGGTATTTAAAAATTGCAGCAATCTCAGAAGAAAGTCCGTTTCAAACCGATACAGATATGGTTTATATCTTATTAGACGATCATAAGGTTTTATTAGAGCAAATGTCTCTAATTATAAAAAGGGCAGAAGAGGCAGAAGATGAAGGTACGATTGATTTAATGGGAGGTTATATTGCTTCTTTAGAAAAAACTAGTTGGATGTTAAACGCATGGACTAAGAGCACTGTAGAGCAGTTAAAAGAAGATATTGTATTGTCGTAACTACTGTTTATCAACAACAATATAAATCAAAAAAACAAAACTAATAATTAAAGTAAATTATGATAAAATTAAAAAACGCTATTCAAGTATATTGGAATGAATTTATACAACAAGTTCCCAATATTTTTATAGGAATACTTATAATTACAATAGGTTTTTTAATTGCAAACGCCATAGCTAAGGTTTTCAGAAAAACAATTTCTGTAAGGACTAAAGATCCTTTAATGACTAATTTTTTAACAAAAACAGTTAAAGCAGGGTTGGTTATTTTAACGATAATGTTAGCTCTTAGAGCAGCAGGTTTAGGAGGTATAGCAACTGGTTTATTAACAGCAGCAGGTGCAGGTGCTGTAATAATTGGATTCGCCTTTAAAGATATTGGTGAAAATTTTATATCGGGAGTAATTCTATCTTTTAACCGACCGTTTGATGTAAATGATACGGTAATGATTGGTGATATATTCGGAAAAGTAAAAATGATGGAATTTAGGTTTACAAAACTTAAAACTTTTGATGGTAGAGATGTTTACATTCCGAATAGTGATATTATTAAAAAAGCAGTTTATAATTATACAGAAGATGGTTATTATCGATTAGATTTTACCGTAGGTATTGATTATGAAGATGATGTTGATTTAGCAAAAAAAGTAATTATATATTCGGTTGTGAATACTGAAGGTGTAATTAACACAGATGAACACCAGTGTTTTGTTACATTAGATAGTTTAGGGGTGAGTACTGTTAATTTAAAGATTATTTTTTGGACAAAAACTAAAGAGTATAAACGAGCAGCATTAGAGGTTAAAAGTGATGTAATTAAAAATGTTAAAAGAGTAATTAATAAAAATGGCTTAAATATGCCAGCAGATATTACAGAAATTAAATTATATGGGTCTCAAGACAGTATACCAATAACAGTAACTAAATAAAACAAAAAAAGCGCAACTTAAGTTGCGCTTTTTTGTTTTATTATGAGTTATAGTATTCTAAACTTTCAATTATTAATTTATTGGGAACTTTACAGTTTATTTGAAAGTCACCATAGTTTTTTAAGAGCACAAAGTTAATTTCTCCTCCAACATTTTTCTTGTCATGTTTCATTAATCCTGTAATAGAAGAGAAGTCTTCTTCTTTAATTTCAATTTTACCATAAATAGCATGAATTGCTTTTTTAACCTCTTTAAGTTTATCCGAAGGGAAATTTAATATTTTAGAAGAAATATATGTTTCACAAACCATACCAATAGCTATGGCTTCACCATGCGTTAAGTTTTCTTTATTAGGAGTATCTAAAAAGTAAGATTCTATTCCGTGGCCAATGGTGTGTCCCCAATTTAAAACCTTACGTATGTTTTGCTCTGTAGGATCTTCTAAAACAACTTCGTTTTTAATTTCTATAGAGCGGTGTATTAAATCTACAATGTTTAATTCGGCATTATCTTTAATTTCATTAAACAAACGAATATCGTGTGTCATTCCGTATTTAATAATTTCGGCAGTTCCCGACCTAATTTCACGAGCAGAAAGTGTATGTAAATATTCAGGATCTAATAAAACCATTTTAGGATTTGCAAACAAACCAATCTGATTTTTTAAAACACCTAAATCAACTCCAGTTTTACCACCAACAGAAGCATCAACCATGCTTAATAATGTGGTTGGAATGTTAATGAAATCAATTCCTCTTTTAAAAGTAGAAGCAACAAAACCACCTAAATCGGTAATAACGCCACCACCCAAAGTAATTAGTAAGCTTTTTCGGTCTGCACCAAGTTCGGTCATCACATTCCAAACACCAACACAGGTTTCAATATTTTTATGAACTTCGCCAGCATCAATTTGAATTACTTCAATAGTTTTATCGGTTTCTAGTAAAGGCATAAAGCGAGGATAGCAATGAGTAAGCGTGTTATCATCAACTAATATAAAAATAGAAGAGTAATTATTAAAGCGAATTAAATTCGCCAATTCAGTATACGCTTTTTCATTAAAATGAATAGGGTATGTTGCTGCTTTAATAGAAGTCATTTTAATCTTTAATTTACAGCGAAAATAAATAGAAAAATTTAAAATATATCATACAGGTAATTTATATTTGTCTTTACAAATAAAATACTTTAAGACTTCAGTAATGAAACTTTTTAATAATACAGAAACTGCTTTTAAATTAAAATCTGACTCAGAGTTAGAAAGAGCCTATTTTTTATTTAAAATGATACAAAATCAACCAATGGTTCGCATTGGTACAGCAGTAACTAATTTTGCGTTAAAAGCGCACTTGCCTGTTGAGGGGTTAATTCGCTCTACTGTTTTCGATCATTTTTGTGGAGGTGTAACAGAAGATGATTGTTTACCGGTAATTGATAAAATGTTTGAAAAAGGCAATGTTCATAGTGTATTAGATTATTCTGTTGAAGGAAAAGAAGAAGAAGAAAGTTTTGATGATGCACTTAATAAAATTGTAAAGATTATACAGTTTTCTAAAGAAAAAAAATCAATACCTTATGCTGTTTTTAAGCCAACTGGTTTTGGGCGCTTTGCTTTATATCAAAAGTTATCAGAAAAAAAAGCATTAACCGTAGATGAGAAATCTGAATGGATTAGAGTTTTAGAACGTTTTCATACTGTTTGTAAATTAGCCGTAGAAAAAGATGTTCCGTTATTAATAGATGCCGAAGAAAGTTGGATGCAAGATGCTGCAGACGATTTAATTGAGGAATTAATGGAAACGTATAATAAAGACAAGGCAATTGTTTTTAATACATTACAAATGTACCGTCATGATCGTATGGATTATTTACGTAATCTGTATCAAAAAGCGCATCAAAAAGGGTACCACATTGGTATGAAAGTAGTTCGTGGTGCCTACATGGAAAAAGAAAGAGTTAGGGCAGAAGAGAAGGGGTACGATTCACCCATATGTGCCGATAAACAAGCTACAGATATTAATTATAACGAGGCAGTTCGCTTTATGATGGCGCATAAAAATATGGCTATTTTTGCAGGAACTCATAATGAAGAAAGCTCTTGTTTATTGATGGATTTATCTAAAGAATACAACATCGCTGTAAACGATAATCGTATGTGGTTTGGTCAATTATACGGTATGAGCGATCATATTAGCTTTAATTTAGCAGCAGAAGGATACAATGTAGCTAAATATGTTCCTTTCGGGCCTGTAAGAGATGTTATGCCTTACTTAATTCGTAGAGCAGAAGAAAATACATCGGTAGCAGGACAAACATCAAGAGAACTTAACTTGTTAAAAACAGAAAGAAAACGTCGTAAGTTATAATGAGTACTGTAGACGAAATAAAGGAAGCTATTCAAATAAATAAAAAGCGATTAGCACAAGAGCTTCAAGAAAGCAAAGAATTGGTTTTTTTGATTAAAAAATCGATTACCACAAACTTAACAGACGAAGAAAAAGCAAAGGTAAAAGAGCAAACAATAGATATTTGTAAAGCCATACCTGCTTTTACTGTGTTTATGCTTCCTGGAGGCGCATTACTGTTGCCTTTATTAATAAAATTAATTCCGGATATTTTACCAAGTGCTTTTAGAGTAGATGGTGAAGATATAATCGAAAAAAAATAATTCTACAACATTTATATAGTATTCATTTTTAATACACTACTTTTGCAGCTTTAAAAAACGAGCAAGAATGCAACCAATTAGAAATATCGCTATTATAGCACACGTTGATCACGGTAAGACTACCTTGGTAGATAAGATTATAGATCAAGCAAAAGTTTTAGACGATCGTAAAGAACGTACTGATTTATTGTTAGATAATAATGATTTAGAGCGTGAAAGAGGAATTACAATTCTTTCTAAAAACGTATCAGTAAACTATAAAAACACAAAAATCAATGTAATTGATACACCAGGTCACGCCGATTTCGGAGGTGAAGTAGAACGTGTATTAAAAATGGCTGATGGTGTTTTATTATTAGTTGATGCATTTGAAGGGCCAATGCCACAAACTCGTTTTGTATTAGGTAAAGCTTTAGAATTAGGATTAACACCTATCGTAGTTGTTAACAAAGTAGATAAAGAAAACTGTACTCCTGATATCGTTCACGAAAAAGTTTTTGACTTAATGTTTGCTTTAGAAGCTACTGAAGAGCAGTTAGATTTTACTACCATCTACGGTTCTGCAAAGAATAACTGGATGAGTACTGACTGGAAAAACGAAACTGATAATATCGTACCTTTACTAGATGCTGTATTAGAATCTATTCCAGAAACTAAATACAACGAAGGAACTCCACAAATGCAAATTACTTCTTTAGATTTTTCTTCTTTTACTGGAAGAATTGCTATTGGACGTGTTTTTAGAGGAGATTTAGAAGCTGGTAAAGATTACATGTTATGTAAAGCTGACGGTACAACTAAAAAAGTAAGAATTAAAGAACTACACGTATTCGAAGGAATGGGAAAAGTTCAAGTAGATAAAGTTCCTTGTGGAGATATTTGTGCTATTACAGGTATTGACGGATTTGAAATTGGTGATACGATTGCTGATTTAGAAAACCCAGAAGCATTACCAAGAACAGAAATTGACCAACCTACAATGAGTATGTTGTTTACTATTAACAATTCTCCTTTCTTTGGTAAAGAAGGTAAATTTGTAACATCTCGTCACATTCGTGATCGTCTGTTTAAAGAATTAGAAAAGAATTTAGCTTTAAAAGTTGAAACTACAGATTCTGAAGACAAGTTTAACGTATTTGGTCGTGGTGTATTACACTTATCTGTATTGATAGAAACAATGCGTCGTGAAGGATATGAATTACAAGTGGGAAGACCACAAGTAATTATTAAAATGATTGATGGTAAGAAACATGAGCCAATGGAAACATTGTCTATCGATGTACCAGAAGATGTTGCTTCTAAAGCTGTAAACTTAGTTTCTTTACGTAAAGGAGATTTAATGATTATGGAGCCTAAAGGAGATTTACAACACTTAGAGTTTACAATACCTTCTCGTGGATTAATAGGATTAAGAAATAAAATTTTAACAGCAACAGCTGGTCAAGCAATTATTAACCATAGATTTAGTGAGTACGGACCTTATAAAGGAGACTTTACTGAAGAAGTAAAAGGAGCAATTATTTCTGCAGCAACAGGTAAAGCTACAGCATATGCATTAAACCGTTTACAAGATAGAGGTAAATTCTTTATTGATGTTAACCAAGAAATTTATATTGGACAAGTAATTGGGGAAAACAGTAAATCTGATGATATGGCTGTAAACTTAATTAAAGGAAAACAATTAACAAACATGCGTAAATCTGGTACAGATGATGCTATGAAAATTGCTCCAAAAATCGATTTTTCTTTAGAAGAAAATATGGAATACATTAAGGCAGATGAGTACTTGGAAGTTACTCCAGAAAGCTTACGTATGCGTAAAATTGTATTTAAAGCGTAATCTAGCTTTAATTATATAAAAATAAAAACCACCTATTTTAGGTGGTTTTTATTTTTATATAAAAAGCTTGTGTATTTTAAAATAAAGTGAAATATTTGCACTATCAAAAAAAGAACAATGAACTTTATTCAAGCACATCATCATCATCACCATATTTGCACTCAGGCGAACTAAAGATGTATTGAATAAAATCAACATATATTTTAAACCCGTTTGAGTAAATCAAACGGGTTTTTTATTTCCACAAAGGAAATTATCTACACCTTAAGATTTACTCAAATAAATTAACAAAAACAACATGAGTAAATTAAGAATAGCCATTCAAAAATCAGGAAGACTAAATCAAGATTCATTACAACTTTTAAAAGATTGTGGTATTTCTATAGATAATGGTAAAGACCAACTAAAAGCTTCTGCAAGTAACTTTCCGTTAGAAGTTTTTTATTTACGTAACGGAGATATTCCTCAGTATTTAAGAGACGGTGTCGTTGATATTGCAATTATTGGTGAAAATGTACTGATAGAAAAAGGAAATGATTTAGAATTTGTAGAGCGTTTAGGTTTTTCTAAATGCAAGGTTTCTATTGCGGTTCCTAAAGAATCTAGTGCAAACTCTTTAAAAGATTTAAACTTAAAAAGAATTGCAACTTCGTATCCAGAAACGGTTAAAAAATATTTAGCTAAAAATAAAATTGATGCACAATTACACATCATTAATGGTTCTGTAGAAATTGCACCAAATATAGGATTGGCAGACGGAATTTGTGATATCGTTTCAAGCGGATCTACTTTATTTAAAAATGGTTTAAAAGAAATTGAAGTATTATTAACTTCAGAAGCAGTTTTAGCTAATTCACCATTAATTACAGAAGAAAGAAAAGCTATTTTAAATAAATTACAATTCAGAATTCAATCGGTTTTAAAAGGAAAACGTTCTAAATATGTCTTGTTAAATGCGCCAAATGATAAATTAGAAAAAATTATAGATATCTTACCAGGAATGAGGAGTCCAACAGTTTTACCGTTGGCAGAAGAAGGTTGGAGCTCTGTACACTCAGTATTAGATAAAGATGAGTTTTGGGATATTATAGATGAGCTAAAACTTAATGGAGCAGAAGGTATTTTAGTGTGTCCTATAGAGAAAATGGTTGTTTAAAAATTAAGGTAGATGAGAGCAGTAGAATTAAATAAAGATAATTGGGAATCGTTATTAAAAAGACCCACAAAATCTGTTGAAGATATAGCACAAACTGTAGATGATATTTTCAAACAAGTTAAAGAGTCAGGCGACATTGCAGTAAAAAAGTATACAGCCCTTTTTGATGGTGTAAATTTAGAAACATTAGAAGTTAGTTCAGAAGAAATTAAAAATGCCGAAAACTTAGTTTCTAAAGAATTAAAAAATGCTATTCAACAAGCAAAGGCAAATATTGAAATTTTTCATGCTGCTCAAAAAACCGAAAAAATTGCGATAGAAACAACAAAAGGAGTGCAATGTTGGCAAGAAAAAAGGCCTATAGAAAAAGTAGGATTGTACATTCCTGGCGGAACTGCTCCGTTATTTTCTACCGTATTAATGTTAGCAACCCCTGCGAATATTGCAGGTTGTAAAGAAATCATTTTATGTTCTCCTCCGGATAAAAAAGGAGAAATTAATCCTGCTATTTTATACACGGCAGCACTTTGTGGAGTAACTAAAATATATAAAGTTGGTGGTATACAAGCCATAGCTAGTTTTACATTTGGTACAGAAACGATACCAAAAGTATCTAAAGTTTTTGGTCCTGGAAACCAATATGTAACAGTAGCAAAACAATTGGCAACACAATACGGAATTGCAATTGATATGCCAGCTGGTCCTAGTGAATTATTAGTAATGGCGGATGACTCGGCAAATGCCGCATTTGTAGCATCCGATTTATTAAGTCAGGCAGAACACGGAGCAGATAGTCAGGTTGTTTTAGTGTCAGATTCATTAAATTTAATTGCCGAAGTATCAAAAGAAATAGATGCACAACTTCTTAATTTATCAAGAAAAGAAATTACAGAAAAAGCATTAAAAAACACAAAAGTTGTTTTAATTAAAGATGAGTATGAGGCTATTAATTTTGTAAATGATTATGCACCAGAACATTTAATTATAGCAACTAAAAATGATGACTTTTTTATAGACAAAATAGCCAATGCAGGTTCGGTATTTATAGGAAACTATACGCCAGAAAGTGCTGGTGATTATGCTTCAGGAACGAATCATACCTTACCAACAAACGGATTTGCAAAAGCATATTCAGGTGTTAATTTAGATAGTTTTACAAAAAGTATTACGTTTCAAAAAATATCCAAAGAAGGAATACAAAACATTGGTGAAACGATTGAAATAATGGCAGCCGCAGAAGGATTACAGGCTCATAAAAATGCTGTTACATTAAGATTAAAAGATATTGAAAATGTTTAGTTTAGAAAAAATAGTTCGCAAGAACATTCAAAAGTTAAAAGCATATTCATCAGCAAGAGATGAATTTAAAGGGGCAGCAGAGGTTTATTTAGATGCTAATGAAAATCCGTTTGGAACTTTAAACAGATATCCAGATCCGAAGCAAACAAAAATTAAAGAACGTTTATCAACTATAAAAAACGTTGAGAATAATCAGATTTTTATTGGAAACGGTAGTGATGAAGTAATCGATTTAGCATTCAGGATTTTCTGTGAGCCAGGTAAAGATAAAGCGTTAACTTTTTCGCCTACTTATGGTATGTACGATGTATCAGCAAGTATTAATGATGTTGAGTTAATTAAGCAACCTTTGGTAAATGATTTTCAAATAAGCTTAAACCAGTTACAGCCATATTTAGATATGGAGGATGTAAAAATTATATTTATTTGTTCTCCAAACAATCCAACAGGAAATTGTTTTGAGGATGAAACTATTCAGTATATTCTCGATAATTTTAACGGAATGGTAATTGTCGATGAAGCTTATATCGATTTTAGTACAAGAGATTCGTATGCAACACAATTGGCTAATTATCCGAACTTAATTGTAAGTCAGACTTTTAGTAAAGCTTGGGGATTGGCAGGCGCAAGGGTAGGAGTTGCCTATGCAAATTCTAACGTTATAGATTTGTATAATAAAGTAAAGCCACCTTATAATGTTAGTACTTTAAATCAAGAAGCAATTATTGCTTCATTAGATAATATATCTTTGTTCGAAGCGAATAAAAACACAATCATTAACGAAAAAGATCGCTTAATGAATGAGTTTAAGAATATAAAACTTATCAAAAAAATATACCCAACGGAAGCTAATTTTATTTTGATAGAGGTTACCGATGCAAATGCAGTTTATGATACATTGGTAGTTAAAAAAATAATTACGCGTAACAGAAATAGTTTAGTAAACAATTGTTTACGAATAACCGTTGGTAGTAAAGAAGAAAACACACAACTAATTACAGCATTAAAATCAATCATATAATTATTGTCACATTGAGCATAGTCTAGAGATTTTAGTAGAAAATATTGATTTTAATAAAAAGAAAACACATGAAAAAAGTATTATTTATAGATAGAGACGGAACTTTAATTAAAGAACCTGCAGATGAACAAACAGATTCATTCGAAAAATTAGAGTTTTATCCGAAGGTATTTCAAGGATTAAGTAAAATTGCAAATGAGTTAGATTTCGAGTTGGTTTTAGTAACCAATCAAGATGGTTTGGGAACCGAAGTATATCCTGAAAATAGTTTTTGGCCTGTGCACAATTTTGTAATGAAAACTTTAAAAGACGAAGGAATTGTTTTTTCTGAAGAAATTATTGATATCACTTTTGCAAAAGATAATCAGCCAACAAGAAAGCCAAATACAGGTTTATTAACCAAGTTTTTTTCTGAAGAATATGATTTAGCAAATTCATTTGTAATCGGAGATCGTTTAACGGATATTGAATTGGCAAAAAACTTAGGATCAAAAGGAATTTACATCAATGATGAAACTTTTTTAGGAACCGATGAAATTACGGTAAAAAGAAGTGATTTAGACGAATTTATTGCTTTAGAAAGTAGTGATTGGAATGCTATTTATGAGTTTTTAAAATTAGAAGAAAGAACCGATGGTATTGTTAGAAATACAAACGAAACCAAAATTGATATTCAATTAAACCTAGACGGAACAGGAAAAAGTAATATTAGTACAGGAATTGATTTCTTCGATCATATGTTAGATCAAATTGCGCGTCATGGGCAAATGGATTTAGATATTCAGGTTAAAGGAGATTTAGAAGTTGATGAGCACCATACTATTGAAGATACAGCCATTGCATTAGGAGAGGTTTTTAATAAAGCATTAGGTAATAAGTTAGGAATAGAGCGTTACGGATTTTGTTTACCAATGGATGATTGTTTAGCGCAAGTAGCTATTGATTTTGGAGGTAGAAATTGGTTAGTTTGGGAAGCAGATTTTAAAAGAGAAATGGTAGGTAAAATGCCAACAGAAATGTTTTTTCACTTTTTTAAATCATTTACCGATGGTGCAAAATGTAATTTAAATATTAAAGCAGAAGGAACAAACGAGCATCACAAAATAGAGGCAATTTTTAAAGCTTTTGCAAAAGCAATAAAAGTAGCTGTAAAGAGAGATACTAGTAAAATGATTTTACCATCAACCAAAGGAACGCTATAGTATTATGATTGCAATTATAAAATATAATGCCGGTAATATACGATCGGTTCAAAATACACTTAACCGTTTAGGTTATGAAAGTATAATAACTGATAATCCAATAGAAATACAACAAGCTGATAAAGTAATATTTCCGGGTGTTGGTGAAGCAAGTTCGGCAATGGCTTATTTAAAAGAACGTAAATTAGACGAACTTTTAGTATCTCTTACCCAGCCAGTATTGGGTATTTGCTTAGGTTTACAATTAATGTGCGCATCATCAGAAGAAGGCAATACAACATGTTTAGGTATTTTTGATACTGTAACAAAACAGTTTCCTCCTTTAATGAAAGTGCCACACATGGGATGGAATAACTTTTCAGAAATAAAACCATCAAAAATAGTAGAGAATCTAGCTATGAATGAAGATGTATATTATGTGCACGGTTATTATGCTGAAGTTTGTGAAAATACTATTGCAACTTGTGATTATATAAAGCCATTTAGTTCGATTATGCAAAAAGATAATTTTTATGCCATGCAATTTCATCCAGAAAAATCAGCAAGCATCGGTGAAAAATTACTAAAAAACTTTTTAGAATTATAAAATTAAGAAAATGAGAATTATACCTGCCATAGATATTATTGACGGAAAATGTGTACGCTTAACAAAAGGCGATTATGCAACCAAAAAAATATATAACGAAAATCCTGTTGAAGTAGCAAAAGAATTTGAAGATAGCGGAATCGAATATTTACATTTAGTAGATTTAGATGGAGCCAAATCACAACACATTGTAAATTACAAAGTGTTGCAAGAAATTGCTGCCAAAACAAATTTAAAAATCGATTTCGGTGGTGGATTAAAATCAGATGAAGATTTACGAATTGCTTTCGATAACGGTGCAAGTCAGATAACGGGAGGAAGTATCGCTGTTAAAAACCCTGATATTTTTACAGGATGGTTAACAGAATATGGTAGCGATAAAATTATTTTAGGTGCCGATTGTATCAATCGTAAAATTGCTACACACGGATGGTTAGAAACATCAGAAGTAGAGGTGATTGATTTTATCATAAAATATGAGAAATTAGGAATTAAAAATACTATTTGTACGGATGTCGCTAAAGACGGAATGTTACAAGGAGCATCTGTTGAGTTGTACCAAGAAATATTAAGTAAAAGTGGCGTTAACTTAATAGCAAGTGGTGGTGTTGCTAATATTGATGATTTAATACGGTTGAAAGAAATAGGTTGTGAAGGCGCAATTTTAGGTAAAGCGATTTACGAAAATAGAATTTCGTTAAAGCAATTAGAAAATTTTATAATAAAATAATACATCATTATAAGAAAGAATAACGAAGTGATCTTTTAAAGGTTTCTTTTGATTTTAAAAATGATGATAACTATTAAATATGTTAAAAAAAAGAATAATACCTTGTTTAGATATCAAAAACGGTCGCACAGTAAAAGGTGTTAATTTTATTGATATTAAAGACGCAGGTGATCCGATTGAATTGGCTAAGCAATATGTAAAAGATGGTGCTGATGAGTTGGTGTTTTTAGATATTACTGCAACGCTCGAAAACAGAAAAACGTTAGTTGAGTTAGTAGAGAAAATAGCGCAAGAAATAAATATACCTTTTACAGTTGGTGGTGGAATAAGTACGGTTGATGATGCTTTGGCTTTGATAAAAGCAGGTGCAGATAAAGTAAGTATCAATTCATCGGCAGTTAAAAATCCGCAGTTAATAACCGATTTAAAAAATCGTTTTGGAAGTCAGTTTGTAGTAGTTGCTATTGATACCAAAAATGTAAATAATAATTGGAAAGTATTTACAAAAGGAGGAACTCATGAAACTGAGTTAGAAACGGTTGCTTGGGCTAAGGAAGTTGAAAAATTAGGGGCAGGAGAAATTTTATTAACATCAATGAATAACGACGGAACAAAAGCAGGTTTTGCGCTAGATATAACAAATGATGTTAGTAAAGCAATAAATATACCTGTAATAGCATCAGGCGGAGCCGGTAAAGAAATACACTTTAAAGATGTATTTACAAAAACAGAAGCGAGTGCAGGTTTAGCAGCTAGTATTTTTCATTTCGCTGAAATACCAGTGCCAAATCTTAAAGAATATTTAAAAGAACAAAATATACCAGTACGATGAATATAGATTTTACAAAAGGAGACGGGTTAGTTCCTGTAATAATTCAGAATAATACCACATTACAAGTATTAATGTTAGGGTATATGAACGAAGAAGCTTTCTTAAAAACAAAGAAAGAAAATAAAGTAACTTTTTTTAGTAGAAGTAAAAATAGGTTATGGACAAAAGGTGAGGAGTCTGGTAATTTTTTAGAAGTGAACGATATTAAAATCGATTGTGATAACGATACTATTTTAATAAAAGTAATGCCAGCAGGTCCAACTTGTCATAAAGGAACTACTTCTTGTTTTACGGAAGAAACTCCAAAAGGGTTTTTATATGAATTAGAGCGAATTGTTAGCGATCGTATAGATACTGATCATCCAACGTCATATACAAATAAACTATATAAACGAGGAATTAATAAAGTAGCACAGAAAGTAGGAGAAGAAGCGGTAGAATTGGTTATTGAAGCAAAAGATAATGATGCTGATTTATTTAAAAATGAAGCTGCCGATTTATTTTATCATATTGTAATTCTTTTAAAGGCGAAAGGATTTACATTAACAGAAATAGAAGCTGTTTTAAAAGAAAGAAATTAATTAAATTTCTTTTTAAAACATTTTTCATAATAATAATAATAATAATAATTTACCAATACCTTTTAGTTAATTCTAGGAGGTGTTTTTTTTTAACATAAAAATAACGTTTAACTTATTTGTCATTTAGTTAAACATTTGTATATTTGTGTATCACTAATTACTATAAGTATTAAGTGATATTTTTTATATCTAATTTTAATTTGTTTATTAATTTGTAAAATAAGATAAACAAAGTAATTTTATTTCAATAAAAATTATCAAATAACAAACACTAATTATTAATTAAAAAATTATTAAAAATGGTTATTAAAAAATTTAAAAGTATTGCGGCACTTGGTTTATTACTAAGTTTATCATTATTAACATCTTGTAGTGATGACGACGATCCTGTAGTTGTTATTGACAACCCTAAAGACATTATAGAGTTAGCTTCGGCTACTCCGTCATTAAGTATATTAGTTGATGCGGTTGTAAAAGCCGATTTAGTAGATGCTTTAAAAATGAATGGACCTTATACTGTGTTTGCACCAAATAACGATGCTTTTGCTGCGTTATTAGATTCAAACGATGATTGGAGTACTTTAAACGACATTCCTACTGAAACTTTAGCAACAGTATTAAAGTTTCATGTTTTAACATCTAAAGTAACATCAGCAGATCTTTCTGATACTTATGTTAAAACTTTAGCAACAGGACCAAACGATGAAAATTTATCATTACAGGTTGAAACTACTGGAGGTGTAGAGTTTAATGGAGATTCTAAACCTATAACAGTTGATGTTGAAGCAAGTAATGGTGTTGTACATATTATAGATAAAGTAATGTTACCACCAAGTCTTGTAACTTTGGCTTTAAATAATAGCGGACTTACAAGTTTAGTAGCTGCTTTAACAGATACAAGACATACAACAGATTTTGTTTCAGTATTAAATGGTGATGGACCATTCACCGTTTTTGCACCAACAAACGCAGCTTTTCAATCATTATTAGATAGTAATGATTCTTGGAGCTCTTTAGGCGATATTCCTATTGAAACATTAGATTCAGTATTAAGATTTCACGTATTAAGCGGAGCAAACGTACAATCAGCAGGTCTTTCAGATACTTATGTAAATACATTAGCAACAGGACCAAATGATGAGAGCTTATCATTGCAAATAGAAACTACAGGAGGTGTTGAATTCAATGGAGATTCTAAACCTGTAATAGTAGATATTCAAGGAAGTAATGGTGTAGTTCACGTTATTGATAAAGTAATGTTACCAGCAAACATTGTAACTTTAGCTTTAAATAATTCAGGTTTTACAAGTTTAGTAGCTGCCTTAACAGATGATAGACATACAACTGATTTCGTTGCTGTATTAAACGGAGACGGACCTTTTACTGTATTTGCACCAACTAATGCTGCTTTTCAAGCATTATTAGATAGCAATGATGATTGGAACGGTTTAGGAGATGTACCAATTGCAACTTTAGATGCAGTTTTAAAATATCACGTAGTGAACGGAGCAAATGTACAAGCTGATCAGTTATCAGATAATCAAGAAATTACTATGTTATCAGAAGGAATGGTAACTGTAGATTTAACAGATGGGGCTAAATTAGAAACATCAAGCGGTCAATCAGTAGTTATTTCGGTAACAGATGTACAAGGAACAAATGGGGTAATTCATGCTGTTAATAATGTTCTTTTACCGTAATTAAAGATATTTAGTTATTAAATTTAAGAAGGATAATAAACAGCAATGTTTATTATCCTTCTTTTTTTGCATAGAAAAAAGTTTTAGTTAGTCTATTTTACTAATAAACTAATGCTTATTAACTATTTTTGCAATATGAATGAATTTCAACAACTAAGAGATGCGTTAAACGAAAGTGTTTTAGAATCTGAATTTGTAAAACTAACTTTAAGTAAACCTATCAAGAAAAGTGATGGATTGCCAAACGTATATGTTCGTTTGGTAACTATTAAAGGAGCAGAAATGATGCAATTTACCTATCATTATACTACAAATGATAAGGTTAAAAATTATACTATTACCGAAGCATTATCTGAATTAGAAATCTTATTGATGGATAATTTTAGAGCGGCAACTTTATTTACATTATCTAAAGATTTATTGGTTTTTATATCAAAAAAGAAAAAAGTTTCTTATCGTGAAAATGCGGCGAGTTTTAAAAATAAATTGCCCGTAACCCATGATAAACCAAAAGAACGTTTAGCCGAAGCTGGAAGTTATTTACATCATTTAGGAATTACCGATAAAGAAGGTAAGGTGATTCATAAAATGGCCGATAAATACCGTCAAATTAATAAATATTTAGAGATTATTGAAGGTTTATTAAAGTCTACCAAATTACCAAAACATATTAATATTGTTGATATGGGATCGGGTAAAGGCTATTTAACTTTTGCTTTGTATGATTATTTAGTAAATCAAAAAAAATACAGTGCTACAGTTACTGGTATTGAATTGCGTAAAGAATTGGTGGATTATTGTAATGATATAGCCGAAAAATCTGAGTTTAAAAAATTATCGTTTGTAGCTCAGCCAATTCAGGAATATGATAATAATAAAATTGATATTTTAATTGCTTTACATGCTTGTGATACCGCAACAGACGATGCCATTTACAAAGGATTATCAGCTAAAGCTGAATTAATTATTTGTGCACCATGTTGTCATAAACAAATCCGCCAGCAAGTAAAAGGAAAAGAGCAGGAGAGTCCGCTTTTAAAATACGGAATCTTTAAAGAGCGTCAATTCGAAATGGTTACTGATACGATTCGTGCGCTTATTTTAGAAAAAAGTAATTACAATACGAAAGTATTTGAATTTATAAGTAACGAACATACGCGTAAAAATGTAATGTTGGTGGCAAGTAAATCATCTAAAAAGAACGATACTTCTAAAATAGATGATAAAATATCTGGCTTAAAAGAAACATATGCTATAGAAAGTCATTATTTAGAGACACTTATATAAAAGTATTTTGATTGATTAATGTTTATGCAAACCTGAATTTATTTCAGTTTCTCATGGCAATTTAGTTTGAATTAAGAGAATTTGATTCTGAAATAAATTCAGAAAGACGATTTGATATTTATAGAATATACTTTGATATATTTCAAACAAAAGATCACCACTATTGGTGATTTTTTTGTTTTTAAAAATCTCACATGTTTTAATAAAATAACTAGAAGTATAGAACTTAGCCATAATTTAATAAGCAGTCTAGCCCCGATTGTAGCATTTGTTTGAGCTCCTCGCAGAGAGCGAGTGCGAAAAGCGGGAAATAGCTTCTGAAAAAATATATTTTAATCCACTTTTATAAATTACAATTATAGTATTTTTACTTTATAAACTAAGTAAGTATGAAAAACTCCAAATTATTAATTATTGCAGCATTTTTTTCGATATATATTATATGGGGATCTACTTATTTATTTAATAAAATTGCGGTAACCGAATTGTCTCCCTTATTTTTGGCTTCTATTCGATTTTTAGTGGCAGGTGTGTTGATTATGATCATTGCTACATTGTTAAAAATATCAATAAAAATAAACAAAACACAACTTTTAAATTCAGCAATAGCAGGTTTTTTGTTTCTAGTATATGGAAACGGAGTTTTTGTATGGGCTTTAAAATATGTTGATACAGGTTTTGCTGCATTATTAGCATCAACACAACCATTGTTTGTGCTTTTCTTATTGCGTTTAATAGATGGTAAAAAAATGCAACGAAAATCAGTAATCGGAGTGTTATTTGGTTTAGCGGGAATGTATTTATTGGTAAGTCAGAAAGAAATTACAACTTCTGAAGGTGGTGTTTTAGGTATTTTTATGATCTTAACCTGTGTGTTAAGTTGGAGCTACGGAAGTGTTTTTGTATCGAAAGCAGATTTACCAAAAAATTACTTGGTTGCTACGGGATATCAAATGTTAATAGCAGGAACTATATTAGTAATATCAAGTTTAATTTTTAAAGAAACGTGGGTTTCGCCATTAAATTGGGCTAGTAAAACACAAGGAGCGATGCTGTTCTTGGTTATTTTTGGAGGTATTGTTGCTTTTACAGCTTTTAATTATCTTTTAAAATCGGTATCACCAGAAAAAGTAGCAACATCCGCTTATGTAAATCCGATAATAGCCTTGTTTTTAGGTTGGAGTTTGTTAGATGAGCAACTTACCGAACAATCGGTAATAGCATCTGTAATTTTATTAACAGGTGTTTATTTTATTACATCTAGAAAAAGATTGGTAAAAACTGTCGCAAGAAAAGGATCATAGTTAAACCCCTTCGCCATTCACAAAAATAACTTGAGATCCAAACTCATGAAAAATCGTTAAGCCAGCTTCTTTTTTCCCTAAACTTTTAGGAGAGAAAAGAATATTGAATTTTATTTTATTCTCTGTTAGATAGGTGCCTTCTGCAATTCCCTGAATTGTAAATTCACTAGCATTTTTTCCTCGGATTTTTATATCGGTAACTTTTATTTTATAAGGACATGTATTATAAATTTCGAATTCAATAATTTTAGTTGTAAAAACAGCTGTTTCTAAAATATTGTAACCTTGTGAGATTTTATCGAATTCTATGCATGATGCGCTTTTAACTTCATCTTCAACACAGGAAGAAAATGCGAAAATAAAAAGTACTGAAAGGGTAAATGATACGGTTTTTATTATTTTCATAATTTATTTTTCTAGGTGATGTCAAAAATCCCACCAAACAACAAAAAACTTCATGATTTTACCGTTCGGGTGTTTTATCCAGCATAAAGGTGCTCTTTTTTCTTCAAGAAAAGAGTTAGCTTTTTCAGTATAAAGATTAAAATTAAGCCAATCAATATTTGTATGTGGTTTAACCAACCAATCGTGTTTATTCGGAATGTGAAATTTACATTCCTTAAATTGTTCGAGTTCTTTTAACGTTGCATAAAACCCAATAATACAGTCATTATTTATTAGAGGAAACTTGTTTCCATATTCTTTTAAAGGAACAAATAACTGGGCTTTAAAATAGAGTTGCTGATCAATTTCGTTAGTAACTAAATTTAGTTTATCTAAATAAGTTTCGCATTGTTTAGAGTAGAGTAGTGGTAATTGTTTTTCTTTAAGTTTGGTTAGTTTTTGTATTAATGAATCTTTTCTATTAGGTCCTATCCAATGTTCAATTTCTGTATTACCAACAGTATTGTCATATAAATAAAATTTGTAAACAATTTCTACATGTATTGGTTTTTCATTTTTATATAAAATACAATCTAACTCGCCTAAAGTTAATTTTTCTTGTTGAATTTGAATGTTTTCTACAATAATTTTAATTGATGTATCTTGTTGTAGCTCATAAGAAACAAAACGTTCTACTAATTTTCCTAAGCGTAAATTTTGGGTAATTACAGCGTTAAAAATAGTTATTTTATTTGGGTTTATTTCAAATTGGTCAAAATCAAAAACACCTTTTCCATGCCATAGAAAAGGTGTTTGTAAAAATCCTTCGTATTGTAATTGTAAGTTTTTAGATTTTTTATCCATTAAAAAGAAATAGGATTATTCTTAATTTTATTAGCAATAAGAAAGCCTATCCCAGCACCAATTAAGATTCCGGAAATAAAATTAATAATTTCAATTTTTAGCATCAATTGCATTATCATTCCAATAAATATTAATGCGAGTCCTATAATTTCTTTTTTATTCATAATGCTTTTGAAAAGTCAAAATTATTCTTTGATACCTAATTTATCTAAAACTAATTGAGTGATGTCAAAATTTTCATCAACATAACCAAATTCATTCCCATCAGTAGTTAAAACTTGAGTATAACCATTTTCTTTAGCAACTTCGCTAATAACTTCACTTAGTTTTTTATATAACGGTCGCATATATTCTTCTCTTTGTAATTGCATCATTTTTGTACCGTTAACACGAAATTTTTGTAAATCTTGTTCTAAAGAAATTAGTTCTTGATATTTTGTTTTTTTATCAGCTTCACTTAATGTTTTTTGAGTCTCACTAAAGGTTTGAGATTTCGTTTGATACTCAGTAGCTTTTATGCTAAAAGAAGAATCTAATTTTTTACCAGAATTTTCTACTCTTCGTAAAACATTTTTCATTTGTGGCATTTTACCAATAATTAAGTTACTATTTACAGTACCTAATTTAGTTTGAGAAAATGTTACTGTAGATAAAAGAATTGCAGCTAAAAATATAATATTTGATTTCATTTTTTTTTGATGTTTTTGACAAATATAAAAAAGTGAACGAGCTAAGTGCTTTAAAATTTGTTAAAATTGATTTTTAATAGCTGTTACAATTGTTTCGAGGTCAGATTGATAATCAAACCAAACGATTTCTTTATCTTTTCTAAACCAAGTTCCTTGTCGTTTTGCAAAACGACGAGTATTTTTTTTAATTTCTTCAATAGCAAATTCTTTGGTAAAATTACCATCTAAATATTCAAATAATTCTCTATATCCAACCGTTTTTAAAGCATTTAATTTTTTATGAGGATACATTGTTTTAGCTTCTTCTAATAAACCAGTATCCATCATCATATCAACACGTTTATTAATACGATCGTACATAATTTGTCTATCGGCATTTAATCCAATTTTTATGGATTTAAAATTACGAGGAGCTTTTGGTTTGTTTTTAAAAGAACTGTATGTTTTACCTGTGCCGATACAAATTTCTAAAGCACGCATAACACGATGTGGGTTATCAATAGCTATCGAATTATACGTTTCAATATCTAGTGCTTTCAATTTATTTTGAAGTGGTTCTATTCCGTTTTCTTCTAATTCTTTAGTAAGATTTATTCTTATTGATGGATCAACTTCAGGGAAATAATCTAATCCTTTTAAAACAGTATCAACATATAATCCACTACCGCCAACCATTATTTGAATAGGATTTTTTAAGAATAATTCATCTAACTTACTTAAAGTATCTTTCTCAAATTCACCAACAGAATAGTCCTCGAAAATGCTTTTATTCTGAATAAAATGATGTTGCGCAGCAGCCAATTCATCAGAGTCAGGTACCGCAGTACCGATTGTCATTTCTTTAAAAAACTGACGTGAATCACACGAAATAATATCGCAATTAAAATGCTGTGCTAATTTTATACTAAGAGCAGTTTTACCAATAGCTGTAGCGCCAACAATGGTTATTAATATATTTTTTTTAGACATTTAATTAAGTTTTGTTCCGCAGTTATAACAAAATTCGGCATCATCTTTATGTCCGGTAGTTGAACAATCAGGGCATTTTTTTGAATCAGACAAAGCTTGTTTTCTTGCCATTTCTGAACTTACAATTCCTGTAGGAATCGCAATAATAGCGTATCCGATAATAACAGTAATACTTGCGATTAATTGACCTAAAGCAGTTTGCGGAGCAATGTCTCCGTAACCAACAGTCGTTAATGTTACGATAGACCAATATATGCTTCTAGGAATACTAGTAAAACCATTTTCAGCACCTTCTATAAAGTACATTACAGCACCTAAAATAATGCAAACAATAAGAACAAAATATAAGAATACTCCTATTTTAGCTTTACTTGCATTTAAAGATTTTATAAGTTGATTAGATTCTCCTACGTATCTCGAAACCTTAAGAATTCGAAAAATTCGTAGCAATCTAAACGCTCTTAGCGCGACTAAACTATGTGAACCTATTAAAAATAGTGATAAATATTTAGGTATGGTAGATAAAAAATCAACAACGCCATAAAAACTAAAAATATATTTTGATGGTTTTTTAATGGATATTATTCTAGCAAAATATTCTATGGTAAATAAAAAGGTAATAACCCACTCAGCAGTATTTAAAAAATCATGATATTTATTATCAAAGCTCTCAATACTTTCAAGCATTACTAATAAGATACTAATTAAAATAGCAAATAGTAACACGATGTCAAACAACTTACCAGCTGGAGTATCTGTTCCGTAAATTACATCATGTAATTTGTCTTTCCAGTTTTTCGTTTTGTTTTCCAAAAAAAAATATTTTTATGATGTTTTAACAATATTACAAATTATTTTCTATTTGTAATCTTACTATTTTAGACACTTTATTTTTTAGTAAATAATTTTTAATAATTGTTTTGGCTAAATCGGCACTTTCTATAGGAGTAAGCATTGATTTTAATATACTTAAATTATTTTCTTGAAAAGCTAAGTTGGTATACGTATATCCTAAAACGATGTTGTTTTCTATTAAAATGACAGCATGTTCTTCTGGGCCCCTTCCTTTATCTACAATTAATAAATTATCATGATTAAAATTCTTATCAGCATTTTTTCGTTTGCGAATAACGTTAAACTTAGGTTTTAACCTTGTAAGCTCTAAATGATATTTTAAACGAGTAAAAAGTACATTACCGGTTTCTTCATAGCTAACATCGTTAACTCTTTTTAATATTTTCTTAGCTTTAGGAGTTTCTTTTAAAAATAGTTTATTTGTTTCTTGTTTGATGTTTTTTCCTCTACCAATAAATATAATAGTACCTTGTTCATTATGCACGTAAAACACACCTTGTTTTTCAGGTAGCTTATCTAATATCTTTATAAGACGTTGCTTTTCTTGCCTATTATCAGCATATTTTATTGATTGTTGAATAATACTTTTATGAACATCTTTTTCTAACAATAATTTAAATAATTGTATCGTTGCTAAAGCATCTCCGTTAGCTCTGTGTCTATCGGACATAGGAATGCCAACAAAACGACATAATTTTCCTAAACTGTGGGAAGGAGATTCTGGAATTAATTTTTTACTAAGTGCTACTGTACAAAGTGTATTTCTCTTAAAATCATAGCCTAAACGTTTAAATTCTAGACGTAAAATACGATAATCAAAATTAGCGTTGTGAGCAATAATAGTACACCCTTCAGTTATCTCTATAATTCGTTTTGCCACCTCGTAAAACTTTGGTGCATTTCGAAGCATTTTATTATTTATACCTGTTAATTTAACAACAAATTCTTGAATATCCCTTTCTGGATTTACTAAACTAATAAACTGATCGACTATTTGGTGTCCATCAAATTTATGAATAGCAATTTCAGTCATTCCTTCTTCATTAAATTTACCCCCTGTTGTTTCAATATCTAATATTGCGTACAATTCTTTTTCTTTTTAGCTGATTAATGTAAATCTAAACAATATAATTTCGAACTCCAAAAATAGCACTACCAATTCTTACCATATTACTACCATTTTCGATAGCTAATTGATAGTCACCGCTCATTCCCATTGATAACGTAGATAGTTTTGAGTTTTTATTTTGCCTTTCAGTAAAAAATGTAGCTAACGATGAAAATTCCTCTTGTAATTGCTCCTGATTATCTGTAAAAGTAGCCATTCCCATAAAGCCAACAACCTTTATATTTTGTAACTCTGAAAATTCTTCTGATGAAATAACTTCATCAATCTCTAAAAAGGACAAACCAAACTTGGTATCTTCTTTTGCAATACGAGCCTGAAGTAAGCAGTTAATTACACGATTGTGTTTTTTAGCTTGTTTGTTAATTTCTGTCAAGGTTTTTAAACTATCTACACCGTGAATTAAATCAACAAAATGCGCCATGTACTTTACTTTGTTGCGTTGTAAATGCCCAATCATATGCCATTTAATGTCTTTTGGTAAAGCATCAAACTTTGTTACCATTTCCTGAATTTTGTTTTCACCAAATACACGCTGACCTGCATCGTATGCTTCTTGAAGGTCGGTAATAGGTTTGGTTTTAGAAACCGCAACTAAGGTTACATTTTCGGGAATAGTATTTTTTATTTCTTGAAGATTTTCTTTAATTTCTGTCATCATATCAAAATTCATAAATAGTTAAAGCACTTCTCAGTTTAGGTTCGATATAAGTGGTTTTAGGTGGCATTAACATATCCGCATCTACAATTTCTTTTAGTTCGTTTATTGTGGTTGGTAACATACCGAAAGAAACTTTAAAATCGCCACTATCAACTTTAGTTTTCAACTCTAAACTGTCTGATTTATCTTGCGAATACATTATTTTTGATGCGTTTCTTATATCTTTAATTCCTAAAATCGGATTTAAAATGGTTTGATACAAAATTTGAGCATCTAATTTACTTAAAGCATCTGTAAATTTATAAACAGATTTTCGCAAGTGTAAAGCATAAAACTCCCCATTTAAATACATGCTAAATTGATGCTTTTCTTTTGGCCTATATAATTCCTGACCTCTGTTTTCTATTCTAAAAAAGGTGTCTAATTCAATTAAAAACTCATCAACAGCTAAGCCGTTTAAATCTTTTATAAATCGATTAAATTCATAAATACTTAATTGGCTTTCGGGTAACAAGTAGCTCATGAAGAAATTATATTTTTCGTTACCTGTATGTTTCGAATTTTCTTTTGCCAAGTTTTTTGCAAGTAAACAAGCAGAAGTAGAGCGATGATGGCCATCGGCAATATATAAAGTGTTTACTTGTGAAAAAGCATTAGAAATTTGTGCAACATCTTTTTCATCATCTATAATCCATAATAAATGTGAATCCTTATCTGTTGTAGAAAATTCGTATTCAGCCCTGTTTTTACGATACTTTTCAATAATACTATTAATAGTATCATCATCAGGATACGTTAAAAGCACAGGTTCTGCATTAAACCCAGTGTTTTTTAAGTAGTTTTCAAATAATAATTCTCTTTCTCTTAAAGTGCCTTCGTGTTTTTTAATGGTATTGTTGTGGTAATCTTCTACAGAAGTTGCAGCTATAATTCCGCAAAAAGAATTGGTTGGTGTTATTTTTTGATAAATATAAAAACCAGGGTTCTTATCTTTTGTAAAAATACCATCTTCTTTAAATTCTAAATAACGATTGTGCACCAATTTAAAGCGTTGATCACCAGTAATATCTTGTTTATGATATTTATACCCAGGATTTACAACATGTAAAAATGAAAAAGGATTAAAAGCTAACTTAGCATTTAACATGTCTGGAGGATAAACTTCATATGATTTAGAAGATACCATGGCAACTTTATCTCGAGTTGCTCGTACTGCTTTAAATGGTTTTACAATTGCCATTAATAATTTTAGTTTTTAGTGTAAAGAATTAATAATTTTATCTGCCAACTCTGTACCTATTTTATGCTGTGCTTCTATAGTATATGAAGCAATATTAGGACTTAAAGAAAGTTCAGGATTCATTAATAACTGAATCTCTGGATTTGGTTGATTTTCGAAAGTATCTAAACCTGCATACTTCACTTTACCACTTTCTATAGCGTTAATTAAGGCAACCTCATCTACCAACCCGCCTTGAGCGACATTAATAAAACCAACTCCGTCTTTCATCTTTTCAAATTCTTTAACTCCGATTAGATGCTTTTCTTGAGCAGATAAATGTAAGCTGATAAAATGTGCTTCTTTTAATAACTCATCAGAACTTAACATATCAATTTGAATATCAATAATTTCACCGTTAAAAAACTCCACCGGAATTGTTATTGTATTATCGAAGTTAACATCAAAGGCAACCACTTTCATTCCAAGTCCTAAAGCGAGTTTAGCTACTTGTTGTCCTGCAGCATTCATACCAATAATACCCAATGTTTTACCACGTAATTCGGTTCCGTTAGAAAATTGAGATTTTAAAGCATTAAAACTTACATCGCCTTCTAAAGGCATTTCTCTGTTGGCTTGATGTAAATAACGAGCCATTCCTAATAAATGTGCAAAAACCAATTCGGCAACAGCATTGGCACTAGCATCAGAAATATTTACAACTTGTAAACCAGCTTCTTCAGCATATATAACATCTACGTTGTCGTTATTTGTACTTGCGTTTGCAATTAACTTTAAGGTCGGACAATTATCTATAAGTTCAGCATGTATTTCTGTAGTGTTTTTAATAATGATGGCATTAATTTCTTCATCATTGATAAAACTATCTAATTGCTCTTGGGCAACTTTGGTAACTATTACTTCAAATCCTGCATTTTCTAAAGTAGCTTTTCCACTTTCTGAGATTCCGTCGTTTGCTAATATTTTCATTCTTACTTTTATAATGTCATTGCGAGGAATAAAATGATGTGGCAATCTTTATAAATAGATTCCTTCACTTTGTTCGGAATGACGTTTGTATTATGCTTTTCGTTCTAATTCTTGCATTACATCTACCAATGCTTGCACACTATATAATGGCAATGCATTGTACATACTTGCTCTGTAACCACCAACACTTCTGTGGCCGTCTAAACCATTAATATTGGCTTCTTTCCATAGGGTGTTAAATGTTTCTTTTAAATTGTTATCTGTTAAAGAAAAAGTAGCGTTCATATGGCTTCTGTCTTCTTTAACAACAGCTCCTTTAAATAAAGGGTTTCTATCTATTTCACTATATAAAAGTGCTGATTTTTGATTGTTTACTTTTTCTATAAACTCAATTCCGCCTAAATCTTTCAACCACTCTAAAGTAAGCATTGATGTATACACCGCAAAAACAGGAGGTGTGTTAAACATGCTATCTTTATCAATAAAAGTTTGGTAATTTAGCATTGATGGAATCTCGCGTGTTACTTTGCCTAAAATAGCTTCTTTTATAATTACCAAAGTTGTTCCGGCAGGACCCATGTTTTTTTGGGCACCAGCATAAATCAAATCAAACTTAGAAAAATCTAATTGACGCGAAAATATATCAGAACTCATATCACAAATTAACGGAACATTAGTTTCCGGAAAACTTTTTATTTGCGATCCGTAAATTGTATTGTTACTCGTACAATGAAAATAATCTACATCTGTAGGAATTTCATATCCTTTAGGTATGTAATTAAAGTTTTTATCTTCGGATGAAGCTACCTCAACCAATTCGCCAAATAATTTTGCTTCTTTAATAGCTTTGCTACTCCAAGTACCGGTATTTAAATACGCGGCTTTTTTGTTTAGTAAATTGTAAGCAGTCATTAAAAATTGATTGCTTGCACCGCCTTGTAAAAATAGCGCTTTGTAACCTTTGTTTTCTAAGCCTAATAATTCTAAAGCTAAACTTCGTGCGTTTTCAATAACAGCAACAAAGGGTTTACTTCTGTGCGATATTTCTAACAACGATAAATTATCATCATTAAAGTTTATAATAGCTTCAGAAGCTTTTTGTAACACTTCTTCTGGTAAAATACACGGACCTGCACTAAAGTTATGTTTTTTCATTATTTAGTAGTGTTTTGTTAGCACAAAGGTGCGAAATTTATAAGGAGTTTATCTTTAAATTTTTGATAAAAATTCTAAGGTATTTACGCCATCAGCATAATCCCATAACTGCGGATTTTGTGTTTCGCCAAATGCAATTTCTCCTTCCATAAAATTATTTGCAACGATACACTGTGTTTTTTCTTCGTCTTGCTTTAATTTTGTTTTTAAATCATCTGCATTGTCGTAATATTCATAAAAAACAGAAGCAATAGGAGAGGCATAGCTTTCATCTTCCTTAATCATTAAAAACCCGTTTTCTAAAATATCGAACTCGCTCATTAAATACACCGCTTTGTTGTAATCGTAATTATTGGCATATTTTGCATTGTTGATAATTTCTTGTTTGTTAAACATTCCCGTAAAAAAAGGATCGAAATTATAATCTTTAGGAACATATAATTTTGATACCGAACGACAACCTAATCCGAAGTAACAAAATACATCATTACTTAAATTTTCAAAATCTTGTGCCGTTTCGTTTCCTGTTAAAACAGCAACCGAATTTCTGCTTTTTCTAATAATACTAGGTTTATCTTTAAAATAATATTCGAAATAACGCGCCGTATTATTACTTCCTGTAGCTATTACAGCATCAAAGCCAGTTAACTTTTGTTCCGTAAATGTAATTTTACCTTTTAATTCTGGCTGAACGTATTCTAAATACTTCGCTAAAAAAGGCAATAAGTTTTTATCGTTAGAAGATTGTTTAACTAAAACCGAATGCCCAGAAATTAAAACAGATAGGAAATCATGAAATCCGACTAGCGGAATATTTCCTGCCATAATAACGGCAACTTGTTTGATGTCATTTTTACCTAAATTTTCGTTAGCAACCCATTGTTGAATATTTTCGTTTGTTAAGGCTTTAGACCAACTTTCGGTAGCAAACAATAAGTTTTCTTTGGTAAACCAAGTATTTTTTTCTCCTGCTATTTTTAATTGATGTTTAAATCCGTCAAAAAACAAATCATTGAATTGGATATCGTTTTTTTGAGCAGTTTCTTTTTGAGTAAACTGGCTTAAAAATTTCCCTAATTCTACAAAAGCTGAAATTCTATTTTGGATTGTATCCATTTATTTTGTTTCTAAGTTAATTTGGAACTATTTTTGCGATTGCAAAGTTACAAAACTGAAACAGATTAATTATGGCAATTATTATAACAGATGAATGTATAAATTGTGGTGCATGTGAACCAGAATGTCCGAATACAGCAATTTATGAAGGAGCTGATGATTGGAAATATGCAGACGGAACAGATTTAACTGGAAATGTGGTTTTACCAAATGGTAAAAAAGCAAATGCAGATGAAACTCAAGAGCCTATTTCTGATGAAATTTACTATATTGTTGCAGACAAGTGTACCGAATGTAAAGGTTTTCATGAAGAGCCTCAATGTGCGGCAGTTTGTCCTGTAGATTGTTGTGTGCCTGATGATGATAACGTTGAAACTGAAGAAGCATTGTTAGGTAAGCAGAAGTTTATGCATAACGAATAACAATTATTTTAGAAATAAAAAAAATCCTGAGTTTTACCTCAGGATTTTTTTTATGATTAATTAGTAATAAAATTAGATGTTTTAAAATAAGAAAGCCGAAAATCATAAAAATTTCGGCTTTCTATCAAATAATTATAAAAAACGTGTAATATTAAAATTGATAATTCACTGATAAATTAAACATAGTTCCTAATTGACTAAAATGTGAACCATCATAAGTTGTTATAGCATAACGATTGTTAAATGTTATAGCGTTAGCTTCATTTTGAATTTGTGTTAAACCAGAACTAGTGATTGTTGTATCATCAATAATTGATTGACCGTTTGCATTTTCAGCTTTAAACTCCCATTCAGGGATAACATTAAGTATGTTGTTTACGTTTAGAGCGATACTAATCTTATCGGTGAACCTATAATTAATAGCTAAATCAGTAACAATTTTAGGTATAAACTCTGTTCTTAAATCATCACTCATAAACTTTTGTTTAAATGTAGTTTTCCCGAAGTATGTATTGTTTAAAGAAAAGTCCCATTTGTTAACATTATAGTTTGTTCCTAAAATCCATTTTGTTTTTGGTCTAGAAGTAAACATTAAAGCTAAATTAGCTCTATCTAGTACATCTTGTCCGTCAAATTGTGGTAAATCGCTTGTCCTTTCATTTTCTATCGTGTAGTTACCAGATAAATTAAAACCTAGTTTCCCTGCACCTAATTCAATTCTATTAAAACTAGCAACAAAGTCTAAACCAGATGTGGTAGTACTAAATCCGTTTACAAAAAATTGATTATTATTTATAGGGTTGGTATAAACGATTCTGTCATCAACATCAATTTTATAATAATCTACAGTAAAAGATACGTTTCTCATAGGTTTAGCTCCAAAACCAACGGTAACGTTTGTAGATTCTTCTGGTCTTAGTTTAGGAATACCTAAAGCTTTAGCTGTTGGCGATACGTTGTTAACCAAACCATTAATTTCGATACCTCCATCATCAGCAAAAGAATATTGAGCCTTTTCAGTATAAATTTGATGTAATGTAGGTGCTCTAAATCCTGTAGAAACAGACCCTCTTATAGTGTATTTATCATCAGCAAATTTATAACGAGAACTTATTTTCCAAACAAAAGTACTACCAAAATCAGAATAATTTTCGGCTCTAGCGGTACCGCTTATCAAGAAATCTTTATTAATATCCCAATCTAAACTGGCATATCCACCTAAGTTATAGCGATTAAAGCTACCTGAATTTATAGGGTTGTTTCCTGCAAATGAATCAGAACCACCACCTTCATATGAAGCTGCACTTCCTGCAATAATTTCAAATACTTCTGATCTAAATTCAGAACCGAAAGCTATAGATACATTATCTGATAATATTCTAGAAATATCTATGTTACCTACAACATGATTAAAGGCAGTTCCTCCTGGATTGAAAGATGTAGGACTGTTTTCTCTGTATTTATTGTTGTTAAAAGTAACCTCACCTGGATCTACTTGACCATTATCATTTGCATCATCCCAAGCAGGCTCTGTAAGAGTGTAAGAGCTATTATGAGAGTTGTTTACAGCATAAGATTGCTTGTTACCTCCAAAAGTTACACTAATGTCACTATTCCAACCGTTTTTCTTTGCTTTAAATCCTAAAGTAGCATTAAAATCATTTAATACACCTTCAAAAGTAGGTACATATCCGTCAAAACCACCCGCGTTTGTTGGATGACTTCCTGGAAATAAATCTGCTAAATATGGTTCTGTTACTACCGATTTCCAATACGGAGTTCTATAATTAGCAAAGCTATTTACGTTCTTATAAACGTATGCAGCATTAAAATATAGATTACTGTTTTCTGTTAAGTCATAACCACCATTAATTAAAAATTTAGAAGCAGTAGTTTCAGGAGCACCATTTATATTATTAGCGTCAGGGTTTCTTGATAAAAACTCTCTTACATCAGCTATGTCTGCTCCAAACTCCACTGCTTCACCTTCAGCGCTAACCATTCCTGGTCTATTTGCCAAGGTTGTTTTAGAGAAATCAACTGTGTAATTAATAAAACCTTTACCCGAATCACCAATTGAAGTTCCGTTATTAACACTAACTCCCACCATTTCACCATCACCTTCAGAAGTAATACCTGCTCTAAAAGTTGCAGAACCACCGTTGTAATTATCTTTTAAGATAACATTCATAACACCAGCAATAGCGTCAGATCCATACTGTGCAGAAGCACCATCACGAAGTATTTGAATAGATTTTATTGCATCAGTAGGTATCGCAGAAATATCGGCACCAGTTTCTCCACGTCCAGGAGAATCTTGTGTATACAATAAAGCACTTAAGTTTTTACGTTTACCATTAATTAGTATTAACGTTCTACTTGGTCCCATATTTCTAATTTCATACGGATCTAATAAAGAAGTAGCAT
Organism: Tenacibaculum sp. HL-MS23; assembly: GCF_032463465.1. Taxonomy (NCBI): domain Bacteria; kingdom Pseudomonadati; phylum Bacteroidota; class Flavobacteriia; order Flavobacteriales; family Flavobacteriaceae; genus Tenacibaculum; species Tenacibaculum sp. HL-MS23. Next base: position 827,643 of record NZ_CP135989.1, on the reverse strand, counting down.
CATTAACAGGTGTTTGTACTGTATTAAATGAAGGTATTTTGTATTGTAGCGCTTTATCGAAAGTAGCTTGACCTGTAGATTGTAGATCTTTTGATGAAACGATATCGATAGGTAAAGCACTCGTAGTATTACTTCTTGTAGGTGTTCTAGAACCTGTTATAACTACTTCGTCTAATTCTAAACCTTCTTTAAGAACAATATTAAAATTAGTTTTTCCATTAACAGCTATTTCTTGAGTTTCAAAACCAGAAAAACTAATAATAAGCGTTGCGTTTGTATCTACACTTAAACTAAATTTACCATCTAAATCGGAAGAACCACCATTGGTAGTTCCTTTTTCTAGAATATTAGCGCCTGGTAATGGCGCGTTACTTGTATCTTTAATTGTTCCTTTAATTTGTATTTGAGCACTTAAAAAGTGCACACTGGCAAACATAAATACAATAAATAAAAGTGTTTTTTTTCTCATAATTTTTAATTTAGGTTAGTTAAATTTTCTTAAATGTAGTAAAAATCAATTGATTATGGTTTTTTATTTTAATTTTTAATGTTTTTTATTGAAAAAATTAATGATTGATTATAAAAACCAAAATAGTATATTTGCAAACGCAAAATTTTCAATAAAAGAACAGAATGAAAGCAGGAATTGTAGGGTTACCAAACGTAGGAAAATCAACGTTATTTAATTGTTTATCTAATGCAAAAGCGCAAAGTGCTAACTTTCCTTTTTGTACTATCGAACCTAATGTAGGTGTTGTAAATGTACCAGATCCTAGAATTCAGGTTTTAGAAGGTATGGTCAACCCAGAAAGGGTAATGCCTGCAACAGTAGAAATTGTTGATATTGCCGGTTTGGTAAAAGGAGCAAGTAAAGGAGAAGGATTAGGAAATCAATTCTTAGCAAACATTCGTGAAACAGATGCAATTATTCATGTTTTACGTTGTTTCGATAACGAAAATATTATTCATGTTGATGCTTCTGTAGATCCTATTAGAGATAAGGAAACGATTGATATAGAATTACAATTAAAAGATTTAGAAACTGTTCAGAAGCGTTTAGAGCGTGTAAAAAGAACCGCTAAAACTGGTAATAAAGAAGCTCAAATAGAATTAGAAATTCTATTAAGAGTTGAAGAAACTTTATTGAGAGGAGTTTCAGTAAGAGCTATAGAGTTTTCAGAAAAAGATCAAGAAATTGTTCAATCATTACAATTTATTACTGCAAAGCCAGTATTATATGTATGTAATGTTGATGAAGGTGCTGCTGTGAATGGTAACGATTATGTTACTAAAGTAAGAGAAGCTGTAAAAGACGAAAATGCCGAAGTAATTGTTTTAGCTGTAGGTACAGAAGCAGATATTACTGAGTTAGACGATTACGAAGAGCGTGAAATGTTTTTAGCTGATATGGGTTTAAAAGAAGCAGGAGCTTCTGTTTTAATTAGAGCAGCATACAAATTATTAAACTTACAAACGTATTTTACCGTTGGTGTAAAAGAAGTAAGAGCTTGGACGATTAATATTGGTGATACTGCACCACAAGCAGCCGGAGTAATTCACACCGATTTCGAAAAAGGGTTTATCCGTGCCGAAGTAACCAAATACGAAGATTACACAACTTTAGGCGGTGAGCAAAAAGTAAAAGAAGCAGGTAAATTAGGTATCGAAGGTAAAGAGTACATCGTGCAAGATGGTGATATTATGAATTTTAGATTTAACGTTTAAAATAATTATTAGGGCGTTCGAGCGGGCTTTCACTACTCGCTTTTTTTATTGTATTCTCGATAATAATTTGCGAAAAAGCAAATTCACTCGAATTGACAATAAAAAAGAGCTCAAACAAACCGTTCAATCCCTAACGCAAAAGAACAAAATATATAAACGCTGTCGATTTTTTCTACAGCGTTTTTTTGTACCTTTCAAACTGTAAAAAATAACATGTATGCAATTAGAAAAATCAACGCTTCAATTTTTAAAAGATTTAAAAGAAAATAACAATCGCGATTGGTTTGCAGCTCAAAAAGATGCTTTTAAAGAAATACAAGATCATGCAAAAGATTTTTACGCACACATAAGAGAAGATTTAGAAAAACACGACGAAATAGACAAGTTTAAGCTCTTCAGAATATATCGAGATGTTCGTTTTTCGAAAGATAAAACACCTTATAAACCTCATTTTGCAGGTTCTTTTTCTAGAAAAGGAAAACATTTACGTGGAGGTTATTACTTACGTATTCGTCCGGGAGAAAGTTTTTTAGCTGGCGGATTTTGGGAACCTAATAAAGAAGATTTATTACGTATACGAAAAGAAATAGAAATGGATGCTGCTGATTTTAGAGACATTTTAAAAGATCCAGAATTTGTAAAGAACTTTGGAGCTAGTTTTGAAGGAGCGGAACTAAAATCTGCACCAAGAGGATTCGATAAAAACCATCCAGATATCGACTTACTACGAAAAAAAGGATTTATTGCAGTTCGTAATTTTACAGATAAAGAGGTATTATCTAAAGATTTTTTATCCGAAGTAAATATTTCTTTTAAAGCTTTACGTCCGTTTTTTAACTTAATGAGCGATGTGTTAACTACAAATTTAAACGGAGAAAGCTTAATTTAAACTGCGTTTAATTTCTCTGTTTAAATATAAGTAAGTAACCAATGTAGCTAATACATCAGCAATTGGAAAAGACATCCAAACACCATTTATACCAAAAAATTTAGGTAGAATATATACTAACGGAATTAAGAAAAAACCTTGTTTTAATAATGTTAACAATAAAGCAGGTAAAGCTTTTCCTGCTGCTTGAAAATAAGCCGAACCTATGAGTTGAATTGTAATTACAGGGGTAGCTAAAAATGTTATAATTAAAGCATTAGAAGTAAGTTTAATCAATTTATCATCATCAGTAAAAAGGCTTACGAGTTCGGTAGGAAAAATCATTATTACTATGAAAATTAGTGTAGCTATTGCCGAACCAAAAGTTATCGCAATTTTTATAGACTCTTTAACTCTTGTAGTATTGTTTGCACCATAATTAAACCCTGCAATAGGCAAAAAACCTTGCGTTACTCCTAATACAGGAAAGAGAGAAAATAGCATTACTCGGTTGATTATTCCATATACTGCAATTGATATTTCTCCGCCATATTTAAATAAGGTATAATTTAAAATAATTATTAAAAGACTAATGGTTCCTTGTCTAATAATGGTAATTCCGCCCAGGGCAATAATTTCTTTTAAAATAGAGAAATCAATAATAAAAAATTTTGGAATAATTTTTAACTCAGTATTTTTAGATAAGAAGAACCATAATATAAATAATCCACTTACAGCGTATGAGAATGAAGTTGCTAACCCGGCACCATACATTCCTAAATTCATGAACTTTATAAAAATAACGTCTAAAAGAATATTAATAACAGCTGGGAAAATTAAAGTAAGCATGGCATAATTAGGTTTTCCAACGGCTCTTACCACAGGATTTCCCATCATTGCAAAAGCTAAAAAAGGTACTCCCCAAAGAATAACATTAAAATAATCGGTAGCAGGAGTTAATATTTCTCCTTTAGCCCCAAATAACTGTAAAAGAGGAAAGCCAAAAAAGATTCCTATGGCTACAAATAATACAGATAAGAAAACAGTTAAACTAATTTGATTACCAAATACTTTAAAAGCTTTAGAGGTATCACCTTTACCTAAAGCTCTTGAAATAATAGAACTACCACCAATACCAATTCCCATTCCGATAGATGAAATTAAAAAAGCGATCGGCAAAACAACGGTAATGGCAGCAATTGCCATTACACTAATCCAACGACCAACGAAAATAGTGTCGACAATCATGTTTAATGACATTACTAAAATTCCTATAGAAGCAGGTATTGCTTGCTTTAAAAGAAGTTTACTAATCTTTTCGGTACCAAAGTTACTTGTAGTTTTATTCATACTTAGTTTTCAATCTTCGAAGATCAGCAATAAAATGATATAGATATAAAATCGAGGGTATATTTAAGTAATAATTAACATCATTGGCGTAGTTTTGTGAAATGAATTTTCATGAAAAAAAATACATTGCTACTGCAAATGAAATAGATGAGTATAATCATGTTAATAATGTGGTGTATGTAAAGTGGATGCAAGAAGTATCTGCAGATCATTGGACGCTGTTAATAAAAGATATACCAAAACCAGATTATGTTTGGTTTGTAATTCGCCATGAAATAGATTACAAACAACAAGGTGCTTTAGGAGATGAAATTACCGTTAAAACGTGGGTTGGTGAAACAGCAGGAATAAAATCTGTTCGTCATTTCGAAATGCGAAGAGGAGCAACTCTTTTAGTGAAGTCGCAAACTACATTTTGTCTTTTAGACGCAAAAACACAAAAGCCCAAAAGAGTCACTAAAGAAATAACAAACTTACTTTTAGGGAAAAAATAAAGCAATATCTTTGCATTTATAAATAAAGAGAATGACAACATTTACAGCATTAGGAATACGAAAAGAATATGTTCAGGGATTAAAGGAGTTAGGAATAACAACACCTACTGAAGTACAAGAACAAGCAATACCTTATTTATTACAAAACGATGCTGATTTTATTGGGTTGGCTCAAACAGGTACGGGTAAAACTGCTGCTTATGGTTTGCCCGCTTTACATAAGATAGATACATCAAAAGACACAATTCAGGCGTTAATATTATCGCCTACAAGAGAGTTGGTGCAACAAATAAAAAAACAATTATTTAAGTTTACAAAATATGTAGATGGTAAGATTTTTATAGAAGCTGTTTATGGTGGAGAAAAAATTGACCGTCAGATTAACAATCTAAAAAGAACTACACATGTAGTAGTAGCAACTCCAGGTCGTTTAATTGATTTGATAGAAAGAGGTGAAGTTGATTTAAAAGATATTAACACCTTGGTGCTTGATGAAGCTGATGAAATGTTGAGTATGGGATTTAAATTAGATATAAACCGTATTTTAAAATATACTTCAGGTACAAGAAAAACATGGTTGTTCTCGGCAACAATGCCAGATGAAATAAGAAATATTATTAAAAAATATATGGATGCTTCAGCAAAACAGGTTGAAGTGAATAAAAACTCTTTGGTAAACGCAAACATAACGCATCAGTTTGTACAAACTACAATTCCAGAAAAAGTAGATGTAATTGTTAAGTTTTTAGAAAAAAGAAATGCTGAAAGGGGAATTATTTTTGCTAGAACAAAAGCAGGAGCTCAAAAATTAACGAAAGAGTTAAAAGAAGAAGGTTTTTCTGTAGAAGCTTTAGAGGGAGATATGCAACAAAGAGATCGTGAAAAAGTAATGCGTGCTTTTAAAAATGAAAATCTTCAGATTTTAGTATCAACAGATGTTGCTGCAAGAGGAATTGATGTACATAATTTAGGATTTGTTGTGCACCATCAATTACCAGAACAAATTGAATATTACACACACAGAAGTGGTAGAACTGCAAGAGCAGGTAAAAAAGGAGTTTCTTTAGTCTTAATTCTTAACAATGAAAGAAATAATATAAAAGAGGTAGAAAGAACTTTACAAATACGAATTTCTGAAATAAAGATATAAGTGGATATTATTTACGCTCTTGATATTGCAGGGACATTTGCTTTTGCCATAAGTGGCTCACTAGTTGCAATGAAAAAAAACTTTGATTTATTCGGAGTTATTATCATTGCTTTTGTTACCGCAGTAGGTGGTGGTATGATGCGAGATGTTTTAATTAATGCACATCCAATAAATTGGATTGGTGATATTAATTATATCTGGACAATTTTAATAGCTGTAGCTGTTACATTTTTATTTAGAAGTAAAATTGCACCGCTAAGAAAAACCATGTTTCTATTCGATACTATTGGTATAAGTGTGTTTACATTATTAGGATTAGAGAAAGGATTAGCATACGATTTACACCCCTTTATAGCATTGGTTATGGGAATGGTTTCAGCTGTTTTTGGTGGAGTAATAAGAGATGTGCTTACCCGAAAAGTACCGTTAATTTTTAAAAAAGAAATATATGCTTCCGCTTGTTTAGCCGGCGGTGTGGTATATCTTATTTTGGGCAATTTTAATATAAATGAAGATCTTCATTTTATAATACCAGCAATTGTAATTTTTGTAATAAGAACTATTGCTGTAAAATATGAATTAGAGTTGCCAAAAGTAAAAGACGATGTTTATGGTAAGTAAATAATAGTATTGATATGAGTAAATTGGTTTTTGAAAATTTAGCAGCATTACATAGTTTAGAAGGAAAAACATTACCAGTAGGAACTTGGTTTACGGTTACCCAAAAAATGATTAATGATTTTGCTAATGCTACTTTAGATAAACAATGGATTCATGTTGATGAAGAAAAAGCAGCTAAACATTCTCCTACAGGAACTACGATGGCTCACGGATTTATGTCTGTTGCCATGCTGTCGGAGTTAATATCAGATTTAATAGAAATAAAAAGCGTTAAAATGGGCTTGAATTACGGATTAAATAGAGTCCGTTTTCCGAATTCTGTCCCAGTAAATAGTCAATTACGATTGATAAGTACTTTAAAACAAATTGAAGATTTTCCTAATGGAAAAAAATTAACGTTCAATTGCTTAATAGAAATAAAAGGGCAAGAAAAGCCAGCTTGTGTGGCTGAATTTATTTTTGTTTTAATAGAATAAAAAAGCTGTCTAAGAAGACAGCTTTAGTTTTTAAATATTAAGAAAGCCAACCTTTGGTTTCACACTTTTTAGTGTGCCACAGTACAAAAAAGGCAAATCCGATAACCATAAAAGGCATTATTAAAACACCAGCACCATACACTTCCATAGCTCCACTCATAAATACGTTGTATGTCATTTGTATAACAATAGCTATTAGAGAAATTAAGAATATAGGTTTTGCGATTTTTTTACGTAGTAATAAAAATACACTTCCAAGAAAACCACCAAAAACAGCAAGGGCAAAAGCAGCCATAACCCAAGATGGAGTGTTTTGCGCCATTTCTAATACTTTTTCATCAGGATACATTGCTTTAAAAGTAGCGGTATTATAAGCTTGCTGTAGGTATTGATTGACACCCATTGCGTTCCATAATAATGAAATTACACCAATAACCCAAAATAAGGTATTTGGTTTTTTTGAATTTGTCATAAGTTTAAAAATTTAGTTAGTTGCCTCTAAAATAAGTATAAACGAACGTATATGAAAATTTATAAAAGTGGCGAGTGTTGCTTTAAGCAAAAATAAGTAATCTTAAAAAAGTGTTAAAGTAAAGTTTTGGTGTAACGATATAAGAACTGTACCGTCATATAAGTGTAATTACATAACTATTCGTTTTGTATTACGTTAGTTTTTAATAGTTGATTGAAAAAGGCTCGTGATTTAAAAATCATGAGCCTTTTGAATTTTATGAAAAACATCATTCTAAAATAAAATAGAAATGATGTTGAAATATTATTTTCTAACTAATTGCGCCATGTAAAATCCGTCGAAACCAAATTTATGAGCCAGTACTTTATTATCTTTTACAAGTGAAAAATCTTTACCATCTTCAGAAGCTAAAAATATTTTTACTTGATCTTGATTTTCAGAAGGTAATACAGAACAAGTAGCGTACACTAATTTACCTCCTGGTTTTACCATTCTAGAATATCGTTGTAAAACATCTTGCTGAATTTCTTTAATGTTGTCAATAAATTCAGGTTGTAATTTCCATTTACTATCAGGATTTCTACGCAAAACACCTAAACCAGAACAAGGAGCATCAATTAAAACTCTATCAGCTTTACCATATAGTTTTTTAATTACTTTGGTAGAATCAATTACTTTTAAATCGATATTACTAATACCATTTCTACGCGCTCTAACTTTTAATTTTTTCAATTTACTTTCGTAAATATCCATGGCAACAATTTGCCCTTTGTTTTTCATTAAAGCAGCTAAATGTAATGTTTTACCACCGGCACCGGCACAAGTATCAATTACTTTCATACCTGGTTCAACATCTAAATAAGCAGCTACTAATTGAGAAGAAGCATCTTGTACCTCAAAGAAACCTTTATGAAAAGCTTCTGTTTTAAAAACATTAGCACGTTCTACTAAACGTAAAGCATCATCACAACCATCAATAAATTCGGTTTCAATACCTTCTTGTTTTAAATCGTTTTGCAAGTGTTCTTTAGTTACGTTTAAAGTATTTGTACGTAAAATAACATCAGCTCGTTTATTTAAAGCTGCAATTTCTTTTGTCCAAATATCTTCACCTAATTCTTTAACACCTAATTCATCAATCCAATCAGGAATAGATTCTCTGTATTTTCTAGTTTGTGAAAGCTCATCAAAACGACCTTTAATTCTTCTTGTTGGAGTTTCTTCAATTTGATTCCAATCTGGTAATTTAATACCTCTTAATACACACCAAACCACTAGTAAACGCCATAAGTCGGGTCTAGAATATGGAGTTTTTACATCGGCGATTTCACCGTATAAACGTTTCCAACGTACAATATCATAAATAGTTTCAGCAACAAATTTTCTATCTCGTGCTCCCCATCTTTTATCTCTTTTCAATGCCTTTTCAACAGCTTTATCTGCATATACGTCGTCGTTAAAAACGTCACGTAAACTATCAATCACTGCGTAAACTAAATTTCTATGTAATCTCATTTGGTGAATTTAAGAGTGCAAAGATAGTTGATTTTAATGTCTTTTTGTATTTTCGTATTTAATGAATTTAAATCATCCTGTAACATACATAAAAGGCGTTAGTGTAGCCCGAGCAGAATTGTTGTATACCGAGTTAGGTGTAAGAACGTGCAATGACTTACTGTACCTTTTTCCGTTTCGCTATATTGATAAAACTCAGTTTTATACCATAAAAGAATTGTCGCAAAATACTGCTGAGGTTCAGGTGGTTGGTAAGATTACGAGTGTTAAAGAAGTTAAGCAAAAAAGAGGAAGTAGGTTAGTGGCAACATTTTCTGACGCTACGGGTTCGATAGATTTAGTTTGGTTTAAAGGCGCAAAATGGATAAAGGATAGTTTAAAAACGGATGTTCCGTATGTAATTTACGGAAAATTAAATTGGTATAATAATGTTGCAAACATGCCGCATCCAGAAATGGAAACGGTAAAAGAGTATAAAAGTAAGTTGCAAACGTCTATGCAGCCTGTATATCCATCCACAGAAAAATTAAGTAATAAAGGAATTAGTAATAAAGTTTTAAGAGGTTTTATTCAGAATTTATTTCAGCAAGTATTCGGGCAAATAGAAGAATCGCTACCAACCTATTTAATTGATGAAAATCAGTTGTTAGGAAAAAAAGATTCTTTGTTAAATATCCACTTTCCTAAAAGTCAAGAATTATTAGCAAAAGCTCAATATCGCTTAAAATTTGAAGAATTATTTTTTATTCAATTACAGTTACTGCAAAAAAAACTCATCCGTAAATCAAAAATTAAAGGCTATGTTTTTGAGAAAGTAGGAGAGGAATTTACTAATTTTTATAAAAATAATTTACCTTTTGAATTAACCAATGCTCAGAAAAGAGTTTTAAAAGAAATAAGAAAAGACATTGGTTCTGGTGCGCACATGAATCGTTTATTGCAAGGTGATGTTGGTTCTGGTAAAACAATTGTAGCTTTATTAACCATGTTAATTGCAATTGATAACGGTTACCAAGCAACAATAATGGCGCCGACCGAAATTTTGGCAACGCAACATTATCACGGAATAGTTGAGTTATTAGAAGGAACAACGATAAAAGTTGAATTACTTACAGGATCTAGTAAAATAAAAAAACGTCGTGAAATTCACACAGGTTTAGAAAACGGATCTGTGCATATTTTAATAGGAACGCATGCCATTTTAGAAGATAAAGTACAGTTTAAGAATTTAGGTATTTCAATTATTGATGAACAACATCGTTTTGGAGTAGCACAACGCTCTAAATTATGGGAGAAAAACCCGATAACTGCAATTTCTGAAGAAAAAGGAAAAGCAGTTCGTGAAAAATATCTAGAAACACATCCTTCGGAATATAAATTATTAAAAGAGATTGCGTTAAAGCGTAAAAATAAAACAACCAAAGAAGAAAGAGCTTTATGGGAAGTTTTAAGCACTAAAAAAAATACTTTTAAATTCAGAAGATATTATATTATTGATGAGTTTATGGTCGATTTTATATGTTTAGAGAAGAAGTTAATTGTAGAGGTTGATGGGAAATACCATGTTACACCCGAACAGATAGAAGCTGCTAACTTAAGAACCACAATTTTAAATGAATTTGGGTATCAAATTATTCGATTAAGCGAAAAAGAAATTATAGAAGATTTAGAAAGCGTTATATCAAAGCTAGAAACTAGTTTAAAAAATCTTCCTTCGGTAAGAGTTGATAAATCTGTGCCACCGCATGTTTTGGTAATGACCGCAACACCAATTCCGAGAACATTGGCAATGTCGGTTTATGGAGATTTAGATATTTCGGTAATTGATGAATTGCCTCCTGGTCGTAAAGAAATTAAAACAGTACATCGTTATGACAGTAACCGTTTAAGTGTTTTTAAGTTTTTAAAGGATGAAATAAATAAAGGGCGTCAAGCTTACGTGGTTTACCCTTTAATTCAAGAATCTGAAGCGATGGATTATAAAGATTTAATGGATGGTTACGAGAGTATTGTTCGTGATTTTCCGTCTCCAAAATATCAAATTAGTATTGTGCATGGGCAAATGAAGCCTGCGGATAAAGAATACGAAATGAATCGTTTTGTAAAAGGAGAAACTCAAATAATGGTTGCAACTACAGTAATTGAGGTTGGTGTAAATGTACCAAATGCATCGGTAATGGTTATTGAAAGCGCCGAACGTTTTGGGTTGAGTCAATTACACCAGTTACGAGGTAGAGTAGGGCGTGGTGCAGAACAGAGTTATTGTATTTTATTATCGAGTTTTAAATTATCTTCTGATAGTAAAACTCGTTTGCAAACTATGGTTGAAACTACTGATGGGTTTAAAATTGCAGAGGTAGATTTAAAACTCCGTGGTCCTGGTAATATTATGGGTACGCAACAAAGTGGCGTCTTAAACCTTAAAATTGCAGACGTTGTAAAAGACGGCGCTATTTTGCACAAAGCACGACAAACAGCTAGTCGTGTTTTAGAGGAAGATGCAACTATTTCTAAGCCTAAAAATGCTAGTTTATTAAAAGTATATAGTCAAATACAGAAAAAAAACGGACTTTGGAGTAATATTAGTTAGCCGTTTTCATGTTCAAGATATTTTATTTCTGATTTTTAGAAAGTTTTTTACTTTTAAATACTCTTGTTAATCTACTATTTGTTGGGTATTGTCGGTGTTTTGTCATGTTATTAAAAACAAGTGCGGTGATAAATAATATTAAAGTACCTGTTAATACTGGAGAAAAAACATAAAAATACCCCAAACTCTTTATTTTTTCTGTACCAATAACAGCAATAAGAGCTGTTGCGCCGCCAGGCGGATGTAAGGTTTTTGTAATCTGCATAATTACAATAGAACTCGCAACGGCAAGTGGAGCTGTAATCCATATTATATCAGGGCAAAATTTAAATACGGTTACACCAATGAAAGCAGAAATTATTTGGCCACCAATAAAATTAAGTGGTTGCGCAAGCGGACTTTGTATAGCGCCAAAAATAAGCACACTAGCAGCTCCAAAAGATCCTATTAAAAGAATATTTTCTAGTCGAGGTAAATAAGAAGCTTGAATAAAGGCTATTAATCCGATTCCAAAAAAAGCACCGATAAAAGACCAAAATTGCTCTTTAAAGTCAATTAATGTTTCTTTATAAATGATATATTTTGAAATCCTTGCATTTCTCTTTATTTTTTGACCTAATATTTTACTTTTTTTAGTCACTATTTTAAAATTATTTTTGATACGTTAAACAACTGGAACTTATATTAAATAATAGCATTGTTATCTAAGGTTTATTCTTTTACTAAAGTGTCTATAAAGCTCTTAAATTCATTTTTAAAATCAATGTATTTTTGTCCGGTAGCTGGTCCGTTAAAACCTGTATGTATTTTACGTACTTTACCTTTTTTATCAATAAAAACAGTTGTTGGGTAAGAAAGTATATGGTTTAACATTGGCAATTTTTCAGCAGCCTCTTTTTTATTAACACCTTTGTATTGGGCTAATAAAATAGGGTAGGTTATTTTTAATCGGGTTTTTAATCGATTAATCTTTTCAAAGGCTTTTTCAGGAGTTTTATCTATTTCGAAGGCGAGTGCTACGAATTGTATAGCTGTGTTTGAATTCTTTTTTAAATAATCTACATAATACATCGTTTCATCTAAACAGTTAGGACACCAAGTACCCATAATTTGTACTAAAGTAACCTTATTTTTAAAAAGTTCATCAGAATAAGAAACCAATTTACCAGATTCATCAGGGAAAGAAAAATTGAAACTATTGTAACCTTTGTTCAAAGTAGTAAGAGTATTCTCACTTGGTAATTCATAATTTGTATTTAATTTAGCAGTAAATGATTCTTTCCAATGGTTTCCAGAGTAAAAAACACCAGTTAGCGTTGAGTCAGTTACTTTGGCGGTAAATAAGAAAGCATGCGCACCATCAAAAGTAGATAATTTTAAGGAGTCACCATTTACGATACCTTCTAAATAACGATAATCACCAGTAGTTGTTCTAAAAGTACCAACGACTTTGTTTTTATTTTGAGAAAATATTCCTTTTGCAATATAACGGTCTTCTTTTTTATTAGGACTAAAAATTGTTTGCCAGTTTCCTGTAATATTATATAGTGGTTTTTTAGTTGTTTTAAATCTAGATGTATTTTTGGTTGTAGCATTAAATAAAACAGACCTGTTTAAAGAGGGTTTTACAAAATAACCTTTTAATGACTTGTCATCAGAAATTTTAGCTACAATATAACCTTCAAAAACGGGAGTTTGTATATAAATAGAATCATTTTTATAGGTGATTTCATCTACAATAATAACTTCATCTGCGTTATATATTTCAATTAAATTATTAGATTTAACTTTAAATTGAAACGGAATTTCTTGATTATCTTGTATTTTTAAGCTTGCTCTATAAGTTGTTAATTCTAATAAGTTATCTTGTTTTTTACAAGAAGAAAGACATAAAAGTATAGTAGCAAAGGCAAGTATTTTCATTTTAATAGTCATGTAAAAATGCATTTAACTTTCTTTTTTTTAATGAAGGGGAATATTTCAAAAAAAGAATATAATTTTTTATTTAATAAAACGTTATTTTGTTTAATTATAATCAAATATATTTATATCAAACTTTAAACTCTAATATTTATGAAAAAACTATTTTTTTTAGCAACATTCTTTGTTTCTGTTGCATCGTATTCTCAAATTGAATTTATAGAAACCGCAAGAGTAGAAATTGTGGGTAGGGTTGAATTTGTTTACCTAGAGAAGTTAGGTGATGAAGCATATAATTTATTTTATAAAAATATAAATAACCCTATAAACGAGTATGTTTCATTTACGTTTAAAAATGTAGATAATGATGCTGATAAATTGCATGCAATAATGGTTAGAGGTTTTGAAGAGGCTGCAGGTAGTAAATATCAAATAAAAGCAAATGGAGACGTTGTTTACTTAAAGTACGAACGACATGAAGGTGAAATTAAGCTGCAAATTGAACAATATGTAAGTAGAGAACCAGATGTTTTAACAGAATCTAAATTGTTAACATTAGATGAAATTAACAAGTTATTTAAAAAATAACGAATATTGAATGTATATAAAAAACCCGCTATCATAGCGGGTTTTTTTGATATATAAACGAAAGTAAATATTATTTTTTTACTTTATTTTTAAATTTATCAAACTTGTTAGCTGTTTTCTTTGGCCAGCTATTGTTAGATGTATCAACATCTGCAGTTTCAAAATCAGGATCTACAGTAATATTTGTAACTTCTTTAGCAGAAGAAAATACTCTATATACTTTTGCGTCATCGTTCATCCAAATTTGTGCAGGAAAAGTTTCACGCTTTTTAGTTCCATCAGCATATGTTAATTCAACTATAATTGGCATTGCTAAACCTCCTGGCTTTTCAAATTCAACTTGATACATAAACTTAGGAACTTCTTTTAACTTAGCTTTTTCATCGCTAGATAAAGTATTTAAATGCTTTTCTAAAACTGAAGAATTAGCATCTTCTTTATTAGTTGTTAAAAACATTAATTCCCCTAAGTTGTTAAAATACTGTGGGTATTTTTTAATTAAACCAGCTGTTCTTTCATTTGGCTTATCAGTTAAATACATTGGCTTAACTTCTTTAATTCCGATATCAGTATAGTCAGTTGTATAAAACCATCCTCTCCAGAACCAGTCTAAATCCATTCCAGATGCATCTTCCATTGTTCTAAAGAAATCAGCAGGAGTTGGGTGTTTAAACATCCATCTTTTAGAGTAAGTTCTAAAAGCGTAGTCAAATAATTCTGGTCCCATAATAGTTTTACGTAACATATATAAACCAGCAGCTGGCTTAGAGTATGCATTTGGTCCGAATTGTTTTACATAATCTCCTTGAGACATAATAGGAGAGATATTACTTTGATCTCCGCCCATATATCTTGTAATATCTTTTGCTGGGTTTGAAGCAAATAATACTGGATCATATACGTCTTCAGCTAAAATTTCAACAAAAGAATTTAAACCTTCATCCATCCAAGTCCACTGACGTTCGTCAGAATTTACAATCATTGGAAAAAAGTTATGTCCAACTTCGTGAACAATAACACCAATCATTCCTTTTTTAGTTCTGTCAGAATAAGTTCCATCAGGATTTGGTCTACCAAAGTTGAAACAAATCATAGGATATTCCATACCTTGTCTTTCTGAGTGTACAGAAACAGCTTTAGAATAAGGGTAATCGAATGTTAATTTAGAATATTCGATAAGTGTTGTAGCAACGGCTCTTGTAGAGTGCTCTTCCCATAAAGGATTTCCTTCTTTAGGATATAAAGAAGTAGCCATAACTGTTTTACCATTAATATTTGTTGCCATAGCGTCCCAAATATATTTTCTTGAAGAAGCAAAAGCATAATCACGTACACTGTTTGCTTTATAGTGCCAAGTTTTTGTTTTTGTAGCACGACCTTTTTCTGTTTCTTCAGCTTCAGCTTGTGTAACAATCATTACAGGGTTTGCAAACGATTTTCTAGCTTTTTCTAAACGGTTACGTTGTTCTTTAGTTAAAACATCTTTTTCGTTTTGTAACTCACCAGTAGCTTCCATAATATGATCTGCAGGAACTGTAATTTTAACATCGTAATCTCCAAATTCTAAAGCAAATTCAGAACGACCCCAAAACTGCATGTTCTGCCATCCTTCTACGTTATCATAAACTGCTAAACGTGGAAAAAACTGTGCTATTGTATAGTTTTTATTTCCATCAGGAAATGTTTCTAATCCAGAACGACCTCCGTCTGCATTAATATCGTTGATTAAATAGTTCCACTTAATTTTAAATTTAAATACTTCACCAGAAGCCAAAGGCGTTGGTAAATTAATACGCATCATAGTACGATTAATTGTATGAGGTAAATCTCTACCATCTTCATACTTAACAGCTTCAATTTTGTATCCAAAATCTTTAGCTTCATCCATATTACTGCTTACAAACTGCTTTGGTGTTTGAAAACCACTAGCTCCTTTAGATTGTGCTAACGGAGTTTTAGAGTCTGGTGCACGCATATTTTGATCTAACTGAACCCATAAATATTCTAAAGCATCTTTAGAATTGTTATGATATGTAATGGTTTCATTACCATAAATTCTATCATTTTGCTCGTCTAAACGAATGTCCATTACATAATCAACTTTTTGTTGTGTGTATTGGTGTCCAGGAGCTCCAGAAGCAGTTCTTTGGTCGTTTGGAGTTGCTAATACGTCTTTTAGTTGACGGAATTTGTTTTGATCGGTATGACCTTTTTGAGGCTCTTTTTTGGGTGTTTCTTGTGCAAATATTGATGCAGAAACAAAAAGGGCTGAAAGTAATAGCGTAGCGTATTTTTTCATTTTTTGTTTGATTTAGTTAAAAATATGCGGGAAGTTACTAAATTTTGAGAAGTAGAAAACAGTGTTTGTTAAAATTTTAACAAACCTTTATACAATTTAGGTGCAAAAAAAAGCGGTACAATTATCTTGTACCGCTTTTAACTTTAAATATGTTTATTTTAACCTTTAACCTTATTCTTAAATTTATCGAATTTAGTTGTTGTTTTTTTAGGCCAACTATTGTTAGATGTATCTACATCTGCAGTTTCTAAATCAGGATCGATTGTAATATTTTGTACTTCTTTTGATGAAGAAAATACTTTTGTTACTTCCTTATCATTGTACCTCCAAATTTGTGCAGGATATGTTTTCTTTTCTTTTGTTCCGTCTTTATAAGTAAACTCAACAATAATAGGCATTACTAAACCACCTGGTTTGTTATAAGTAATTTCATAATGATATTTACTTTGTTTTTTAGTAAAACCTAAACCATTAGAAGTGTCTTCTGTAAAATTAACAGAATCATCTTCATTTGTAGTTGTATAAAATTTCTTTACTTCTTTTACACCAATATCAGTAACATCGGTTGAGTAAAACCATCCTCTCCAAAACCAATCTAAATCCATTGCCGAAGCATCTTCCATAGATCTAAAGAAATCAGCAGGAGTAGGGTGTTTAAATTTCCATCTTTTAGAATAGGTTGCAAACGCATGGTCAAATAATTCTTTTCCCATAATGGTTTCTCTTAAAATCCATAAGGCAGTTGCAGGTTTACCGTAAGCGTTGTTACCAAAACTATATACATTATCTCCTTTAGACATAATTGGTGCAATTCTGGCTTGATCTCCGCTCATATATTTTACAATATTCTTCGGATATCCTCTTGTTATAGGAAAGTCTTTGTCGTAATCTAATTCAGCTAACATTTCCATGTAAGAGTTTAAACCTTCATCCATCCATGTCCATTGGCGTTCATCAGAATTTACAATCATCGGAAAAAAGTTATGTCCAACTTCATGAATTGTAACTTTTACCATTCTATATTTTACTCTATCTGAATAACCTCCATCAGCAAGATCTGGTCTTCCTGGATTGAAACAAATCTGCGGATATTCCATTCCCATTTGTCCGTCAACAGAAATTGCCTTGTGATACGGATAATCAAATGTATATCTCGAATATGTTTTTAACGTTTGTGCTACAGCTCTTGTAGAATGATCTCCGTATAACGGATTTGCTTCTTTAGAGTATAAAGATTCAGCCATTACTGTTTTACCATTAATATCAACAGCCATTGCATCGAAAATAAATTTTCTTGAAGTTGCAAAAGCATAATCTCTTACATTGGTCGCTTTAAATTTCCAAGTTTTTGTTTTTTTAGAACGTCCTTGTTCAATTTTTTCAGCTTCTTTCTGAGTTCTAATAATAACAGGCTTGTCGAAAGTTTTTCTAGCGGTTTCTATTCTCTTTAATTCCGTTTTAGAAAAAACATCTTTTTTGTTTAGTAAAACACCAGTTGCGCCTAACATATGATCTGCAGGAACAGTAATATTTACATTAAAATCTCCAAATTCTAAAGCAAATTCACTTCTTCCCCAAAACTGATCATTTTGCCAGCCTTCAACATTATCATACACACATAATCTTGGGTAAAATTGTGCAATTACATAATTGTTATTATTGTCTTCAGGAAAATGTTCGTAACCAGATCTACCACCTTGAGTTCTGTGATTATTGATATAATACCACCAATTAATATTAAACTTAAATGTATCGCCAGAAGCTAATGGTTGCGGTAAATTAATACGCATCATTGTTTGGTTAATGGTGTGTGATAATTTTGTTCCGTCTGCGTTGGTAACATTTGTAATTTTGAATCCACCATCAAAAGGCTTTTCAGGAAAAGCTCTGTCATAAAAACGTTTAGGCAATTTTTTACGAATTTTAGTTGGAGCAATATCTGGAGTTTTAGAATCTGCTGCACGCATATTTTGATCTAACTGCACCCATAAATAAGTTAATTCATCTGTAGAATTATTATGGTAGGTAATTGTTTCGTTACCTGTAATACTTTGTTTATCGTCATTCAATACGATATCCATTGTATAATCAACTTTTTGTTGTGTGTATTTTATTCCAGGAGCTCCTGAAGCCGTACGTTGACTATTTGGTGTTGGTAATTCTTGTTTTAATTGTCTGAATTTGTTTTGATTCGTATGTCCTTCTTTAGTAATTTGCTGAGCAAAAACAGTTGCTATGGCAAAAAAAATAGAGAAAACGAATAAAATATTTTTTTTCATTCTATATGTAAATTATTTAATAGTTTTTAAAAGTAATAATTAGTAATTGGTATTGTTAAAGAATGTTAAAATTTTAACAAACCTTTATCATTTTTTTTATCTAAAAATAAACTTTTTCGAACTTTTTTGATGGAAGTTTTAATTAAGTTTTGCTGTTCAGGAAAATGATTTATTAATACATCGTTTTGTATTTCGATGGCTTTTATATTGGTAATGTTTTCAATTTCTAAATAAAAATAAACAATATCACCATCGTATTCTTTACCGATAAAACGATAGGTTACATTAGTGTCGTTTATTTTAACTCTAAAATGTTTTTGTAAATAATTAAAGAAAAGTTCATCAACTTTTTTAAACTCATCTTTTGTAGTTAATTGTAAATCTACGTTGTAGTCTTTATTAATGGCATTTTCTATATCATCAATAAAAACATTCATAATCATTTGAACAGATTGTGTTTTTTCTTTGTATTCAATTTCTGTTAAAGAAATATAGTATTTGTGAACACTAAAAGAGAATAGTGGAAGGATAAATAATAGTATAAATATTTTTTTCATAACTTTTTAAAGACCAATTATTGCGCCAAATTACTAATTATAATTGTTTGAATGTAGTTTTTTAAAGGCTTCGGATTTCTTTTTTAAAAATAGAATCATATTTATGTTACCTGAATTATAAATCTGATTAAAATTTTCATCAGAAGTACAAAAATAAATAAACTTGTAAACGTCTGATTCTTTGATGTTATACTCCTTTACAATATGTTTAGAATACGTGTTTTTTAATTTTTTTACTTTTACCTCTAAAGTTTCAATAGATTTAAGTTTTCGGAGTTTAGTTATCCTTCCGGAAATACTATTAATGATATAATCTAAAGAAACAGAGGTTAAGCCTATCGGATGACTTCCTCCCATTGCAGTATGTAATTTTCTTTCGGCAGGCGTCATTATTCTAGAGCCAGCATAAGGAAGTTTTAATGTTTCTGCATTTATTTCTTTTGTAGAGGTAATATTTTTACTGTCTGAACTTAAATACCCTAAAAGATTATTTTTTTTTAAGGCAACTTCATCTAATTCATACAATGTTTTCTCTAACTCAAAGCTGTTTTTTTGTATTCCGAAATGCTTAATTTTCACAATAAAAACAGCTGTTTTATAACCCATAAAAGATATTTGCAAAGAATCGTTTACTTTTGCTAAAACTCTAAATTCGCCATTTTCATTGGTAAAAGTACCTTGTTTAGAATTTAAGTTAACAACATGCGCGTTATAAACACCGCCAATCTTATCTTTTACATCAGCATACAAGAATTTTCGATTTTCCTGAGATTGTGTTTTTAAAAAAGAAATTAATATAATAAAAAAGACTAACCGTTTATTCATTCGGGTGAATTTATAATTTTTAAATAACTTATACTTTCTTGTTGCAATATTTTTAACATTTCTAAGACTTTGCCATCTTTATATAGTCCTTCTATATTTAAGGAATTACAGTAAGCTAAAAAGTGGTGATATTTTTCTTTTGGAATTTTTAATTCATCAAAAAAGAATTTTTCACCAAACTGAGAAATTAACATGTTAGGAAAATTCTCTTTATATTTAATTTCTTTTCGAACTCTTCTTTTTTCTGCAGCATATTTATCGGGACCAGAATTAAAACCACCACCTACACCAGCAAATTTAGCTGTAGGATCCGTTTGTTTTTGCATGTTTGGCGCTTTAGAACGGTCTATAGCATCAACGGTAGTACTAACCACTTTTTCAAAATCTATCATCGAAAAATCTAAAGCACTTTTAGATTTGTCTTTTCCAATATCTTTAGGTGTTTTTTTTGCATCAACACCTAATGAGCCTATTAAATCATGTTTTTTTAATATAATTTCATCAAGCTCAAGAACCTCTTTTTCTAAAATAATTTCATTCTTAAATAAGCCGAAATTCTTAATTTTCACCTTAAAAAAGGTTGTTTTATAGCCAACAAACGATATTTGTAAGGAATCATTAACTTTTGCTAAGATCCTAAACTCACCTTCTTCATTAGTATAAGTTCCTTGGTTTGTTTTTAGATTAATTATATGTGCGTTAGATACTGCTCCGATTTTATCTTTTATCGTAGCATATATAAATTTTCGATTTTCTTGAGCAAAGATTTTAAAAGAAATAGTAAAAAAAAATAAAAGTAAGAGTAGTTGTTTTTTCATAGATTTATTTTTGAGTAACCCGAGTGTTTTCTTTATGTAAAAGATACGGAGAGTTTTTACTATTATCCAATAAAACTGTAGTAAGTTCTAAAAATTTATCTTTTCTATATAAATTGATAATACCTTTTGAGATGCAAAATTCTAAAAACGGATTGATGTTTTCTTTTGTTATTTTCAGCTGATAAATAAAGAAGCTATCTGTAAAATGCTTTCTTATTTTAATGATATTTTCATCTTCGATCTTTAATTTTTTAAAAACCTTTTTTTGTTTTGTATTACCGTTCAAAGCATTCACGAGTCCACCTAAATTAACAGACAAACCTGAGTTAATAGCTACCGTTTTTTTACCTTTAATCTGTTGGTTTTTAGCGTACGGTAACTTTAATGTTTGGGCATTAACAATTGGGCCTTTGTATATTAGTATGTCTTTGTCAACTTCAAAAATACCTTTCTTTTTTTAAGAACAATTTCATCTAACATATAAGTTTTACTATCTAAATGAATGTTAATCTGTTGCAATCTTAAATCATCCTCTGTAATAAGGTGTTCTTTATATTCGAAGTTTACGTGAGAAATTATTAAAACATCACCTTTTGCAGCAAGAATTTCAAAACGACCTTTTTTATCAGAAACCGAACCGATATCTAATTTAGAATTGATAATATGTACGTCTTCCAAAGCTAAACTATCTAAATAAATAGTTCCGGAAACAATTTTAGCATTGTTTTGAGCAACGATAATTAATGAAGTTAAGTAGCAT
The DNA here is from genome assembly GCF_032463465.1 of Tenacibaculum sp. HL-MS23. Lineage (NCBI taxonomy): Bacteria > Pseudomonadati > Bacteroidota > Flavobacteriia > Flavobacteriales > Flavobacteriaceae > Tenacibaculum > Tenacibaculum sp. HL-MS23. The sequence continues at coordinate 806,336 of NZ_CP135989.1, read as the reverse complement.
ATAAAAAATAAAAACTTTCTCATTTTACAAAGAAACTACCTACTTGTCTTAAAAATGTTTTAAAAGGATGGTAATTTTTTGTTAATTTGAGGTATGAAAAAACTTATTATAGCTAGTACATCAACGATTCACGGAAGCGGATATTTAGAATATATATTACCAACGCTAACTACTTTCTTTAAAGAAGCGAATACTATTTTATTTATTCCTTATGCAAGGCCTGGCGGAATAAGTTACGACGAGTATACCGCTATTGCTAAAAAAGCTTTTGCTACGATTGCTAAAAAAGTAAAAGGTATTCATGAGTTCGAGAATCCGAAGGAAGCATTAAAACAAGCGGATGGGATTTTTACAGGTGGAGGAAATACTTTTGAACTGGTAAATCAATTATATAAAAACGATGTAATAAGCGCTTTAAAAGAAGTTGTAGAGAACGGAACGCCCTATTTAGGAACCAGTGCCGGAAGTAATATTTGCGGAGTAACGATGATGAATACCAACGATATGCCAATTGTATATCCGCCAAGTTTTAAAACGTTAGAATTTATTCCGTTTAATATAAATGCACATTATTTAGATCCTATTGAAAATTCTACGCATATGGGAGAAACCCGTGAAACAAGAATAAAGGAGTATCATGTATTTAATATGACTTCAGTTTTAGGTTTGCGAGAAGGAAGTTGGTTAGAAGTAAATGGAGATTCGATTGTTTTAAAAGGGAGTTTATCTGCTCGATTATTTCAAAAAGATAAGATGCCTGTTGAATTGGCAACAAATAAAGAAATAAAAATTTAGCCAAAAAAAACTCCAAACATTTGTTTGGAGTTTTTTACTTGTTATAAATCATTTCGTTTACAAGCGAGTAATGTGTTTTTTAGTAACATGGCAATAGTCATTGGACCTACGCCACCAGGAACTGGTGTTATAAATGCTGATTTTTCAGATACTTCATTAAAAGCAACATCACCAACTAAACGAAAACCTCGTTTTTTAGAAGAGTCAGCAACACGGGTAATTCCAACATCAATAACAGTAACATTATCCTTAACCATATCGGCTTTTAAAAATTCAGGAATACCTAAAGCAGCAATAATAATATCAGCTTGTAAAGTAATTTCTTTTAAGTTTTTGGTTCTACTATGTGTTAAAGTAACAGTTGCGTTACCTATTTTTCTTTTCTGAGCCAATAAAATACTCATTGGGCTACCTACAATATGACTACGACCAATAACGACAACATTCTTCCCGCTAGTTTCAACATTATAGCGATCTAACAATTCTAAAATTCCAAAAGGCGTAGCAGAAATAAACGTAGGTAAGTTTAAGGCCATTTTACCAACATTTGTTGGGTGAAATCCGTCTACATCTTTATCCGGATTTACGGCCATTAATACTTTTTGTTCATCAATATGATCGGGTAGTGGTAACTGTACAATAAAACCATCAATATCATTATCGATATTTAAAATGGCAATTTCATTAAGTAATTCTTCTTCGGTTGTTTCTTCAGAAAGTCTAATTAAAGAAGATTCAAAACCTACACGGTCACATGCTTTTACCTTTGCGTTAACGTAGGTTAAACTAGCGCCATCGTTACCAACAATAATGGCTGCTAAATGAGGTGTTTTTTTATCTTGATTCTTTAAATCTAATACCTCAAGAGCAATTTCTTCTTTAATATCTGCGGATGTTTTTTTACCGTCTAGTAAAATCATTGTGTTGTTGTGTTGTAGTGATTGTTAAACTTATATGTAAAAAAAGAGAAGCCACAGCAGCTTCTCTTTTATATTATTTCATTCCTTTCATCATTTGCATCATTTTTCTTCCGCCACCACCTTGCATCATTTTCATCATTTTGCTCATCTGATTGAACTGCTTCATTAACTGGTTTATTTCTTGAACAGAGGTACCAGAACCTTTTGCTATTCTTTTCTTACGACTTGCGTTTATGGAAGAAGGTGTACTTCTTTCTAGCGGAGTCATAGATTGTATAATTGCTTCGATACCTGTAAAAGCATCGTCTTCTATTTCAACATCTTTTAGGGCTTTTCCTGCACCAGGAATCATACCTACAAGATCTTTCATGCTACCCATTTTTTTGATTTGTTGTATTTGACTTAAAAAGTCATCAAAACCAAATTGATCTTTAGCAATTTTCTTTTGTAATTTTCTAGCTTCATCTTCATCGTATTGTTCTTGAGCACGTTCTACTAAAGAGATAACGTCTCCCATACCCAAAATACGATCTGCCATACGATCTGGATAGAATACATCAATTGCATCCATCTTTTCACCAGTACCAATAAACTTAATTGGTTTATTTACGACCGATTTTATCGATAAAGCAGCTCCACCACGTGTATCACCATCTAATTTGGTTAATACAACACCATCGAAGTTTAAAATATCATTAAAGGCTTTTGCAGTATTTACAGCATCTTGCCCTGTCATAGCATCTACAACAAATAATGTTTCTTGCGGATTAACAGCTTTGTGAATGTTAGAAATTTCATTCATCATTTCTTCATCAACAGCTAAACGACCGGCAGTATCAATAATAACTACATTCTTACCGTTTGCTTTTGCATGCTTAATAGCATTTAAAGAAATTTCAACAGGATTTTTATTTTCTACTTCAGCATATACATCAACACCAATTTGTTCTCCAACAACTTGTAACTGATTAATAGCGGCAGGACGATACACATCACAACCTACTAATAATACTTCTTTAGATTTTTTAGTTTTTAAGAAGTTAGCCAATTTACCAGAAAAGGTAGTTTTACCAGATCCTTGTAAACCAGACATTAAAATTACACTAAGAGAGCCGCCTAAGTTAACACCAACAGTATCACCTCCCATTAATTCAGTAAGTTCGTCTTTAACTAACTTTACCATTAATTGGCCAGGGTTTAACGTAGTTAATACGTCTTGACCTATCGCTTTTTTCTGAACTCTTTTTGTAAAATCTTTAGCTATCTTAAAGTTAACATCGGCATCCAATAAAGCTCTACGAACTTCCTTTAGCGTTTCTGCAACATTAACTTCAGTAATTTTTCCGTGTCCTTTAAGCGTGTGTAACGCTTTATCTAACTTTTCACTTAAATTATTAAACATGTATCGGCTTCATTTTTAGAGGCACAAATATAGTAATTAGACTTTAGATGTTAGACTTTAGATGCTAGATTTTTAGTCTTTTTTTAAGAAAAATAGATGATAAATAAAATTAAGTAATTTTTCAAGAAGGTTAAAAATTAAAAACTAATGCTTCTCTTTTAAAATAGTAGTGTGATGCTCGGTATGATAACCAGTCCACATAATAATTTCTCTAATTGGCATTTTACCCATTAATGGATGAGGAAGAATTAGGGAATTTAAATCTTTGTTTTTCCAACGTTTCGTTTTGTGTTGTAGTTTTTTATTTTGTACTTGAAGAGTTGCTAATAATTGGTTAAATTTAATTTTTGAAGGTGTTTTTATTTCAATATTAAATTTCCTGGCTCTTTCTTGATTTTTAGAAAGCTTCTCTTGATAGCGTTTTGCAACTTCATCATAAGAACGAACTTCTCTGTTTGAACTTCCGAATTTATATTTTAATAAAAATTTAGGATAACTCAATGCATTATTTACTTGCTTTATTGAAGCTACTAAATGAACAATGTGTTGTCCGGTAGTCCATTTTCCTTCAGGACCCTTTTCATAAGAATCTTCAGGTTGTTTATGTATCCAATTAAATAATTCTTGATGTTTATCCTCTAATAAAGAAATTATAGTTTCTTTTTCCATTATAAAATAGTTTTTTTGCAAACCTGAAATTTATTCAAGTAAACGGATTTGTTTTTCATAAATCGTCTGTAAAATGTTTACGAGATTTTTCTTTACTAAACTTTTCAGCATTATATTCTTTAGAGTTTCCTTTTGCTACAGATAAAGATTTCCAATCATCTCCAGCTGATAATTTACCTAAAAAAACGATTTGACCTACGTGATACGAATAGTGACATAATTGTCTATTTATGGCTTCAGTTATACTATGACCTTGGTTTCTGATATAAACTATAGTATCAGAATTTTCTTTAGTTATAGTATTTAGTGCGTTAAATAAACATTGCCAACCCATTTCCCAACAAGCGATTACTTCTTCTTGTGAGGTAAAAGAATTTATAAATTCATCATCTCGGTTACGCCATTCTTTTTCTCCATCTTCTGTTAAAAAACAGGTCCAACGAGAACGCATATTGCCTGATATATGTTTTACAATAATAGCTATAGAACTGTCTTCTTTATTTTGTTTCCAGAAAAACTGATCACGATTTAATTGCGCAAATGTTTTATCTCCTAAAAGTTTATAATATTCAAACTGTTTTATTGCACTTGGTAAGTAAGATGCATCCATAAAAAAAGAGCTGATTATATCAGCTCTAATGTACTATTTTTAATTGAATTATTTTTTAGGGATAAAATTTAGTGCAGCGCCATTAATACAATGACGAATGCCTGTTGTTTTTGTTGGGCCATCATTAAATGCATGTCCTAAATGACCGCCACAAGTATTGCATTTTAACTCGGTACGTGCATGACCTATTTTATAATCAACATCTAATTCAACATTTTTTTCTATCGCCCTATCAAAAGCAGGCCAACCAGAACGAGAATCATACTTGTTTTTAGATTTATACAGAGGTGTATTGCAAGCGGCGCAAACATATAACCCTTTTTTATAATTATTATTTAATGAGCTAGAGTTTTGACGTTCTGTACCAGCCTCTCTAAGAACGTAATATTGTATTGGTGTTAAAATACTTTTCCATTCTTTAGCTGTTTTTGAAACTTTATATGTTTTTTTGTCTTGAGCAATCCCCGAACAATTAACAAAAGTTATTAAAAATAAAGCTATTATACTATTTTTCATAATTACTGAATAATAAAATCAACAATATCAGAAGTTACCTTTTTGTTACGAAGTATTTTAGTGTGACCTAAGCCTTTGGTGATTAAAAGTTTTCCTTCTTTTGTATTTTGACGAATATTTATTGCGCAACTTACAGGAACATCGCCATCATTAGAATCATGAACTATTAAAACAGGAATGTTTATATTTTTAGCAACAATACTCGATGAATGAAGATCTATGTCTGTATTCCATTGTTTATCAAAAATGCTTTTCATTTTAGAAGCAACAACCGACTTTACTTTTAAGTTTTTAGTAAAGTTTAAAATAACGTCAGAAATTTTATCAGCAGCACCAACAGTTACCAACTTATTAATTTTAAAATTATCAGCCACACTGTTGTATAAACACATACCACCAAAAGAATGCCCTACGGCAGCATCAAAAGGTCCAAAGTGATTGTCTATTTCGGTAATGGTGTCTAAAAAATCGGGCATCATCGTTGTTTTTCCTTCAGAGTTACCGTGAGCAGGACCATCAAAAGAGATAACCATATATCCTTTTTCTAAAAGTTTATCAGCAATCATAAATAATTGTGTGCTTCTTCCAGCCCAACCGTGTACTAGTAAAACTTTCTTTTTAGAATATCCATAAGATAGTATTTCTACTTTTTTAGAAATATTAGGTATGGTTATTGTTTTCTTTTGTGCGCTTTTTAGCATTACTTTTTCTCTTTTAGGAATAGTAAATTTTATAGGAGTGCTAAATAACTTTATGCCAAACTTAGCAGTTAAACTAGTTGAGAAAAACTGAGTGGTTTTTGCTGCTAATATAATTGGTTTAGGAATATTTAAACTAGGAGGAAATAATATTGAATTTTTAAAATTCATGTAAATAATTTTTAAGATAAAGATAGAATTTGTAAATTTAAACATACAAATTGTTTACTACTTTTGTGACACTATTTTTTAGTGTGTCTTAATTAAAACAATCAAAAATAAATAAAAACAATAATAAATGAAAAGAATTATAGCCTTAGGAATTGTTGCAATATTTTTAATACAATGTAGTACAGTGCCTATTACAGGAAGAAAACGACTTAACTTTGTGAGTGATGCAGAAGTGTTACCTGCTAGTTTTGCACAATATAAAGGGTTTTTAGAAGAAAATAAATTATCTAAAGACGTTTCTAAATCTAATCAAATTAAAAGAGTAGGTAAAAATATTTCGGAAGCTGTAGATCGTTTCATGAGAGCAAACGGAATGAAATCTGAAGCAGATTCCTATAAGTGGGAGTTTAATTTAGTAGAAGATAAAACTGTAAATGCTTGGTGTTTACCAGGAGGTAAAGTTGTTTTTTATACAGGTATCTTACCAATTTGTGCTAACGAAGACGGTATTGCTGCGGTTATGGGGCACGAAGTAGCACATGCTTTTGCAAAGCATGGTCAAGAACGTATGTCTACTGGGCAATTACAACAATTAGGTGGTGCAGCAGTAGCTTTAGGTACTAGAAATAGTAAAAATTCAGCTATTTTTAATACAGCTTATGGTTTGGGAACTCAAGTAGGTGTAATGTTGCCTTTTAGTAGAAGTCACGAAACAGAAGCAGATAAATTAGGTTTAGTGTTTATGTTAATGGCGGGTTATAATGGTTCGGAAGCTGCCGAGGTTTGGGTTAGGATGAGTCAACGAACAAAAGGACAAAAAGCTCCGGCAGAATTTATGAGCACACACCCTTCTAATCAAACACGTATTAATACACTTAGATCGTATTTACCAGAAGCAAAAAAATTAGCAGCAAAATTTAATGTACCTGGAAAATAATTAGAGAGTAAATTATATTATATTGCAAACCGTTCATTTTATGAGCGGTTTTTTTATTATAAGATATTAGATATATGTATAAAAGAGGAGATAAGAAATTAATTAATGCATGGGCATTTTACGATTGGGCAAACTCAGTATACTCTTTAGTAATTAGTACTGCTGTTTTTCCTTTGTACTATAGTGCTATAACAAAAGGTAAAACAGTTCGTTTTTTAGGAATGGATTGGGAGCACCCAGATAGCTTGTACAGTTATGCATTGTCATTTTCTTTTTTAGTAGTAGCATTTATTTCTCCAATTTTATCAGGAATCGCTGATTATACAGGAAGTAAGAAAAAATTCATGAAATTTTTCTGTTGGATGGGAGGTTTATCTGTAATTGCATTGTATTTCTTTGAAGGCGTAGATACGGTTTGGATCGGTATCTGGTTTACCATTTTAGCAAGTATCGGTTTTTGGGCAAGTTGGGTTTTTTATAATGCATATTTACCAGAAATAGCTTTGCCAGAACAACAAGATAGAGCGAGTGCAAAAGGTTTTATCTATGGATATATTGGTTCAGTTGTTTTATTGATAATAAATTTAGGAATGATTATGTTTCCTGAAACATTAGGAATCACATCTGGTATGGCATCTCGACTTTCTTTCGTGATGGTTGGTATTTGGTGGATTGGTTTTGCCCAAATAACCTTTCGCCGTTTACCAGGAGATATTTATAATAAACAACCTGATAATGATTATATATGGAAAGGCTATAGAGAGCTTAAAATTGTATTTAAAGAAGTTTTAAATTATCCTACTTTAAAACGATTTTTATTAGCTTTTTTCTTTTTGAGTATTGGTGTGCAAACCATCATTTTAATGGCGGCTATTTTTGGGTCATCAGAATTAGGCTTAGAATCAACAAATATGATTGCTACCATATTACTAGTGCAAGTTGTAGCTATTTTCGGAGCCTTAATTTTTTCTAGATTTTCAGATAAGTACGGAAATTTTAAAGCCTTAAAATTGACGATTGCTATATGGATGCTTGTTTGCTTTTTTGCATTTTCATTAGATAAATCTCAAGAAAATGTGGCGCTATATTTTTACGGATTAGGAGGTATGTTGGGGTTGGTACAAGGAGCTATACAGTCGCTAACACGATCTACGTATTCTAAATTATTACCAGAAACAGAAGACCACGCAACGTATTTTAGTTTTTATGATGTAACAGAAAAAATAGCAATTGTTTTAGGAACTTCTGTTTACGGAGCGTTATATGCAATTACCGATTCTATGCAATGGTCAGTTTTATGTTTAGCTATTTTCTTTTTAATATCATTCATTATTTTAAGCACGCTAAAGAGAACTAAATACGTAGCCTAAATTTAAAATGGAGCAGGAGAAGTAAATTGTACTTCTTTTTTACTGATAGGATGCCTAAAGCTTAAGTTTTCTGCGTGTAAATATAACCTGTTAGCTTTTGTTCCATATAAATCATCACCTACAATAGGTATGTTTAAGCCTAACTGATGTGCTGCATGTACTCGTAACTGATGTGTGCGACCTGTAATAGGGTAAAAATATACTTTTGTTTTGTTGTCTATAACTTCAATAACTTCCCATTTGGTAAGTGCTTTTTTACCATGTTCATAACATACTAATTGTTTAGGTCTATCATCTAAATCAACTCTTAGCGGTAAGTTTATTTCACCGTTTTTTTTATATAAAGAGCCATGTAATAAAGCAACATAGCGTTTTTTTATAGTTCTGTTGATGAACTGCGCTTGTAGATTTTTATGAATAATTTCGTTTTTAGCGATCAATAAAATGCCGGAAGTAGACATGTCTAAGCGATGAACAATCAATGGGCCGGTAGCATTTGGATATTTCTTTTTAATTCGACTATACACCGAGTCTTTAACTTCTTTTCCTGCTACAGATAATAATTCGTGTGGTTTGTTGATTACAAGCAGATACTCATCTTCAAATATAACCTCTATTTCTTTTTTTACTTGAAACTGCGCTATTAGCGGATTGTCATCAACAGTTAATCCTTGTAACATATGGTGTAAGATAGGTTTACATTTACCGGTACATGCCGAATAATAATGTTGGTGTTTTCGAACAGCATTAGCCGACGGTTTTCCCCACCAAAACTCTGCCATACAAATAGGAGTGAGGTTGTTTAAGAAAGCATATTGTAATAATTTCGGAGCACAACAATCACCAGCACCGGCAGGAATATTTTGAGATGAACCTTTAAAAATAGTTAGTAAATTCTCTTTTTCATTTTTAGCATTTAAGAATTGGTATTGTTTAAATATTTCTTGTTGACCAGCTACAGAAAGTTCTTTTCGTTGTTGTTTTAGTTGCTGTATTTGTAATAAGTAATTATTGTATTCTTCTTGCAGAGAAGCTATTTGAGTGTTTAAATAAACTTCATATTCACGTAAATAAAACTCCTCATTAATATTAAGTTGATTGTCTTGTTTAGACAGCTCTTTTCTTAATTTTCGGCGTGCTTTAATTACTTTTTTTCTTCACTTAAAAGAGTTTCATTTCTAGAAACCCTTTTTAAATATGATTTTTTTATTGTTAAATAATCAATATTACTTTCTAGTTCAGAAAGTTGAAGATTAATTTGATTGTTTTTCTCTTCTGTTTTTAAGAACTCTCCGTTTTCAACTAAAACATCGTATACCGGTGGTACGAATTTTTTATGATGAGTAGTTTCTGCAATTTTACCTGAAAAAGCAGCTAAATAGCCTATTTCTCCATCATTTTTTTTAACGACCAATACGCCAAACATTTTACCCAAAGCATCTTTGCTATTCGGGTTTTTTAATCCAAAATTATGATTAAAATCTGTTTGATTTTCTAAATATTCTTGCAGTTCTTTAGCCGCTGTTTTAGCTAAAGAATGTGGTGTGTAGTTGTGCGGGTAATCAAAGTTTTTAGGTAGTGATACTTTACCTACTTCAGCAATAAAAGAGATGAATTTATTCATGATAAAAAGAAAAAAGTGTTGCTTTCACAACACTTTATAAAGTTAAGATCTATATATTTTATCGTATAAATCTTTATAAATTTCTTTGATAATTTTACGTTTCATTTTCATAGTAGGAGTAAGGTGTCCTCCATCTATAGACCATTCTTCAGCGGTTAATTCAAATCGCTTAATAGCTTCCCATTTTCCAAATTTAGAATTACAAAGCGTAACTTCTTCTTGAATACGATCAATTACTTTTGGATTATTTATTAAATCGGTATTATTTTCGAATTTAAGATTATGTCTTTTTGCCCATTCTTTTACAAAAATAAAATTAGGCTGAATTAAAGCTGCCGGCATTTTTTCTCCTTCACCAATAACCATAACCTGTTCTATGAAACGAGATTGTTTTAATTCACCTTCTAATAATGGCGGAACAACATATTTCCCTCCAGAAGTTTTAAACATTTCTTTAGTACGGCCAGTAATTGTTAAGAACCCATCTTTATCTAGTTCTCCTTTATCACCTGTATAGAAATAACCATCTTTTAATACTTCTGCTGTTTTTTCAGCATCTTTATAATACCCTAACATTACATTAGGTCCTTTTACTAAAATTTCACCAGTTTCAGCAAGTTTTAATTCTAATCCGTCAATTAATTTACCTACAGTACCTGCTCTAAATCCGCCATTTCTAACGTCATTTACAGAGATAACAGGAGAGGTTTCGGTAAGACCATAACCTTCCATAACCGGCATTCCTGCAGCAGCAAATATTCTTGTTAAACGCGGTTGTAAAGCGGCAGAACCAGAAACCATTAATTTTAACTCACCACCTAAGGCTGCTTGCCATTTAGAGAAAATTAATTTACGCGCAACACTTAATTGTTTTTCATACCACCATCCGTTAGCTCCATATGGTTCGTATTTTAAACCTAAATCGATAGCCCAAAAGAATAATGCTTTTTTAATTCCTGATAAATCAGCTCCTTTAGCATAAATCTTATCATAAATTTTTTCATACAGTCTAGGAACTGCAGTCATTACATGTGGTTTAATTTCTTGCGCATTTTCACTTAGTTTATCAATTCCTTCTGCAAAATAGATAGAAACACCACAGTATTGATATAAATACAATATCATGCGTTCAAAAATATGACAGATAGGTAAAAAACTTAATCCGCGTTCTTTTCCATATAATAGAGGAACTCTCTTTTCGCTAGCTAAAACATTAGAAACAATGTTTCCGTGAGAAAGCATAACTCCTTTTGGTCTTCCAGTAGTACCAGAGGTGTAGATTAAGGTTGCTAAACTATCAGAAGTAACTGCATTTTTACGTGCTTCAACTTCGTTCTGATTACTTGTATCTTTACCTAATTCTAAAATTTCTTTCCAACTTTTTTCATTAGCAATGTCATCAAAAGTAAAAATCCCTTTTAATTTAGTGTTCCCTTTAATTTGATTTAATTTTTCTAAGACAACTTCATCAGAAACAAAGCAATAAATAGCCTCAGAGTGATTTAAAACATATTCGTAATCTTCTTTCGAAATAGTAGGATAGATAGGTACATTTTGTGCACCTGTTTGTAAAATACCTATATCACATATGTTCCATTCCGTACGGTTGTTTGTAGATATTACAGCTATCTTATCATTTGGTTGTATGCCTAAACGCAATAAACCTCTACTAATGGTGTTTGCTTTATCTATATATTCATTTGTAGATATTGATTCCCATTTACCATTGTATTTGGTTGTAAGAGCTTTTTCTAAATTATAGGTTTCTTGTTGATAATAAGGGAAATCAAAAAGACGGGTAATTTTAATCGACATAAAGTTAATGTTTTTGCGCCTTGCAAAATAGGAAAAATACCCCGATTGCACAAGTTTAAGCTTAGTGGTTGATTTATTGAGAATTATATATTTTATTATATAAATTTTTGTATTTATCTAAGATAATTTTCCGTCTCATTTTCAATGTAGGAGTTAAATGACCAGCATTAACAGTCCATTCATCACTAGTTATTTCGAAGCGTTTTATTTGTTCCCATTTACCAGATTTTTTATTGTAGTAATCAATTTCTCTTTGAATTCGGTCAATTAATTTTTGATTGATAGCTACATCATTAAGTATATAACTGTGTCTTTTTGCCCATTCGTTTACAAAATCAAAAGAAACTTGTATTAGAGCAGCAGGCATTTTTTCACTTTCTCCAATTATCATAACTTGCTCTATAAAACGAGATTTTTTTAATTCGCTTTCCAATACAGCAGGGGCAATATATTTACCGCCCGAGGTTTTAAAAATTTCTTTTTTTCTATCAGTAATTTTTAAAAAACCATCATCGTCTATTTCTCCAATATCACCGGTATGTAGATATCCGTTTTTAATAGTTTCGTTTGTTTGCGTATCGTTTTTATAATAGCCCATCATAATGTTAGGGCCTTTAACTAAAATTTCACCATCTGCCGCAATTTTTATACTAACATCTTTAATTGCTTTACCAACAGTAGCTATTTTAAAACCTTTATTACGCATATCTGTTACAGAAACAGCGGGTGACGTTTCTGTCATTCCGTAGCCTTCAAAAACAGGTATACCTGCGGCAGTAAACGTTTTTATTAAACGAGGTTGCATTGGTGCGCTTCCGGCAAGCATAAAATCTAATTTTCCTCCTAAAGCTTCTTTCCATTTAGAAAAAATAAGTTTGCGAGCTATTTTTAATTGAAATTCATACCACCATCCGTTTTCTTTATACGGTTTGTATTGCTCTGCCAATTTCAAAGACCAAAAGAATAAACGTTTTTTTAAACCAGTTAAATTACTTCCTTTATCAACAATTTTATCAAAAACTTTTTCTAATAACCTAGGCACTACAGCCATAAAATTAGGTTGTACTTCTTTTAGGTTTTCTCCGATTTTATCGATGCTTTCGGCAAAATAAATTTCAAATCCCATGTATTGGCAATAGTAAGAAGCTGCTCTTTCGAAAATATGGGAAATAGGAAGGTAGCTAATAGCTCTTTTTTTATGTTCATGTAAATCTAGTGATTCGGCTACTGCAAAAATATTACTAACTACATTTTCATGAGAGAGCATAACACCTTTAGGCGTGCCTGTTGTACCTGATGTATATATTATTGTAGCTAAATCTGTGGCTTTTACCAAATCTTTTTTTTGTTAATAAGGTTTTGGTTCTCTTCATTTTTTCCTAAAGATAAAAAAGAGTTCCAGCTATAATCTGTAGCGATATCTTCGAACGTAAAAACTTTTTTAAGTTGTGTTTGATCTTGAACTGCAAGTACTTTTTCATATAAATCATTATCAGAAACAAAACAATAAATACTATCTGAATGATTTAAAACATATGCATAGTCCTTTTCAGAAAAAGTTGGGTAAAGCGGCACATTAATAGCCCCTATTTGTAATATACCAATATCTAAAATATGCCATTTTGGTTGATTGGTATTGGTAATAACTGCTATTTTATCTCCAGGCTTTATTCCTAAGTTTAATAAAGCGCTACTAACGGTGTTTGCATTTTTAATGTAATCTTTTGTTGATGTATTAATCCAAGTATTCTTTTCTTTTGAAACAAAGCATTTTTCTTGTGGATATTGGCTAAGTTGATAATAAGGAAAGTCGAAAAGACGTGTTACCTGTATTGGTTTATGCATATAAATTAGTTTGGCATAAATCTATAAAAAATAAGTTTAAAAAAACAAGTTGTTTTTATTAGTTAGCTATTTTAATCTGCTTTAAAATATACCCAATGATTATTTTCTTTACAAAAAGAAGAGTTTTCATATATTACATCAATTTTAGCATTTTCTATAAAAAAGGCTTTAAACTCAACTGTTCCAGTTAAATCTTTTTTTGTTCCTTTTGTAGTGTTTAACACTTCTAATTTAATCCACTCAACAGATTTTGTCCATTGTAAAATTTCTTTATTTTCTTTGTCAGAAGGTCGAATACTTGAGTGGTGACTTTTTTTTAAGTAGTTAATATCAGCCAATACAAAAGCACTGTATCTCGATCGCATTAATACCTCAGCAGTTAAGACGGTTTGGATGTTTTGATGTGCTTTTTCACAGCAATCACTATATTTTTTAGACGGATTACAAGGGCATTGCATAATAAAAAATTAATTTAAAAGTTCATTTTCTTTTATTCTAAAACAACGTTCTTTACCTAAATATAAAGGATTACCATGTTTTTCAGACCAAAAACCATCTAAAATATCTTTAGAGATACAGCGATAAACAACAACACCTTTATAAATGTTTTTATCAGCTCCTTTATATTTAAAATTAATAGCTAATATATTATCATTAAAAAATCCGGTTCCAATTTGGGATTGCTCATCATTAATAAGCCACTTCGCAATAATACGATTATTAACATCTAAACTTAAAGATAATACACCTTTGTATGAGTGTTCTTCGGCATCTTGATTGTTACCAATAATAGTATAATCTCCAACTAAATCTTGAATCGTCATTTTTCTTTAATAAAGGGTAAAATTACTCTATTTATATAGAGAATAAAAAAGGTTAGAAAGAAGATTAACATATTTTACTTTTTTTAAAAGTATTTATCTCTTTATTAATAAACTTAACCGAAATAAAAAACTATTCATCTATACTTAAAAGTCTTTCATCGATGGATAAGATTAGTTAAACAAATCAAATTATTAATCTTTAAAAAAAAAGGTATTTTTATCTCATAAATTCTTATCCCATAAATTTTGAAAAAAAGACTAAATATTTTACTTATTGAAGATAACATTATTGAAATAATGAAAATGAAAAGAACTAATTCATCCTTAGAACTTAAGCATGATATTAGTGAAGCAAAAAATGGAGAAGAAGCACTTGATATTTTAGAAGAAAAAAGTAGTTTGCCTGATTTAATTTTACTAGATTTAAACATGCCAAAAATTAACGGTATAGAACTTTTAACAATATTAAAAAATAACGATGATTTAAAACATATTCCAACAGTGATTCTAACAACCTCAGATAATCAGAAAGATTTAGAAGAATGTTATAGAATTGGAGTTTCTGGTTATATTTTAAAACCTTTAAAATATGAAGATTATGTTAATAAAATAGAAACAGTTTTATCTTATTGGAGTATAAATGAATTAAAAAAATATTAAATATGAAAGGCATAGTTTTTACTGAGTTTTTAGATTTAGTAGAGGATAAGTTTGGTTTAGAGATGGTGGATAAAATCATTTCTCAATCTACATTAGAATCTGAAGGTATATATACATCAATAGGAACTTATAGCTTTTCTGAAATGTTACAATTACTGCAACATTTAAGTAGAAACACTTCAATCTCTATAGATGATTTGTTGCTAGTATATGCAGAACACTTTTTTAATGTTATAGAAAAGAGTTATCCAGGGCTTTTAGCAACATATAGAGACCCTATAGAAATGCTAGCTTCTATTGAAAATCATATCCATATAGAAGTAAAGAAGATTTATCCTGAAGCAGAATTACCTACTTTTATTATTGAAGAGAGAACAGAAAATTCATTAATTATGATTTATAAATCGAGTAGGGCTATGCATCATTTTGGACTTGGATTAATGAATAAAACTTTTGATCATTTTAATTCTAAAGCAAGTATTATTTTAGAAAAAATTAGAGAAGATGGAACGGAAGTGAAATTTATCATAAAAAAAATTGAATAATAAATTTTGCTTATATTTAATTTTAAAAAATAGGTTAAGACCTTTTTAGTAAGTGTATGTATTATATTATTAGTGTTTTATGATTTTATTTATTTATATTAATTGTTTTTTATAAATTTGATTAAAACGATAAATTATTAATAAAAAGGAAAATTTTCTAATTTAATTATACAACATTATGTGTCCCTCCACTAAAATAGATATACTTCAACGTGCTTTAAAAAGAGAAAAAAAAGCTAGGAAAATTGCTGAGAAAATATTAGAAGACAAATCAAGAGAATTATATTCAATGTCCGAAGAATTAAAAGACAGCAATATAAAACTTGCAGAATTATTAGAAGATAAGTCGTTACAACTTAAAGGGGT
Source organism: Tenacibaculum sp. HL-MS23 (assembly GCF_032463465.1). Lineage (NCBI taxonomy): Bacteria > Pseudomonadati > Bacteroidota > Flavobacteriia > Flavobacteriales > Flavobacteriaceae > Tenacibaculum > Tenacibaculum sp. HL-MS23. The sequence continues at coordinate 790,569 of NZ_CP135989.1, read as the reverse complement.
TTTTGAAAACATAAATGATTCTTATTTAATAATGGACTTAGCTGGAAATGTTCTTAAAATGAACAATGCAGCGATCGAATTTTTTGGTTATGATATTTCAAAAGAAAAATTAAGCGTAATAAACTTAATATACCCTGAAGATAATGTTTATGCTTTTCAATCTTTTAGTCAATTATATCAAACTGGATCTTTTTCAAACTATACAGCTAGAATTTTAACGAAAGAAAAAGAAGTCAAATGGGTTCAGATAAACGCCAGTTTAATATACGATAAAATAGGAAAAAAAATTGCAGCTCAAGGAATTGTTCGAGATATTACAAAACAAATAACTTCCGAAGAAAAACTTTTAGAATATAATAATAGACTATCGGCACTTGTATTGAACCTTAATAGTGGTATTGTTTTAGAGGATGAAAACAGAAAAATAGTCTTATCTAATAAAAAATTTTGTAAATTGTTTAAAATAGATTCCCAGCCTGATGATCTAATAGGCATGGATTGTAAGTTGGCATCAGAACAGAATAAAGTTTTATTTAAACATTCGTCTGATTTTGTGCGAAGAATGGATGATGTAGTCGAAGCTAAGATTCCTGTTTATAGAGAACAACTAGAAATGATTGACGGTAAGATTCTTGAACGAAATTACACGCCAATAATTGTTGATAGTAAAATTAAAGGTTATTTGTGGACATTTACAGATATTACTTTAGAAAAAAAATACAATTTAAGTTTAGAGTCTGAAAAAGAGAAGTATAGTAATATTATAGCTAATATGAACTTAGGATTAGTGGAAATCAATAGAGATAATCAGATTACTATGATAAACCAACGTTTTATTGAAATGTCAGGTTATAATGAAGAAGAGTTAATAGGTAAAGTTGCACATGATATTTTTAATGATAACGATAATTCTAATTTTATTGACAATGAAAAAGAAAAACGTATTAAAGAAGTATCTAGTTTTTATGAATTTAAAACAAAGAATAAAAAAGGAGAAACTAAATATTGGCATGTAAGTGCAGCACCAAATTATAACCTCCTTGGAGAGAATGTAGGAACTATAGCATTAGGTTTAGATATTACTAAAACTAAAAAGTTACAATTACAAAAAGAACAAATTTTAAAAGAATTAGAAAAAAGTAATAATCAACTACATGAATATGCACATATAGTTTCTCATGATTTAAAATCTCCATTAAGAAGTATTGATGCTTTAGTTTCTTGGATTAAAACAGATAATAACGGTAAGTTTGATGAAACAACACTTGAGAATTTTAACTTAATAAGTACTACATTAGAAACAATGGAAAAGTTAATTTCTAATGTTTTGGAATATTCAAGTGCAGGTTCAATTACAAAAGAAAAGGAAGACGTAGATTTAAATATTACTTTAAATGATTTAAAAAAGATATTATTTATACCAAAAAACATATCTGTTACTATATTAAAAAAATTACCGATAATTAAGGGGGATAAAACGAAGTTTCAGCAGTTATTTCAGAATTTTATTAGTAATGCTATTAAGTTTTGTGATAAAGAAATTGGAATTATAGAGGTTGATTACCAGGAAAATAAAAATTTTCATCAATTTTCGATTAAAGATAACGGTATAGGAATAGAAAAAAAATATCATGATAAAATTTTTCAAGTATTTCATTCATTAAATAAAAGAGAAGATTCTACAGGTATTGGTTTATCTATAGTTAGAAAAATAATTGATTTACATGAAGGAGATGTTTGGCTAGAGAGTAAACTTAATAAGGGAACTACTTTTTACTTTACTATAAAAAAAAACTAAATGAAAACAGTACAACTTAAAAGAAAAAATAATTCTGTTTGGAAATATTTATCAGAAGAACTAAAACTTAAAGAACCTTTAGTTTTAGTTTTTGGAAATAGATTTTTATTAGAGAGCGAAACAATTTATGATGAGATAAGAGCTATTTTTAAAGATGGTCATATTGTGTTTGGTTCTTCTTGTGGAGATATTTCTTCAGAATCTATTGATGAAAATACTATAACCATAACCGCTATAGAGTTTGAAAAAAGTAGTTTTGTAATTAAGACGACTAATTTTTTAAAACCAGGTTTAGATCAAAAAATAGATAGTTTTGCAGTAGGGAAAGAGCTAATTAGTCAATTTTCTGAAAAAGAATTAAAACATGTATTTGTTCTTTCGGAAGGAAGTTTTATTAATGGTAGTCAATTAACAAAAGGAATGAATTTGGCTACAAATGATAACTTTTTAATTACAGGTGCTTTATGTGGTGATGATGCAAGGTTTGAAAAAACGATATCGTCTTATAACGAGAATCCAAAACAGGGAGAAATAGTTGCTATTGGTTTATATGGTGAATCTTTAGAAGTAACTTTTTCTATTAATGGTGGTTGGACTCCTTTTGGACCAGAAAGAACAGTAACAAAATCTAAAGGAAATATTTTATACGAATTGGATAACTTATTTGCGCTAGATTTATATAAAAAATACTTAGGTGAAAAGTCAAAAGAATTACCAGGAGCTGCCTTATTATATCCACTGAAAGTAAAATCTACAAACGATAAACAATCTATTGTAAGAACAATTTTAAATATTAATGAAGAGGATAATTCAATGATATTGGCAGGAGATATTTTAGAAAATTCTAAAGTACAATTAATGATGACTAATTTAGATAGTATTGTTAATGCTGCAGAATTAGCAGCAATAAATGCAAATGAATTTAGAAAAAATAAACCAGAACTTGCGATTTTAGTTAGCTGTATTGGTAGAAAATTAGTGTTAGATCAAAGAATAGAAGAAGAAGTAGAGGAGGTAATAGAAGTTATCGGTGATCAAACTACTTTTTGTGGATTGTATTCTTATGGTGAGATAGCTCCGTTTAATGGAGAAAATAATTGTCAATTACATAATCAAACAATGACAGTAACACTAATTAGCGAATAATGAATTCACTTTTAAAAAGACAAATTAGAAAGTATTTAGCTGAAGAATTATTATCAGATAAAAAGTTAGAAACTTTTTTAGATGCTATAGATAAATCTTACAAGACATCAGAGAATCAATTTGCAATGTTGCAAAGAGCTACAGCAATAAGTTCTGAAGAGCTTTTTGATGCAAATCAAAAATTAAAGGAAGAAACTAATTCTCAAAGAAAAGTTATAGAAAAGCTTAAAAATGTAATTGATACTCTTAAGTTTTATGATCTAGAACAAGATAAGCCTATAGAAAATTCAGATTTATTAAAACTTGTTGATTTTATTGATAATCAAACTAAAGAGATTATAAAAATAAATCAACAAAAGGACTCACTCTTAAAAAGCTTAGAACAGCAAAATCAAGAGTTAAATGATTATACACATATGATTTCTCATGATTTAAAAACACCAATACAAAATATAGAAGCGTTATCGGTTTGGCTTAAAGAAGATTCAGGAAAAGTATTAGATAGTGAAGGAAAAGAAAGAATAGAGCTAATAAGAGAAAATACTCAAAAAATTGATACTTTAGTAAAAGCTATTCATACGTATTCTACAATTGACAGAGAAAAGCAAAAGCGATCTAATTTAGATTTAGATAAATTATTAAAAACTATTTTAAAAGAATTTAATTTATCTGAAAATATAAATGTTCATATTCCAGAAAAATTACCAAACATAAAGGGTGATAAAAATATAATGGAACAATTGTTTACTAATTTAATAGACAATTCCATTAAATTTAATGGTAAAGAAAATAAAAAAATAGAGATAGGTTATTCTGATGAAAAGATTTTTTGGAAATTTTATGTAAAAGATAATGGTAAGGGTATTGATAAAAAATATTTCCAGAAAGTATTTGTAGCTTTTTCCAAGCTTGAGAATGATTACAAATCTGCTGGAATAGGCTTATCTATTGCTAAAAAAATTGTTGATGTTTATAAAGGAGATATTTGGATAGAATCTGAATTAAATGAAGGATCTACTTTTTATTTTACACTTAAAAAATAATTATGGAAAAACCAAATTTAGAATATGTACATAAGTTAGCTAATGGAGACGAATCTGTAAGGAAAATGCTTTTAGATGTCATAAAAACAGAATTTCCAGAAGAGAAAAAAGATTATTACAACAGTTTAAAAAATAACGATTATAAAAAAATAGAAGAAAATGTTCATCGACTTAAACATAAAATTAGTATTTTAGGTCTTGAAAAAAGTTATAAAATAGCTAATGAATTTGAACATAATCTTAGAGAGCTTAATATAGATAAGGCTGAAGATTTTGATAAAATATTAATAGGTATTTCAGCGTACTTGAAAACTATTTAAAATTATGAATTGTATTATTGTAGATGATGAAAAAATGGCAAGAGTTATAATTAAAACTCTTTGTGATAAAATAGACTATTTAGAAGTCGTTGATGAATTTTCTAATGCGATAGATGCTATTAAATTTTTGAATTCTAATGAAGTAGATCTTATTTTTTTAGATATTCATATGCCAGGTTTTAATGGTTTAGATTTTATAAAAACTCTTAAAAACCCTCCCAGAATAATTTTAACTACTTCTGATTCTAAATTTGCTATTGAAGCTTTTGAGTATGACTTTATAGTAGATTATTTATTGAAACCCGTTGAGCTACCAAGATTTGAAAAAGCGATTAAGAGAGCTCAAAAACATGAGAGTAGAAGAGGTTCAGAAAAAGAATCGATCTCAAAAAAAGTAGATTTAGAAATCGAAAACGATTTTTATGTTAATATAGATAGGCGTCTTATAAAGATTGATTTACCAAGTATTTACCTTGTTGAAGCTAAAGGAGATTATATTCATATAAAAACCGAAGATAAAAATTATATAGTACATTCTACCTTAAAAAAGATAGAAGAAAAATTACCAGATTCTTTATTTTTAAAAGTACATCGTTCATATATTATTAATCTTAAAAAAATTATTGATATTGAAGATAATAGTGTACTTATAAAAAGAGATGTAATTCCGGTAAGTCGTTCTAATAGATCAGAATTAATGAAACGATTAAATCTATTATAATATTCATCTATACTTAATAGGCATTTCATCTACACTAAATTTGTAAATACCGAATATTAAAAATAAAGTCTTAATTAGTACATAGTTTCGTAGTATAATTTTTTTATTATGACTCAAAAAACTACATTACAAGGCAAGCTTATCTTACTATTTTTATTAATATTTTCTCTTACAAATACTGCACAAAACACCCCTTTTAATTGTGTTTACGATGCATATTTGTTTCAATATAACGATGTGTACTCTATAGATTTAGCTTCAGGTAATTCATACCTTGTAGCTGAAGACATTACCCCAGGAAGTATAAATGCAGCAGCTTATAACCCTGCAGATGGTTTTATTTGGGGTTCATTAAGTACGCCTGAAAAAACAATAGTACGAATAGGAGAAGATTTTTTAACAACCTCTTTTTATATTGATGAATTACCTAGTAATAATAGATATGTTGGAGATATAAGCTCTGAAGGAGTTTATTATTTAAAAGGAGGTGGAACAACCTTTTATAAGATAGATGTAGATCCTGCTTCAGCAACATACACTCAACACATATCAACAGAAACATTATCACAGAATATAAATATTCATGATTGGGCTTTTAACGCAGTAGATGGAAATTTATATGCAGTAGAGAAAAATTCAAATGTTTTATATCGAATTAATCCAAGAACAAATATTGTAGAATCATTAGGAGAAGTACCAATCTTATCAGGATTGAATTATACATATGGAGCTGTTTATTTTGATCTTTCAGGTCGTTTTTATGTATCAGCAAATCAAACAGGTACTATATATGTAATTCAGAGTGTTCAAGATGTAAATACTGCAGATGATATGGATTCAAACTTATTTGCTTTTGGACCATCGAGTGCTAGTAATGACGGTGCGCGTTGTCCGACAGCCCCAGTCGCTCAAGAGATTTGTGATAATGGAATAGATGATGATGGTGATGGATTAATTGATTGTGAAGATCCTTCATGTTCTGGTTATGGAAAATGTGATGTTATTTTACCACCAACTTCAGGAGGAAATGATGGAGGTTTAGAAAGTAATAGTAGATTATCAGAACAAATAAATAAGCGAAACTATAATCGTACAAAAATCAATTATAAGTTTAATCGTAGCAAGGCAAAAAGAGTTGCAAAATCTAACGACTATAGAAGAAAAAAAGGACTTGGTTTTGAGTTAAAAGATTTCATTCCTTTAGAAGTTATAGAAGAAGATGAAACAATAGAATCTACACCTACAGATTTAGTCGCAATAACAAATGCAACAGATATTTACGCTGTAGATTATATGAAAAGCGGAACAGCTGTAGCATCAATTATAGCCTTAAAAACTGAAAATGGAGTATATGAACACACTAAATATATTTGTGATCGTTTGCTTGGAGCTCAACTAATTTCTGTATCAACCATAGAGATAAACGGACAGCAGTTTATTAAATCATTAATTAGAAATGCAGACAATACGGTAGAGTTTGTATTAAGTCTTTCAGCTAAAATAGTAAACAACGAAGCCAATTTCTCAATAGAAAGCCACTGGAATTTAGATAAATACCAATTAGGTGTTACTTTTTATAATTTTCAAATATGGTCAAACTCTTTAGATGATTTATATTTATTAGGAAAAGAAGTAGTGAATTTATTAGCTATAGAGAAGCCAATATTAGCTTATGAATTATCAACACCACCTACAGTATTTGTAAGAAAAGGAAAGTATAATAACGGATCATTAGATTTACAAATTGTAAACACAAATAAAAGTAATAATGTAAATTTTGATGCTGGTTTTAGAGTTACAGAAACAAGTGATTTTAATAAAACAAATTTAACAATAGATTTAAATGAAAGTTATATAACACATTTACAAGTACCAACCGGTAACTTATTTGATATTGGTTTTAGAATTGGTGATGGTGTAGCTACTCCAGATGACTTATTCATGTCAGATGGACCTTGGGGAGTAGATGATTCTCAAACATCAACCGAAGTAATAAATTATAACATATCACCTAACAACTTTACATTTGAGGATAATGATTTTCCTATAGAAAGAAATGTTCAACTATCAGCAACAACAAGTACTTACTTTGCAGCTTACAGAGCTTTAACACCACGTTTTAAAGCGGTAGATTTATCAGATTATAGTAGTTTTAAACTAAAAGCAAAAGGAACCGGTAATTTAGAAGTTACGTTTGTAAAGAAAAGTATTTCTTCATGGGAACAACAACATAAAGCGACAATAGTATTAAAAGATTCTTTAGTAAATTATGTAATACCTTTTAAAGAATTTATCTCATCAAGTGGAAATGAATTAGTATTAAACGATGTAGTAACAATTGTGTTTACTATGGCTTCTGAAGGAGGTACTGTTGTAACTAAAGAAATGAATTTATTAGACATTCGTTTTTCTAAAGAAGAGAAGTTTGAAGAAGTAGTGGAAGATATTGAATACAATGTTGTTACACTAGCACCAAACCCTATGACTGTACAAACTAGTTTTTACTTTAATGCAAAGGAAGAAGAAAATTTAAAATTTGTAGTATATGATCAATTAGGTAAATTGGTATATCAAACTAATTTTAAAGCAGTAATAGGTAAAAATAAACTAATTTTAAATAGAGAATCGTTACAAGTAGGGTTGTATTTCTGTAAAATATTAAGTGATAAATTAATTTATAGACATGTTAAGTTATTGGTGAATTAAAATAAGAAATTAGTTTATTTGTATTAGAGAAGGTATATTATAAGTAGTTATACTTTCCATGAAAAAAAACATATATATTTCCCTATAATATAAAACTATTAAGAGCAAAAGAATTAACTTTTGCTCTTATCTTTGTCTGGTTACTCTTCAAGAAGTAATCTTGATTTTTTCATCTTCTCTAAATTTTTTTATATGATTTGTTGCGTTTTTAAGTACTAAATTAAGTAAATAAAAAAGGAATAGAAAATCACCAAAAATTTTCGTAAGTAGGCTAGTACTAGCAATAAATTATATAGACTGTTAGGGCTATGTTATTTTTAGATGTTTAGGAAGTCTATTATACCATTTTATAGTACTATAACAAGCTTTATGCATAAAGTTATTTAATTGTTGTAAGTCTTTTTCATTACATTCTATTCCTTTTTCTTCGAAATTTGATTTTGCGTGAACAATTCCATTTCTAGTTGAGTACAAAACATTTCCTATATGATTTACAACTTTATCCTGAATTTCTTTCTTTGTTTTGTATTCTAATTCAAGTATTTTTATTTCTTTTCTTATTGCTATAGGTAAATCACTATAAATATCAATAAGGTCGAACGTGTTATTAATTAAAGATTTAACTAGTTCTTTATCTCGAATACTTTTCTCATAGTTTTTCGTTAAATCAAATATAGAAGCTATATAACTAGCATTTAAAAATGAAGCGTTAGAAGAGTCTAATTTTTTACGCATAGCATCAAATGCATCTATTTTCGAATATAAAGGAGCGAAATATTCAAAAATTTTATAGTATGTCAAAAATTTTAAATCATCACTTATAGCCTGATTAGCTTTGATGAATAAATCCATAGCTGGAGTATAGTCTTCAGTTAATACCGAGCTATAATTTTCTATTTGTTCATTAAGTTTTTTAGGGTCAAATTCTTGAGGTTTCTTAAATGTTGAAAAACTAAAAGCAATTTTATATTTATGTGATAACTCGAATAAATACGATTTAATTTAGTCTCTTCATCATCAGTTAAACGACTCTTTTTGTCCTTATAACGAACTTCAACAGCTAAATTACTAGAACAAGGAGGATGATGCTAATTATGCTCTTCTTTTTCTGTTGCAGCAATTCCAATTAATAAAGGTTCTGATTTAATATCTAAACATATCCCATGTTTAGTTTCTGAATATAAAAAAAGGCCTAAATAAACTATTGGAGAAATTTCGCTTGTAGTAATAACTCTTTGAGTTATAGTATCGGTTGTAACTTTGTTATAATCATGTATTTTTAAACTATCCAGTTCATCAAAATAATAGACTAAATGTTCTACTTCTACTTCTACTTCTTTTTCATTTGGAAAAGGAAAATTAGTATATAAAAAATCTTCGTTTATTTGATCTTTTAAAGGTTTAACTTTATGTTTTCTTTGCAATAGATTAAAACCTTTCTTTAATATTTCAATTTCTTTTTCAGTAAGTTTCATTTTTTTTTATGTAGGCTAACGTGTTAAGAATATGGTTTCGTTTTAATGAATTATATTCAGCGTTAGCGAAGTTCGTCTTTTCTAATAAAAAACCAAGAGGGAATTAGCTGTTTTTAGCTCTAAGTATAATCGTTTTTTTATTCTTTTTGTGTTTTTAGAATCTGTAGCAGCTTGTAAATTTGTAAGTGATTAAGAGCAAAAATTACTTCTTTTACTTTTGCCTTTTAAAGAAAGGTTTCTTTAAAAAGTACCATTTAAAACGCAAGCCAATTTCTGTAAAAGTAAAACCTGCTGCAGTTGCAGAAGCGATATTACTTTGTGTACCATAAATATTTAACAAGCTACGCTCAGAGAATTTATAACCTAATTTTCCTTGTATTCTATAAGTACTCTGTTTTTTATCATCTTCAATAAATTGATAACCAGTTGCAGCAGTTAATTCATAAAACCATTCTTTATTTTTAGCAATAGCTTCATCTTTTATAATATTAACGAAAATTTCTGCAGCATTAAATCTACTAGGGCTAAAATAAATTAAAGGAACTTGATTTTTAAAAGAGATGTTTTGGTAATTAAAACCTGCTTTTAAAGAAGGCTTTTCTAATATATTATAATACAAAGAAGTAAAAAGAAGGTTTCGTGTATTATCATCATTCTGAGAAGTATAATAATATTGTGTATACCAACCTAAATTAAAATTTGTATTTAAACTATAGTTTATTAAAAAATTGTTCTGAACAATTTCTCTATCTAACAAGTCAGCATTAAAATTTTGAATTTCTCTCTTATAACCTAATTCTAAATTTTGAAGTTTAAAAGGCTTTATATTTAATGATACATCTGCTAGTAATTGCTTATAATTTTTGGTCTCAGTATTTGAAGCGGTAATACCTAAACTACTTTTAAAAGTTACGTTATTTAATAATTGATACGATATTCCAATTAAAAAATTATTAGAGTTAGCACTTACGTTACTAACAGAGTTAGCTGTAGTTCTATAATTATAACTACCAAGTAATTTAAGTTTTGTTGTAAACGAAAATTCTGAATTTGCAGAGAATAAATAGGCTTCATTTTTACCGTTATCAAAAGAGTAAGAAGCTTTAGTTTCAACAAAAGGAGTAAAAGTTCTGTCTAATTTTTTTATAAAATTAGTAGCATCTTTTTGATTTTTATAAAAGATTAATGTGTTTTTAGCACTCTTATAAGCATTATCAAAATAACCAGCAGCTTTTAAGGCATTGGCTTTACCTAAATTACCATCAAAAGAAGCGCTATCTTTTTTTAAGATTAAATTATAATCATCAATACTTTTTTTAAAGTCACTTTTGTAAATATTTAATGTTGCTCTTAATGATAATGTCCAGTTTTCTGGAGTTTTATTGTTTGATGTTAAAGAGTCGATTTCTTTTTTTGCTAAAGAATACTTCTTGTTCCAAATTAAAGCCTGTATAAAGCGTTCTCTTGTTCTATCTCTAATATTATTAGGTGTAGCTTCATTTAAAAGAGAAACTGCGTTTTTACTAACAATTAAAGCTTCTTTATTATCACTATTTAGATGATGTGCTAAAGAAATTCCGTTTAAAGAGGTTAATTTATTTTCAGGGTTTTCTCCAATAATTTTATAAGTCTTTTTAGCTTTAGCTATTTGGTTTGATATTAAGTATAGGTTCGCTAAATTGAGTAAAGTTTCTTTGTCGTTTTTAAAATCTTTAAAATTTTCTTTTAAAATTTTCTCAGCTTCTAGGTAATTCTGGTTATTAACTTTATTATTAGCTAAACCTAAACGCATATACTTTTTAGAAATTAAGGCATTTGGATTTTTAGGTATAACAATCAACGCTTGATTAACATAATCAATTGCTTGGTCATATTTTTTTAAATTAGATAAGGTATTTGCATATCCTAAAAGAGTAGGGAAACTTTTAGCATCTTCTTTTAGTAGGTTTTTATAATATTTTTCAGCTTCTACATATTTTTTATCCCAAAGTAAAGATTCAGCATAATTTAATTTTACTTCAAAATCTGTAGGAAAATCTTTTAAAAGAGCTGTAAATAATTTTACTGCTTTATAAGCATTTCCGCTTAAGCCAACAGCTCTACCATAGCAAATACGTGCTGTTTTATTGGTGGGGTATGATTTTAAAGTTGTTTTAAAGAAAGTTTCTGCTTGTTTATATTTTCCTGTTTCTAAAAAAGTAAAACCGTCTTTCATATCCTGAGAATACATAGTGGTAGTGATAAGGAAGAGTAGCAAAAGGATAGTATTTTTAATTTTCATATAGCTTTTTTTTGTTATTTGCAAGTTACGGAATAGCATTCATCATTGGACTAAAGAAAATTGCTTTTCATCGATAATAGATACTTTTCTAGTGCCTACAACGAGATATTTGTATCATTATTAATTATTAAAACATAAATTATGGCTTTACAGATCTCACAGAAAAACGGAAACTTTTTTTTAAACGGAAAATTAAATAGCACAACATCTAGATTTTTTATTATCTATTTTGAACATAATATTGAACAACTTGAAAGCGTAACTATAAATATTGATAAAGTAAATGAAATTAGTAGAGATGGCTTAGAAGCAATAAGTACACTAACGGCAATTGCTTTAAGAAACGATAAGTTATTTTCAGTTACAGGTTATGGTTGTAAAGAAATTTATGATGATTTTAATCAAATGAATGTAGCGTAATAGCTTAAAAAGAATAAGAAGATGATAGCAATTTTAAAACAAGTAAAGCAAAGAATTTCGTCAGAGCAATTATTTATGATAAGTGTTTTGCTTGTAAATGGTGGTAATTATTTATATAATTTATTATTGGGTAGAATTTTAGGACCAGATAAGTTCGCAGATGCTGCTATTATGATAACTTTTTTATTAGTACTTTCATTTATAGCAATGACTTTTCAATTGGTTACGGCGAAATTTTCTGTAACCTTTGAAGGCTTAGTTTTTAAAAAATTTATATCAAAAATCTATAAAAATGCTTTTATTACAAGTATATTTTTAGGATTAATAATTGTTATTTATTCTAAAGAACTACAAGAGTTTTTTAGAACAACTTCTTCTAGTATGTTTATAGTATTTGGTGTAGGAGTTCCTCTTTATTTTTTAATGAGCGTAAATAGAGGCGTTTTTCAAGGAAAGAAACAATTAACAGCTTTATCAATTACTTATCAATTAGAAATGGTAAGCCGTTTATTAATCACATTTAGTTTGTTATATTTCTTTAATATTGAATCTTCTATATTAATAGCTATAGGTATTTTAGGGTCTTTTATTTTTGGACTAATTCCTTTTAAGTTTAAAAATATATCTTTTTCAAATAGTATTTCTTTAGATAGCAATCATAAAAAAATGGTTCGTAATTTTTTTATAATTACAGCATTTTATGAGCTAACACAAATTATTATAAATAATAGCGATATATTATTAGTAAAACATTATTTCGAGTCTTATGAAGCTGGTTTATATGCTTCTCTAGCATTAATAGGTAGAGTAGTTTATTTTATAGCTTGGATGTTTGTAATGTTGTTATTACCAACTGTTGTTAAATTAAAAAAAGAAGGGAAACCTACTTTACCAATTTTATTAAAATATGTTGGTTATATTGCTATTATCGCTGTTTCAATTATAATAGGATGTTTTATTTTTCCAAAACAAATTATAACTATTTTATTTGGTAGCGATTATTTTGAAATAGCTCCTTTATTATGGAAATACGCACTGGCTACTGGTATCTTTGCAATCTCAAATATTTTTGCATATTACTATCTTTCTTTAGATAAATATATTCCTGTTATTATTTCAGGTGTATTTGGAATCTTACAAATAGTATTTATTGTTTTATTTCATGAAACTCTAGAGCAAATTGTACATATGCAAATACTAGCAATGGTAATATTGTTATTGGTACAATTATTATATTTCTTTTTTACAAATTTTAATGATCTACTTAAAAAGTAGATCATTAAAATTTTCCTACTCTATAACACTATCAAATAGTATTACTTACTTTATTCTATGTACTTCTTTAATTTAGTACTTAAATGTATAAATAGACACATCATTACTATTTATATATTTTCTGTTTAACGAACGTTAAATGGGCATGTAAAATACAAAACTAAAGCTTTACTCATTTGGTCTATAGTTAATTGTTGTTCAGCGCAATGAGTCTTTTTTTCTTCTTCTTTTACCCGAGATTTGAACTATAATTAAACTTAAAAGATCATGAAATTAGCAATTGTAACATCATACCCGCCAAGTAAAGTAACTTTAAATGAATATGCATATCATTTAGTTAAAAGTTTTAGACAGAATGAAAAAGTAACTGAATTAGTTTTATTAACAGATGAAACTCCTGAAGGAAAAGAAATTAATTTTACAGAAAATGGATGTAAAGTTACAGTGAAAGAATGTTGGAGGTTTAATAGTTATGCAAACGTTATAAATGTTGTAAGAGCAATTAATATAGTAAGGCCAGACGCAATATTATTTAATTTACAATTTATGAAGTTTGGAGATAAAAAAGTGGCAGCAGCTTTAGGTTTATTTTTACCTTTAATTTGTAAATTAAAGCAAATCCCTACAATTGTACTATTACATAATATTTTAGAACAAACAGATTTAGAATGCGCTGGTTTCACATCAAGTAAATTTCTACAAAAAGCATATTATTTTATAGGAACAAGTCTAACAAAGCTAATTTTAAAAGCAGATTTAGTAGCTGTTACTATGGATAAATATGTAACAACTTTACAAGAAAAATATAAAGTGAATAATATAAAAATGATTCCTCATGGAACTTTTGAGATCCCTAAAAAACCATCTCATATATTAGCGAAGGGACCTTTAAAAATAATGACTTTTGGTAAGTTTGGTACTTATAAAAAAGTAGAACCTATGATTGAGGCTGTAGAAAAAATTAGAGCATCAACAGGTTTAAACTTAGAAATAGTGATTGCAGGAACGGATAACCCTAATGTTCCAGGGTATTTAGCTTCTGTAAAAGAAAAGTATAAAAATGTTTCTCAAATTACTTTTACTGGTTATGTAGAAGAATGTGAGGTAGAACCGTTATTTAATGAAAGTGCTGTTGTTGTATTTCCTTATACTTCTACAACAGGTAGTTCTGGTGTTTTGCATCAGGCAGGTAGTTATGGTAAAGCAGTGGTAATGCCTAACTTAGGTGATTTAGCTACTTTAGTTAAGGATGAAGGCTATAGAGGTGAGTTTTTTGAACCAGAAAATGTAGCCAGTTTAGCAGATGCAATTGAAGCTATTGTTATAAATGATGCATATAGAATAGCATTGGGAGAAGCAAACTATAAAGCTGCGACAGCATTTCCAATGGAAAGAATCACAAACATGTATTTAAATAAATTTCAAGAAATTATATTTAACAAAGAAGCATCTGAAAGTATATTTTCAGACTCTTTATCTATTTAGAAATAAACTTAAATGCTGGCTTTGTATTTCCTTTCTTATCTATAAAACCAAATTTCTTTTGGGGATTTTTTCTCCAAGGAAGATTTCCAACGACATTTTTAGGAACTTTTTCGAAATCATATAAAGTCCAAGACATAAATTGCAAGTTATTCGCTTCAATTAATTCTTGGGCTTTTTTATGGTAATTAGCTTGGTCTTCTTTGGAGCTGCCAAAGGGTTTCCAAAAACCACTATAAGAAGAAATTCCAAACTCTTGCATTACTAAATGCTTGTTAGGTGTTTTTTTTCTTAGTTTTTCTACAGATGTTGTTAAATTAGCTAAATCTTCATAATAATGGAAGGATATAAAATCAACTTTATCTTTTAAAATTAAGGCACTTTGTGTATCAGACCAACCAATGGTAACAGGATGTTTCGAGTCTATAGATTTTACTAAGCTTATCATATTGTCTAACCATGCTGTAACTATTTTTTTACCCCTAGATTTAAAATCTAAATTTGGTTCGTTTTTAATATCCCAAGCAAGTAATGCACTATGGTCTTTTACAGCAGTAATAATTGTTGCAGCATGTTGTTGATTCAAAGTCCAATCTAATACTGAATAATTACCATAAAAATCAAACAATGTTAGTACCACTTTTAAGTTATTTACATTTGCTACATCTAATGTTTGTTTTAGTTTAATTAGTTTTTCTTTTTTTACTATTGCCTTTCCAAAGTCTTCATACTGTATAAAAATACGAACCGAATTTAAACCAGCTTCTTTAATAATTTTAAAATCCTTGTTAATAGTATCTTTATTAAAAGCGTTTCCAAACATATTCCAAGGAGTATCTTGTGGGTAATAATTTATCCCTTTTATGTGTAAGCTATCTGTAGCAATGGGTTTTTTATTAACGTTATACCTTTCATTGTTTTCTTTTACTAAATGTCTAATACGCCAAAAACCATCTTCTAATAGGAATACAATTTTGTAAGTGGCTTGTTCAGTAGTTTCAGTAATAAGTTTATTGTTTTTTAAAATACGTTTGTATTCAATATTAGTATCTGTTATTACTGCTAATTGGCCGTCTTCACTAAAAAAATCTAAAGTAGGTTGATGTTCTAAAGTAGTAGCATCAATAGTAGTTTGTTGTTTTTTATTAATAGCTATAATATCATACAAGTTTTGGCGTGAATTATCTGTATAATAATCTTCAATACCAATAGTTGTATTTGTTTTGTTCGCAATATGTCTTACATACCAAGCATTTAAATAGTCACGTTCTAAATTTTTTAGATTTTCTGCGTCCATTAGCCTGCCTTCATTTAGTAAAGGAGTCCATTTAATATTGGGAGTATATAATATTTCTTTTGCAATTTCGGTATGTAGCATCGTACTTCTATCAGCACCTGTATTTAAGTAACTAAATAATGCGCTAATACCAGCTATAATGGTAGCTATAATCATAATATATGAAGCTATTAAAATGGAACGAATTATGTTTCTATTAAGACCTACCATAGTGTTTTTGTTTTAAACTTTTTTTCTAAGCCAGCGATTACAATTTTTATAGTGTAGGTATCTTTTTTGTAAGCAGCAGTATTCAAATTAAAATTAACAAACCCTTTATAAGAAGTTTTTATTTCAGAATTTAATAGTACATTATTTTTATATACAAACAAACGAACCTCGAGTCCATCAGGTATGATTTGTTTCATAAAACTTTGTAAAGGTCCTATTGTGATGAGTCTATTATTTTTAGAGAAATCAACTTCAAAATCTTTTAAAACTTGCTCGTATTCAATGGTAATAGTATTACTTTCTGCCATACCTTCTACATAAGCTTTTACCCTCCAGGTTGTTTTACAATCAGGATGAATCATTTTAGCGGTAGCAATACCTTTAATGGTCGTTCCAAATGTTTTTAAAATGTTTCCTTTTTTATTTCTGATGAAAAAATTAACAAAGGTACCGTCACTTACAATATTATTATAAGTGTCTTTTATAACAGAAGAATAAAAAGTAGTGATTTGATTTCCGTCAGCATACGAATGATGTCTTTCTGCAGTAATTTTAAAATCACTAGGATTAGCAGGATATACAATAACGGTAAACTCTTTAGAGTTTTCATCTAAACATTCAGAAGAGACTAATATACGTCCACTTTTTAGTGGAGAATATAAATTTTTATGTGAAATTAAGTTTTTAATATGAATAGGTTCTTCTTTTTGCTGATTTAAAAATTGGTATTTAGTAGTAACTAAAGTTTTTTCAGCTAAAGGATTATCTAAAGAGTCAGTAGGTATAATAATAAGCATACTATAATCTTTTCTACCAGCTTCAATACTTGGTGGTCCAACATAAGTCTCCATAGTCGCTACTTTCTGTATAGGTTTAACGATTAGTTTTCCTGTAAGTGAGGTTCCGTTTAATTCCCAATATATAACCCCTCTTTTTTTAGATATAGTTTTAGGTATAACATAGCAGAGTAACTTGTTTTTTAAAATAGGTTCAATAAGTACCGTACCATAACTATTAGTACAATATAAAAAAGGTTTAACAGTTTCTGATGTTGAAAACTTTAGGATAATAGTATTTCCTGCTTGAAAATTAGTAGTGGTAGTAATTAGTTTTATTTCAGAAGGTATTTCTGTTTCTTGTAGCAGTGAAAAGGATGATAAAAGTATCAACCCTAAAAAAAAAGGTATGTATGTTTAATATTCATTAATTCGGATTACCAATATAGGTGTTTATTTCAATATTTATGTACTTAAAATATGAGTGTTGTATTATTTGTAGTTCTTTAGAAGTGTGCTTTTTTATTCTTTTACCTACTATTTTATTAGCTATTGTTTCATTAGGCAAACCATTTACGAAAACATTCTTCATATCTGTATAAATAGTTTTAATAGAATCACAAGCTAATATACTGTACTCAAAAGGTTGTTTTCGTTGTTGTCGAACACCTTCTTTAACAAATAGATGATCAACCCAAAGTAAGTCTTTATTTTCGTTGTAATAACTAACCAAAAGTTGAGGTACTGTTATTTCTTGTAAACCACTGTTAAAAATAGTTCCATTAATACTTTTTTCTTGTACTTCAATATCGCTTAAAACACTATTTTTATATAAATCAGATCCAGAAACATTTCCAGCAATATGTAAATTGAATTTGGTTGGTTGTTCTTCAAAAGCAATTGGCGTAAATTCATCAGGGTTAAAAGTTTTTGGAATAGAATCTTTGGTGTTAGACCAGGCAATACCTTCAAAATTAATTTTGAAAGAACTTGTTTCTTTTGGCATTAATTTATGTTTAACATGGTATTTCGCATCATAGGTTGCTAGTTGTTTATTAGCATCGTTATACAAGGTTCCTTTTAAAACAACATCAGCAGGAACATTGTCTATGTTTTGTATTTCTCCAATAATAGCGTAGTGCTGTTTAAATTTAATGAGTTTAGCAGATAGTACTTCTAAAACAGGTTGCTTTAATACATCTTCATGTAATGTTTGTTCAGTAGTAATACGTCTTCTACCTTGGTTAAAATAACTGGTAGTATTATTGGCATACAATTGATCAGGAGGTAAATCATTATTTAATTCTAATGGTTGTATATACCATTTACCTTTCTCTTTTATGAGATACTTGTATTCGTTCTTATTAATTTTTTCAAGAGGTGTAATCCAATCAGTGGCAACTTTTAAAGTAGCAGAACTATCTGTTTTATGAAGTATTGTAGTTACAATAGCGTTTAGCTTTGCATAACTACTTAATAAACCATCGGTAACAGAGGTTTCTAGCATAAATTGTGTAATAGTTACTTCGCTATTCGGATCTATTAAATTATAAGCTTTTTCAAACTCTTTAAAATCTAACGCGTCATAATATGCCATAATAGCATTTTCAGGACTTCTATGGGAATCATTTTTTACGTAAAATTCGTAAAAACCGTAGCCTAAAATAATTACCAAAATAATAACCCAAATATGAGTTACTTTTAAAAGCCCTTTAGAGAATTTTGTGTAGTTATTTTGGAATTTTAAAAACTCAGGAGCTTTCTTAAACCTAGATTTTAAAGTATTTACCCACAACATTTGTATGTTTAAAACAAAAGCAATAAGTACGGTTATAAAAGGCATTAATCCCCAAAGAATTTTTTGCCATTTATTTACGTCTTCTTTTGGTAAAATAGAAGAGAGGGGAGGTATGTTTAAACGCTCCCAAACCATAATTCCGTTTTCTAATTGTCGCAAGCGTTGCCATCCACAAAAGTATAGGATTGGATCGTAAAATTTATCATTAGAAAATATGTATTTTAAATTATATTTAGCAGGAGTTGTTAAAAATTGCTGTAAAGAACCAATACCTGCAACACCTTTAAATTTTGAGTTTTCTAAACGTTCAATAGGTCGTGTAGTTAGCTCTGGTAATCGTCTTGCAGAATGATAGTTTCCATCTACAGATAAACCATTGGTTAAAGTGCTTAACCAAGCCATTTGATCACCAAATCCTAAAGTTAAGAACCTCCACTTATCATGATCGTCTTGATTTAAGAAGTTAACAATGGGAAGCATTTTTATTTTTTGAGGTTGTGACGGTCTAAAGTATCCTAAACTCATTGTAAAAATAGCCATTAATACAAATAAACCTGCTAAAATGCCACCAATAATACGATGATATATTGCACCGAATTTAGCTTGAATCATTGTTTTTAAATCACCATTTACAAACCGAAAAGTAAATTCACCTAATAAAGGTAATGCCATAATAGATGCCCATAAAGTAAAGCGATCTAAAGTTAAAATATTAAAAGCGGTTTCTCCTAAAACCATTCTAGGAATTGGGGTTGTACCACCTGTACCTAAAACAACACAAATGGTAAAAGATAAACCAAAAAATAAATATCGCTTACTATAATATCTATAAAAAAAATAAGGTAAAAGAATTAATAATATCCCCCATGGTATAGTAAAAAAGACTAGCCCAGATGAGGTTATTTCTAAAAAGTTATCACGAGATCCATGCGGAATAGGTACTTGCGTAATTGGGTTTTTTTTAGAATTGATCCAATAAGGGAGTAAACAGCCTATAATAATAACTAAAGAGAGGCCTCCAAAACCAATCATACGTTTAAAGAGCTTTGCAAAATATTTTAAAAAAAGCCTAAATCGTACTGCTTTCATGGTTTTAACCTCCTCTTTACAAGCATCCATAATAACCAAACCAATTAAAGGGAAAATGAAAAAGATCATCCCAAATATTGGTGTTACATGGTGTGAGGTAACTGTTACTGAAATTAAAGAAAGCGAAGTAGCCAAGTACCAATATTTACCAGTTTTTAACCATAAATAAATTTCAGGTAAGGCATGCATTAATACGGAAATACCAATAATACTTGGTAATTGACCAAAAATATGCAGGGTTTCTATAAATGAAGAGGAAAATACAGCTAATACTGCTGCATAACCAGCAGACTTTCTATGTGCGGTTATTAACAATGAAAACCGATATACTCCTGTAATAAACAAAATAATAGCAATAAGTGCTACGGTAAACATTCCAAACTTTAAGCCACCAAAAAAAGACAATAAAGCTATTGATTGATGCACTAAAGGAGGATAACTCATTACTGTAAAACCTGTGTACCATTTGTAGTTCCATGGCTCAAACCAGCTATTGGCATAATGATCTGCAAAAAATAAATGAATTAAGGCATCATAGGTAGTTTCTAAAGTAAAAAAAATACTGCTTCCATGAAAAGCAATAGCTAACAGTATGGCAGTAATTAAATATTTATTAGAAGTTTCTTTCATAAAATAAAACACTTTTTTTCAATAATGTAAATATATATATATTAAATGATGGTTTATATTTTATTTAACAGAAGTAAACATCCGCTCGTCTAAACAAAACATCCCCTAAAGGGGGTAACTTACTTTTTAATAGTTAGTTGCGCTATTTTTGAAATGTAATTAAGCAATAAAAACTATCAATTATGAAAGTATTAGCAATAGATGATCAAAAATTAGTTTTAATCCCTTTAGAAAATAGATTAAAAAAACTAGGGTATGAAGTTATTACAGAATCTAATGCGTTAAAAGGAATAGCCTTGTATAATTCTTTTCAACCAGACTTAGTAATTGTAGATATTAACATGCCTCTAGTTTCTGGAATGGAAGTAGTAAAACATGTAAGAAAAGTGAAAAAATCTTCTACACCTATTATGATTTTGTCTGGGAATACTGATGATCAAATAATAACTGAAGGTTTTGAATTAGGTATTAATGATTATATGAAAAAACCTTTAAGTTTAAGTGAGGTTTGTGCTAGAGTAAAAAGGTTAATAGGGGTTCCGGAAACAACTAATAAAGCTGTGAAATATGATAGGGTAATTATACAACAAAGATGTGTTGGTGTAGTAATACCTTGTTATAACGAAGAGAAAAGATTGTTAAGTAAAGAGTTTACAAATTTTATTGATAAAAATTCAGGGTATCATTTATGTTTTGTAAACGACGGAAGTAAAGACAAAACTTTAGAAGTATTAAATAGGCTGAGAAAAGGAAGAGAAGACTTTATAACAGTATACAATTGTGAAAAGAATGGAGGAAAGGCTGAAGCCGTAAGACAAGGAATGTTATATATGGCTAAGCAAGAAGATTTAGATTATATCGGTTTTTTAGATGCAGATTTATCTACAGACCTAACAGATTTCGATGATTTAGTTTCAACCATAGAAAACTCTGAATATAAAATAGTAAGTGGCTCAAGAATGAGTAGGATGGGAGCAAATATTACAAAAGAATCAGCAAGAAAGATAATAAGTTTAACAATAAACTTTGTTATTAGAAAAATTCTTTCAATGGATTTTAATGATACACAGTGTGGAGCTAAAATTTTTAAGAAAGATATTATTGAAATCTCATTTGGAAAGAAATTTATAACACAATGGATATTTGATGTAGAAATTTTTAGAAGGATAACACTTCATTTTGGATTAAAGAGAGCAAAAGAAATATTATGTGAGCAACCATTAAAAAGATGGATTCATGCTGATGGTTCTAAATTATCTATGAAAGATTCAGTAAAAATAATAGGGCAATTAGGTAAAATAGCATGGTTTTATAATAAAACAAAAAGTAATAAGAATAATTCAGTTACAAAGACATCAATAAAACTGAATCAATCTTTATCTCAAGTATAAATATGAAGAAAGGAATAATCATAATTTTTAATAAAAGTGATATTAATATTTTAAAAACTTCTTTTTTAAAATCATTTATTAATCAAGGAATAAAAATATTATTAATTAACAATGGTAATCATCAAGCAATAATTGAACTTTTATGTGCATTGAAAGAATATTCAAAAAAAGACATTTCAATTTTAACTTTGAGAAAAGAGAAAAAAGCAATGTTAGCTGTAAAGGCAGGTGTACGTTTTTTATCAACAATAAATAATATTGGTTTAATTATACATACAAAACCAATGAGTATGTTAAATATCAGTTTTATAAATAAAATATTAAATATATCAGAAAAGGATTTATTTAATAAAAAAGAAGAAAGAGTATTACTAAGAAGAGTGTATTCGATTAACGAAATAATTAACTGTTAAAAAATAAATGTTATGATTACTCTAGACCAAACTTTTAAGAATGTTTTTTTAATAGAAGGAAAAGTACAAAATTATGATTGGGGTGGAAAAAAGTTTATCCCAAACTTAATTAGTAAAAAGAAAAGCATGGCTACCTATGCTGAGTATTGGTTAGGAGCGCATTTAAAAGCTCCTTCAACTATTAGAACTAAAAGAGGAAATTTTTCTTTAGATTTCTTTTTAAAACAAAAGCCAATTGAATTTTTAGGATTAAGAGTCGCAAATACTTTCGGTAAATTACCTTATTTATTTAAAGTGTTAGATGTAAATAAAATGCTATCTATACAAGTACACCCAACTAAAAAAGCAGCAGAAATAGGGTTTGATCTTGAAAATAAAAGAGGTGTTGCTTTAACAGCAAAAAACAGAAATTATAAAGATAGAAATCATAAGCCAGAAGTAATGGTAGCTTTAAGTGATTTCTGGTTGTTACACGGTTTCTTACAAAGAGGTAAATTGATAAGAAATTTAAAAGAAACAAGTGAATTAAACTTTTTGTTAGATACTTTTAAAGAAAATAATTATTTTGAGTTATATAAAATGGTTATGGAGTTTTCTCAAGAACGTGTAAATACAATTTTAAAACCATTGGCAGAAAGAATTTTACCAAAATTTTTAAATAATGAGTTAGAAAAAACATCTCCTGAGTATTGGGCAGCAAAAGCATTAGTTAATAAAAGTTCTAAAAACATTGATAGAGGAATATTTTCTATTTATTTTTTTAATATTGTAAACTTATCTAAAGGAGAAGCTGTTTTTCAAGACGCAGGTCTTCCTCATGCTTATTTAGAAGGGAAAAACATAGAGTTAATGGCTAATTCTGATAATGTATTAAGAGGAGGTTTAACAAGCAAGTACATTGATGTTGAAGAGCTTTTAAAGAATACAAAATTTGAAGAGACAATACCTAATGTTCTATATGGGGTTAAAAACTATGCAAATAATGAACTAGTTTATAGAACAAAAGCAAAGGATTTTAAACTAAGTAAAATTGAATTAGCAAAAGATTTAAAATACAAATCAAAATCAAAATCTGTAGAAATATTAATAATTTTAGAAGGATCAGCTACTGTAATACAAAACCTTAACCGTATAAATATAGATAAAGGACAATCAATTTTAATAAAAGCAAATACGAATTATAAAATAATCTCATCTAAAGGGGTAGAAATATACAAAGCAAGTGTGCCGGAACAAAAATAGTTTCAAAATTTCACTTAATATGAAATTTCATAGTTTTTTAAGAAAAAAATGTTTCTCCTCTATTTTTTTTAATACAAATATTGTTGTAAAATTATAGGTGTATTCCTTATAATAGGGTGTGTTAACTTGTGTTTAAAACTATATTAATACTTTATCTTAAAATAAATAAAAGAACTTAATTTAGTTTTATTGATATTAGTTTAAGCTAGCTGCTTTTGCAATTTATTAGATTAACAAATATGATTTGTAACTTTGTCGTTTAAAAATAGTAGATTATTATAAAATAAATAAAGTACTTATTTTATTAAGAGAGCTCTGATTACAACCTTGAATTATTTTTGTCTTGTAAACTGTAAGTATAAACTTTATATTTAGTTTATGCTTCTTAGTCTCACAATTTTATAAAAGCAAAATAATAAAAAAATATCATTTTTTTATTTGTTAAGGTTATATGCAGATGAAATATATAATTTTAATATATCTTATTTGGCTTGCCATTAATATTGGAGTAATAAAGTTTTAAATTCTTTACTCATCTATTATTTAGTTTATAAGTTTGTAACTTATTGATCTATCGCTATACTGAAAAAAAGGTGTATTAGTAGTGGGGGGAGAAAAGTAAGCATTTTTATTACAATTTTTATTTCAAAAGTAGTAAATTATTCAATCACCTTTTTTACGCTACCACATTTAAGCATGGCATCACCAAAATATGGATTTAGTACTTTTTCTTCCTTACTTAACCAATAGGCTCCTTTATCACTATTTGCCATCGGACAAAATTGACTATAGACTTTCTCGTTTATTCCAAAAGTTTCAATAGCACTTATTAAGTATAACGATAAATGGTTAAAGTGACTTCTTTGTTCTTTTATATCGGCGGCTTTAAAAATTGAACTAAGTGCTGCTTTAATTTCTTTATCAAAAAACATCCATTTTAAATGTGTATCGTTTGTTTTCAATAATTTCATATCAACCTTGGTTAGATTAGCTATCGTCTTTTTTGTAGCTTCAGTAGCAGTAGTAACATTCTCTTTAATTAAAGCGTCTTTTAGTTCGATATAATTATTAAAAACAACTTTTAATTGTTCTTGAAATTCAACAGCAACTTTAAGTCGCACCTTTTTTGTGGTATTTAACGGTGCTGTTTTATGATGCTTTTCATGGTCAGTAGCTTTTTTATTCATCATCGATTTTTTGCCTTGTAACTGCGCAGAAGCGTCAACAGTAAAAGTACCATTGGTTACAATTTCGTCACCATGTACAAGTCCGTCAATAACCTCATATTTTTCGCCTAATTGTTTACCAATTGTAATTTCTTTCATTTCAAAAATTGGTTTATTAGGATTTGTTTTTAAATAGGCAACAGAGCGTTCTCCTGTCCATAATACTGCCGATGTAGGAATCATTAAAAGTTGTTTCTTTTTAGAGGTTGCACTCTTAATATTTCCTTCAACAAACATTCCTGTTTTAAACTCTCGATTTTTGTTATTTAAAACTACTCGAAGTTTAACTGTTCTTGTCCTAGCGTTTAATGTAGGGTCTATAAAAGCTACTTTATTTTTATTCTTTTTATTTGGATAAGCATTGGTGGTAACCGTAATATCTTGCCCTTTTTTAAATAACGAGATTTCATTCTCATACACATCAAATAAAGCCCAAACGGTATTTAAGTTTGTTATTTTTAATAAAGCTTGCCCTTGTTTAACATAGTCGCCTTGTGCTACTAGTTTTTCAGACACAGTACCTGAAGCGTTTGCATATATAGGAAGATTCTTTGCTACTTTTTGCGATGTTTCAATTTGATTAATTTGATTTTCAGAAATTTTCCAAAGTTTTAATTTATTACGCACAGCTTTATACAATTCAGGTTGTGATTCTTTTAGTGTTGAAGCTGTTATTAACTCTTGTTGGGCTGCAAATAATTCAGGTGAATAAATAGTAGCTAATAGTTGTCCTTTTTTTACTTCTTCTCCTATTGAGCTAATATTTAAACGTTCTATTCTTCCTGAAAAATAACTCGCTTGTATTACGTTTGCATCTTCATTTTCGCTAATCTTTCCTGTTAACTTATAGGTAGCGACTTCATTAGAATTATTACCAACAACTGATGTTTGAATATTTGCCAATGCCATAGCGTTTTTAGTTAATTTAAACGCATCAGCATTTAAACCTTCGGCACTTTTTTCAGCAGGAATTAAATCCATACCACAAATAGGACAGTCGCCAGCTTCAGGCTTCATAATTTGTGGATGCATAGAGCAGGTCCACTGTTGATTAATGCCTTTCTTTAATTCTGAATTTTGTTCGGTTTTATCATTAGAGGAACCGCCAAAAAGCAGCCATCCTAAAAGTAACCCAAAGGCTAAAATTGTACTATAAATTAAATACTTCTTCATTTTAAAATATATTTAAGAGCATTAATAAAGTCATTACAATCATAATTGTATTTTCTATAAATGTTGCTTCTGTCATCGGCAACTTTAAAGCGGTTCCTAAACAAGCACATTGTATTGATTTTTTATCTAATAATGTTTTTGTTACTCCAATTGTTGTTATTCCTAGCACAACAAGCGTAATGATTAAGGCGATGTTTACTTCAAATCGCATCAAGAGCATTAAACCTAAAGCTGTTTCAATAAAAGGATAAATCCATCCATAAATAGGAATGCGTTTTGCTAAAGGATCATACATTTTAAAAGATTCTGGAAATCCTTTTAAATCTAACATTTTAAAAAAGCTAAATACAATGTAAAATAAACCCATAAAATCGAGCATAAATTCACTCCAGCTCCAATTTTTATAATGTAATAATACACTAGCAACGGTTATATAAAACAAGATAAGTAACAGTGGTTTTAGTTGTTGAAGTTTCGTTTTTTCTCCTTCAGTTGTAAAGCTTGAAGGTTGAGAAGAAACTAAGGTTTTTTTATCTGCTTTCATAGAAATAGCATATTTAGAAGGCAATGCTTTTTGCAATTCGTCTAAAGCTATATGACTACTCATACTAACATCTACTTCTCCTTTTTCAAGATTAACAACAGCTGATGTTACTTTTTCTAAAGCGCTTAAATTTTTTTCAACAGACGCTTTGCAGCCGTCACAAGTCATTTTAGATACTTTATATGTGTGCTTCATTTTTATTAATTTTAAAATTCAATATAAACTATAGGTAAAATCTAGCAACATTATGTTTAATACGATGTTGCTAGAGATAATATTAATTAATGCTTGTGCTCGTTAGCATTATGTTCTTCTTTTTTTACGTAATCCATTCCGCATTTAGGGCATTCACCTTCCATTTCGCTTCCGCTACCTTCACAATGCATCGGGCAAACATACGCAGATGTATGTTCTTTTCCTTTCTTTGCTACTTCTTCGGTTTCGTTAGTTTTAGTTTCTTTTTTTGCGTCTTTACAAGATACAGTTGTTAGCATAATACCTAATACGAATACTCCTAAAATTGTTTTTATTGTTTTCATTTTAAATTGATTTTATAGTTAATAAATAATAGAATTTTAATTGGTTAAATAGTTAATAATAGTAGTTTGTAAATAATATTTTTTGATAGATGTTATTTGATTCATTTGAAACTTTAATTGTAATTCTTGAATGTCTAAAACATCTTTAAAATTAATTGTTCCCGTTTCGTAGCTTCTTACTAAAATCGTTTCAGCATTTTTAGCTTGTTTTAAGTTTTTAGTTTGTGTTTTATGACTAATTCTTGCAGAGATTCTATCCTTTAAAGCTTTGTCTAAAATTGTTTCTAAACTATTGAACCGTTCTTGTTTTTGAGTCGCTACTTCTTGTTGTTGCAGCTTATTTTGCTTGCTTTTTGATTTGTATTTCTTGTTGAAAATCGGAATAGAAATAGAAACCATTGGCATAATAATATCTTTTCCGTTATCATTAAAGTTCATTTCCGAGCGCTTTTCAACATTTATATAATCCAAACCAAAACCAATCATCGGACTGCTTTCTTTTTGATTCAGTAATTCCGATTTTTCTATAGATTGATACAACTTATCATACTTTAATAACTCAGGATGTAATGCTAAATTATCAGAATCTATTTCAAAATCTTCAGAAGGGAAATTCAATTTATTTATAACATTAATTTTAATCGCTTTATCCTGATTTAATAGTTTATTAAATTTAGTTTGTTCAGCCAAAAATTGTTGATCTAAGATTTCTAATAATTGTTGCATTTCATTCTGACGCATTTGCAATCGCAATACATCAACCACAGATGCTTTACCAACTTCAACAGATGTTAAAGCTAATGTTTCGTAGGTTTTAAGCAGTTTAATGTTTTCAATTAAAATTGACTGTTTTGCCTTATTTGCGTATAAAGTATAATAGGATTGCGAAACCGAAGAAATTAGTCTTCTTTTAGCTATTACAATATCTTCAAATTTAACATCAGCCAAAGTACTTACATAATTTTCTCTTACTGTAATGCTTCCAAACCAAGGTAACATTTGTTTTGCAGAAATCTTAAAACGTTGTGCTCCTGTTCTTGTTTCTGGCTCACTTATAAAATAACCAACACCAAACTCAGTATTAGGTATTGTATTTACTTCATTTACTTTTTCGGAAGCAATAGAATATTGCAATTCAAACTTTCTAATTTCTGGATTATTATCTAAAGCTTTATTGATATAAGTTTCTAATTCTTGACTTTGAGTGTTTAGAACAAAGAAAAAAGAACCAAGAAGTAAGACAGTTTTGTATATAATGGATATATTTTTCATGGTATATTTTTAATCTATTTTAGAAACTCTTTTTTTCTTTAATCTCTTTAATTTTAGTTCTTCTCTCCAGCTATATAAAACAGGAACAATAAAATACGAGGTAACATCAATTACCATTCCTCCAAAAATAGGAATTGCCATAGGTATCATAATATCACTTCCTTTTCCTGTGGATGTTAATACAGGTAATAATGCCAAAATGGTAGTTACGGTAGTCATTAAACACGGACGAATACGTTTTTCGGCAGCATGCAAAGCAGCAATTCTAATACTTTTTTTATCAGCAGGTTTCTCACGCTGAAAAGTTTGTGTTAGATAGGTTGCCATCACCACACCATCATCTGTAGCAATACCAAATAAAGCAATAAAACCTACCCAAACAGCCACACTTAAATTAATGGTTTTCATATTGAAAAGCTCCCGCATATTCTCGCCAAAGAGATTAAAATTAAAAAACCAATCTTGGCCATATAACCAAATCATAATAAAACCACCTGCAAAAGCAACGGTAATTCCTGTAAACACCATTAATGATGTGGTTACAGATTTAAACTGAAAATAGAGGATTAAAAAGATAATGGCTAATGCTAATGGAACCACCACAGATAATGTTTTCTCTGCCCGTAACTGATTCTCATAAGTTCCTGTAAATTTATAACTGATCCCTTTTGGAACCGTTAATTCTCCTGAGTCGATTTTTTGTTGAAATAGAGCTTGTGCATTTTCAACAACAGCTACTTCTGCAAAACCATCTATTTTATCAAACAAAACATAACCGACTAAAAAAGTATCTTCACTTTTAATAACTTGCGGGCCTTGCTCATAACGAATCGTAGCCAATTCGCTTAAAGGAAACGGATTACCTTTTTCTACAGGAATATAAATATCTTTTATATTTTCGGGATTACCACGTAGCTCTCTAGGGTAGCGAACACGAACTGCATAACGCTCTCTGCCTTCAACTGTTTGTGTTAAAGCCATACCACCAATGGCAACTTTTAAGACGCTTTGTACATCTTCAATAGAAATTCCGTAACGCGCTATTTTTTCTCTGTTGATATCAATTAATAAATAAGGTTTACCAACAATTCTATCTGCAAAAACAGCTTCCACTTTAACACCTTCAGATTGTTTTAAAAGACTTTCTAGCTGCAAGCCAAAAGCTTCAATTTGCTTTAAATCTTGTCCTTTTACTTTAATTCCCATAGGTGCTCGCATACCAGTTTGTAGCATGACTAATCGCGTTTCTATAGGTTGTAGTTTAGGCGCAGAAGTAACTCCTGGTAATTGGGTAACTCTTACAATTTCATTCCAAATATCATCTGGATTCTTAATTTCTGGTCGCCAATTACGATAGTATTCTCCATTAGTATCTTCGATAAGTTGATCGTTTGTCACATTGAGTGCAGTCGAGATATTTGTCGCTTTCTTCTCGACTGCGATCGAACTGATAGCTAGATTTTTATTATGAACTAATTTCCCGTCTTTCAATTCAAAAAAACCATCATTATTTACTTTATAACGCTGTCTTTTTCCTTTGGCATTTCGCATGTATTCTGATTTATACTGAATCACGTTTTCATACATCGATAAAGGAGCCGGATCTAAAGCAGATGCTGTTCTACCTGCTTTTCCTACTACAGTTTTAATTTCTGGAATGGTAGCAACAGCCATGTCTAATTGTTGCAATACACGTTTATTTTCTTCTACACCAGAATGAGGTAAAGAAGTAGGCATCAGTAAAAAAGAACCTTCATTTAAAGAAGGCATAAATTCTTTACCTGTATTATTCATTATCCAAGCTCCTGAAATAAGAACGGTTGTTGGAATGATTAAAAAAAGTAGTTTGTTAGCTAAAGCCCACCTTAATATTTGTTCGTAATAGATTCTTAAAACAGAAAATACGCCTAAAATTCCGAAGCAAATAATAGCAACAAAGACTAGGTTAATTAAAATGCTACGATTAAAACCTAAAGGTCTCCAATATGCTGCAAGCAGAAACACAATAGCAGCCGAAGAAATTATGATGTTTGTAAGGTTAACTTTTTTTGTATCTAATTTTCTTAGAACACCAAGTAAACCTATGACTCCGAAAGCAATTACAGCAATACCTAGCCAATTACCACTTATAATAACTACAAGTCCTGCAATAATTAATGCTCCATTTATAATATGTTTAAACGAATTTTTAAGTGTTGTTTTTCTGAATAAATACGCTGCAAATGGCGGAATCAAAAACAAAGCAATTACTAAAGAAGCTGCTAAAGCCATTGTTTTTGTAAAAGCTAAAGGTCTAAAAAGTTTTCCTTCGGCACCAATCATTGTAAATACTGGTACAAAACTTATAATGGTTGTTAAAACAGCAGTTAAGATAGCGCCTGAAACTTCTGATGTAGCATTATAAGCTACTTCGTTTATTGTATATGTTGTACCGTCTTTACGAAGACATAATTTTTTATCGTCGAGATGACGAATCATATTTTCGGCAAGTATGACGCCGACATCTACCATCGTTCCAATAGCAATTGCAATACCTGATAATGCCACAATATTAGCATCAACATTAAATAGTTTCATGGTAATAAAAACCATTAAAATAGCAACAGGCAATAATCCAGAAATTAATAAAGAGGCTCTTAAATTAAAAACCATCACAATAATTACTAAAATGGTAATCAATATTTCTAATATTAAAGCTTCGTTAAGGGTATCTAAGGTTTCTTCAATAAGTTCAGTTCGGTCGTAAAAAGGAACTACTGTTAATTGAGAGGTGCGTCCGTCTGCCAATACTTTAGTAGGCAAACCACCTTTAAGTTCTGTAATTTTTTCTTTTACATTGGTAATTACTTCCATCGGATTAGCTCCGTATCTAGCTACTACAACACCTCCAACAACTTCTGCACCTTCTTTATCTAATAAACCTCTTCTTGTTGCTGGACCTAAAGAGACTTTAGCAATGTCTTTAATTTTAATAGCGGTATATTCTTCGGATGTTACCACTGCATTTTCTATATCTTCAACGGATTTTACGTATCCTAAACCGCGAACTAAATATTCTACTTTATTGATTTCTAAAGTCTGTGCGCCAATATCTTGATTGCTACTTTTAACAGCTTTTACAACTTGATTTAAGCCAATATTGTATTGACGCATTAATTCTGGGTTTACATCAATTTGGTATTCCTGAACATAGCCTCCAATAGAAGCAACTTCTGAAACACCAATTGCAGATGATAAGGCATATTTAACATAGTAATCTTGTATACTTCTAAGTTCGTGTAAATCCCAACCACCGGTAACATTACCTTTTTCATCACGACCTTCTAGCGTATACCAATAAATCTGACCTAGTCCTGTGGCATCAGGTCCTAATGCAGGGTTTACGCCATCTGGTAATAAATTATTTGGTAGTGAATTTAGTTTTTCTAAAATTCGACTGCGGCTCCAGTAAAACTCAATGTCTTCTTCAAAAATAATATAGATACTCGAGAAGCCAAACATAGACGAGCTACGAATGGTTTTTACGCCAGGAATACCGAGTAGGGAAGTGGTTAAAGGGTAGGTAATTTGATCTTCAATATCTTGAGGAGATCGACCATCCCATTTGGTAAATACAATTTGTTGATTTTCACCAATATCAGGAATCGCATCTACAGCAACAGGATTACTTGGTAAAAAACTAATATTCCAATTAAACGGTGCGTTTACAGTCCCCCAACCTATAAAAAGAATTAGTAATAATACTGCTACGAGTTTATTTTCTATTAGAAACTTAATGCTTTTATTTAGCATACACTTAATATTTAAAACAATTAGATAATGGTATTTATAAGAATACCGAATACAAGAAATTATCCTAATGATAAAATCATAGGACAATGCAGTTTATTGTTTTAAAAATTAAATTAAGTACGTCTCGTCTAATTTAAATAACTCTTTTGTGACGAGTGGTGGTTTGTATGTTTTAAAAGGAGAAATGTTATTATTAAACCCTTTAAAAAGGTTAATGTATGTATATAAAAAAGAAGTAATAAATTGCTGTTGCTCAAAGCTAAGAGAGTTAAAAGATGCTTGTAAGTTATCTTTACCTTCAAAAGCAATTTGTTTATCGTTACAACAATTTTTCTTTGTAATAGAGCATTCTTTAATAGGTGCTTTTTGCATTTTCATTCCGCATGTTTTTGCTTTGCGAAATAATGCAGTATCGACTAAAGTATCGCCACAAAAGTGCATATCTATAATAAACGACATTGTAGATAGTAAGACTACCAAAGCCATTAAAAAAGATATTGTTTTATGGAGAATTTTTTTCATATGAATAACAAAGATACTAAACGTTTAGTAAATAGTATATTAATAAAAATGTAAAGGTAAATAGTGAAAAAATATAGTTGTTATTTCCCGATACAGAAGTTACCAAATATATGCCCTAAAATATCTTTGTCGACATCATACTCACCTGTTATGTTACCTAAATGACGCAAGCATTCACGAATATCTATAGAAAATAAATCGGTAGAAATTTCTAAATCGATTCCTTGTTGCACAGAAGTAATAGCGGTTAAAGCATTATTTAAAGCTTCGAAATGACGAGAGTTGGTAACAATAGTTTCATTATTACTCAAGGCACCTGTATTAACTAAAGAAGTTAATTCGGCTTTTAATTCATCGATACCTGTTTTTTGTTTTGCAGAAAGTAAAATTAGGTTTTCAATTTCTGATTTTAGAACAGCAGAATCATGACAAGACAAGGTGTCAATTTTATTAGCAATTACTAATAAACGTTTGTTAGGAAAACGTTTTTGTATCGTTTCTATTTCTTGTAAAAATTCTTCACTAGAATAAGAAAATTTATTAGAATCGATTAAAAAGATAATTAATTGTGCATTTTCTGCTTTTTCGTATGCTTTTTTAATTCCTATATTTTCAACAATATCTTCAGTTTCTCTAATTCCTGCAGTATCTATAAAACGAAAAGCAACACCGTCTATAATTAATTCGTCTTCAATAGCATCACGCGTAGTACCAGCAATATCAGATACAATGGCTTTTTCTTCGTTTAAAAGTGTGTTTAGTAAAGTTGATTTACCAACATTTGGTTCTCCTATAATTGCTACGGGAATTCCGTTTTTCATAGCATTTCCAAAAGCAAAAGAATCGATTAATCGCTTTAAAACAAAAGTGATTTTAGCAACTAATTGCTTAAATTTGGTTCTATCAGCAAATTCAACATCTTCACCAGAAAAATCTAATTCTAGTTCTATTAAAGCAGCAAAATCTAATAATTGTACACGTAGTTCTTTTAATTCATTGGTAATTCCGCCACGCATTTGTTGAATAGCCATTTGATGACTTGCTGCAGAGTTTGATGCAATTACATCTGCTACAGCTTCCGCTTGCGATAAATCCATTTTTCCGTTTAAGAAAGCACGCATTGTAAACTCACCATTATCTGCCATTCTACAGCCATTTTTTAAAAATAACTGAATGATTTCTTGCTGAATAAAAACAGATCCGTGGCACGAAATTTCTACTACATTTTCACCAGTATAAGAACGTGGGTTTTTAAAAACAGAGACTAAAACTTCATCTAAGACAGTTGTATTATTAACAATGTGGCCTAAATGAATGGTATGTGTTTTCTGATTCAATAATGACTTTTTATTGGTTACAGATTTAAAAAAACTATCGACAATAGTAATAGCATTTTCTCCTGATAGTCTAATAACAGCAATAGCTCCAACACCAGATGGAGTTGCCATAGCAATAATTGTATCGTTTTGAATCATATTACAAAATTACCGATTAACAATTAAAATATATCATTTATTGGAGAGGATTTTTTTTCCTATAACGTCTAAGGGGAAAATCCCCTATTTTGGTTTTTAGTTTTATAAGAATAAAAATATACATTACTTTTGATACAACTATTTTAAGAACATAAAAATGGTAAGCCTCTAAGAATAATACTATCCCTAAATAGTTTTTTATTCTTTCCTCTAAAAACTTAGTAATGTATAATAGCGCAATTTATTGTGTTATATGTAGTATACATAACCCTTTATTGTATTTCCCTTTATTCCCAATTGTAGAAATTAACTTGGTAATTCAACTTCCAGGGTTAAAATTTTAGATTATTAAAAATAAAAATTATTGGAAAAATTATTGCTTTTTTATGTATCTGTGTATGTTTTTTTTTAATTAATGTACAAGATTCAAATTCTTCAGAGCTTAAGGTTAAAAATTGTAAAACTGAACTTAAAGCTAAAAATAATAGAAGCACATACAGATAGTAGAGGTAGTGATAGATATAATGAAGTATTATCTGATAAACGCGCAAAAGCAGCAAGAGATCATATTATTTCGTGAGCCATTACTTCTAATAGAATACAAAGCGCTATTGGTTACGGAGAAAAAAATATAGTTAATAAATGTAAAAATGACATAACTTGTACAGAAGAGGAACATCAGAAGATTATGCGCTCGAAGTTTATCATATTAAACAACTCTAAATAAAAAAAATAATCCCTAAGTTTAAAAATTAAAACTTAGGGATTATTAATTAATATACAAACAAATTATTTTTTCACGAAAATGTTAGTAAAATACCATTTTCCATCAGTATTTTTCTCTGCGGTAACCTCAAAGTGTGTATAATCACCTTCTATATTTTTTTTGTGACTTTCACTATCTAGCCAGGCTTTTACTACAGATTCAGCATAACAGTATCCATAAGCAACATTTTCACCTACACCTTTTGCATCGGTATTTTGAATTAAAAAATTCATGCGTTTTTGAAAAAATTTATGTGAAATCTCATTATTATCTACCATATAATTAGTATGGTCAGTAGTTTGACTTTTTATAATCTTTAATTTACTCAAAAGAGAATAACCATTTAAAACTCTGTAGTCATTAATTAGGTTTAAAATATCTAATTCAATTGGTTTTTCGACAAAAGAGATAGGTATTTCAGAATTGTTTTCTAATTTTTCGATATCATTGTTTGAAGTGCATGATGTTAAAAAAAGTGTATAGAACACTATTAATAACTTTAGGTAGGTTTTATTCATTTCTCAGGGGGGTTAGAGGGTTAATAAATACTTCTCTAAATTAATTAAAATTATTGAAAAATAAAAGCTAAACACCTGAATATAAGTATAAAGGGTGTTTTTCCTGAGTTGAATAGGCTGTTATGTTAAATATTCTTATTCGTAAAAAAATGAATAATCTTGTTTTCTAATTAAAGGTCTAAAGAAAAATTTAATGAAGGTATTTTTGGTTCAGACATTTAGAATTATAATAATTTTTATATTATCTAATGTAAAACTATAGTGATAAGTTAATTGAAGTAAAAGTTACTTAAGAATAATTAGTAATTAAGTGTATGAGTGATG
This sequence comes from Tenacibaculum sp. HL-MS23, assembly GCF_032463465.1. Taxonomy (NCBI): domain Bacteria; kingdom Pseudomonadati; phylum Bacteroidota; class Flavobacteriia; order Flavobacteriales; family Flavobacteriaceae; genus Tenacibaculum; species Tenacibaculum sp. HL-MS23. The sequence goes on along the minus strand of NZ_CP135989.1, from coordinate 754,905 downwards.
TAGAATGTTCGGAAGAATAACATTCAGAAAACAGAGGTTCGAAGTTTATCATATTAAATAACTTTAAATAAAAAAAATAATCCCTAAGTTTAAAAATTAAAACTTAGGGATTAATAATTAATATACAAACAAATTATTTTTTCACGAAAATGTTAGTAAAATACCATTTTCCATCAGTATTTTTCTCTGCGGTAACCTCAAAGTGTGTATAATCGCCTTCTATATTTTTTTTGTGACCATCGCTCTTTAACCATGCGTTAACTACAGATTCGGCAGAAGAATATCCATAAGCAACATTTTCACCAACACTTGTAGCATTGGTATTTTTGTTTAAAAAATCTTTACGTTGATAAAAAAGATCATGAGAGATCTTATCATTATCTATCATATAATTAGTATGACTACTTGTTTGGGTTTTAATTACTTCTAACTTATTTAAAAGTGAGTAACCATTTGCAACCCTATAATCATTAACAAGGTTTAAGATATTTAATTCGATAGTTTTTTCAGTAAAAGTGATAGCTGTTTCAGAATTGTTTTCAGCTAGTTCGATTTCGTTGTTTGAAGAACAAGAAGTTATAATTAGTGAACATAACACTATTAATAACCTTAGGGGGTGGTTATACATTACTTAGGGGGTTTAGGGGTTTAATATAAACACTGCAAATGTACACTAAATCAATAAAAATAAAAATTTAAATTACTGATTATGAGTATAAAGGGTGTTTTTCCTATGTTAAATAGCTTGTCTTATAAAGTCTTCGTATTCATAAAAAAATAATTCAAATTGATTCATTTTTTCTACATAAAACTCAAAACAATCTCTCCAAGTATCTTTATTGTGTATGCTAAATTTTTTATCAAAAGGAACATATATACGACGGATAATTTTTCGATTATCTAATTCGAAATTATCGTGATAAATTACTTCTGGTAAATATTCTGTTTCTAAAATGGTTTTTAACGATAATAATTGATCGTATAATAACTCGTTAGCAACTTCATCTAAATGTTCAAAATCTAAACAAACAGACGCTTTTTTTCGATCTGCCTGAAATTTAAAAGCAAATCCTTTTATTTTAGTGTTGTATAACAGCCATTTTCTTGGGAATGATTTTCCGAAGCTTGTCCAAAATTCTTTACGTAATTGTGCTGATTCTTCTTTACTAAACATTACCCGTGTATTTTAGCGCTATTACCGCGATTTCTCATCATTTCAGCTTCAAAAGCAACCAAAGTTTCCCATTTTTCATCAACAATCTTTCTGTCTTGATATTTACGCGCAAAACCTAAAAAAACAGTATAATGATTGGCTTCAGAAATCATTAATTCTTTGTAGAACTTAGCCAACTCTTCATCTTCCATATTTTCAGAAAAAACTTTAAAACGCTCACAGCTTCTTGCCTCAATTAAAGCGGCAATTAATAAGCGTTGTACAAGTGCGTTGGTTCTGTCTTTTGTTTTTGTAAAGAATTTTTGTAGTTGAATAGCATAATCGTTTTTTTGCTCTCTTCCTAAAACCATTCCGCGTTTTACCATAAAATCATGAACCATTTTAAAATGTTCCATTTCTTCAATAGCAATTTCACTCATACTTTGTACAAGTTCGGTTTCTTCAGAATAATTTATAATTATAGAAACAGCGTTTGAAGCCGCTTTTTGCTCTAAAAAAGCATGATCTGTTAATATTTGCTGTAAGTTATCTTTAGCAATATCAGCCCAAGAGGTTTTAGTTTCGAATTGTAATCCTAACATAATCTAAATTCATTTTTCGTTTGCAAAACTAACGATTATTAAATTTAAGAAAGTATTAGTACTCTTTTTTTTACTTAAAATAAGTACTGTTTTATTATTTAGGTATTTGATTATTAAAAAAGGAATAGAAATATATAAAAATGTTAACTTTGAGGGATTTCAAAAATATTTTGCTATGAAAAAAAATATAAAACTAATTATTTTAGTTTTACTGGTGTTTATTGGTAATGCTTGTAAGAAAAATACAAATAAAGAAAGCGATGTAAACGCTTACAATGAGTATGTTACTGTTTTTCCAGAAAAACTAATTTCTGTTACTCCAAAACTCGATTTTCTTTTAAAAAAGCATATAAAAGATGCCAGGGTTACTAATGATTTAATTACAATTACACCAAATATTAAAGGATCGGTAACATTAAATAATAATGTGGTTTCCTTTGTGCCGAATGAAAAATTAGAAAGCAATAAAGAATATAAAATAACACTTCATTTATCAAAGTTATATGATGATATTGATGTTGCTTTAAAAGATTTTAGCGTCGAAGTAAAAACAAAAGAGTTGTTTTTTAATGTGGCTTTACAATCGCCAACAGTATATAGTAAAGATTGGTATTTTGTAGAAGGAGTTTTAACGGCAAGTGATGTTGTTGAAAAAGAAAAATTATCAGAAATAGTAAAGATAAATTATAAAGGGAGCAAAGCAAAAGTAAAGTTTCAAACCTTCGAGAAATTAGCTTCTAAAGTATATTTTAAAATAGATAGTTTACAACGATTTGTTGAAGATGAAAACTTAAAAGTATCTTGGATTGGTGATGCTATAAAATCTACTTCAAAAGGAGAGCGAGAGATAACAATTACAGGAAAAAATAATTTTAAAGTTTTAAATGTAGAAGTAGCCAATACCGATAAACAACGAATAGAGATTAGTTTTTCTGACCCAATAAAAAAATCACAAGATTTAAAAGGTTTAATTCAGTTTGCAGATACTCAAAAAAGAAAATTCACCTATAAAATCACCAACAATATAGTAACTATTTATCCGCAATCATCTTTTAAGGATAAGGTAAATATCGAAATATTTAAAGGAATAAAAAATGCCGAAAACTATGTTTTAAAAAAATCATATAGTAAAACATTACATTTTCAGCAATTAAAACCTTCGGTAAGCTTTATTAAAAGCGGAACGATATTGCCAAATTCAAAAAATCTTAAAATTAATTTTAATGCAGTTAATTTAAAAGCTATTGATGTAACAGTATTTAAAATATATAAGGAAAATGTATTGCAGTTTTTGCAAAACAATAATTTAGGTAACCAAGGTAATTTGCGCTATGTTGGGCGTCCTAAAGCTAAATACACGGTAAATCTTACTAATCAGGGAGTGGATTTAACTAAAGAAAACGCTTTTGCGATAGATTTGGCTGAAGTTTTAACAATTGAAGACGGAGCAATGTATCGAGTTGATTTTTCTTTCAACCAAAAATATTCTAATTATTCATGTGATGAAACTACTAATAATAGTACAATAGTTTATGGTAAAAAAGAAATAGATACCAAACAGTACGACAATCCTAATTACTATAATAACGACTATTATAGTTATCGATGGAATGAAAGAGATAATCCATGCTCAACTTCTTACTATTATAATAAAAATAAAAGCACCAATATTTTAGCTACAAATTTAGGAGCAATTGTAAAAAAAGGGAATAACAACACAACTTTTATTGCGGTAACTAATTTAGTAACAACCGAAGCGGTTTCTGATGCTAATGTAACGCTATATAATTTACAACAACAACCTATTGTAAATGTAAAAACAGATAAAGATGGAATTGCTAATTTCGAAGGAATTAAAAATGCTTTTTTTGCCGTAGTTATCAAAGATAAAAACACAACTTACATTAAATTGAATGATGGAAACGCACTTTCTATGAGTAAGTTTGATGTTTCTGGAACAAAATTACAAAAAGGAATTAAAGGATATATTTATGGCGAACGTGGTGTTTGGCGACCAGGTGATCAATTATTTTTAACTTTTGTGTTGAATGATAATGCGAATCCGATACCAGAAAACCACCCTATTAAATTTGAGTTGTTAAATCCGCAGGGAAAAATTATAGAAAGAAAAGTACTTTTTAAGAATACGAATAATGTGTATGCATATGCTCCAAAAACTAATCAGGATGCAATTACCGGAAATTGGAAATTAAGAGTAAGCGTTGGTGGCGCCGTTTTTAATAAAACACTTAAAATAGAAACAATAAAACCAAACCGTTTAAAGATAAAATTAAAAACAGCAGCAGACTTTATAAAAGCCGATACACCAATTGAAGGAGATGTGGATGTAAAATGGTTACACGGAGCAATTGCTAGAGATTTGAAATTAGACATTAATGGGAAATTTACGCAATCGAAAACAGAATTTTCAAAATTCAAAAACTATAATTTTGATGATGTTACGCGTAGGTTTGGTACAGAAGAATTTAAAGTATTAAAAGGAACTTTAAATAACGAAGGAAAAACAAGCTTCTCTGTAAAACCAAGGTTAGATAAAAAAGCTCCTGGAATGCTAAAAGCTAGTTTCATAACCAAAGTTTATGAAAATGGTGGCGATTTTAGTACCGATGTTTTTTCTAGAAAAGTATCTCCATATAAAACTTATGTAGGGTTATTAAATGCAGCTGAACAACAATCTAAAAATTATTTGTTTACAGATGAGAAATACACCTTTAATGTTGCAACAGTTACTGAAAACGGAGTAGGAGTTGCCAACGATTTAGAAGTAAAAGTTTATAAATTATCATGGCGTTGGTGGTGGAGTACTGCGGATAACGGACTCTCTAATTACGATGGTACGCGCCATCATCAAACGTATAAAACACTACAAGTAAAAACAAACGCTAGTGGTAAAGGTTCGTTCGATTTAAAAATAAGTGAAAATGATTGGGGACGTTACCTTATAAAAGTAACCGATAAGAAAAGTAAACACATTACTTCTAATATTGCTTATTTCGATTGGCCATCTTGGTACGGAAAGAAAAAAGGAAGTCAAGATAAAACGAATGCCACGATGTTGGTTTTTACTACAGATAAAGAATCGTATGAAGTAAATGAAACAGCTACGGTAAAATTCCCTTCTTCTGAAGGAGCAAGAGCTTTAATTACAATTGAAAACGGAACCGAAGTATTAAATCACTTTTGGGTAACAACAACAGCAAAACAAACGGAATTTAAATTCCCAGTATTGGCAAATTATACACCCAACGTATTTGTAAATATTTCGTTATTACAAAAACACAGTCAAACAGCAAACGATTTACCAATTCGTATGTACGGTTCTATACCCATGTTGGTAAACGATCCTGCAACGAAATTAGCACCTGAAATTCAGTTAGCAGACGAGTTAAGACCTGAATCAATCGCTAATATTAAAGTAAAAGAGAAAAACGGAAAAGCAATGACCTATACAATTGCTTTGGTTGATGATGGATTGTTAGATTTAACACGTTTTAAAACTCCAAATCCTTGGAATACCTTTTACGCACGTCAATCATTAGGTGTAAAAACTTGGGATGTTTTTGATGATGTAATTGGCGCCTATGGCGGAAAAGTAAACCAAATATTAAGTATTGGTGGTGATGAAGCCGAAGCTGGAAGTAAAAATAAAAAAGCCAATCGTTTTAAACCGATGGTAACCTATTTAGGACCGTTTAACTTAGCAAAAGGAGCTACAAAAGAGCATCAAATTAAAATACCTAAATATGTTGGTTCTGTAAGAGCGATGGTGGTAGCAACGGATGCTAAAAATGATGCCTACGGTAGTGATGAAAAAACTGCTTTTGTACGAAAACCCGTAATGATTTTAGCATCATTACCACGTAAAATTACACCACAGGAAACCGTTACACTTCCTGTAACTGTATTTGCGATGTTACCTTCAGTAAAAAAGGTGAAAGTTACAGTACAACCAAACGAATCGTTTACAATTGTAGGCGATAAGACTCAAACTTTATCATTTAATGAACCAGATGAAAAGATGGCTTATTTCACCTTAAAAGTAAATGATTTTAAAGGAATAGGTAAAGTAAAGATTGATGCCGTTTCTGGTCGTGAAAAAGCATCCTACGAAGTAGAAATAGATGTTTTAAATCCGAATCCTGTAACCACAGAAGTAAAAGATTTAGTGTTAAAATCAAACGAAAAAAAGGAGCTTAATTTTAACACCTTTGGCACAAAAGGTACTAATACAGCAAGTATCGAATTATCTACATTGCCACCAATGAACTTTACCAAACGTATGGGATATTTAATTCAATATCCACACGGTTGTGTAGAACAAACAACTTCTAGTGCTTTTCCGCAGTTATATTTAGCAGAAATTTTTGAATTATCCGAAGAAAAAAAACAAGATATAGAGCGAAATATAAAAGCTACAATTCAGCGTTTATCTGATTTTCAGGTATTAAATGGCGGATTGTCTTATTGGCAAGGAAACGGTAGTGCAAACAGTTGGGGAACTTCATATGCAGGTCATTTTATGATTGAAGCAGCTAAAAAAGGATATGCTTTACCAATAGGGTTTAAATCGAAATGGATAGGTTACCAAAAACAACAAGCACGTAATTGGCGAAATAATTCAACCTATTATAACAATGCCTTATCACAAGCATACAGATTGTATACATTAAGTTTGGCAAACAGTGCAGATATCGCTTCAATGAATCGTTTACGAGAAACAAAAGGAATTTCTAATGAAGCAAAAATGCGATTGGCAAGTGCCTATGCATTAATTGGTAAACAGTCGATAGCCCAAGGAATTTTAAATGGTTTAACAGCGAATGATTATAGTAAAAGGCGCTATTCTAATTACGGATCTGAAACTCGTAATAAAGCCATGGCATTAGCTACTTATACATTATTAAAGGAAGAAACAAAAGCCATTAAGTTAGCGAAAGAAATCGCTGAAAGTTTATCTAGCAATAAATGGATGAGTACACAAACAACTGCTTATAGTTTATTAGCGATGAGTAAATATGCGCTTCAAAATGGTGGAAGTACAGGAATTAATGCGAGTTATACTTTAAATGAAAATTCAAAAAATATTGAAATATCAAAAGCATTGTATGCTGAAGATATTGAAGATATCACCAAAGAAAACACTTTTAAAGTAACGAATAAAAATAGCGGAGTACTTTATGTACGTATTTTTAATAAAGGAATTTTACCTGTCGGAGAAGAAAAAGTATTTCAGAATAATTTAGAAACAACAATTATTTATAAAACAAAGGATGGTAATCGTATAAGGCCTGATAATTTATCGCAAGGAAAAAATTTTGTAGCAGAAGTTACAGTGAAAAATACTACGAATGATAACGTAGAAAACGTAGCATTAACACAGTTTATTCCTTCAGGTTGGGAAATTATAAATACTCGTTTTACTGACTTCGGAAATAATACGACATCATCTCAAGTAGATTTTACTGATATTCGTGATGCTAGTATTAGTAACTATTTTACACTTAAAAAGTATGAGAGTAAAACGTTTAGAGTGCTGTTAAATGCATCGTATTTAGGAACCTATTATTTACCAGGCGTGCAAGTAGAGGCTATGTATGATAATGATTATATAGCCAGAACAAAAGGCGAATGGATTAAAGTAGTGAAGTAGAGATTATATATAATTTGAGAAATGAAACTGATAGAGCATAGAAGTATAATTAAGACTTCTATACAAATTAAAATACTCAAAAATGAAAGATAAAGAGCCATCAGAATTCACCGCTAAAGAATTCTTAGAAGCAGGTAAGAAGTTAAAATATAATTTAATAATCAATGCTGCACTTATTGGTTTTTTAATAGGTATAATAATTTATAGCGTAATAAAAAATAGCGTAGGGTTTTTAATGTTAATTCCGTTATTCTTAGCTTATAAATTAATTAAGAATTCCCAGAAAAATAAAAAATAATTGAACACAGATAAAAACGAAAAATCAAGTTTTACAATTTGTATAGAATGCCAAGGATTAGGTAAAAAAAACAAAAGAATACGTAAAAATGTAAAACTTCGTTATCAAGCAGCATCAGTTGCTTATGAAAAATCAGACAAGCTAGGTACCGCTCCTGTTCGTCCTAAAGCGGTACAATATTCTTGCTTAAAATGTAATGGCTCAGGATTATTAGAAGCCGATAAGCATCCTATTGCAGATACAGAAAATTACCCTCACGTAGCTATTATTGGTGGAGGTATTGGTGGTGTAGCTCTTGCTGTGGCGTGTTTACATCGTCAAATTCCGTTTACACTTTATGAACGTGATGATAGTTTTAATTCGAGATCACAAGGTTACGGGCTCACATTGCAACAAGCAAGTAATGCAATTAAAGGCTTGGGTATTTTTAAGTTGAATGAAGGAGTTGTTTCAACAAAGCATGTAGTTCACAATTCAGAAGGAAAAGTAATCGGAGAATGGGGTATGAGAAAGTGGATGAATTCTGATGCTAAAACTTCCCAGAAACGAACAAATGTACATATCGCACGACAATCTTTACGGCTCCAATTATTAGAGCAATTAGGAGATCATAAATCTGTAAAATGGGGACATCAATTAATTAATTTTAATGATTCTGATAATGAATTTATTGAATTGAACTTTCAGGTTGATGGAAAAATAAAAAAAGCAAAGGCAGATTTAGTAGTTGGTGCTGACGGAATTCGTAGTTCGGTTCGTAAGCTTTTAATAGGTGATGATATTACGCCGCTGCGTTACTTAGGTTGTATTGTAATATTAGGTATTTGTCCTTTAAAAGATATTAAGAATATTGATAGCTCTTTGTTAGATTCTGCTACTGTATTTCAAACAGCGAATGGTAATGAACGAATTTATATGATGCCATTTACATCAGATGCTATTATGTGGCAACTTAGTTTTCCGATGTCAGAAGAAGCTGCAAAACAATTAAGCGAAAAAGGGCCTAAAGCTCTTAAAGAAGAAGCTTGTAGCAGAACTCCGTGGCACAATCCTATTCCACAAATTTTAGAAGCTACTGATGAAAATAATATTTCGGGATATCCGGTATATGATAGAGAATTATTAAAACCAGATTTATTATCCGAAGAAAAAAAAGTAACACTAATTGGTGATGCAGCACATCCTATGAGTCCGTTTAAAGGACAAGGAGCGAATCAGGCTTTATTAGATGCCTTGGCATTGGCTAGAGGAATATCTAAAGGATGTAGGCCTTTATCAGAATGGAGAAAAATTGGAATTAGAGAAAGCGTATTAACAGCTTTTGAAACAGAAATGTTGGCGCGTAGTGCACCAAAAGTAAAAGGGTCTGCAGAGGCTGTAAAATTTTTACATTCAGATGCTGTACTTCAAGAAGCAAATGAACCGAGAGGTCGTCCTTTAAATAGAAAATAACACAAGTATTATTATGATTAAAGAGGTTTTTAGTTTTTGAGTTAAAAGTAATCCTCACTAAATAAAAGAAGAAGAACGATACGAGGTAATTCTATTCAACTATATTGCATTCATAAACTATTATCATGAAATTAAATTTATTGTCTTGTGATGCTCAAAGGCCAGATAAAAGAGCAATAGCTAATTGTATTGCTGAGGTATCATTTAATATTGATGCGTCTTTAGCAAATGAACTTACAAGTATTCTTTTAGAAGGAGATGCAGTTGATATTGAAATTGAAGATAAAAATTCAGGTTCTGCTTTAAGAATTTTACGAAAACTAAATATAGATTACGAAATTTTAGATTAAACTGTTGTACAAGTCGAAAAGGTCTTCAATTCATTTTTAACTACCAGTTTGAATAACTTTTAAGATATCGAATTTATATATGTGATCGTTTTTTTATTAAAAACTGCAGCACGTTCTACATTAACCACATGACCACATTCTTTTAAAATAACCAAAGAAGCATTTACATGTTTTTCAACCACATTTTTTATAGAAGGTAAAAATAAATGATCTTCGTCCCCCATAATATACAGCGTAGGTATTTTTAGATCTTTCATTCTAAATAATCGCAATAACGGATTAATTTCGGATGTTAATTTAAACCAACGTAAAAACTCTTTTTGATATAGTTTTTTTGCTTCGTTAACGAATAATAAGCGAGAATTTTTGTGATTTTTTTTAGGCATTATTATAAAAGCAAAAAGCTTATATAACAACATATATGGTACAATTGATTTAAATAAATTACCTACAAAAATTAAAAAACGAGAGCGTAAATTAAATTTAATAATTGCGCCTCCCATAATCATACTACTCACTAAACTAGGTTTCTTTTCAGCTAAATTTCGTATTAAAATTGTACCCAAAGAAATACCTACAAAATGCGATTTTTTTATTTTTAGATAATCAATAACTTCTAAAATATCTTCTGTAATAGCATCAAAAGTATATTTTTTATTAAAAGTAGATTTTATAACAGATTTACTATCTCCATGACCACGTAAATCTAAAATTAAAACATTAAAGTGTTTTTTAAAATCACGAACTTGTTTGTACCAAATAGCACTACTACCACCAGCACCATGTATAAATGTAACCCATTGGGTAGAAACAGCATGTTCGTAAGAATAGTAGTTTAACAAACCTTTAATTTTTTTTAATCCGAGCAAAAATAATTTAATTTATCAACTTAAGTTGTTAAATTTTTTAAGTAATTCATAAAAACGACTAAAAAGAGGTACAATTTTAAAATATTAACAACTAATAAGTAGGGTTTTAGGCTTAATTTAATTAGCGCAACTAAATATAATTATTTTTAAAATATGAAATAATAGGTATAAAAAATATTTTATTTTTTATACCTATTATATACAATTCTTATATAAAAATATTTTTTTATATACTCAAAACAATAACATCCTCGGCACGTATTACTTGAGTACTACCAGGAATATAAGTAGGCTTTTGTTCAGAAAAAGTCGATTCATTTTTTAACTCACTTTCTTTTGTGTTTTCACCAAAAGCATAATTTAAATTGTATTCACTTAATAGAGTTTTTATTTCACCAAAAGTTCTCTTTTCATTTGTTGTTTTCCCTTCGTTGTCTGTAATCGTTTTTTCTATTAGGTTAGGTAAAAAACGAATAATTTGAGTATCAGTAGGAGGAACAGGAACAATATCAAATTGAATTTCTGCACTTGCATTTAAATTCATATTGTATTTATTCGTATTTGTTGCATTTACAGGAGTAGCATACATTTTAGTACGAAAAGCTTGTCCGCCATTTAAAATACTAGACGATTGTTGTGATAAGGATAAAGATATTTTAGCTTTTGCAGTGGTTTTTGGAATCGTGTAAAATGTAGGTTGATAACCTATTTCACGCAATAATTTTAAAGAAGCTTCAGAATTATCTGGATTTGTATTGTAAATTTCTAAGGTTTGTCTTAAAGAACCTTTATCTAATGCTGCTTGTGCTTCGCCAACGCCTTCGCCAATTGAAGCAATAAAATCTCCTAAAGGTGCAGCAAAAGCATCTTTTAAATAATCATTTGAATTGTTTGACATGGTTTTAGTTTTTTAATGGTTTTGCAAAAATTACAATCACTTCTTGTCCTTGAATTAATTCTGATTCTGCTCCTGGTATTTGTTTAATTGCTTGTCCTTCTATAAAATTTGGATTATCAGTTGGCTGGTAAATAACGTCTAATTTTAATCCGTAATTTGTAATGATTTTTCTAGCAGCTGTTTCTGTAAGACCAATAATATTTGGAACATTATTTTGATATTTTACACTTGTTGTATTCGGAACAACATCAATACTAATATTGCTAATTGCAGCGGCATTTATATCTTTAGCAGATTCAAAATCAACCAAACCAAATAATGTTCCTTCTGGACCTTTTTCTATAGTAGCCTTTAAGTTTAAAGAAATGTTTGCCATTTTAAATCTGGACGTATCCATTTCCGCATCCGCTACAGCAATGTCATTTATAATACTACTATATACTTTTTTAGCATCTAATTTATTCGGGTTTTCAGCATCAACAAAACTTTGTATTTCTGTTACTTTAGTTTGTAGTTTTGTGATTTCACTTTCTTTTACGGAAGTGTTTTGAGCAAGTGCGACAATTTCACTGTTTTTTTCAGAAACAATTTGTTGTGATGTTTTTACTTTTTCAACTAAATCATCAATAGAATTTTGCTGTGTTTGTAAGGCGTTTTTTGTTTTTTCAACTTCAAAAATAATTGCTTTATTTTCTTGTTCAAGTTTGTTTTTTGTTTGTTGTAAATTTTTAACTTCGTTTGTTTTTTCTAATAAAAACTCTTTAAGTTTATTAATTTCAATAGAGTCATTGTTTAATTTAGATAACGCATCTTTAAGAAGGTTTATTTCTTGATTTTTCTCTTCTAAATACTGCTTAAGGATAGTTGTTTTTTCTTCATATTCCGTTACTGATTTTTCTAATTCTGTAATACGAACAGTTAATTCATCATTTATTATTGAAGAAGATTTTAAGATTTCTAATCGTTCTTGTAAAATTGAAACCTGTTCGTCTTGATTGTTTAGTTTCACTAATAATTGTTCAACTTCACTCGTTTTATCTTCCAATTTTTTTATAAGTTGATTAAATTCTTCTGAATTATCGTCTTTAGAAGAGTCATTCAACTGTTCTTTTAAATTAGTAATTTCATTAAGACTATTTTCTAAAGATTGTTTTAATAACGCTTCTGTTTCTTCATGTTCATCTAAATGCATCTTAAGTTCTTTAAGCTGGCTATCAAATTTTTCATTGATTTTTTTTACATTAACTTCTTGTAGCTTGGTTAATGAAGTAAGGCTTTTATTCTCTTCTTGTAACTTAAAAAACTCTTTTTGAAAATGATGTAAATAAATAGGAGAAGCAATAATAGTACTCGCACCTCTTTTAGTGATTAAAGAATCATCCAAAAGCCATAATTTATTAAAGTCAATTACTATTTCTAAATTTTCTTCATCAAAAAGTATTGATGGAGCTTCTGAAAGAATTAGCGTTTCTTTCTCATTAGATTTTGCAATTCTAAACATAGGTAAACTACCTTCACTCATACAATCACGTACAAGTCGGGTAATAACTTCTTCTTTAGCAAGTCTTACTGGAATTTCATAAGCATGCGATAGTAGTCCTTTTTTGGTTTCAATTCCCATCACAAGTTTTTCCCATTTTCTGTTTTTAATATCTAAAAATTCAATATCTATTGAATAGGATTTTAAAGCGGTATTATTAGCAGCTAATAAGTCACATTTAAAAAGTAAAGAGCGGTATTTAGTAGCCATAATTAGTGTTTTTGAATTGAAATTTTAGTAAAAACTGTACCTATATTGATATCTATTTGTATGGTGTTTTTAGCATCATAATCTGTAGTATCTATTTGAATTGTATTTATTGCAAGTCCGTTAACATCGGTAGTAACCTCTCCTTGTTTTACAAAGTTGGTATTGTGGTTTAAAACACTGTTTGTATTTAATAAAATAGTTTTATCTCTATTATAATTAAACTCTACCAAAGCACCTGGAATTTTTTCACCAGCAGAATTAAAAACAGCCACTTCAATATCATAAATATTTGAAATATTGGTTTGTTTAGGAATTGCCTCAATAATTAATTGAGGTAAACCGTCATTAGGCATAACAGCTACAAAACGACCAGAAATACTACTTGTTATTTTGTCAGTTTCAGCTGTGCTACTTGTTTTGCTTGCCGGACGATACGTCATCATTGGAGCTGGAGAATACGGCATTTCTGCCATTGCATATTTTCCATAACTACTACTACTTTGGTCGTAAGTTCCGTCTGCTGTTGAAGAAGTCTCTAATTCGGTTTCTACTTGTAAGGTGAAATCTAAATAAGGTAAGGTATATAATGTATTAGGACGACCATATTCATCATAAGGAGCAGCATTACGAAGTTGATGTTGTGCTTCATTTAAACTCTCTGATATTCCGAGTAATATTTCTTTTAAGGTGATGGATGTGTTTTGTGTGCTCATTTGGTATGTAAATTATAATGAAAATGGATCTTTTTTTGATGCTGATTTCTTTTTCGTAGGAAGCTCATCTGCAAATTCTTTGATCTTTTTTGCAGCAGAAAAAATTTCTGAGACATTGATAGTATCAAAGCTTTTAGACTCTTTTTCTTCCTTTTTTGTAAAAATTTTATCTAAAGAATTTAAAGTCATTAATACATCTTGTTTCTTTTCAGGGTTTTTTAATAGACCAGTTTTATTAAAAAGATTGTCAACAGTTTTAATCGTTTTAGTAGTTTTCTCCAAATACTTTTTTGTGGTGTTGTAAAAATCATTCACTTTATTTAAGTTTTCATTTAAAGCATTTGTGTCTTTGTTATTCGTTTTAATAGCTGGTAACGGATTTTTAAATCCGTTTTCTTTTTGTTGCGCTATAGTTTTAATAAATGCTGTTCTTTTTGAATCTATTCTATTAAAAGTATCTTGTGTCTTTTTACCAGCTTTAACAATTTTACTAACTGTTTCAGTGGTGGTAGAAAAAGTTTTATTTTCTAAAACATCTTTTTTATTATCAGTTTTTTTTCTTTTTTATCAAGAGTATCAGAAAGTAAACTACTTATTTTATGTAAGCCTAGAGAAGCATCATGAGTTATCGTAATTACTTTTTTAATTGTTTTAGCGGCAGTATCTATTGTGTTCGTTGTTTTTTTTATTCCTTCGGATACTTTTATTTTTCTTTTGTTAATTTGAACAAGTTTATCAGAGAATTTTGTGATGTTTTTATCTACTTCTTTACTTGTTTTAGAAGTAGTATTTAATATGTTGTTTGTTTTTTTTAACCCTTTTGACGTTTTTGTTTTCTTGCTGTTTATTTGTACAAATTTTTCAGAAAGTGTCGTTATATTTTTAGCTGTTTTTTTTGTTTTTTCAAAATTTTCAAGAACAGTTTTGGGTTGTTTTTTTTTGATAAACCGTTTTTCTATATTTTTCTTTTTAGGAAGTAAACTAGGAATTTTATTTTGTGTTTTTCTAGTAGTATCTACACTAAAAAAGTTTTTCTCTTTTTTATTCCAATTGATGTTCTCTTGAGCGCTACTTTTTCTTTTTTTAAGAAGTTTATTTTTCTTTTCTTCTTCTTTTTTAGCGTCTTTTCTTTTTTGATAAACAGATTTTATCTCACTATCATATTGTTTCTTGGAAGAAGAATGCTCTGCTGTTTTACCAGTAAGAGCATTCATATTTTGTTCTAGTTCTTTTTGCTCCTCTAATAAGCTTTTTAAATTAATATTAGATGCAGCAATATCGTCTAATGATTGTTCATCATTAGTAACATTAGGTTGTATTAAATCAGATAGAGAGAAGTCTTCGTTTTCTTCTTCCTTTACTTGTTTTTTAGTAGTAACCTCTTGTTTTAAAAGCTGTTTCCAATGTTTAGCCATTTTAAGGAGTTTTTTTAAATTAAATCATTTCTTTTGTCTTCTAGTTCAGCTGCTATCATCGCACGTAAACGTTGTTCAAATACAGGCGGATTTGGTACAGCTACTAGCTTTGTTCGTAGCATGGAACTACCTTCTGCTGAGTATTGATATTTTTGTGAATAACTAGCAGAAACAGAAGCACTCACTGCAACAAAACCAACACTAGCACCAGCACTTACAGAAACTGAAGCACCAAACTCTTTGGTTTGACTCATAGAAACAGACATTTTCATCTCTAGAACAGTATCTACATATTGATAAAATGTAGGTGTAAAACCAAGGGAAAGCAAACTATATTCTTCGCCTCCCATATCCACTTTTGTATCTACCAACTCTTTCGCCAACTCCATAGATACTTTATCTAAGGCGCGTTGTGCTTGAGCGATTCCGACACCAAGTGTTTTTACCATTTCTGGTAAAGGTGCATTTAAAATTTCTCTAGTAATGCTTCCCATTTTAATGTGGTATTAATTTAAGATTCAGCTTCTTGTCGCGCAATTTCCATTTGTTGTTGGATACGTTCTTCTAAAATTGCTGGTGGTGGAATAGGAACTAATTTTGTTTGCAGTATGCTAGAACCTTCTGCTGAATAACTATATTTTTGAGAAAAACCAGCATTTACCTGTGTAGTTGTTACTGTTTTATTTGCTTTTAATCCTTTACGCCAACTAAAACCGATACTTCTATCTTTACTTTCTGATTTACTATCAACCGAAAAAGAAGAAGATCCTTCTCTGGTAAATTTGATAGAAATACTAACACGTATCATCGTATCTACAAACTGATAAAATGTAGGAGAAAATCCTAATTCTAACATAGATAAACGTTGTGGTAACATTACTTCACGTGTACCTAAACCTGGTTTAACCATTTTTCTACCAGGAACTGGTGTTGGAGGAGCAGTTGAAGTCGCTGGTACACCGTCTAATAAAGTATATACCTCGCCAATATACTTATACCATTTAATAGAACTAATATTGGTTTGATCTCTATAATATACTTCTGTGTTTCTTTGGTCATCAGGCGTAAATATTACGGTTTTATCGGATACAGCAGGAAGCTTATTTACATCTACAACTTCTTTGTCGTAACCAGCTTCGGTGTCATTACCAAGTTTAGCATCGATAGCTGCTCTATATGCTTGATCAGTATTAGAGTTATACAATTCTACAGCATCTCTTAATTGTACCTTTTCTTTACCAAAGAATACACGACTATCTTTAAAATTTATAAATTCTTCTCCATTCAATTCTTCTTTTACAGCTTTAAGTCCGCCCATCATTTCAGCAACCTCAATAGAGTTAGAGTCTAATGCCATTTGTGCTTCGGCTATAGAAAAAGCCATTTGTCGAATCATGTCGCCCATCGGAACGTCCAATAATTCTTGTCCTATACTAGGATTTTTTCTAAACATATTTTTTGTTTTTATTTGTCTTTTGTTATTGTTGATTTTAAAATTTCATAATAAATATCTGGTGCAGGTAGTGATACAATTTTTGCAGCTATAGATGAAGATGCTTCTGCAGAAACAGAAAATTTACGTGCATAATGAGCAGAAATAGCAATGCCAAACATTTGGGTTTCTGTATTATCATTATTCGCACTAAAATTATTATTAGCATTACTAGCACTTCCACTTGTTGCATTATTTGAACTAGAGCTGTTCCCATAATTTAAACTTAATAAACCGCCATAACTTTCAGATTCTGCAACAGAAAACTCCATTTTTACTTCAAAAGAAGCTTCTGTAAAAGCATAAAAAGTAGGAGCAAACCCAAGGCTAATTAAATTATAATCTTCATCACCTACAGCTATTTTAATCGTTGCCATTTCGTTTGCTAAGCGAATAGAATTGGCATCTAAAGCAGCTTGTGCATTCGCAATAGAAGCGCCTAGTTTCTCTAACATAAATGGTAGAGGAGCATTGGTAATTTGTTGTATAACTTGTGGTACTGCGCTCATAATTTCTAGCTTCCAGAAGTTGTGTTACCAGTTAAAGATTGAATATAGTTTTCTAAACCAGTTGGCGGTGGAACAGAAATCATACGAGCAGAAACGGAAGCATTTCCTTCTACAGATACACCAAACTGACGGGCATAACGCACATCTAAAGAACCGCTCCAAGCAGATACTTTAGGATCTTTAATACTTTTTAAATCTGATTTTGCAAAGTATTTACTGTTAATTACTTTATGTATATTTAAAGTATCGTTATTGTTAGTAGAGTTTTGTGCATTCGAAGATTTATCTTCTATAGTAGTTTCTTCATTATTATTAGAAAATATGGTGTATTCTATCTTTGCATCTTTTCTTAGAAGATAAACAACATCACCGGAAATTTGAGAATAGAATTTAGTACTATTATCGAGCTTTGTTTTTATTTCGGAAAGGCTCTTTACTGTTTCATTTAAAGAGGCATCACTGCCAGATTCGATAATAAATTTTTTAGTAATATTAACCGTTGTTTTTGCGTATTTTTGCACTATTCCTGAGTTGGTTATAGACCAATCTGCTACAATTGCGACAGATTGCGTATTACTAAAATCGCCACCTTCTACAAAAATGTATTCGTTTCCGTTGGTATCAATATCAATTACTGCTTTTCTATAATCAGGATTATTTTGATTATCACCAACATTCGTTTTAGCATTTAGCTCTCCTTCAGAATTAATTTCGATTATTTGAGATTCATTAACACCTAAAGTGATTAAGTAATTCTTAATAGTGTTGGCCCTTTTTAAACCAAGATCTTCGTTAAATTTATCACCACTAACACTATCTGTGTGCCCAGCAATTTTAATTGTAACATCGGTGTCATGAATCATAATAAAAGCTAAAGCTCTTAATTTGTCTTTAAGAGATTCTGTATTATTAGGACTTGTTCCTTTGTTGTAACTAAAATCTAGCGCGTGGTGTTTTGAAAAATCAAAGTATATATTTAATGCATCGTTGTCTTTTAATCCAAATTTAAAAGTGCTATTAACAATAACATTTAAATTATCTGCTAGGTTTGATTTATCTAACAAGATAGTAGAAGCGGCATTAGTACCTTTAATTTTAATACTAACATTAGTATAGTTTTTAAATTTAATAATACCAGTATCTTCCTTATAATAATCTAGTAAAGACAACATTCCAAACCCATTATAGTTATGCGTTTTTACCTCATTGGTATTGTCTGTACTAACAATGTCTTTTGTTTCAATTATTTTAGAATCTACACGTTGTACTTCAGAGTCAGAAGATAAGTTTTCAGCAGTTTCCTCTAATCTATCAATACTGCCTGTTTCTTTACTTGTATTTACAGTACTTTGGTTTACCTTTAGTGTATGCTCATTAGATGCTGTTGTCCAATATTTTCGGCTACTTTTAAATTCCTTGTACTTTTCTTCCTGATAATTGTTTTCAACTTCTTGAATACTTACATCTGTATATCCCTTCTTTTTAGTAGAGTCATATTCTAAACTAAAATCAATTTCTAGTTCTTCTTGAACCGTCATTTTTAAATTGATTGAAGCAGAAACATCTGCATATTCAAAGGCATAAAAAGCCGGTTGAAACCCGAGTTCTAATAATGACTTACCGCCAACTTCGACTTCAGAGAGTCTCGTAATTTGTTTAACGGAGTTTGTGTCTAAACGCTCTTGTGCGTCTGCAATACCAAGTGCTAGTCCCGTTACAATACTTCCAACGTCTACGTTTTGAAGTATTTTGGCGCCTTGGTCAAGTGTTTTAATGTCTGCCATATTTAATTGTTTTTAATGGTTAAAAAGGAGAAATTCCCTCGGGTAAATCCATGGCTATTTTTGGATTTACAGATTCTTTTCTCACTATAAAATAATTGTGTTTTTTCTGTAATCGGGTAACTTGATCTTTATTGATCTTATAACCTCTTAAAAGCCAGTTTAACAATTCATCAGTTATAGGATGTTTGCCTTTTCCTATTTCTTTTTGTGCCTTTATTAGTAATGTTTTGGCTTCTTCTTGCTCTTCTTTAAGTATATGCTGAATGGCTTGTCGCTCGCTAACAAAAGCATTGTGTTTTTTTACCAACATATTTGTTTCTTTATCAGCTAAAAAAGCTCTATAGTTTTCACAAAAAGAAATTACCTCGTCATACGAACCTAATTGCTCTAGAGATTCCATAACACATTGACTATAGTGTTGAAAAAACAATTCGCTATCTTTTTGTGTTTGGGTTAAGCGTAAAGCTTCTTTATAGTGTCGTAAAGCCTCTTTATAGTTTTTGTCTAGCGCATGCATTTTACCACGTTCAGCAATTCTGAAATGCAACATTTTTTTATTTTCCATAATTTAAATGATTGTTGGTTCGCAGTTTAATAGTATTAACTGTGCATATAAGTAATTGGCAATTAAATCAGGAATTTCAGTACTACTTTCCCACTCACTAGTGTTTTCTTTAAAAGAGTTTACCTCTATAAATTGTGCTAATACGTTTTTAACGGCTGTATGTTCTTTAATTTCCTTTATCACTAATTTTCTAGTTGTCTTAAAATTGTTTTCTACAGAAAATTGAAGTCCCAATCCTTCACAATTTTTTATGATATCTTTTGCTGATTTATGACTTACACGTTCAAAAAGTGTAATAGGTAAATGTTCCTTTAACTCTGGAAGAATAGCATCAGGCATTCCAATTTTTTCAGTTAAAAAAGAAGTATGCTCTTTATTATTGATATCAAATGAAGTTAAATGAATGTTTATTAACTGATGTGTTTGGTTGATAACACGGATTGTTTTTTTAGATTGATGTTCTCTCCAAATAGTACTGCTTTCGGCATAACTAAGATTTTTTATAATAACTGTTCCGTCTTTTAAAGTTTGTATTGGTTGCTTAATTTTAGCTATAAGTCTTTTTAAATCACTTTTAGGAAAATCATTGTTAATATATATTGTAAACACATCTTTTCTAGGATTAGAATAACATACTAAAGCATCTATACGCCCTTGAAGTGCAATTGCGGTAGCTTCAGAAACACCACCTAATACAATACCTGGTTGTGCCAATAACATGTTTAATGATTCTGATGGTTTGCAACCTAAAAATTCCGATAGTTGATTAATTACTTTAGGTAGTTTTAAAATATCTTCAAAATAAATACTGATTTCTACTTGTTCTTTTACAAGATTTATTTTTTCTTTTTCATCAGTGATTTGTACCTCTAAACCAAGTTTAGATAATGTTGAAGCAGCTTTTTTAGCTAAGTCTAAATCTATTTTTTGAAACAGTACAGAAGGAGCATTGTAGAGCATCTTTAAAATAAACTCTTGTGGCATCTTAAAAGAGTCTGCTAATAATTTTGACACACTAGGATTTGCAGTTCCAATAGAATTGATAATTACAGTATTTTCCATTTAATATATTTTTGGTTACTATTTATACGACAGTTATGTACTGTTTTGTTTTACAAATTTTAAAATATATACATGGTTTTTAGACGTGTGATTAACGTAAATAGCTATATAAACCAACCTGAGATTTTAGGGTTGTTTAACCTTCTCAACTTAGGTTGTATAATTTTGAAGGGAATTTGAAGAAAATTGTTTCTTTGTAGCTGAATAAAGTATATTTAACGCTTAAAACTAACAAACCATGATTACACCTTTATTATTAGCAATTACAGTTATTGCTTTCGGAATTTATATTTATAAATTTCCTCCAACCAAACCATCTAGACCTTCTGAACCAGGTAATTCTATTTGTATGAATTATGCTGATGAAAAGACAAGTGAATTGAGTAGAGCTTTAGTACATGAAATGGTACATGGATATAGAAAAAACCAACTAGCAAAAATTAATGCTGGATCAGAACTTAATGATGCGCATTCTATTTGGTTTGATTTAGAAACGCTTAAAAAATTCATTTATCATCTAGAAATTAGTGCACAAAACAATGATGTATCAAGTAAAGAATTAGGTTTACGTATTTATTACTCTCGTTATCCGTTAGCAAATACCTGGTCAAGTACCTATCCCGATTTAGTAGGACATGTGGATCCTGCTTATCAAGAGCACCATACCCTAGTAATGATACCAACCATAAAAACACAAGGTAAAAATGGTGTGATTGATATGGATTTTAACCCTTTAGTTAAAGAGACTTACGAAAATGGTTTAGACAAGATTGAAGGAGATATAAATCCTAAAATTAGAATACCTGCTCTTTCTGGAATAGATAAAACAGCTAATTATGGTTCTTCTAATTTAAAAACAGCTACAAAGGCCCGAAGTATAGTTGCTCAAAACCATGGAAGTTTAATACCACCAAAAGATAATTCTGGAGAAGGGGTTGCTTAATCTTAAAATATGCCTGAATACTATATAATATTAAAAAAAATACTACTAGGTGCAGAGTTTATTGCTGCCCTAGTGGGATTTATCTATTTTTTTAAGTTAAAAAATAATTATTGGAAGTGGTTTTCTATTTACCTAATATTCATTTTTATTCAAGAATATTTTTGGTTTATTAGATCATCTAGTTTTTTTGTAAAAAAAGAAGATTATTATGCATTTTTAGGTATTCCTCTGCAATACATATTTCTATACTGGTTATATGCATTCAAATCTTTAAAAAAAAGAAAATTATTCTACGTATTATCTTTTATATATCTATTTACTTATATTCCTTTTCAAATATTTTTAAAAAAAATTAATGTAGTTTATTCGATAAACTTAACTACAGGTACAATCTTACTCTTATTTTTGATTGTTTTAGAGTTTATCGAACAAATTAAAAATGACGATATACTCAAGTTTAAAGAAAATAAAATGTTTTATATAAATATAGGAGTACTCTTCTCTTATATAGGAACTTATCCTTTTTTTGCATTCTATGATTATCTTTTAAAAGATGAGTATGCAAATATTTGGAATATTTATTTTTTATATTTTTTAATAACCACTTCTATTATGTATTTACTATTTACAGCTTCTTTTATATGGGGAAAACACAAATCATAATAACACTAATAATCTTTAATCTCATCTTTATTGCTTTTATAGGGGCGATAGTGGTATTTATTAGAGAATATAAAAAGAAAAAGAAAGCACATTTACTGCAAATATCTACTATTGATGAAACGCATAAAGAAGAATTACTAGAAACTCAACTAGAAATTCAAACTCAGACCATGCAGTATATTGGGCAAGAAATTCATGATAATATTGGTCAGAAATTAACATTGGCTAGTATATATACGCAACAGCTAATTTTTGAAAATAAGGCTCCGGCAGTAAACGAAACTATTGAAGGGATTAATGATATTATAAATCAGTCTTTACAGGAACTTCGACAATTATCAAAATCATTGACAGACGATTCTATTAAAAACAATACTCTTTCATATTTAATCGAAAAGGAATGTGAAAAAATTAATGATTTAAAAAAATGGAATGTTCATTTTTCAAGTACTATTGAAATGGAATTACAATCGTATCAAATTAAAAGTATTCTGTTTAGAATTACCCAAGAGTTTTTACAGAATAGCATGAAACACGCAGCCTGTGAAAATATTTTTGTTGCTTTAAAAACAACTAGTAACGCTATCAAGTTTACTTTACAAGATGATGGTATTGGTTTTAATTCTAAAACCATAAAACCTGATGGTATCGGTCTTAAAAATATAAAAAAGAGAACAGAATTAGTCGGTGGAAAAATGAAATTAGAAAGTCAAGAAAATAAAGGAACGAAATTAATTATAGAAATCCCCATTTAAATGAAAAAGACAATTGTTATTGTTGACGATCATGTTTTAATAGCCAAAGCATTGAGTAATATTATTTCAAATTTTGAAGGATTTGAAGTACTATATGTATGTGAAAATGGTGTAGATTTTCAAAATAAAATAAAAACAAAAGGGATTCCTGACATCGTTTTATTAGATATAAGTATGCCTATTATGGATGGTTTTGAAACTGCGAAGTGGATTAAAGAAACACATGCTACTATTTTAATTATGGCTTTGAGTATGCAAGATGATGAGTCGAGCTTAATTAAAATGATTAAAAATGGCGCAAAAGGATACCTCTTGAAAAATGTATATCCTACTGATTTGGAAAAAGCGTTGAAAGGGTTGATTGAAAAAGGACGTTTTTTTCCTGAATGGGCTTCTAGCAAAATATTTGCGAGTATTGGCAATGACTCTAACAATGAAAAAATAAAATTGTCTGATCGTGAGATAGAATTTTTGAAATATTCAGTTACTGAGATGAACTATAGAGAAATTTCAGAAAAGATGTTTTGCAGCCCAAGAACTGTCGAAAATTACAGAGATAGCTTATTTGAAAAATTAGAATTAAAATCGAGAGTGGGTTTAGCGGTCTATGCTTTAAAAAATGGATTTACCGAGTGATTGATATGTGTTGTTTTTATAATGTGTTATATATAGTTTTAATTCAGTTGATGAAGCTGAAATATCTTTTTATAGATTAGCTCTATTATTTTTAAAAGCTGTAAAAGACTACTTATCTTTGCAGTCGATAAAAACTTCATAGATATTTAAATATTATGGCAATGACAATGAAAACACAAGAAGATATTTTAGCAAAATTAAATATTTATGAGTTAAATGAAATGCAACAAAAAGCTATTTCGGTAATTGATACGAATGCAAATACGGTTATACTTTCACCAACAGGGACAGGAAAAACCTTAGGTTTTTTATTACCTGCGTTAAAATTAATAGATTTTGAAAATAAAGAAATTCAAACTTTAATTTTAGTACCATCAAGAGAATTAGCAATTCAAATAGAGCAGGTAATTCGTGAAATGGGAACTGGGTTAAAAGTAAACGCAGTGTATGGTGGTCGTTCGATGACGAAAGATAAAACCGAATTAAAACATATACCAAGTATTTTAATTGGTACACCAGGAAGAATTTTAGATCATTTTGCAAATGAACGCTTTTCTAAAGACAGTATAAAAACTTTAATTTTAGATGAGTTTGATAAATCGTTAGAAGTAGGTTTTGAATCTGAAATGAGAGGTATTATAAATCAATTACCAAATCTTAAAAAACGTATTTTAACATCAGCAACGCAAGAAACTGAAATTCCTGCATTTGTAGGTTTACATAAACCTACAGTATTAAATTACTTGACAGGAAAAAAATCTAGGCAATTAACTTTAAAAACAGTTGTTTCTCCTATCAAAAACAAAAACCAAACATTGGTTAATTTGTTACAACATATAGGAAATCATCAAGGGATTATTTTTTGTAATTTAAAAGATAGTATCAGTCACGTAAGTGAATTCTTAACAAAAAATAAAATAGCACATAGTTGTTTTTCTGGAGGGATGGAACAAAGAGATCGTGAACGTTCATTAATTAAATTCAGAAATGGTACAAGTCAAGTTTTAATTGCAACCGATTTGGCTGCAAGAGGAATTGACATTCCTGAAATGAAATATATTATTCATTATGAATTACCAGAAAGAATAGAGGAGTTTACACATAGAAATGGTAGAACGGCAAGAGTAAATGCAAAAGGAACGGCATATATTTTAAAATGGCAAAAAGAAAGTTTGCCAGAATTTCTTGCTAATATTCCAAATACAGATATTTCTCAGAAAGAAAAATTAAAAGGGCATTATTGGGAAACTTTATTTATTTCTGGAGGTAGAAAAGATAAAATATCAAAAGGAGATATTGCTGGTTTATTCTTTAAAAAAGGAAACTTAACCAAAGAGCAATTAGGAGTTATTGAGTTAAAGCAAGATTGTGCTTTTATAGCAGTGCCTGTAAGTGAAGCAAAAAAGTTAATTGAAGAACTAAATAATACTCGTTTAAAGAATAAAAAAGTGCGTATTACTTTAGCTTAGTCTAAATAGATAAAATAAAAAGGGTATTTACAAATTGTAAATACCCTTTTTATTATTTTTCGCTACTCAAAATTTCTTTAACAGCTGCTTGATATTTTTTAGGATTGGTAGCTTTTTTAATTTTCTTATATGTTTTGCGAGGATCTGAAAAAGACTTAGAAAAGTATTCCCAAAACCCTAACATTTTCATTTTTATAGGTGTTGGTCCAGATAAAGCAGCATCATATTGATGGTATATTTCATCATGAAACTCACCAAAACGTTGCCATCTATCTTTCGGATATTCGGTTGTGTTATCTTTAATCATTTGTGGTAAAAACGGATCGCCAATTAAACCACGACCAATCATAAAGTGCGTAATACTCGGGAAACGTTCTTGCATCGCTTTAAATCCGGCCACAGAAGTAATATCTCCGTTGTAATATAGTTGATGTTTAGATACGTCGATACATTTCTGAAATGCATCTAAATCAACGCCACCTTTGTATAATTGTTTTCCTATTCGAGCATGAATAGCAACATTTTTAAGCGGATATTTCTCTAAAATAGGGAAGGAGTGTAATATTTCTTCGCTGTTTTCATAACCCATTCGCATTTTCATAGAAACCAAAATGTCGGTTTCGTTATGGGCTTTATGTAAAACTTCATCAATTCTAGCAGGATTACAAATCAAACCAGATCCCATTCCCGATTTTGTAACCATTGGGTATGGACAACCTAAGTTCCAAT
Organism: Tenacibaculum sp. HL-MS23; assembly: GCF_032463465.1. NCBI lineage: Bacteria > Pseudomonadati > Bacteroidota > Flavobacteriia > Flavobacteriales > Flavobacteriaceae > Tenacibaculum > Tenacibaculum sp. HL-MS23. Next base: position 729,127 of record NZ_CP135989.1, on the reverse strand, counting down.
TCAATTCTTTATAACCTAAACTTTGCACGTACTTTGCAACAAACAAAAACTCATCAGGATCGTTTGTAATTACTTGCGGTATTACAGTTAAGGTATGATTGTTTTCGGGTAATAAATCACGTTCATAACTCGATTTAATCTTCATTTTTCCGTTTAAACGGATATATGGCGCGTAATAAGTATCAATACCACCAAAGTATTTATGCTGTGCATTTCTAAAACGAAAATCGGTAAAGCCTTGTAAAGGTGATGAAAGTAAAGTAAAACTCATAGTATGTAATAAGCTGCAAATATAACTTACTTATCCTTCATATTTTAAAGTTAAACTTTATACTTTTGAAATAGATAAATTGTTAATGAAAAGTGTTTTAAACTTCTTAAAAAAGCATAAAATAAAGGCAATCATTATATTTTTTTTAATGATTGCATACTATTATTGTTTGCCTGAAAAACTATTTGTAACTCCAACAGCTACTGTTGTTACTGCAAAAAATAACGAGTTGTTAGGTGCTGTGATTGCTAAGGATGGGCAATGGCGTTTTCCTGAATTAGATTCCGTTCCAATAAAATTCGAACAATGTATTTTACAGTTTGAAGATGCACATTTTTATAAACACTTCGGATTTAATCCAATATCCATAGGAAAAGCGTTTCTAGAAAACATAAAAGCTAAAAAGGTGATTCGTGGCGGAAGTACACTTACGCAACAAGTAATTCGATTATCACGCAAAAATAAAGGACGCTCTTATCAAGAGAAAATAATAGAATTGGTTTTGGCAACGCGATTAGAATTTCGATTATCAAAGAAATCAATTTTAAACTTATATGCTTCTCACGCTCCTTTTGGTGGTAATGTGGTAGGCTTAGAAATGGCATCTTGGCGGTATTTCGGTTTGCAACCACATCAATTATCATGGGCAGAAACAGCAACCTTAGCAGTTTTACCAAACGCTCCTTCGTTAATTTACCCGGGTAAAAATCAACAAAAGCTAAAAGAAAAGCGTAACCGATTACTTAAAAAATTATATCAAGAAACCATTATTGATAAAATTACTTTTGAGCTATCATTATTAGAAGAACTCCCACAAAAACCATATGCTTTACCAACTTTAGCAACACATTTTGTACAAGAAGTAGCAAATAAACACGAAGGAAAACACCTACAAAGTTCTATTGATGTTCATTTACAAACACAAGTAAATAACTTAGTAAAACAACATTATTTACGTCAAAAACAAAACGAAGTTTTTAACATAGCGGTTTTAGTTTTAGATGTTAAAACCAGAAAAGTACTAAGCTATGTAGGAAATTCACCAACAGATAAAGCGCATCAGAAAGATGTAAATAACGTGGTTTCTGCAAGAAGTACAGGAAGTACTTTAAAGCCATTTTTGTACGCGCAAATGTTACAATCGGGAGCAATTTTACCAACACAATTAGTGGCAGATGTACCTACCGAAATAGCAGGATACACACCTAAGAATTTCGATTTAACTTTTGATGGAGCTGTGCCAGCAAACCAAGCTTTAACACGTTCGTTAAATATTCCTGCGGTTCGAATGTTACAATCATACGGATTAGAGAAATTTAGAGCAGATTTAAAAGAATATTCGATTCGAGATATTAATAAATCGGCCGATTATTATGGTTTGTCATTAATTTTAGGTGGCGCAGAAGCTAGCTTGTGGGATTTATGTAAAACTTTTGCAAGTTATGCCGGAGTTATAAATCATTATGAAGAAATAAAACATAAGTATTATTCGAATGAATTTACGGAACCTAGTTATATACAATCTGATAAAATAACTTTTGGAAACGTTCAAGAAAATGAAACTCATATAGATGCCGGCGTAGCTTTTACAACCTTAAACACGCTAACTGAAGTTAACAGGCCATTTACCGACCAGGCTTGGAAGTATTTTGATTCGTCTCAAAAAATAGGATGGAAAACAGGTACAAGTTTTGGTAATAAAGATGCTTGGGCAATTGGTACGACTCCTAAATATGTCGTTGGAGTTTGGATTGGTAATTCAGACGGAGAAGGAAGACCCGATTTAACAGGTGTTGGTAGTGCGGCACCCTTGATGTTTAATGTATTTGATGTGTTACCAAAATCAGATTGGTTTTTAGAGCCTTATGAGGCTTTGGTAGAAGAAAGTATTTGTGAAAAAAGCGGCTATTTGGCATTGCCTATTTGTAAATCTGTTAAAAAAAGAATACCCAAAAACGGAGTGAGAGCAAGGCCGTGTCCGTATCACCAACAAATTACTGTTGACGCTTCAGAAAAGTTTCAGGTGAATTCTAATTGTGAGTCGATTACAAATATGAAAACGAAAACATGGTTTGTATTACCTCCTTTAATGGCACATTATTACCAACAAAAAAACGCAAGTTATAGTGTATTACCAAACTATCGAAATGATTGTAATAAGGAACAAAATAATATGATGGATTTTGTGTTTCCAACAAAATACCGATCTAAAATATCGTTAACCAAAGGATTAAATAATAAAGTAAATCCTGTAATATTAAAAGTTACTCATGCCAATGCAAATGCTGTTTTGTATTGGTATTTAAACGATGTTTTTATAGGTAAAACTTCTCAATATCACGAACAAGCGATAACTCCGAAAAGTGGTAATCACAAAATTATTGTGATTGATAATTTAGGAAACGAGAAAACCCGATTTTTAGAAATATTATAAATTAATTATCAGAAGCTATTTCCCGCTTTACGCACTCGCTCTCTGCGAGGAGCTCAAACAAATACTGCAATCGGGGCTAGGAATTTTATTAATATATAGAAAGTGCTATTTTTTTATCACAAACCGTTTTTTTCAATCGAACTCCAAAATCAGCCAGTGTCTTAATTTCTTTAATTCCAGCTAATCGTTCTCTACCAATAATTAATAAACCTTTTTTATTTCCTTCAATGTGATAGTATTTATTGCTTTCAAAAAAAAGTACAAGTTCATCTGTAAAAAACTTCTTTATTTCAGTAGCATTCTTTCCAGAGAGATAAAATCGTTTAGAAAAATCAGGGTGATTAGCGATGTTAATATCTTTAAAACCTGCAAAATGGTATATATATTCGAAAATGCCTTCTTTATCTAACGTAAATTCAGGTGTGTATTTTTCAATATCAATATACATCATGGTTACCTTAATTACTTGTTTGGCAATAAGTTCACCTTCAGAGAATTCAACATCAAATAAAGAACAGTTTTCATTTGATAATATATTTGATACTTTACTTATTTTTCGGGTTTTAAAATACCCAAAATGCGGAATTTTAGTAACTTCTTCTTCAGGAGTGGCTTCGTATTTCCAGCCTAGTTCTGTGCAAATATTTTGTAAAGATTTTTGTCTTTTTGTTAAAGTATTAGAATTGGTGTTTTCTTCCACTTGAACAGGATTATTTTTACGTAAAGCAAACGGGTGTTCACTTCCTGTTTTATATCCATCTAAACCAATAACTTCAAAATGACCGCCTTTTCTATTAAAGCTTTCTGCGTAATTATTAAGATTTTCCATAACAGAATGATCTATAAAGTCACACAAAGAAAAATCGATAATAGCATCTTCATTTTCTGGTATTTGATCTAGTTTAGCTTTTAGTTTTGTGAAATTTAAAAAGCTAGAAAAATTCTCGACAGAAACATAATATTTGTCATCTTCCTTAAACATTAAAACATTAGGTTTTAATACGTTTTTAATGAAAAACATTAAGTTTTTATTAATAATAACGTGAATAACAAATGTTATAAATATACCTGCTAAAATACCCGTAATTAAACTTGTTGTGATAGTAGTTAATAAGGTTACTAAAAATATAATTAATTGTTCTTTACCTATTTTAAATACTTTTTTAATGTTTTCTGGTGATGCTAATTTATAACCTGTATATACTAAAATAGCAGCTAATGCAGGTAAAGGAATTTTCCGTAATTCTGATGCGAAAAGTAAAATAAAAATAACAAGAAATGCTGCGTGAAAAAAGTTAGCAGAACGGTTACTTCCTTTATTATTTACATTTACCGAGCTACGAGCTATTACTGTTACGACATTTAATCCTCCTAAAAAACCACTAATTACAGTAGCTAATCCTAAAGCTCGAATGTCTTTATTAACATTAGAACGTCGTTTTAAGGTGTCTAATTTATCAACAGCTTTAATACTTAATAAACTTTCTATACTAGCAATTAAAGTAATAGCAATTACTGCATTCATAAATTCAAAACTATATGCTTTGCTAAAATCGGGAAAAGCGAAGTTAGATAAAACATCTTCAGGTAAATTAATTAAGAGACTTTTATCTATTGGGTACGCCGATGGAGATACCAAATCGTAGTAATAATACATACCCACACTTAAAACAACAATCCACATTGGTGCTGGTATTAACTGAAAATATTTATTACGTATTTTACTATAAAAAATCATAATAAGTAAACTAATAACACCTACAGATCCTGCGTAAAAAACACTAGAATCATCAGTCTGAATTAAGTTTATGATTCCTTTAGGCATTTGTATCAACAAGTCTACAATACTTCCTTTAGCATCTAAATTACCGAGCATTACATGTATTTGTTTGGCAAAAATACCAATACCAATAGCAGCTAACATTCCTTGAATTGCAGATGAAGGAAAAAAATCACCTAATGATCCCATCCTAAGAAATCCGAGAATTACCATAATAATACCCGAAAAAACAATGGCAGCTAGGGTATATAAATAACCTTGTTGCATATCGCCAGCACCTAATGTTGTTATTGCAGCTAATACAACAACAACTAAACCGTTACCAGGTCCAGTAATAGTAACATTGGCACCTCCTAAAAGGGCAACAACAACGCCACCCACAATTGCAGCAATAGCTCCAGAAATTGGTGGTGCACCAGAAGCTAGCGCTAAACCAAAACCTAAAGGTAATGCTATTAATGACACTACAAAACCAGCAAATATATTTTGCGGTATTTCACTTAAAAATGTTTTAAAACCTTTTCCCATTTACTTTTTACTTAACAATTAAAACATCGGTTGGTAATTCTGATAAAATATATTCTAAATCATGCGGAAATATCCTATCTAGAATCCCTGTCTTTTTAGGAGCACTCATAACCAATATATCTGCTCTTTTTACTTTAGCATAATGACCTATAGAATATCCTCTACGACCAAAAATACTTTGTGTTTTAACCGAAATATCACTAGTGTCAATGCATTTAAGCATTTTATTAACGCGTTCATCTTCGCGTTTTTGCATTTGTTCTTTTAAGTCAGTTGCTTTACGTAGCGAAATATCATCACTAACCTTTACGTTTAATTCAGCTTGACTAATTTCTTCAACGATAGTAACTCTTTTACATCCTAAGTTTTTAGATAAATTAAAAGCAGCTTTGATTGTTTCTTCCGTTTTATCATCTTGTAAACCACTAACAACAATGTGTTTACAAGGTATTCTTATTGTTGATGGTTTTATAAGTAAGAATACAGAGCATGGTGCTTTACGAGTTAACTCTCTAGCAATAGAACCTACATAATACTTGTATAGTTTTTCTTTTTGAAGTGCACCTAATATTAATAAATCAACACTTTCTTGTTTTGTTGTTTTTAAAATAACATCAACAGGTTTACCTTCTTGCCAAATTACTTTTAATGGATATTTTAATTCAGGAGCATCTTTTAATAATTCATGCAATTGCTTTTCTTTTTCGTTAGTTTTTTGACCAACATGAACTCCAATTAACTGAGCATTAAACATATTTGATAAACGAATTGTTTCAAATAAGTTTGCTTTTAAATTTGGAGAGAAAGCAATACCAATAAGTATATTTTTTATCAAAGTATAAAAATTTAAAACGCTCGAAGATATAATTTTCTTGTTGTTTAAAAAATATTACTTTTACACAAAACAGAATATTAGATGATAGAATTAGCAGGAATTGTAATACTAGGGATTTTAGCGCAATGGTTTGCTTGGAAATTTAAAATTCCGGCTATATTACCTTTAATATTAATAGGGTTATTTGTAGGGCCAATTGCTGCCGAATTTTTTAATGAAGATGGAAGTAAGTGGATTGAGCCTATTTGGAATGGTACAAAAGGACTTTTTCCAGGCGAAGCACTGTATTATTTTGTTTCTTTAGCCATAAGTATTATTCTTTTTGAAGGAGGTTTAACGCTTCGTAGAGATGAAATTAAAAATATTGGCCCCGTAATTACCAAATTAATAACTCTAGGATCGAGTATTACTTTTTTTGGTGCGGGTATCATAGCGCATTATCTTTTTAATTTGAGTTGGGAACTATCTTTTCTGTTTTCAGGATTAATAATTGTAACAGGTCCGACTGTAATTACGCCTATTTTAAGAAATATACCGTTAAAAAAAGACGTATCAGCAGTTTTAAAATGGGAAGGGATTTTAATAGACCCAATTGGAGCTTTAGTAGCTGTATTGGTTTTTGAGTTTATAAGTGTTGGTGGTGGAGCAGGATTTACACAAACAGCTTTGTTAGAGTTTTTAAAGATTATTTTATTTGGTTCTACCTTCGGATTTACCTTTGCACATGCCTTAATATTTATTTTCAACAAAAAATGGGTACCACATTACTTATTAAATGTAGTTTCTTTATCAACAGTTCTTTTAGTATTTGTATTATCTGAGTTGTTTGCTCATGAATCAGGTCTTTTAGCTGTTGTAGTTATGGGTATGGTTTTAGGTAATAGTAAATTAAAAAACTTAAAAGATATACTATACTTTAAAGAATCATTAAGTGTTTTATTAATTTCAATGCTATTTATTCTTTTAGCTGCTAATATGGACATTAAAGAGTTAATGTTATTATATAGATGGGAAACAGCACTTCTTTTTGCATTAATAGTTTTCGTTATAAGACCATTAGCTGTATTTATAAGTACTTATAAATCGAATTTAAAAACCAACGAGAAACTTTTTATAAGTTGGGTTGGTCCAAGAGGTATTGTTGCAGCAGGAATCGCTTCTTTATTTGGTAGTAAATTGATTAAATTAGGTGTTGAAGGAGCCGAATACATAACGCCACTTGTTTTTATGGTTGTTTTAGGAACCGTATTATTAAATGCAACTACGGCAAGATTATTTGCGAAAGTAATAGGTGTTTTCTTAAAGCGATCTAATGCAATTATAATTATAGGAGCATCAGATTTAGCACGCCTTATAGGTGTTTATTTAAAGAATAATAATAGAAGGGTTGTTTTGATTGACTCTAATAAGGACAATATAGATAAAGCTAAAAAACAAGGCTTAGAATCTTTTGAAGTTAATGTTTATGATGATGCATTAAGTAATAATATAGAGTTAAATGATGTTGGATATTTATTAGCTATAACAGGTAGTGATTCTATAAATAAATATGCAATATCTAATTTTTCACCAATTTTTGGAGAGCAAGGTGCTTATCGTTTAGTAAGTTCTCAAGAAGTGCTTACAAATGAATATGAGGATAAAGATCAGTTATTTACTATTAAAGATGATTATTTAAGTTTAATGGAAGCGGTAAGAGAGTTTCCTGAAATTCATGAAACACAAATTAATTCTATAGAGGAATATAAGGAGAAGATTACTGAAATTTACTCAGAGGTAAAATCAATACCGGTTTTTGTTAAAAACAATAGCAACGAAATTTTATTAATTGCTGAATTTGAGAAAAATGTAACGGTAATAGAAGATTGGAAACTAGTTTATATAGGTAAAGACTTAAAGATCTAACCCAAAGGTGGTCTTTAGTTTTTCTATAAACGGATTTTTTTCTTTTAACTTCTCATATTTTTCTTGAGGAGTGTAAGCGAATTTTTTCTCAACAGTTTCATTGACGATAACATCTATTTGAATACCGTAATTATTTAATTTTTCACGTAAAAACCGTGTTAGTTTAGATTTACCACGTTCTAATTGGGTTTTCATTAAGTCGTTAGGTAAAGAAAATATAATTGTAAAAGGTTTTCCTAATTGCGGCTCACCTGAAGCTAATATAGCAGCGATACTGCGTTCACCAAGCTCTTGTAGTTTGAAATAATATTTTTTCCAAGCATCTTTTAACTCTTCATGAGTAAAAGGTGTTCTTGGATGGTTTTCATAGCTTTCATCATCATCTGAAACAACTTTAATTTCCTTTTTCTGATGAATACTTTTTAAAGATAAAGCTGAAGCCCGACGCTTTATATTCTTTAAGACAGGTTTTTTTGGTAGTTGAGCTGTTGCTTTAACAACAACTTTTTCTACTTCAACTTTATTAAGAACTTTAGCCGTTGGTGCTACTTTGGTTTTCTTCACAACAGGTGATAAAGAAGTAAAAAAGGTAGCAGGAATTATGTAGTTGTTAGATTTTTTTTTGCTCCATCAAAATTGATAGAGGCTATTTGCATTAAAGTTAATTCTACCAGCAGTCGTTGGTTTTTACTGCCTCTATATTTTAAATCGCAATCGTTAGCTTTATCAATAGCAGGCATTAAGAACTGCATATTCGCTTTTTTAGCTTGCTCTAAATATTTCTTTTTAGTAGTATCGCCAACTTCTAATAAAGGTATGGTGGCAACATCTTTGGCAACTAATAAATCTCTAAAGTGTGATGCTAATCCGTTTATAAAATGATGCCCTTCAAAGCCTTTACCTAAAACTTGGTTAAAAGCCATTAAGACTTGCGGAATTTTATTTTCTAATAATAAATCAGTGATGTTAAAATACACATCATAATCTAATACATTTAAGTTTTGAGTAACTGCTTCACGAGTTAAATTACTTCCCGAGAAACTAACAACTCTATCGAAAATAGATAAAGCATCTCGCATTGCTCCGTCTGCTTTTTGAGCAATTACATGCAAAGCATCATCATCTGCAGTAATATTTTCTTTAACACAAATTGTTTTTAAATACTCTTTTGCATCTAAAACACCAATACGCTTAAAATCGAAAATCTGACAACGAGATAATATCGTGGGTATAATTTTATGTTTTTCGGTAGTTGCTAAAATAAAAATAGCATGTGCCGGTGGCTCTTCTAAAGTCTTTAAAAAAGCATTAAAGGCAGCTTGAGAAAGCATGTGAACTTCATCAATAATATATACTTTATACTTTCCTGTTTGTGGCGGAATACGGACTTGATCGGTTAAATTACGAATATCATCAACTGAGTTATTTGAAGCCGCATCTAATTCGAAAATATTAAAAGCAAAATCTTCATCATCAGTAGTCGCATCTTCTTGGTTAATACGTTTAGCTAATATACGTGCGCACGATGTTTTACCAACACCACGAGGTCCAGTAAAAAGTAGTGCTTGTGCTAAATGGTCATTTCTTATAGCATTTTCTAACGTATTTGTTATGGCTTGTTGCCCAACTACGTCTTCAAAAACTTGAGGACGATATTTACGTGCCGATACTATAAAATGCTCCATTAATCTTTACTTTTTATGCTAACAAAAATAGAAAAACAGCTTACAATTCACAAACTATTTTCTTAATGAAAACCTAAAGTTGTAAACAATTGTAAAAAGTTGTTTTTTTATCCGACCAACTGCATATAAGAGATGAAAATCATGAAATTTACAAATCGTACAGCTTTAGTTATTGCACTTTTATTATTGTTTATTTTTACTAATTTTACTACCAATAAGTTTGATTTAAATACAAAAACCGTAAATACTACCAAAGTAGCTTATTTTGCAAGCGGTTGTTTTTGGTGTGTAGAAGCAATTTTTGAAAGTGTAAGAGGAGTAGAGGATGTTGTTTCTGGCTATGCAGGAGGTTTTACTAAAAACCCGACGTATGAAAGTAGTAATACTGGCAGAACAGGTCATGCAGAAGCAGTTGCGGTATATTACAATCCAAATAAAATAAGTTTTAAAACATTGGTTGATGTTTATTTTGGCTCACATAATCCTACTACAAAAAATGGACAATATCCAGATTATGGTTCTCAATATAGATCTATAGCTTTTTATGCTGATGCTGCTGAAAAGGAAATTATCAATAAAAAAATTGATAAACTAAATAGCGAAGTTTATAATGGAAAAATAGTAACAGAGGTTAAAAAAATAGATGCGTTTTATGTAGCGGAAGCATATCATCAAAATTTCGAAAAATTACACCCTCGACATCCTTATATTCAAAATATATCTGTACCAAGGTTAAATAGATTTAAAAAGAGGTTTCCTGAATTGATTAAATAAACAAAATTAGAGGTAAAAATTGTTAGGTTGAAGTTTGTTTATATAAAAAATGTCCCCAATATTTATATTGGGGACATTTGATTTATTTAAATAGTAAAGTTAATACCCAAAACAATATTTCTACCAGCGTTTAAAATTCCATCGGATTTTAAACGAGATAAATGACTAATATATTCTTTGTCTAATAAATTATTTACAGTAATTGAAGTTGTAAAGGTGTATTTGTTAATTAAAATATTTCCACCAAAACCTATATTAACCAAGTTGTAAGCTGGTGTTTCAGTTTCAAAAGAACTGATGTTTTTTTGCTCAAAAAATGAATGCATACTTAAAGATGTATATCCGTTTTGCAACCATTTATTACTAGAAAACTCTGTTCTTAGTGTGTTTTTTAAAATATTTGCAGGAATTAAAGGTAAATAATCACCGTTGTTTTGTTTACCAACTACGGTTTCAAAACTACTTTCTAAATGCAACCAATCTAAAGGGTGAGGATGTAAATGAAATCCGAATTCACCACCATATAATTTAGCATTTTCTTGTAAATAAGTGTATACAGGTGCTTCATCTTCAATTTCACCTGTTGGTGATAGGTATATATAATCATTTAATTTATTATAAAAGCCGTTAGCGAAAACTTCAAAATGTTCTGATTTGTAATCAAAAGAAATATCAAATTGTAAATTTCTTTCATTTATAAGATTGTTATTTCCTTCTTCAAATCGATTAGTTCCGTGGTGTACACCATTTGAGGTTAATTCAGCTAAATTCGGAGCCCTAAATCCGTTAGCAACATTAAAACGAGAACTTATAGCATCAAAAAACCTTGTTTTTAAACCAAAAGAAGCAGTAAAACTATTAAATGATTTATCTATAGGATTAAAAACATGAACTTCATCTTCGTGTTGAATTTCATGTTTTTCGGTTTTTATTAAGCGATTATCAAAACGAATTCCTCCTTGTAATCGAATGTTATTATTTAATTCAAAATTAGCGGTAGTAAAAACACCAAAATCATTAATTATTGCATTAGGAATTAATAACTCCTCACCAAAATTAGTATTCGTTTGATGCAATCCTTGTGTACCTAGAAGAAGCTCAAATTTCCCCATTTTAGGAAAATGATATTTAGCAGCATAACTAAATGTTTTTAATTTCATGTTCAGTGCAGCTTCGCCACCTTCATGCTCCTCATGTTCTTCTTCATTTTCAGTTTCATCATGCTCTTCATGTTCTTCAAATTCTTTTCTACTATTAATGGTATAACCTAAATCGATATCTAATTTTGAAGTATTAAAAAACAAATGGTTATGTAAACTAATAATATGATTATCAATATCTTGATAAGGAGTTTCTAAGTGAGTTTCATTTGTTTGTTCTCCAATACCTTCAGTTAATCCTAATTTAGAATTATTAAAATTATAACGAACTTCTGAAGAGAAGTTTTTTTCGTGAAAACCAACACCTAATTTTAAATCTTTTTCTTTAAAACGAGTATTTGTTACTTTATATAAAGGTGTTTTATAATCAGAATGCATAGCATAGGTTCCTCTAGCTAAAAACTGGAAGTTTTTAAGAGAAGACTTAATTCCTAAAGAAGTATTACTTCCTAATGTATTACTGAAGTAACGTTGGTTAATATTAATTTTCGTACTGTTTTCTGAAGCAAATTTCTCTGGTTGAATATATAAAACACCTCCCAAAGCATCTGAACCATATAATAGTGATGCAGGACCTTTAATAACTTCTATTCCTTCGATACCGGCATCGTTTATACCCAAACCGTGTTCTCCACCAAATTGTTGATTTTCTAAACGAATACCTTGTGTATACACTAAAACTCGATTACCACTTAAACCTCTAATAACAGGCTTACCTATAGAGGCTCCAGTAGATATTTGTGAAACCCCTGCAATGCTAGTAATTCCTTCAGATAGAGTAGTAGCACCTGTTTTATGTAACGCTCTTGCAGATAAGCGTTCGACTTTCATTACATTTTCTGATTGTAATTTGTTAAAAGGAGTAGAAATAATTATTTCATCAATCTTAAAAACAGCTTCTTCTAATAAAGGATTAAATGTTAAATTTTTATTATTGAAAACAAACTCTTTCGTAACACTTCTAAAACCTAAATAAGTGTAGTTAATAATTACTTTTCCGTTTGGTATGTTTTGTAAAGAGTAGTTTCCTTCAGTATCCGAAATTGTTCCTTTATGAAGCTGTTCTGAATAAATTTCAACACCTAATAAAGGAGTATCGTTTTTGTCAACTATTTTACCTGATAAACTATTTTGCGCGTATATGCTTAATGTTCCTATTGATAATAGGAAGAATATTATTTTTCTCATTGATTATATTTTACTGTGAAATACTAAGTGCTGTTTTTACTAAAACAGGATGATTAAGCAGTAAAATAAGGTGGACCTCTAGTGAGTTTTTTATCAACATATACAACCGAAATTACTTGTGGTTGTTCATTGTATGTTGTTTTATAAAAATGTTGTGGTATTACAGCATAGTTTGAAGCTGTAGTATAAGAAAAAACTTGAAGTTGATAATGTAATAAAGAACAATCTAACTCTTTTTCATGAAAATGATGATCGTTTATAGAAGTACAAACAGCATGCTCATGATTTTCTAAAGTATGTGCTAATTGTATTACAGATGGTATTAGTAATACAAATAAGCTTAAAAGGGCTATATGTTTTTTAAAACGTAACAAAATATGGTTGCAAATGTATAAAAATTTAAATAGCCAGTAGTGTTATAACTACTGGCTATTTAAGATAAATTCTTAATTTTTTGTTAAGACTTCTTTTTCCCGCCTCTTATTCGCATGTTAAGCATTTCTACACCTAAAGAAAATGCAATAGCAAAGTACAAGTATCCTTTAGGAATAATACCTACCGTTTGGCCGAAAATTTCGGCGTGTGATAAATGTGCTCCTTCTGCAATTAGCATAAAAGCTATTAAAATTAAAAAGGCTAAACCTAACATTTGTATTGTTGGATGTTGATTTACAAATTTACCAACAGGATTTGCAAACAACATCATAATTAACATCGATAATATAACTGAAAAAATCATAATAAGCATTGCTCCTTCAACACCATTTGTCATTCCGACTGCTGTTAAAATAGAATCGAAAGAGAAAACTATATTTATTAAAGTTATTTGTAAGATAGCTTGTTTCATAGTATAGCCTTTTTTGGGCTTACCATCTAAATCATCTTCTTCATGACCTTCAACTTTATGATGTATTTCTTGTGTACTTTTGTATAATAGAAAAAGTCCACCTATAAATAAAATTAAGCTTTGCCCAGTAATACCAGCTTTAAACCATGATAAATCTATATGGAAAAAAGGTGCTTTCATTGCTATTAAATAAGAAATACCAAATAACAATATAATTCGTAAAACCATAGCTAATATCAGCCCTATATTAGTTGCTTTCTTTCGTTTGCTTTCAGGTAGCTTATTAGATGCTATAGAAATAAATATAATATTATCGATACCTAAAACAATTTCTAAAAAAGTTAAGGTTAATAATGCAATCCAAGTGTCTGGTTGTAAGAATATTTCCATTTTTTTATTTTATATATATGGTTCCTTTTTGTTTGTAATTTGAATAACCAATTTTTACAGTAAAATCGTAAGAGTTTTCTCTTACTTTATTGATTTGAACAAACATTGGATCTTTTTGTAAATCATTTTTTGGATTGATGTAACGCAACGTATAAAAAAAGTTATTCTTCCATTTTATAGAAAGAGTATCTATTTCATTGCCATATTTGCTAATTTGGATACTATCTTTTCTAATAATAGTTTCTTTAACAAAATCATCTGTAGCCTTAATTTCAAAAACTCCTTTTTTAAAACGCAATGAATTTCCTTCTTTTTCAGGAGTACAAGAAAACACTAAAAAAGTGACTAAAAAACTAAGTAAATACTTCATTAAATTCCGGTGTAATTAGCAGGTGTAATTGCTTTTAATTCTTCTTTAATTTCAACAGAAACTTCTAAAGTATCAATAAAATTAGCAATTGATTGTTTGTTTATTTTTTCGTTGGTACGTGTTAATCCTTTTAAAGCTTCATAAGGATTTGGATATGCTTCACGACGTAATATTGTTTGAATAGCTTCGGCTACAACAGCCCAATTATTTTCTAAATCTTCAGCAAACTTAGCTTCATTTAATAATAATTTATTCAATCCTTTTAAAGTAGCACCAAAGGCAATTAATGTATGACCAAAAGGAACACCTACGTTACGTAAAACCGTACTGTCTGTTAAATCTCGTTGTAATCTAGATATTGGCAGTTTTGCTGATAAATGCTCGAAAATAGCATTTGCAATTCCTAAGTTTCCTTCAGAATTTTCAAAATCAATCGGATTTACTTTGTGTGGCATTGCTGATGAACCAACTTCGCCTTCTTTTATTTTTTGTTTAAAATAATCGTTAGAAACGTATGTCCAAATATCACGATCTAAATCAATTAAAATAGTATTTACACGTTTTAAACCATCATATAAAGCAGCCATATGATCATAATGCTCTATTTGAGTTGTTGGAAAAGAATGATGCAAACCTAAAATATCTTCCACAAAATGGGTTCCAAAGTTTTTCCAGTCGATATCTTTATACGCAACTTTGTGTGCATTAAAATTACCTGTAGCTCCACCAAATTTAGCAGCATGAGGTGTGTGTTGTATGTGTATTGCTTGGTTGTTAATACGCTCTACAAAAACAAAAAACTCTTTTCCTAAACGAGTAGGAGAAGCTGGTTGCCCATGTGTACGTGCTAACATTGGTATATGATCCCATTCTTCGGCTAAATCTGCTAATTTAGATACTAAACCATCTAAAGCAGGATAATACACTTCTTCCATTGCATCTTTAATAGATAACGGAATAGCAGTGTTATTAATATCCTGAGAGGTTAATCCAAAGTGGATAAATTCTTTGTATTTCTGTAAATCTAAAGCATCAAATTTTTCTTTAATAAAATATTCAACCGCTTTTACATCATGATTTGTAACCGCTTCAATATCTTTTATTTTTAAAGCATCTTCGGTAGAGAAATCTTCATATATCTTACGCAAATCAGCATATAACTCATTATTAAAGTCAGCTAATTGTGGTAAAGGAATTTCACATAAAGCAATAAAATACTCTATTTCTACTTTTACTCGATATTTTATTAAAGCTTCTTCAGAAAAATAGTTGGCTAAATTGGCAACTTTATTACGGTATCTACCATCAA
Organism: Tenacibaculum sp. HL-MS23; assembly: GCF_032463465.1. Taxonomy (NCBI): domain Bacteria; kingdom Pseudomonadati; phylum Bacteroidota; class Flavobacteriia; order Flavobacteriales; family Flavobacteriaceae; genus Tenacibaculum; species Tenacibaculum sp. HL-MS23. The sequence continues at coordinate 713,651 of NZ_CP135989.1, read as the reverse complement.
TAGGAGAGATGGCATTTAATTGTGTTAAGTTCATGTTGTGTTGTGTTGTAAGCTACAAAAATAGAGAATACTTATTTTATTTACGGCTATTGCTAGAGGAATTTTAACGATAAACTTTTCGTTTTACTATTTTAAGTTGTTTATCCTTCTCTAATGATTTAATTACTCGAATTACAGTTTCTACTCGCAAACCTAAAATATCTGCTATTTGTTGGCGTGTATAGTCAACTTTAAAAGTAAAATCACCTGTTGTTTTATAAACATCATTTTTTAAATAATCTATAAAACGAAGTACTCTATGTGCAGGTTCTTGACTAGAAATTTCTGATGCTATAATTGCTTTGTAATACAATCTTTTAGCTAAGCTTTGCGTTATTTTTAAGTGAATTAAAGGGTTTTCTTGCAGTAATTTAAATAATTGTTCTTTAGAAATAATTAATATTATACTTTCGGAAATAGCTTCTGCACTAGCAGGATATTTTACATCAATAAATAAAGGTGGTTCACCAAAACTTTGGCCTTTATAAAAAATACCTTGAATAAATTCTTTTCCGGCATCATTATAATTGTTCATTTTTACAATGCCACTACTAATTTGATAATAATTAAAGGCTGTGTTATTCTCAGTAAAAATAACCTCTCCTTTTTTATAGTCTTTATAATGTGCGTTAAAATTGCGTAAAAGTTCTTCTGGTATCATTATGATTTAAGTCATAAATTGCAAGTGTATAAAGATATACTTTTGCTGTGAATAAAAATGTTTTTTAGATGGATAAAAAAGAAATAGAAAATAGAGAAGATGTGTATTTATTGGTATCAACTTTTTACAATAAAATTAAAAAAGATGATTTTATAGGACCTATTTTTTTAGAGTCAATTCCCCAAGAAAAATGGGAGCCTCACTTGCAAAAGTTAACTGATTTTTGGGAAACAAACCTTTTTTTTGTTAGGAAATTTAAAGGAAATCCGATGAAAGCACATAAGGATTTAGATCGTAATTTTAATCATACTATTTCTCAAGAGCATTTTGGTAGATGGTTGCAATTGTGGTTCGAAACTTTAGATGCTCTTTTTGTAGGAACCAAAGCAAACGAAGCAAAAGAAAGAGCAAGGAATATTGCATCGATGCTCTTTTTTAGAATGTTTGACGCGAAACCTAAAGTATAAGCTGATAAATTATCAGCGCTATATTTGCTAAAACAGCAAAAAAGAATGACCAAACTACTGTTTTTAAAGAACGCTGACTTATAGCTACAGCATTTGCGCCCATAGCAGAAATACAAGTAATTACCAAAGCAAATAAATTTACTTCTCCATGAACAGCCAATGCTGCAGAAAAAGAAGCAATCATACTACTAGCCATTAATAAAACTATTGAAATTACAAAAGCGTTGCTTTCTTCTTGTGCGATTTTACTATTTATAACACTTATAAAATTAAATTTAGAAAACTTAAAAGTTGTGTTGTTTACGAATAATTGTTCTGTTGTTACCATGCCTAATTTATTTTATTACAAAGTTACATGCCAATTGGTTATTTGTTTTATGACCTAAATCATAAAGTAAAAAGAAGTTTGATTCATTTTATTTGATAGTTTTTTTATCTTCACAATCTAAAATACTTTTGTTGGAAACTAGAACCCTTATTTATATTATCATCGCAATTTTGTTAAGCATTGCTATTGCTTTTTTTCAATATTTCTACAAAGCGAAAAATAATTCTAAAATAAATATCTTACTGTTTTTTTTAAAAGCAACGAGTTTTTTTTTATTGATTTTATTATTTATAAATCCCCAAATAGAAACGATAGAAAAAGTAAATAATAAACCTATTTTATCTGTTTTGGCTGATAATTCACTTTCTATAAAATATTTTAAAGAGGATAAAAAAGTAGCATCTATTTTAAAAAAAATACAAGAATATAAAGAAATACAAGATAAATTTAATATTCAGCTTTTTTCTTTTGGAGCTAAAATTGCTGTTTTAGATAGTTTGTCTTTTTCAGAAACTCAAACAGATATTTCACAAGCAATAAAATCGGTTAACGAATTAAATAAAAATACTTTAAATGCAAGTATTTTAATTAGTGATGGAAATCAAACTACGGGTAATGATTATGAATATATAAATGCTAAAAGTAAAATATATCCAATCGTAGTTGGTGATACCACTTTGTATCAAGATTTACAAATATCACAGTTAAACGTTAATAAATATAGTTATATAAAAAATAAATTTCCTGTAGAAGCCATGCTTTATTATGAAGGAAAGGAAAAAGTAAGTGCAACTTTTTCAATTTCTAATGGCGGAAAAAAAGTGTTTTCAAAAAGACTTCAATTTTCTCCTTCAAATCCTGTACAAACGGTTTTAACAAATTTAACTTCGGATAAAAAAGGAATTCAATATTATAGTAGCGCAATTAGTAAAATAGAAAACGAGAAAAACACCAAAAATAATTACCAAAAATTTTCGGTAGAAGTTATAGATGAGCAAACGAAAGTATTGGTTTTAAGCTCGTTTTTACACCCTGATTTAGGTGCTATAAAAAAAGCAATAGAAAGTAATAAGCAACGCAAAGTAACAATTGCTTTAATTAATGATAAAAAAATCAATTATGCTGATTATCAGTTTTTTGTTTTTTATCAACCTAATAGTTATTTTAAAAAAGTATTCGAGAAAATTCCGTCGAATTATTTAATTATTTCAGGAACAAAAACAGATTGGAGATTTTTAAATACACAGCAATTAGGATTTACCAAAGAAGCAATTAATCAAACAGAAAATTATTTAGCGATTTATAACACCGATTTTTTAACTTTTTTACAAAAGGATATTGGTTTTAACGAATTTCCGCCTTTGCGAGATAAATTCGGAACAGTTGACTTAACAAATGATGCTCAAACATTACTGTATCAAAAATTTGCGGGAGTAGAAACTAAACAACCATTATTAACAACGATTGAAAAAAACGATAAAAAGCATGCTGTTTTATTTGGTGAAGGAATTTGGAAATGGAGAGCTGCTAGTTTTTTAAAAGAACAAAACTTTGAAACGTTTGATGCTTTTTTAGGAAATTTAGTGCAGTATTTAGCATCAAATAAAAAAAGAAAAAGATTAGAGGTTAAAAGCGAGAATTTATACACCGCAAATACGCCAATAAATATATCGGCTTTTTATGTTGATAAAAATTATAAGTTTGATAATAGAGCTTCGTTAGAATTAACAGTAACAAATACTAAAACAAAGAGTAAGAAGGTAATTCCGTTTTCGTTAATAAATAATTCATATCAAGTATCGGTAGAAGGTCTTTTAGCAGGTGAATATTCATATAAAGTTTCGGTAGCAAATCAGAATATAAATAGCTTTGGTAAATTTAAAATAACCGATTATCAAATAGAAGAACAGTTTACAAATGCAAATCATAAAAAACTAAATTCATTAGCTGTAAAAACGAAAGGAAAATTATTTTATACTGATAAAATAGAAAATTTACTACGAGAATTAACAACAGATACTTCTTATTATACTGTTCAGAAATCTAGTACTAAAAATCAAAATTTAATAGATTGGAAATGGGTGTTGTTTTTAACCATTACTTTATTCTCTTTAGAATGGTTTATCAGAAAATATTATGGTAAAATTTAAAAAACAAATAGGTTTTATTCGTTTAAAGAGTAATAGTTTCTGAACTTTGTAAAAAGTTATCAAAAAAGATTTTTTTTTAAAAATGTTTTTAGATAACGTATAGAAAACAATATGAAAAACGAACTTTAAATGACTTTAGAACATTTTTTTCAATGCCCATATTGTTGGGGAACAATTTCTATGATTTTAGATGCAAGTGCTTCTCAAACCTATATAGAAGATTGCGAAACTTGTTGTAATCCAATACAGTTAACAATTCATTTTGAAAATAATAACCTAACCGCTTTTGAAGCGATTAACATAGAACAATAAAATATGAAATTTCATACAAGAAAGTGGATAAAGCCAGAAGATTTAAATCCTAACGGAACTTTATTTGGAGGCCGTTTATTACAATGGATTGACGAAGAGGTAGCTTTATATGCTATTATTCAATTAGAAATTCCTAAAACGGTAACAAAATTTATGTCAGAAATAGATTTTGTAAGCTCAGCAAAACAAGGAGATATTATCGAAATTGGTATAGAAGTTGAAAAATTTGGTAACTCTTCTATTACCTTAAACTGTGAAGTGCGTAATAAAATTACTCACAAAACAATTATAGCAATCGACAAAATTATAATGGTTAGTTTAGATGATGCTGGAAACCCTTTTGCACATGGAAAGACAAAAGTAGAGTATGCTAAAGACAGGTTAAAATAATAAACCTGTCTATTTTTTTTATACTTTTGTATTTCATAAGTCTATGATTTGAAAAATATTATCATTCTTATATTAATAGTATTGTTGTTTGTGCCACCGGTGCAAGCTCATGCTGATGCTGTGATTTTGGATGATAATAATGCAACAGAAGTTCATGTTGATATAATGGATGAAGCACATTTAAATAAGCATCATCAAAATGATACAGACGAAGAAAAAAATACAGAACACCACCATCACTGTGTTTCTTTAGTAATATCCAGTGCTATAATTAATTCGGAATTTAAAATTCGGTTTATTAAATATTTTCAAGTAAAAAAGAAAAATCACTTCCACAAAGTTCTAAATACATCTGGCTATTTAGATCAACTTTTTCAGCCTCCTAGAGTTTAATTAATTATATTTTTTTTCAATTTTATTGAAAAAAACACATCTTTTTACATAAAAAGATGTCTAACTACACACCTACAATTATAATTAATTAAATCATTTAAAAATGATAAAAAATATAGTTTTAACCATATCTCTATGGTTATTTGCGATAAATATAATCGCGCAGAATTCAATTACGATTAAAGTAACTTCAGATGAAAAAGATCCTTTGCCAGGAGCTTCAGTATTTATAAAAAACACAAAAATAGGTAGCGAAACTAATTTAGATGGATTAGCAACTATAAATAATATTCCCTCAGGTAAGCAAACATTTATAATATCTTTTATAAGTTTTACAACAGTAGAGAAGGTAATTCAATTCCCAACCTTAAACAAACAACTAACTATCCAACTTCATGAAGATGAAGAGTCTTTAGAGGAAGTTGTAATTCAGTCTACAAGGAGTAAACGAAGTATTGCTGAATTACCAACACGTATTGAAGTTATTTCATCAGAAGAACTAGGGGAAAAAGCAATTATGAACTCGGCAAATATAGCTATGGTTCTGCGTGAAAGTACAGGAATACAAATGCAACAAACTTCGGCCAACTCCGCAAACCAATCTATAAGAATACAAGGGCTGGATGGACGTTTTACGCAGTTGTTAAAAGATGGATTTCCGCTGTTTGGAGGTTTTTCAAGCGGATTGAGCATTATGCAAATTCCACCTTTAGATTTAAAACAAGTTGAAATAATAAAAGGAAGCTCATCTACATTATATGGTGGTGGAGCAATTGCAGGTTTGGTTAATTTAGTGTCAAAAAAACCAACGCTATTACCAGAAATTAGTTTAATGTTCGATCAAACTTCTCGCAACGGAAGTACTTTAAATGCTTTTTATAGTCAACGATTTGATAAATTTGGACTTTCATTATACGGCTCTGCTAATCATCAAAATGCTACGGATGTAAATAATGATCATTTTACTGATATACCCAAAGTAAGAAGTGTTAGCTTTAATCCTTCTTTTTTTATTATCCAAATGAAAAAGAACAATTACGGTTAAGTTTAAACGCATCAGTTGAAAAAAGAACCGGAGGAGATATTGACGCTATAGACAATAATACTTCACCTGAACATAACTTCTTTGAAGAAAATAAAACACAACGTTATGCATCTCAATTAACATATAGCAATGATATTTCTGAAGATAAAACACTAACATTTAAAAATAGTATAAGTTATTTTAAACGTGATTTAAGTTTACCTACATTTCAATTTGATGGAAGTCAAATAGCAACGTTTACAGAAGGAACGTACAATTTATATAAGGATAAATCTGATTGGGTTTTTGGAGGTAATATTATCACCGAAAATTTTAAAGAAGATAAACCTATAAATATAGATCGTACTTATAATCAATTTACCTTTGGTGGTTTTGCTCAAAATAATTGGAAGTTTACTGAGAACATGACTTTAGAAAGTGGTCTTAGAGCTGATTATAATAATAACTACGGAACTTTTGTATTACCTCGATTATCATTATTTATAAAATATAATGATGCTGTTTCAAGTAGAATAGGGGGAGGATTAGGTTATAAAATACCAACTATTTTTACCGAAGATGCTGAGTTGCGTTCATATCAAAATGTAATGCCAATAAACGTTATTGATTTTAAAGCAGAAACCTCTATAGGTTTTAATGCTGATGTGAATTATAAAACCAGAATATTTAATGATAATATTTCAATGTCATTTAATCAATTAGTTTTTTATACTCAGTTAAAAAACTCGCTTTTATTACAACAAACCGGAATTAATTATGAGTTTGTAAATGCTACAAGTACGTTAAATAGTTATGGAGCAGAAACTAATTTAAAGTTTAAATACAGAGATTTTATACTGTTTACAAATTACGCATATAATAATGTAGAATTGAATGATACACAAAAAGCATTAACACCCAAACATAGTATTGGTAGTGTTTTAATGTATGAAGTACACGATAAATGGCGAATTGGTTATGAAGCGTATTATAAAAGTTCACAGTTACGAAATGATTTAACTGCTACACCAAATTACTGGACAATGGGGTTTATGGTAATGCGTACTTTTGGGAAAGTTAGTTTATATACAAATTTTGAGAATTTTACAGATACCAAACAGCAAAATTATCAATCAATGGTAAAGCCTCCACATAACAATCCAACTTTTACTGATATTTGGGCACCTACAGATGGATTTGTTTTTAATACAGGGATTTTAATTAAATTATAAAAAATACGAATCACAATTACCAAAAACAGAGTTATCAGACTATATTAAGGTAATTGTGATTAATTCTGTACATTTGAACATAATAATTATAAATTTTAATCATAGAAATGAGTAACAATAGACAATTAGATTTACAATTACCAAAAGGCGGTATTCTTTTAGGTGTTTTAGCAGTAATCGTAATTATTGCTTTTACAAAAGCAACCGTAACTATTAAATCAGGTCAAGCAGGTGTTTTGTATAGAACTTTTGGAGGTGGAGTAGTAACAGACGAACCAGCAATGGGAGAGGGGTTTCAGTTTGTATCACCTTGGAACAAAGTTTTTATTTACGAAGTACGTCAGCAAGAAATTTTTGAAAAAATGCAAGTATTATCTTCAAACGGATTAGAAATTCAATTGGAAGCTTCTGCTTGGTTTCAACCTCAATCTGAGAAAATAGGTTCACTACATCAAGAAAAAGGGGAGAACTATATTTCTAGAGTTATACAACCAGCTATTCGTTCGGCAGCTCGTAGTGTTGTTGGTCGTTATACACCAGAACAATTATATTCTAGTAAAAGAGATGTAATTCAAACAGAAATTTTTGAAGAAACCAAAAAGATTTTAGACAAACAGTATATTCAATTAAACGAAGTTTTGGTAAGAGATGTAACATTACCTCCTACAATTAAAACAGCTATTGAGCGTAAGTTAAAGCAAGAACAAGAATCTTTAGAATATGAGTTTAGGTTAGTTACTGCACAAAAAGAAGCGGAAAAGCAAATTATTGAAGCAAAAGGTAAAGCTGATGCAAATAAGATTTTAAGTGCTTCTTTAACGGATAAAATCTTACAAGATAAAGGTATTGAAGCTACTTTAAAGCTATCTCAGTCAACAAACAGTAAAGTGGTATTGATTGGAGCAGGTAAAAGCGGAATGCCAATTATTTTAGGAAATCAATAAATTTCATTAAAACTTAAGTAAAAAAAAGCAACTCATTTATGAGTTGCTTTTTTAATATATAAGATTCTTTGCTTAGTCTCTTTTACGCTTTCTACCAAAACCAGCAGAAGCATTACCGTCACCACTGCTTCTTCTAGGAGAAGAACTACTATCGCTACTGCGTCTTCTAGAGTCGCTTCTGTTAGAAGATTCACCTCTACTAGAATCACTTCTTCTACCAGAACTTCTTGGCCCTCTATCATTTCCACCGCTTCTTCTTTTTCCGCTGAATCCACCACCGCCACCGCGAGGTTTTCTTCCGCCTCCACCGCCACCGCGATTAGATTTAGTAATTTCAATGTTTACAGTACGTCCGTTAAAGTCAGCGTCATTTGCTCCAAAAGCATCTAACGTTTCTTTTTCAAAGTTTTTATCAATTTCAAAGAAAGAAAAAGTATCTAAAATATCAATCGCTCCGATTTCAATTTTATCTGCAATTTTTTGATCGTTTATTAATCCGATTAATGCAGCAGGGTTTAATTTATCTTTTCTACCTAAGTTGATAAAGAAACGAGTCATGTTTTCATCATTAGATCTAGCTCTTGAACTATCTCTGTTTGATACATCGTTTAAATCGTCAGACTTGTTGTAGTAAGATAAAAATTTATTGAATTCTAATGAAACGAATTTCTGAACTAATTCTTCTCTAGATAAATCTTCTAATTTTTCATAGATACTAGGTAAGAATTCTTCAATTTGTTCCGTATTAACTTCAGTAGCTTTAACCTTTTCAATTAAGTGCATTAATTGATTTTGGCAAATTTCTTTACCTGTAGGTACTTTTTTAGATTCAAATTTCTTTTTGATGATACGCTCAATAGAACGTAATCTACCTTTCTCTTTGTTATTTACTAATACTACAGAAATACCTTTACTACCAGCTCTACCTGTTCTACCACTACGGTGATTGTAGTTTTCTATTTGGTCTGGTAATTTATGGTTAATAACGTGTGTTAAATCGTTAACATCAATTCCACGAGCAGCAACATCAGTTGCAACTAAAATTTGGATAGTTTTCTTACGGAATTTACCCATAACGCTATCTCTTTGTTGTTGAGATAAATCTCCATGTAAAGAATCTGCGCTATAACCATCTTTTATTAAGTTATTGGCTACTTCTTGTGTTTCTCTTCTTGTTCTACAGAAAATAATTGCGTAAATATCAGTATTTACATCTGCAATTCTTTTTAATGCTTGGTATCGAGTTCTTTCGTTTACTACATAGTATTCGTGAGTAACGTTATCTGAACCTTGATTTTTTTCTCCTGATGTAATTTCAACAGGATTATCCATATAATTTCTAGCAATAGCTTCTACTTCTCTAGGAAAAGTTGCTGAAAATAATAAAGTTTGTTTTGTTTCAGGAGTTGCGTCTAATACTTTATCAAGTTCGTCTTTGAACCCCATGTTAAGCATTTCATCAGCTTCATCTAAAACTAACCATTTTACGTTTCCTAATCTTAAAGCTCTACGATTTATTAAATCGACAGTCCTACCAGGCGTTCCCACAACTATTTGTGCACCTCTTTTTAAACCTCTAATTTGCTCTTCGATATTAGAACCACCATACACAGTAACCACTTTTAAATCTGGTATGTATTTAGCGAATTCTTTAATGTTGTTTCCTATCTGAACTGCAAGTTCACGAGTAGGAGATAAGATAATAGCTTGTGTGTTTTTATCTGAGTAGTCTATTTGCTCGATAATTGGTAAACTAAAAGCAGCTGTTTTTCCTGTACCTGTTTGGGCGAATGCTTTTAAATCTGCCGTAGATGAAATAATTTGTGGAATTGCTTTTTCTTGAATTACAGTAGGCTTTTCGTAACCTAAATCTGTTAATGCTTTGTTGATAGGCTCTTTTAAACCTAAATCTAAAAATGTTGACATATATACGTCTGTGTTCTTTTTAGATTCACAGACGCCAGTATCTGTAAACCTGATTCTTAATTTGGACAATAGATTATATGGCTAATAATCTGGTAGTTAATAATCTAAATTTCATTTTATTTCGAAAATAAAATCCCGCAAAGGTATGATAAATTAAATAGATTATAGAAGATTATTTGTTTTTTTGTAAATTACCGACTTCTACATTAATTCTTTTTGATGATAAACTAGTGTATCCGTTTGTTATAATACCTTTACTATCAATTAAAACAACACGCGGAAACTTGCTAGTAGAAAACTCACACAAGCTGCTTTTTTTGGGTAATGTGTATTGGTGTTTAATATCTATGTTTTTGGTATATCTTTTAGATGATGTACATAAATTAACTACAACAAAATTAACATCTGGGTTGTTTCTTATAAGGTAATTAGTACGAGAAGCAATCCATTCATCAGATGCATGTTTGTAGTCTTTAAATAAAATAACAGTATTCTTGTCACTTACTATTTTAGAAATATTCTTTTCTTCTCCTTTAGCGTTCACTAAACTAAAAGAAGGTAATTTATCACCTGTGTTTAATAATTTTAGATCGTTAATTAAGCGTTGTACATTTTTTTTCTGATCAATACTTGTATTTAATTTAAAGAAAGTAAAAAATGCTTGGTCGTTATTTTTTTGACTAGGCTCTTTAAAAAAGCGACGCATAACGGTGTTATATAGTAACTTGTTTTTTATTTCTTCTGAAGTAATATTTGCGTCTATGCTATAAAGTAAGTCAACAGTAAAGTTTTCTGATTTTTCTTTCTTAAGATATACATCATTGTATAACTTATCCATCATATATTTATAATATGGTTCGTAAAAAATTAAAGAGTCTTTCTTAGTGTTGATGTTATTGCGATAATCAAAATAAGAATCAATTAAAGGAATAGACTTTTTATTATTATAATTATAAATAGCATATTCTTCTAAATTGGTATAAATAGGATACAGCATCGTAATGTTTAGTATTTCTAAAAAATCACTAGAAACATCATCTGTATTGTTTTTGTATGTGTTAATAATATTCTCCTTAACTCTTTTTATAGAATCTGCTTTTTTTATAAAATTTTCTTGTGTAAGGTTCTGATGTTTAGAAAAATATTTATCATCTATTTCTGTTTGCAAAAACGATTCTATTAAGATGTTATTTCTTTCTGCGTTTTTACCGCTAAAAACAAGCGACTCATCAAAGCTCCAAGTATTTAACCTAAAAAGCAAACTGTCATTAGCCTCTAGATATACATATTGATGTTCTGGCCCGTGACCAAACATGTATAATCCATCTTTAAACTTTTTAAAAGTGCCTAAAAAGCTATTGTCTTTTTTCAAATAAATAGTGTCGTTAAAACCATAATTATCAGATAAAGTTACATAGCTAGATTTTGGGTTTATAATCTTCCCTCCAAAATAAGTGTTTTTTGGGGTTTCCGATTCATTACAACCAATGAATAAAATTAATATAAAAGGTATTAAATACTTAATCATATCTTGTTTTTCTCTTTATAAAGAAATAATGCTCAAAAATAAACATCTCTGTATAATCTAGTTGTTAATTAGCTGTTAAAAGAATTAAAAGCGCCAAAAGTATGATGTTAAATTTATCCTTGCAAATTCTTTTTAAGTCAGTATATTTTATACTTTTGCAGCCAATTTAAAAAGTCATAAATGTTATCAGTATCTAATTTATCAGTTCAGTTTGGTAAGCGTATTTTATTTGATGAAGTAAACACAAAGTTTACTCAAGGAAATTGCTACGGTGTTATCGGAGCAAACGGAGCAGGGAAATCTACTTTTTTAAAGATAATATCAGGAGTGCAAGAACCAACATCTGGTCAGGTTCATTTAGAATCAGGTAAAAGAATGTCGGTTTTAACTCAAGATCACTATGCTTTTGATGAGTATACTACTTTAGAAGCTGTTTTAATGGGGAATAAAGAGTTGCATAAAATTAAGACAGAAATAGATGCTTTATATGCAGATTATACTGATGAAAATGCAGAAAAAATAGGGGAGTTACAAGTTCGTTTTGAAGAAATGGATGGTTGGAATGCCGATGCTGCTGCTGCAACTTTATTATCGAATTTAGGTATTAAAGAAGAAGATCATTATACTTTATTGGCAGATTTAGAATCTAAAAAGAAAGTACGTATCTTATTAGCTCAAGCATTATTTGGGAATCCTGATGTGCTGATAATGGATGAACCTACCAACGATTTAGATTTTGAAACAATTGCTTGGTTAGAAAATTTTTTAGCTAATTTTGATAATACGGTAATCGTTGTATCGCATGACCGTCACTTTTTAGATGCTGTTTGTACACATATTTCTGATATTGATTTTGCAAAAATAAATCACTTTTCTGGTAACTATACTTTCTGGTATGAATCTAGTCAGTTAGCAGCGAAACAAAGAGCACAACAAAATAAAAAGGCAGAAGATAAGAAGAAGGAATTAGAAGAATTTATTCGTCGTTTTTCTGCAAACATGGCAAAATCTAAACAAGCTACTTCTCGTAAGAAGATGATAGATAAGTTAAATGTTGATGAAATTAAACCTTCTAGTCGTCGCTACCCAGCTATTATATTTGATAGAGATAGAGAGGCAGGAGATCAGATATTAAATATAGAAGGATTAACTAAAAACTTTGAAGGAAGTCCATTATTTGCCAATGTTGACATTAACTTAAACAAAGGAGATAAAGTTGCAATTATTTCAAAGAATTCTAAAGCAGTATCTACTTTTTATGAAATTATTTCAGGAAATGAAGAAGCAGACTCAGGAAAGTATAATTGGGGAGTAACAACGACACAATCTTATTTGCCAGCAGATAATTCATCATTTTTTCAAAACGGCGAATTAGATTTAGTAGATTGGTTACGTCAGTATGCACAGACAGAAGAGGAAAGAGAAGAAGTGTTTTTAAGAGGGTTTTTAGGTAAAATGATTTTTTCAGGAGAGGAAGCATTAAAGAAAAGTAATGTGCTTTCTGGAGGAGAAAAAGTTCGTTGTATGTTATCTCGTATGATGATGACAAGAGCTAATATTCTTTTATTAGATGAACCAACAAACCACTTAGATTTAGAATCTATTCAATCATTAAACAACTCTTTAATTAACTTTAAAGGAACCATATTGTTTTCTACTCATGATCACGAGTTTGCACAAACAGTAGCAAACCGAGTTATTGAAATAACACCAAAAGGAGTGATTGATAAATATGCAACTTTCGATGATTATTTATCTGATCCTAAGGTTAAGGAATTAAGAAAGAAAATGTATTCTTAATAGGTATATTATCACATAAAAAAGGAAGCTAATTAATTAGCTTCCTTTTTTTATGTTTACTCTTCTGTTTCTGTTTCAAAAAAACTAAAAACATTACCACCGTAACGTTTGTCGTAACTATGTTTTGGATGTTTTGTTAAATCGGTATGTTTAGAGTGTTCTATAATTAAAGTTCCTTCTTCACTTAAAAGTTGACGATCAAAAACAAGATCAGCAATTTTTAAAAACTGCTCTTCTTCAAAGTCATATGGAGGATCTGCAAAAATAACATCCGATTTTATAGTTGTTTTTTCTAAAAACTTATATACATCGCTTTTGTAGGTGCTTATATCAAAATCTAGCTCTTTAGCGGTTTCGTTAATGAATTTTATACAGCCAAAATGAGCATCAACAGCGTGTATTGTTAAGGTTCCGCGAGAAGCAAACTCATAACTGATATTACCAGTACCTGCAAAAAGATCTAATACAGCAATACTATCAAAATAATAATTGTTGTTTAAGATGTTAAATAACGATTCTTTAGCCATGTCGGTCGTAGGACGAACAGGTAATTTTTTCGGAGCAGAAAGTCGTCTGCTTTTATACTTTCCTGATATAATTCTCATTAGTGTACTAAGATGAAATTAGAATGATTAGAAAACTCTTCACTATCTGTAAAAAAGTTTAAGATAGGTTTTAAAAAATGAATATTACGTACGTAATTAAAGGTAATCGTATAAAGGTCAGACTGTTTTTCAATATTACCTAAGAAAGTTAATTGAAATTTATCAGGATCCATTTGTAATTGTTCTGCTACAAATAAAATGTAATATAAAAAATCTTCTTTTGTAGCGTAAGAAAATGAATTATGTAAAATTAAAATGCCTTGCTGGCAAACAACAATATCTAATTGATTAGGAGATACGTGTACGAAAAATTGTTTTTCAGAATCTTCTTTAGAGTAGTTTAATAACTTATCTATTAAAATAGTTGAGTGATGTTTGTATTCGAATTCTCCGAAATTTTGAAACAGATAATTATTGATGTTTACATAAGGAATGTATACCGTATTGGCTTCCATCATATCTAAAGCATCATATGTAATAAAATCTGTTGTTAAGGTTTTAACGGTGTATTTTAAATAAGATTCTAAACAGCTTCTATCAAAATATTCGTTGGGTACAAGTGTTGCTAAGTTATTTTGATGAATAGCAAATACACTTTTAAAGTCTTGCTGTAAATCTTTATCAGTAGCAAAAATACTAATAACTTTATCTAATAAATATTCAGGAGAAGTCAATGAAGCCTCAAATATATATTCGGTAAATAAAATTGTTTCTCTTGTATCTGAATTAGAGATACAAAAAGAAAATCCATCCAAACTAAATTGGATGGATAGATTTTTATTTTGCGTTATTACGCTAGTTTTTTTAGTCTTCTTTAACAACGGCTTCACCTTTATCGTAAGAAGGAGGCCAGTTACCACCAGTAGTTACTTCGTCTAAAGAACCAACAGAAACATAAGCTCCTTTAATTTGATCCGTTTCTAAAGCTTCTAATTCTTGTTTCACTAAAGAAGTACTCATACCTTTTAAGATAGCTGTTTTATCTGCTTTAACTTCAAAAACAGGAACTAATAATCCGGCAACTTTTTCAACTTCACCAGTAGCTATTTCAAACTGCTTGTCTGTTCCAGGAACATTAAACATACCTTTATAGTCTTCACCTTCAAAATATTTTGCTACAGGTTCGTACCCTATAGTATCAACTTGTTTTTTAGAAACAGTAATAAAAATACCACCACCTCTATCAACTTTCTCTTCGATGTTTTTAGTTTCAATTAAAGCTAATTGACCGTTTTCAATAAAGTTAATTAAAGAATCTTTACTGTTAGTATAAGTTCTATAAACCTCTTTATATTTAACTTCAGCATCACGAATTAATTTTAAATTCTTAATAACCTTAGCAAAACGTACTTCTTTTTCTTTAGCAAAATGAATAGGTTCCATGATACCTCCATAAATTTTAACCACTAAGAGAACAGTAGCTGCTAATAATAAAATAGAGACTAACCATCTCATTTTCAATGGCACAAACTTAACTATAATTACAGCTAAAAGAATTGCAACTACAACAGCTGCTAAAATCATTAATAATAAATTCATTTTTTTTGTTTTAATATATGATATACGCAAATCTACAATTTTTTTTCAATCATGAAAATTTTTATCTATAAATACATTTATCTTTGGCTATTATTTAAAATATGATAGAATCAGCACCTAAGTTTTATAAAGAAATTCTCGAGAAATTTCCGTACCAACCTACTCAGAAGCAAAATGAGTTATTAGATAAGTTAACAGACTTTTTGTTTGACACTAATAGCAACGCCTTGTTTTTATTAAAAGGATATGCCGGTACGGGTAAAACAACGATAATTAGTACCGTAGTTAATAATTTATGGAAAGCCGGTAAAAAGGCTGTTCTTTTAGCACCTACAGGTAGGGCAGCAAAAGTAATTTCTGGTTACTCTAAAAAGCAAGCCTTTACAATACACAAAAAAATTTACTTTCCTAAAAAAGAAGGTAATGGCGGTGTTAGCTTTGTGATGCAACCTAATAAGCATATTAACACGGTTTTTATAGTTGATGAAGCTTCAATGATATCAGATGCTCGTCAAAACTCTAAACTGTTTGAAAACGGCTCTTTATTAGATGATTTAATATCTTTTGTGTACTCAGGTAAAAACTGTAAAATTGTTTTTATAGGAGATACAGCACAGTTGCCACCGGTTAAATTAACAATGAGTCCTGCTTTAGAGGCAGATAAACTTTCTTTTGATTTTAATAAAGATGTTACCGAAATTGAGTTAGATGAAGTAGTGCGTCAGCAACAAAATTCAGGAATATTAGCTAATGCAACTGATTTACGTTTATTAATACAAAATAATGTTACCGACTTTAAGTTTGATATAAATTATCTAGATATCATCAGGCTAGAAGACAGTTACGACATACAGGATGCTATTACACAGGCCTACGATGGTGATATTGGGGTAGAAGATACCGCTTTTATTGTGCGCTCAAATAAAAGAGCTAATCAATACAACGATCAAATTAGAACTAAAATCCGTGGTCAAGAAAATGAGATTTCTACAGGAGATTATGTAATGATTGTTAAGAACAATTACTTTTGGTTAAAAGACTCTTCTTCCGCAGGTTTTATAGCAAATGGTGATATCTGTGAAGTGATGCGAATTACTGATATAAAAGAATTATACGGATTTAAATTTGCTGAAGTAGAGGTTCGTATGATTGATTATCCTGATATGAGTCCTTTTGAAACAGTATTGCTTTTAGATACGCTTTCTAGTGAAAGTCCTTCTTTAAGCTATGATGAATCAAATAAGTTATATCAAGCTGTAAAAGAAGATTTTGCTGATGAAAAATCGAAATATAAGCAGTTTATGGGCGTAAAAAATAATAAATACTTTAATGCACTTCAGGTAAAGTTTTCTTACGCGATGACTTGTCATAAATCACAAGGTGGACAATGGAATACCGTTTTTATTGAGCAGCCTTATTTGCCTGACGGACCAAGTGTTGAGTATTTACGTTGGTTATATACTGCAGTTACCAGAGCGCAAGATAAATTATATTTAATAGGCTTTAAAGACGATTGCTTTTTAGAGTAAATAATTGTTTTTTAATAAAATACGCTTTAAATCATTAAAAAAGGTTTTCATCTATACATATAGGGTCGTTTATCGAAAAACAAACTGAAGATGCTTATGTTATTGATACATTTATAATATATGAATGTAAATTTTTTAGCATGAAAAATATAACATTAGCATTATTAGTCTTTTTTACTCAAGTAGTTATCGCTCAGTAAGTTTGTGAAGACAAAGTTGAGTCGAACTACGTAGATTTAAATAGTATATCTGTAAAAAAATGTGAAAACAAATCATCTAGAGCTGTTATTCAAAACTCAGAAACAACATCAAAAACATTTAGCAAAAGATATTTAAAGAAAAGAAGATCTAGTAATAGGGTAAAAAATCCATTAAATAAAACAATACTTAAGGTAGCTAAAAGTGAAATAGAAAATCTTGCAATGCTAATTAATGAGCCTAAAGTTATTTCTAATAAAGAAAAGTTAATTAGAAACAGTGTGAAAAGTATAGCTTTAGTTGCGAATAAAGTTAATAACGAGTTAATTCAATCAGAATTGAAAGTTAAAGAAGATATTAACTTAACTAATTTTAAAAGAACAGTTTCTTTTGCGGAAGTATCAAATGTACCTTCATTTCCAATGCCAAATAATAATATTTCTTTTAATCAAAGAATGGCTGAACATATTAAAGTTCAATTAAAATACCCAGAACAAGCATTAGTAAATAATATTGAAGGCTCTGTTCTAGTTAATTTTGTAATTAATACTAGCGGAGAAGTAATAAACATTAAAGCTTCAAGTAATGAAATAAGTAATAATATTTTAGAAAAAGAAGCTATCAGGATCATAAAAACACTTCCAAAGTTTATACCAGGAAAACATAATGGTAAAAAAGTGAATGTTTCTTATGGATTTTCTATACTTTTTTCAATGGACTATTAAATTATAATTTTTGCATACAATTAACATATTATAAATTTTTTTAGTACTAAAAAAAGTACATTTGTTGTTCAATTAAATCTTTATAATGTTTAAAAGAGCACTTTCTATTATTGGTATTTTTTGTATTTCAACGACAATAAATGCTCAAAAACCTCAAAAATTAAATTCTAATCAGATTTTTGAGAAAATTCAAAAATTAAACTTTTTAGGTTCTGCATTATATATTGCAGCGCATCCAGATGATGAAAATACCCGTTTAATCGCTTATTTATCAAACCATGAAAAAGCAAGAACAGGTTATTTATCATTAACTCGTGGTGATGGAGGTCAGAATTTAATTGGCTCAGAAATGAGAGAATTATTAGGCGTAATTCGTACGCAAGAGTTATTAGCAGCCAGAAGAGTCGACGGAGGAGAACAGCGTTTTACTAGAGCTAACGATTTTGGGTATTCTAAACATCCAGATGAAACTTTAAAAATCTGGAACAAAGATAAAGTGTTGTCAGATGTAGTTTGGGCTATCCGTAAATTTAAACCCGATGTAATTATCAACCGCTTTAATCATAGAACACCAGGTACCACACATGGTCATCATACTTCATCGGCAATGTTAAGTATGGAAGCTTTTGATTTAGCAAATGATAAAACAAAATATGCTAGTCAGCTTAAAAATACCAGTATTTGGCAACCACAACGCTTATTTTTTAACACTTCTTGGTGGTTTTATGGTAGTCAAGAAAAGTTCGATAAAGCAGATAAAAGCAAGATGCTAAGTTTTGATATTGGTGCTTATTATCCTTTAAAAGGCTTATCAAACAACGAACTAGCATCTATGGCTAGTAGCCAACACTTATGTCAAGGTTTTGGTCGTTTAACAACTCGTGGAAGTCAAACCGAATATGTTGAATTTCTAAAAGGTGATTTTCCGAAGGATAAAAAAGATATTTTTTCTGGTATAAATACTACGTGGAACAGAGTAGAAGGCGGAGGCGAAATTGGTGATATTTTATATGAAATTGAAAAGAATTTCGATTTTGTAAATCCTTCAAAGCATTTACCTGAATTAATGAAAGCTTATAAGTTGGTTCAGAACTTAAAAGATGCACATTGGAAAAACATAAAAACAACAGAATTACAAGAGGTAATTAAAGCTAGTGCAGGTTTGTATTTAGAAGCTTCTGCAAACAAATCTAGCACCACATCAAATAGTAATTTTGAAGTTAATTTTGAAGCGTTAAATAGAAGTGTTAATTCAATAGAATTGGTATCTATTAAAACATTACCTAACGAAAATATAATTGCTAAAAATTTAGCATTAGCACCCAATGTAAAGCAAAATTTTAAAGAAAATATTGCGATTAAAAACATTGGTTATTCATCTCCTTATTGGTTAACAAAACCATGGGATTTAGGAATGTATACTGTTGATGACAAAAAACTAATAGGAAATCCGGAAAGCGAAAGACCTATTAACATCGTTTATAATTTGATTATTGAAAATGAACCGATATCATTTAAAATTCCGGTTGTTTACAGGTATTCTAAAAGCGATAAAGGCGAAATTTATGAACCTTTTGAGGTGTTGCCTAAAGTAACGACTAAATTAAAAAGTAAGGTTATTATTTTTTCTGATGATGTTTCTCAAAAAGTGTCTTTAGAGGTTCGTTCTGGAGATAAAAATGTAATAGGAAGTGTTTCTTTACAGGTTCCTAATGGGTGGCAGGTTTCTCCTAAAATGGCTAATTTTAATATCGAACAAAAAGGAGATAAACAAATAGTAGATTTTAAAGTTACGCCACCAAAAAATCAATCAGAAGGAGTTTTAAAGGCAATAGCAACAATTGGTAACGAAACATATAGTAAAGAGTTAACCGAAATTAATTACGATCACATTCCTAAACAATCTATTTTATTACCATCACAAGCAAAGCTTGTTCGTTTAAACATTAAAAAAAGAGGAGATAAAATAGGCTATATTCAAGGCTCAGGAGATGCAATTCCAGAGAGTTTACGTCAAATAGGGTATGAGGTAACAGAAATAAATCCTAAAGATATAAATGATAAAAATTTACAAGATTTTGATGCTATTGTTGTAGGAATTCGTGCATATAATACCTTGCCAGAATTACAGTTTAAGCAAAAATATTTGCTAGAATTTGTAAAGAACGGAGGAAATATGATTGTACAGTATAACACGAATAGAAGGGTAGATGTAAAGGCACCTTTTGAGTTGAAATTATCGAGAGATAGGGTAACAGATGAAAATGCAGCAGTTACTCTGTTATCTAAAGATCACTCGATTTTAAACTATCCGAATAAAGTTACTGAAGCTGATTTTAAAGGTTGGGTTCAAGAACGTGGATTGTATTTTCCGAATCAATGGAGTAAAGAGTACACTCCGATATTATCAATGAATGATAAAGGAGAAACAGCTAAAGAAGGTAGTTTATTAATTGCTAAATACGGAAAAGGAAATTATATATACACCGGCTTAAGTTTCTTTAGAGAATTACCTGTAGGAGTTTCAGGAGCGTATAAATTATTTGCAAATATGTTATCTGTAGGTAAAGGAAATGAAGTTAAACAAAAAGAAATGAAGCTGTAAAATAGTATAGTTATACAACTATAAAAAACCTCGAAAACATATTGTTTTCGAGGTTTTTTTTGATATAAAGATGTCATTCCGATGAAGTATGAAGAAGGAGTCTCTTTTTTGAAGTAGAGATTGCTTCGCTACGTTCGCAATAAAACTTATAGCTTATTTAAAATATGAAAAATCTTCTCCGTCTTCAATTTTTAATAAACTTTCGTAAATCATTTTAATTACATTTTCAACATCATCTCTATGAACCATTTCAACCGTTGTATGCATATAACGTAATGGTAAAGAAATTAACGCAGAAGCGACACCACCGTTACTGTATGCAAAAGCATCGGTATCTGTGCCGGTAGCTCTTGATAATGCAGAACGTTGAAAAGGAATATTGTTAGCCTCAGCAGCATCAATAATCAAATCACGTAACTTTTGTTGCACAGCAGGAGCATAAGCAATTACCGGTCCTTTTCCTATTTCTAAAAGTCCCGCTTTCTTTTCCTCGATCATAGGTGTAGTCGTATCGTGGGTAACATCAGTAACGATTGCTACATTTGGCTTGATTGTTTGAGCAATCATTTCAGCACCACGTAAACCTATTTCTTCTTGTACAGAGTTTGTAATGTATAATCCGAAAGGTAATTCCTTTTTGTTTTCTTTTAATAAACGAGCAACTTCAGCAATCATGAATCCACCCATTCTGTTATCTAAAGCACGACACACAAATTTGTCTCCATTTAAAATATGAAATTCATCTGGATATGTAATTACACAACCAACATGCACTCCTAATTTTTCAACTTCTTTTTTAGTAGCACAACCTGTATCTATAAAAATATTGTCAGGCTTTGGAGCTTCTTCATTTGCTTTATTACGAGTATGAATTGCTGGCCATCCAAAAACACCTTTTACAATGCCGTTTTTAGTATGAATATTAACAATTTTACTTGGTGCTATTTGATGATCTGAACCACCGTTACGAATCACGTAAATTAATCCGTCATCAGAAATATAGTTTACATACCATGAGATTTCATCAGCATGTCCTTCAATAACTACTTTGTATTTAGCATCTGGATTAATTACTCCAACAGCCGACCCGTAAGTATCTGTAATAAATTCATCAACATAAGGCTTAAGGTAATTCATCCAAATTTTCTGTCCTTCCCATTCATATCCAGTTGGAGCAGCGTTATTTAAATATTTTGCTAAGAAATCGATTGACTTCTCATTTAAGATTGATTTATTTTTAGTCATAAATTGTAATGTTATAATTATTCCTCTTCTTCTTTGTAAGAGTCAGCTCCCCAAAAACGTCGTTTTTCACGGTATTCTTGCTCTTGTTTAATTTGTTCTGGAGTTAGTACTTTTAAAAATGATGGATGCTGTTCTATAGCATATTCTATTTTTTCAACAATACTAGCTACATCTTCAGTTTCATGATCAAACTTTAAAGGCTCTTTTATAACCATTGATTGTAAAACATTTCGTTTTTTAATTAACAATCCTTTTTTATCAAAAGAACGTCTAAAACCATCTATTACAATAGGAACAACAATTGGGTTGTACGTTTTTATAATATGAGCTGTACCGCGTCTAATAGGTTTAAAAGGCGTTGTTGTTCCTTGCGGAAAAGTAATAACCCAACCATCGTCTAAGGCTTTACCTATGTTTGAAATATCAGACATTTTTACCTGTCTCTTAACATCTTTTCCTTCACTTCTCCAGGTTCTTTCTACAGAAACTGAACCTACATATGCAAATATTTTAGGAAGTATACCAGATCTCATAGTTTCACCTGCAGCAACATAATATAAGTTTAATTTAGGGTTCCATAAATAACCTACGTTTCTAATATTATCATCACGCCCTTTTAAAGCAGCATTAAATACATGAAACATAGAAGCTACATCCGCAAAGTAAGTTTGATGGTTAGAAATGAATAATACATTCTTGTCAGGAAGATTCCGAAGAATATCCATTCCTTCAATTTGTAAATTATTAAATTTACGATAACGACCATGAGAAATAACGCCTAAAACTTGTATTAGAAAGCGTTTTATGAATAAAATATGTCCGAATGGATTCCTTTTAAATAAAGGCATTTGTGATTATTTTTTTAGTGTAAGAGCTAAATTACAAAAGAAATAGAAAACATTACTGTTTAAATAAATCTTTAATTTCTGAAAGCATCATTGCTGTAGCTCCCCAAACGATATAATCATTTAATTTAAAGCACGGTACGTCTATGTTTTTCATATATGAAGTTTCCATTTCAATAGAGCTTAAATTATTTTCATCTAATAAATCGCTCATTAAAACTTCAATAATACCTTCAACCTCGTAGTTAGGTGTAAAAAGTGGTTGTTTTTTGGTTATGCCAATAAACGGAGCAACTAGAAAATTACTAGGAGGTATATAAGAATCAGAAAGTTGCTTTACAATTTTTATATCATCAGAAATAACACCTACTTCTTCGAATGTTTCCCTTAAAGCAGTTGCTTTAAAGTTGATGTCATCTTTATCTGTTTTACCCCCCGGAAAACTTATTTGAGCCGAATGTTTTCCTTTATATTTTGCTCTTTGTGTTAATAAAAACCGTGTTTCATTATTTTTATCAGGATAAAACAATGCCAAAACAGCAGCTCTTTTTGGCTTTTTACTGTCTATTAATTCTTGAGGAAATTGTGTTCTTAACTCTGGAGCAAGTTTAAGTTGAGAAGCCAAGCCTCCTAAAGGTTTGTTCTTAAATTCTTCTAATTGACTTATGAAATCAGAGAAAATCATTCGTTTTTAGTATTTTAGAGCAAACATATTAATTTACAGAGTTAAAAATCAAAAATTTTGGCTTGAATTTTGATTTGTTACAAAAAGAATTAATTTTTAATAAATGGATAAAAAAAATAAATATAAAAACTTAGGGCTAAGTTTATTGTTTGATGCAATAGGACTTGTATCATATATAATACCTGGTGTAGGTGAATTACTAGATGTGGTATGGGCGCCGATTGCTGCGTATTTAATGACTAAAATGTATAAAGGAGGTAAAGGTAAAATTGCAGCAGGTGTTACTCTGGTAGAAGAAGCAATGCCTGGTTTAGATGTGATACCAACTTTTACACTTATGTGGTTGTTTACATATGTATTTGCTTCTGATAAATCTAAAAGTACAATCGATATTTAGAACCTGTATTTTTTAAGCATAAAAAAGGGAAGCATTTAGCTTCCCTTTTTCTTATAATTTGATATCGTTATTTTTTAATAAACTTTTTAGTAAAAGCTCTTTGTCCGTCATTAATTTCAAGAATATACATTCCGTTTTCTAAATTAGAAACATTAATAGTTGAATGATTTACTTTTCCGTTTAAAACTTTTTGACCAATAACATTAACAATTGTATAATTAGCATCTCTATTATCTGCCATTCCAATTTTTAAATAATTAGTAGTTGGGTTTGGAGAAAGAATAGCATTAAAAACAGCAGTTTCATTACCTAATTTTGCTTCAGCAATTACATTCGTATTGTATCCACCTTTTGCACTTACTCCAATATTTACAGAGTAGTCTTCAACTTCTCCATAACCAAAAGTTTCACAAGCAGTAGGAGTAGCATCCCATTTCATGGCAACACGCATTCTTGTTTTTCCTGTTAAAGCTGAAGTAGGTACTGTAAAACTTGCAGATAAATTAGCTGAGCTAGAAGATGATCCACTAACTACCTCTTCATTGCTTTCAAATATACCGTTTTTGTTAAAATCAATCCATACTTTCCAAAACTCAGTATAAGAAGAGCCTGAAAAACCTGCACTAATAATTATAGTATTGTTTCCGTAAGGTAAATTACCTGTTTGAGATGTAAAATCACCATAACCATTATTAGAAGAAGAAGCGTTTGAAATTCCGCCTATAGCAACATTATCAATATATTCATAGCTTGAATTATTACCTTTAGAAGCGCAGTAATTAACCACAACACTTTTAGTGGTTACACCAATAGTATTACTTGATGTAGAAATATTACCAGCAGCATCTTTAGCTTTTACATAAAAAGTGTAATTCGTAGCAGCTGTTAAACCACTAACTGAATAATTTGTAGTTGTTACTGTAGCTATTTTAGCTGAGCCTTTATAAACATCATAACCTGTCACAGCAGTATTGTCTGTAGCAGCATTCCAATTTAAGTTTACAAAGGTTTCTGTTATGTTACTAGCCGTTAAGTTACTTGGAGTAGAAGGAGCAGCAGTGTCAACAGGTGGAGTTCCTCCATCAATTGTATGATTTCCTAAACCATTAAAAGTATCTTTCGAAAGGATATTCCACTCAGATGTAGTATAGCTTGCATTAGGAGAAGAAATTGTTGATTTTCTCTGTAATGTTTTGTCTTGTGCAAATGTTGATGAGCTATTAGGGTTTCCTATTAAATCGATAAGTGAGCTTCCTTTAAATAAACCAATAGCATCGTTTCCGTTAAAAGAACTAACACTAGTTTCTGTTAATTGTGCTTTGTTTTTAATAGTTGTAGAAGCATTGTTGTTTGCAACTACATATACATTTCCGTTTTCTAATTGTCCGCTTAAGGTTACAGTGTTTGTCCATCCGCCACCGTTAGAAGCTTTCTTTAGAGAATAGCCAGCTAAATTAATAGTTGTACCGGTGAAATTCGCAATTTCTAAGGCTTTGTTGTTAGAAGAACCTTCAACGTATTCAGAAATTAATAAATCAGAAGCAGAGCCTCCAGAAGTGTTCCCTGCACTTGTAGTAATATTTACAGTAGAACTAGATGCTGAAACATTACTAGCTGCATCTCTTGCTTTTACAGAAAAACTATAGTTAGTAGTAGCATTTAAACCTGTTACATTGTACGAATTAGCAGTGCTTGTAGCTATTTTAGTAGTTCCTTTATAAATGTCATAACCAGTAACAGCAACATTGTCGGTAGCAATAGACCAAGATAAATCTGTTGATGTTTCCGTAATATTTGAAGCAGTTAAGTTAGTAGGAGTTGTTGGTGCTTGTGTGTCAGAAGAACCGCCACCGTTACCAAATTTATCTTCTGCTTGTGGACCTCCCCAAATTTGAGTTGCAAAAGCAGGATTATCGATAAACGGATTTCTATTTCCTTGTATTCCTTGTAATATAGGGTTTCTTTGTGTTTCAAAACTAGATACAGGGTCTTCAGCATTCCATTGTAATAATAATTGAATCATATTATTGTCAGAAGAACTTGCAGAACCAATAGCAACGTTACTAGGTAAACATTGGTTTCCGTAACGTACGTACATATACAACATCATACGAGCAACATCTCCTTTCCACTCATCACCAGGATACCAACCACCGTTAGAATCACCTGCATTACCAGATCCTGCTGCAAATTTTTTACTACTTCTTTGTGAGTTAAAAGAAATATCCGCAGGTCTTAAATGGTGTACATCTGCTCCAGCCCCTGAAGTTCCTAAATTAGGATTCCCTAATGATTTCGGATATACGTGCTCTCTGTTCCATTGCGTTCCAGCAGAACCACCGTTAGCATCTTTGCTACGAGTTCTGTCTGTGACATAGTTTCCGTCAGAGTCATTATAACCATAAATTAAAACAACATTACTGTTGTTTGCAGCGTCTAAATCAGATTGTTTTAGAGCGTCCCAAACACCTGGTGAATAGGATAAATTAACAGCATGTGTGCTAATAATTTTTGTAGCTAAAGCATCTTTTAAAGCTGTGCTACTTTGGTTCAAGTTAACATCGTTATAATAACTAGGTACTTGAGAAAATACTGAAAGAGATGCAATCAGTAAAAAGAAGGGTAGTAATTTTTTCATGTAAATTGAGTTGTGTTAAGTTATGGGGGAGTGCAAAAAAACAATTATTCTGAGAAATAAATGTTATCAAATAGTTAACAATCAGCGGTGTAAATAGTGTTAAGAAGGACTGTTATTTTTCCTTTTATTTTCCTTAAATTTGCCTGCTCAAATTAGAGATTGATTATGAAGATATCATACAATTGGTTAAGACAATTTTTACAAACCGACTGGAAAGCTGAAAAAACAGGAGAACTATTAACAGATTTAGGTCTAGAGGTAGAAGGAATAGAAAAAGTAGAGAGTATTAAGGGTAGCTTAAAGGGCATCGTTGTTGGTGAAGTAAAAACATGTGTTAAGCATCCCAACGCAGATAAACTAAAAATTACTACGGTAGATTTAGGTGACGGTAATCCAGTACAAATAGTTTGTGGTGCACCAAATGTAGCTGCTGGTCAGAAAGTGCCTGTTGCTACGGTAGGAACAACCTTGTATGATGAAAAAGGCGAAGGCTTTAAAATAAAAAAAGGTAAAATAAGAGGAGAAGAAAGCCACGGAATGATCTGTGCCGAAGACGAGTTAGGTTTAGGTAACAGTCATGAAGGAATTATGGTTTTAGATGCCGCTTTAGCTTCAGGAACACCTTGTTCAGAAGTTTTTAATATCGAAACAGATTATGTTTTCGAAATAGGCTTAACGCCAAACCGTGCAGACGCAATGAGCCACTTTGGTGTTGCTCGTGATTTACGTGCAGGTTTAATGCATCAAGGAACAAATTTAGAGCTAATTTCACCTTCTGTATCAGATTTTCGTGTAGATGAACGTACACACAAGATTGATATCGAAATTGAAGATAAAAATTTAGTACCTCGTTATTGCGGAATTACAATTACCGATATTGAGGTTAAAGAATCTCCAGAATGGATTCAGAATAGATTAAAAGCTATTGGTATTGTACCTAAAAACAATATTGTAGATATTACAAATTATGTTTTACATGAGTTAGGGCAACCTTTACATGCTTTTGATGCTAATAAAATTAGAGGGAATAAAGTTATTGTTAAAACCTTAGCGGCAGGAACGAAGTTTAAGACGTTAGATGAAGTAGAAAGAACGTTAGATGCTGATGATATTATGATTTGTGATGCAGATGATAATCCATTATGTTTAGGTGGAGTTTTCGGCGGATTAAAATCTGGAGTAACAGAACATACTACAGCGATTTTCTTAGAAAGCGCTTACTTTAATCCGGTTTCTGTTCGTAAAACAGCAAAACGTCACGCATTAAATACAGATGCTTCTTTCCGTTTCGAAAGAGGAATCGATATCAATTCAACAAAATACGCTTTAAAGCGTGCTGCTTTATTAATTGAAGAGTACGCTGGTGGAAAAATGTCTTCGGATGTTTTAGATTTTTATCCAGAGAAAATAGAAGATTTCGAAGTGTTTTTATCTTTCGAAAACACGTATAAATTAATAGGTCAAGAAATTCCTAAAGAAACGATTAAAAATATTTTAGCTTCTTTAGAAATTAAAATAAACAGTGTAACTGAAGGAGGTTTAGGTTTAACAATACCTTCTTACCGAGTAGATGTTCAGCGTGAAGCTGATATTATTGAAGAAATTTTAAGAGTTTACGGTTACAATAACATCGAGTTTTCTCATAAATTAAATACTTCTATTTCATTTGATAACGATAAAGAAGTTAAGGTAGAAAACATTGTTGCAAACCAATTAAGTTCATTAGGATTTAACGAAACGATGGCAAATTCTTTAACAAAAGCAGATTATATTGCTTTGTCTGAGAATTTAAAGGAAGAACATAATGTAGAAATGTTAAATCCGTTAAGTAACGACTTAAAGGTAATGCGACAATCATTATTGTTTAGTGGTTTAGAATCGGTTTCTTATAATATCAACAGAAAAAATAACGCATTAAAATTTTATGAGTTTGGTAAAACATATCATAAATACGAAAGTGGTTATCAGGAAGACAAGCATTTAACGTTGTTTGTTACCGGGAACAGAACGAAAGATAGTTGGAAAATAGCAACTGAAGCTTCTGATTTCTTTTATTTAAAAGGAATTGTAACGAACTTATTAAGTAGATTAGGACTTGATAATTTAAAAACATCACCTATTAAAACAGATGTGTTTTCTGAAGGTGTAGTATTAAGTTTAGGAAAAACTAAGCTAGTTGAATTCGGAGTTATAAAAAGAGCTGTTTTAAAAGAATTTTCTATTAAACAAGAAGTTTTATTTGCTGATTTTAATTGGGAAAACATTTTAAGCTTAGCTGGTAATAAGAAAATTAAAGTATCTGATTTAGCTAAGTTTCCATCAGTAAAGCGTGATTTAGCGTTGTTATTAGATGATAAAATAGAGTTTAAAGAAATTTACAACCTTGCTTTTCAATCAGAAAAGAAATTATTAAAAGAAGTAGATTTATTTGATGTTTATGAAGGTGATAAATTACCTGAAGGTAAAAAATCATATGCTGTTAGTTTTGTTTTACAAGATGAAAATAAAACATTAGCAGATAAACAGATTGATAAAATAATGCAAAAATTACAGCTAACATTCGAAAAGAATTTAGAAGCTGTTTTAAGATAATTCAAAAGCTCCAATTTTTATTGGGGCTTTTTTTAATTTAAATGTCTCCTCGAGCGCAGTCGAGAGGTTATTTTTTAAACAATAATTAAGGTCTCGACTGCGCTCGACCTGATAAGAAGTATGTACAAATTAATCATCCGTCCGATTTTCTTTCTTTTTGATCCAGAAAAGATTCATTATTTTACTTTTTCATTGGTGAAATTCATGACAAAAATTCCTTTTGTAGCTTCAATATTCAGAAGTTTATATCAGGTGAATGATAAAAAATTAGAACGTAATTTATTCGGATTAACTTTTAAAAAACCTGTTGGTTTAGCTGCTGGATTTGATAAAAATGCGGTTTTATATAATGAATTAGCAAACTTCGGATTTGGTTTTGTAGAAATAGGAACCGTAACACCAAAAGGGCAAGCAGGAAATCCGAAGAAAAGATTATTCCGTTTAAAAGATGATCAAGGAATTATCAACCGAATGGGATTTAATAATGAAGGATTAGCTATTGCAATTGAACAATTAAAAAAGAATAAAGGTAAAATTATCATTGGAGGTAACATCGGTAAAAATACCGATACAGCTCCAGAAAACTATACGTCAGATTACTTAGAGTGTTTTAAAGGACTGCATCCGTATGTAGATTATTTTGTGTTGAATGTAAGTTGCCCTAATGTTGGGAGTCATGCAAAACTAGATGATGTTGAATACTTATATGAGTTAATTACTGAGGTTCAGAAATTAAATAAGGAGCTTTCAGTGTCAGGTCGAGCGAAGTCGAGACCTATTCTTTTAAAAATAGCTCCAGATTTAAATAACCAACAATTAGATGAAATAATTGAATTGGTTGCTAAAACTAAAATAGATGGAGTTATTGCCTCAAACACATCAGTAAATAGAGATAATTTAAAGGTTTCTAAAGAACGATTATTAGAAATTGGTAATGGTGGTGTTAGCGGTCAACCGGTTAAAGAAAGAAGTACGAAAGTAATTAAATACCTAGCAGATAAATCTAACAAAGCATTTCCTATAATCGGGGTAGGAGGTATTCATTCTGAAAAAGATGCTTTAGATAAAATAAATGCTGGTGCAGATTTAGTACAAATCTATACTGGGTTTATCTATGAAGGACCGAGTTTGGTAAAGCGAATCAATAAAGCTATTTTAGATCAATCTTAAATTAACTTTTTACTGAATTAATTTCAGTAGTTTTTTATATTTATTTAATTAATGATTGAAACTCTTATTTCGTTTGTTTTAGCTACGGCTACTTTAGCTTTTTCACCAGGGCCAGATAATATTTTTGTACTAACACAAAGTATTGTGCATGGTAAAAAATATGGTTTAGCAACAGTTGTTGGTTTAATGACGGGTTGTATTATTCATACTACTTTGGTTGCTTTTGGCGTTTCGGAGGTTATAAAGCAAAATCCGAATTTATTTTTTATTATCAAATTATTCGGAGCCTTGTATTTGCTGTATATTGCATACCAAGTTTATAAAAGTGATGCTAAAATTGCGTTTTCAACAGATAATGTAGTTAAGAAATCTACTTTCGAATTGTTTAAAAAAGGTTTTTGGATGAATGTTTTAAACCCGAAAGTTACTATTTTCTTTTTGGCATTTTTCCCTCAGTTTTTGTTTTCAAAAACGATTTCTACGGTAATTCAGTTTTATGTTTTAGGCGGCTTATTTATACTTACTTCTTTTGTAATATTTTCTACAATTGCTATTTTGGCAGGAACAATATCAACATCAATAAAAAAGAACGCCCAAATAGGAGTGTTCCTAAAATGGGCGCAAATTGTAGTTTTTATAGCTATTGCTATCTTAATTTTATTATAAGTTAATCTTCAGTAACGTATCCCCAATTTTCACCAGTTTTAATTCTATGTAATTGCATTTCTGAAACACCAAATTGTTTCGCAATCATTTTTAAACGAGTCTTTCTGTTTGGGTCGTTTAGCTTACGCTTAAGTAATTTAACTCTAGTTTCAGTAAGTTTTGCAGTTCTGGGTTTATGAACTTTATTTACATATTCGGGATTGGTATATTGATGTACCTCTTTTTCCCTTTTTGTAGCCCATTTAAGGTTTTCAATCCTATTGTCTTTTTTATCATAATTTAAATGAATCACATACAATTCATCCTCTTTACGGGGTAAAAAACATTCTGCTACGAGTTTATGAACATACCTACTGGTATTTTTTCCATTTACTCGTTGTTTTAATGGTAAGTTCTGGTAACCGTTTATAAAATATTCGTTTACAAGGAACTCTTCTTCTTTTTTACAGTTGATAATTCTACCGTAATTAGAGATTTTAAATTTTTCTTTTTCAGAGATTTTATCATCAAATACTATTTCTTTCCACCTTTCATTTCTGTAGCTTCGTATCATATTTTTTAATATTTTATCTGAACTTAAATAATAAATAGCACTTTATTATTTAGTGTAAAAATACATAATTTGTTTTACAACCACTTTTTTATAAGTAATAACTGATTTATGTGTTGGTAATGATGGTTGCAATGCCATGCATAAATACCTATATTTTCTTTTAAACTTACTTTTTCATTTCCATCAGGATGAATGAAACACTTATTTAAATCATCATCAGTTAATCCTTTTAAAAGATACACCCATTTAGCGTGTAAAGCTTTTAATGAATTTAAAGATAACTGAATAGGGGCAGTTTTAGAATCGAATAATTCTGCCCAACGCGCTTCATAATACGTTTTAATAACAGGTTCTTCTTCTGTTAACGCCCATTTAAAACGAGTGTATGAATTATGATGACTGTCTGCACAATGATGAATAACTTGCCTAACAGACCAACCACCATCTCTGTATAAAGTATTTAATTGTTCTTCGGATAAATTTTTAACAAGAAGCTCTAATTTAGCAGGAAACTCTTCTAAAATAATAATCCATTCGTTAATTTTTTCTGAAGAAATTACGGTAGGAATATCAGGTTTTCCGATCGGATATTTTAGTCTTTCCAAATTAGTTAGTTTTAGTAAGTTTTTTATACGCCCTTTTTGCATTGCCATTTTCAGGGTTTATATCCAACGCTTTTTTATAAAACTCAATTGCTTTAATAGTATCTAATTTTTTTAAATAAGCATCACCTGTACTGTCGTAAGTATTAGAACTAGTAGGGTATAAAGCAATGTTAATTTTAAAAATTTCAATTGCTTGCTCATATTTATCTTCTCTTAAATATTGATAACCCAAACTATTAAAAGTATGTTCTCTAATTATAGGATTTAAACTGTCTTTTTCTTTAATTTTTTCATAACCAACTAGCGCAGCGTTATAATCTCCTTGTGCAAAATGTTCTTTAGGTGTTTTTTCACCATCATTTAATTTGTTAAAAACATATACATTATCATTATGTTCTCGTTTTTTCGCTAATTCAATATTATCTTTATCTGTATGAAAAATTAATTTTTCATTTAATTCGCTTGCATAAAAAGTACTATCGTTAATTTTTAAAGGAACCAATTTCTGATTACGCCATGCTAAAAGTAATTCGCCCTCTTTAAAGTTAACCTCTATAATTTCATCAGCATTAAAAAAATAACGGCCCGTAGCATTTTTAATAAATTTATCTGAGTTTTTATTCGTTGTACAGCTTGTTATTAGTAAAATAAAAGCAATAAAAATTAGTTTAGTTTTCATTTTTTGGTTAGTTTTTGTAAAAATATATTAATATAACGACTCAGCTTGTAATTAGTTACAAGTAATATAAGTTTTACTTGGCATAACAATTGACTTATATAATCGAGCGAAATAGTGCATATGTTTATAGTGTACTGTTTATCAAATAATT
Source organism: Tenacibaculum sp. HL-MS23 (assembly GCF_032463465.1). Taxonomy (NCBI): domain Bacteria; kingdom Pseudomonadati; phylum Bacteroidota; class Flavobacteriia; order Flavobacteriales; family Flavobacteriaceae; genus Tenacibaculum; species Tenacibaculum sp. HL-MS23. Next base: position 681,030 of record NZ_CP135989.1, on the reverse strand, counting down.
AAAAGTTAAAAAGTGCGTTTGGTATTGTTGCTAACAATATATAAATGTCACTATGACATATATACAAGATATGAGTAAATCAAAAATTATACATTTAGACAATTTGTCGCTTCAAGAAGCTTTTAATGAAGATTCAGAATTGATTCCTTTATTAACTCCTGAAGATGAAGAAATAATAAATAAAGAAAAAGTACCTGAAGAACTGCCAATTTTACCGTTAAGAAATACGGTGTTATTTCCTGGTGTTGTAATTCCTATTACAGCGGGTAGAGATAAATCTATTCAGTTAATAAAAGATGCAAACAAAGGAGATAAAGTAATTGGTGTTGTTGCTCAGAAAGATGGCGATGTAGAAAACCCTGGTTTAAATGATATTCATAAAACCGGAGTTGTAGCACAGATTTTACGTGTTCTTAAAATGCCTGATGGTAACACAACAGTTATCATTCAAGGAAAAAAACGTTTTGAGATTGATGAAATTACGCAAGAAGAACCATACTTAAAAGCAAGAGTTAAGGAAGCAATAGATGATAAAGAGGTTGATGACGAAAAAGAGTTTGAGGCAATTATAGAATCTATAAAAGAATTAGCATTAGAGGTTATTAAAGAAAACCCAATGTTACCTTCTGAAGCTTCTTTTGCTATTAAAAACATAAAATCTAACTCGTTTTTGGTGAACTTTATTTCATCAAACATGGATTTAAGTGTTGCTAAGAAACAAGTGTTACTTGAAAAAGATAACTTAAAAGAACGCGCTTTATTAACGTTAAAAAATTTAGACAAAGAACTTCAGAAATTACAATTGCGTAATGATATTCAGTCTAAAACACGTTCTGATTTAGATCAGCAACAGCGTGAATATTATTTACATCAGCAGTTAAAAACCATTCAAGATGAATTAGGTGGTGTTTCTCATGATCAGGAATTAGATCAAATGAGAATAAAGGCTAAAACAAAAAAATGGAATAAAGAGGTTGCTGAGACATTTGAAAAGGAATTGAATCGCTTAAAGCGAATGAATCCTCAAATGGCAGAATATGGTGTGCAACGTAACTATTTAGAGTTAATGTTAGATTTACCTTGGGGAGAATATTCTAAAGATAAATTTGATTTAAAAAGAGGACAAAAAATATTAGATCGAGATCATTTTGGTTTAGAAAAAGTAAAAGAACGTATTATAGAACATTTAGCTGTTTTAAAATTACGTGGAGATATGAAGTCGCCTATTATTTGTTTGTACGGTCCTCCTGGAGTAGGTAAAACATCTTTAGGTAAATCGGTAGCGGAAGCCTTAGGTAGAAAATACGTGCGTATGTCTTTAGGTGGTTTACGTGATGAAGCAGAGATTCGCGGGCACCGTAAAACCTATATTGGAGCCATGCCAGGACGTTTAATTCAGAATATTAAAAAATCTGGAACTTCAAATCCTGTATTTGTTTTAGATGAAATTGATAAATTAAGTCAAAGTAGTCAAGGAGACCCTTCTTCTGCTATGTTAGAAGTTTTAGACCCTGAGCAAAACACCGAGTTTTATGATAATTATCTAGAAGTAGGTTACGATCTTTCTAAAGTGCTATTTATTGCAACGGCTAATAACTTAGGTCAAATTCCATGGGCATTACGTGATCGTATGGAGATTATCAATGTTACGGGTTATACGATTGAAGAAAAAATTGAAATTGCTAAAAAATATTTACTTCCAAAACAGTTAAAAGAGCATGGGTTAACACCGGAACATTTAACGGCTGGAAAAAAACAATTAGAAAAGATTGTTGCAGGTTATACACGTGAATCAGGTGTGCGTGGTTTAGAAAAACAAGTTGCTAAAATAGTTCGTTTTGCGGCGAAATCAATAGCGATGGAAGAGGAGTATAGCATTGCTTTATCAGACTTAGATATCGAAACTATTTTAGGTCCTGCTCGTCTAGAAAGAGGTAAGTACGAAAATAATGATGTTGCAGGTGTAGTTACTGGTTTAGCGTGGACAAGTGTTGGTGGAGATATTTTATTTATAGAATCTATTTTATCAAAAGGAAAAGGTAACCTTTCTATTACAGGTAATTTAGGTAAAGTGATGAAGGAATCAGCTACAATTGCGATGAAATACATCAAGGCAAACGCTGAAAAATTCGGAATTAAACAAGAAATTTTAGAAAAATACGACGTACATATTCACGTGCCAGAAGGTGCAACGCCAAAAGATGGGCCAAGTGCAGGTATTACTATGTTAACTTCATTAATGTCGGTATATACACAGCGTAAAGTGAAAAATAAACTAGCCATGACAGGTGAAATTACACTTCGTGGAAAAGTATTGCCAGTAGGTGGAATTAAAGAAAAAATATTAGCAGCAAAACGCGCCAATATTAAAGAGCTTATTTTGTGTGTCGAGAATAAAAGAGACATCGAAGAAATAAAAGAAAGTTACTTAAAGGGATTAACATTCCATTACGTAAACGAAATGAGCGAGGTAATCGATATTGCGCTTACCAAGCAAAAAGTAAAAGACGCTAAGAAATTAGTGTAAATTCAAAAGCCTCTCAGTAAATCGAGAGGCTTTTTTTATTCTTAATTCTGTCAGAAGCTAATTCCAGCTTTCCGCACTCGCTCTCTGCGAGGAGCTCAAACAAATGCTACAATCTGGGCTAAACTATTTTATAAAGTTTTAGTGAAAGCTTAAAAATCCGCTTTTTTATGAAATTTCATTTTCTCCTTAGTAATAGGATGTGCAAACTCTAAAGTATCTGAATGTAAATACAAACGGTCAGATTTTTTTCCATACAAGTCATCACCTATAATTGGTGTGTTTAATCCTAAACTATGAGAAGCATGCATTCGTAATTGATGTGTTCGACCAGAAATAGGGTAGAAGTGTACCTTTGTTTTTCCGTTTTTCCTTTCAATAACCTCCCATTTAGTTTTTGCAGGTTTTCCGTGTTCATAACATACCAATTGTCTTGGTCTGTCATCTAAATCTACACGAAGTGGTAAATTAATTATCCCTTTATTTTCGGTAATAATTCCATCTAATAAAGCCGTGTATCTTTTTTTAACCGTTTTATTAATAAACTGACTTTGTATAATTTTATGAGCATTTTTGTTTTTAGCTAAAACTAATAAACCAGAAGTAGCCATATCTAAACGATGTACAATAATGGGACCCGAAACACCTTTAATCTGTTGTTTAATGCGAGAATAAACCGAATCTTGAATATGAATTCCAGGAACCGATAAAAAGTCATTAGGCTTATAAATAATGATTAACTCATCATCTTCAAAAACAATTTCTAGTTTCTTTCCAACAGCAGGATTTTCTAATAACGGATTCGTATCCATTTCAATTCCGTCTAGCATATGTGTTAAAATAGGTTTGCATTTTCCTTGGCAAGCCGGATAAAATTGTTGGTGTTTCCTTACTTCTTTATTTGGCGGTTTCCCCCACCAAAATTCTGCCATTGCAATAGGTTTTAAGTCGTGTAAAAAAGCATATTGTAATAATTTTGGAGCAGCGCATTCACCAGTTCCTGCTGGAATATTTTGTATAGAAACATTCGTAAATAACTCCCCTAAATTTTTAACCTCTTTTTTTGAATTTAAAAATTGATATTGTTTTGATATATAAACCTGTAAAGCTGTGGATTTAGTTTTACGTTTTTCTTTTAGTAACGTTTTTTGATTGGTAAAAATAAATAGTTTTTCTTTAATAGGTTTCAAAGTATGTTCCCAAAAGCGAGTTACATTATTTAGGTAATGTTTGGCATCTAAACTCTCTTTACTTAAAATATTTTTTAAAGTTTCATAATCTTCTGTTGATAACTCGGTAAATGCTTTTTCTCTTTTTAATTTACGAGCAATTTTAGCTTTTTTTAAAGCTTCTTTTTTTCTGTAATATCATCAGCCGCCTTGTTAGTTTCTTGTTCGTAAAGAGTACGTAATTTTAAATACTCAGCAGTATTCTCTAAACGATCTAATTCAATACTTATATTCCTTAAAGTTTCTTTTTCTTTTAAGAAAAACGAATCTTTAGTAAGCATATCGTAAACAGGTGGAACGAACTTTTTGTGCTTGTTTTTTTCGCCTAACTTACCAGAAACAGCAGTTATGTAGCCGATTTCATTTTGTTGATTTTGTACGACTAAAACTCCAAACATTTTTCCTGAAATAGCTCCTTTTTTGGAGTTATCTAACCCGAAATTATGTTCGAAATCTGTTTGCACACTCAAATAATTTTGCACTTCTTTTGAAGCTAACTTGCACAACGAATGAGGTTCGTAATAAAACGGAAAAGTAAACTTTTTAGGAAGCTTTATTTCGGTTATAGAAGTCGAAAAATATTGAAAATATGCTTGCAAAATAGATAAAAGTAATAGTTAGGTTTTGGTGTAATTATTTAACGCTTAAAAAAGAAAAGTTATAACTAACACCAAAGTTTAAATAAGTACTACTTAATTTACCACCTCGTGCTTTAACGTATCCTAATCCACCACGTATATTTAATTTATTTGTTAGTTTGTAATTTAGTCCCATACTTGGTTTTACAATTAAACCCTGTCCTGTACTAATTCCACCACCACCGGCAGCTCCACCTAAAAGTTGGCCAAAGATTGAAGTTGTATTGTTAAAAAAAGTATTTGATTGTACTCCTAAACCAACAATACCTTCAGCATAAGCACCAGCATCACCAAAATTAGCGAATGATGTTTGTCCGGATCCATAAATATACTTATTAAAGAAAAAGTTTATTTGCAAAGAAATTTGATGCATGTTCTGAGTAAATCCACCATTATTATCTCTTGCAGCACTTAAATACAAATCTTGTTTTATAATTGTTTCTAAACCTTTAAATTTTCCACTTTTATATTTGTCATTTCCAGAAACACCATCTTTATCTATATAATATTTTAAACCAAAGCCTAAAGTAGATGCTTTAAAGTGTGAATCAGGCGACATTAAATATCCTTTGTTAATTGAAGCATAAATATTATCAAATAATTTTTGTTCGATAGAAATATCAGGATAAATTAAAAATCCACCTTTGGTATCAACACCACCGCCACCGCCAGCACCAACACCAAACTTAGCTAAGATATTTGTACGGTTTTTATTCATTGATAAATGATATCCACCTCCTAAAAGAACATCCATATATCCAGCTCTAATTCCGTGGTAGGCACCGTCAGCTTTTACAAAAAAGAAGATGTTTTTATTAAGATATGAGTTTAATTCAAAACCAGCTAAACGTATTGTTTTATCTTTATAAGAACCTTTTGTTACAGATAAATTATTTAGATGTACTAGTAAAGAAATTTTATTAGCAGGAGTATCCCAAGAACTATTATTTAGCGCATCAAAAGAAAAAGAATTTTCACGCTCTTTAAAACTTGTTGTTTTAAAAGATAAAGGAATTTGAATAGCTACATTAAATTGACTGCGATTAATGGTTCCTCCATCAAAAAAATCGACATAACTATAACCTGCAGTTGTAGAGAAATGTTTAAAATCATATCCTAAGTTAAAATGAGGTAAAATAAAAGCACCACCACCGTCAGGAGCTGCAGCTCCGCCACCTCCGCCAAAATGAAATCCGGCATCTATAAATAATTTATCGGTTATTTTATGTTGAATACCAGCATTGATTCCTAAAGTAAAAAAACCACCACGAATTCCGCCAACAGCACCATAAATACCTACACCAACATAACTCCACTTATTGGGTTTTAAATTATAATGAACTCCTGTGAAATCCATATTTTTCTCGTTATCGGGCATTTTAATAGATAAAAAATCTAGTTGTCCGAAGCCAATTTGAGTTTCTTGCTGAGGAATTTCAGTTTGAGCGTATAAAAAGTAAACACTCAAGGTAAAACATACCATGAGTGCTTTTTTACTAATTTTAAATAGCATTTATATATTGTTTTTAAGGGTGTATTTTTTGACGTTCTCCATTAATATATGAAGCAACAAAAGCATCTTTGAAGCCTATTTTTATTAATTCTTTTCTTAACGATTTAGCTTCGCTTAAAGAATCAAATAAACCTATAGAATATTTAAAGTATCCATCATTTATAGTAACGGTTGAAGGTATTGTTGAAGTAGAAATTAAAGCGTGCTTCTTTTTAGAGAAAACACCAATTTGAACAGAATAAATTGTTTTGTCGCTTGTATTATCTATAACAGAATCGATAGTTTCATTTAAATTATTTTCATCAGTAGTAGAACTGTTGTTTCTCGCGGCTCTAGCATTTGCTCTAACAATACTGTCTAACACTCTTATATTTTCACTTTTTCTTATAGCAGTTTCATCTTCAGATGAAGTATAAGGAACTCCGCCATTATTGGTGTAAAAATAATAAGTAGCTCCTAAGGCAGCTCCAAGCATTAGACCTAATATAATAGGCAATATCATAGATCCTTTTTTAGCGGAAGTAAGTGCTTCTTTTGTTTCTTCTAATTCGCTTTCTGCTTCTTCTCTTTTAAGCTTAGCATTATCTAAGTCTTCTTGCATTAATTGAAACTTATCTTCTTCTATAAAAGGCATAATTGTAGGTTGATTTTTGTTAAAATATTTTACTAAAGTACAAATCTTTTTTTAGTCTTGTTTTTTAACGGTTATAATCACAGTTTTTGATGCCGGTGTATGGCTAATTCTCGCTTTACTTTTTAGAGGAACTAATACGTTTGCTTCAGGAAAATAAGTTGCAGTACATTGTTTAGGTATGCTGTACGGAATTACTAAAAATCCGTTTGCCTTTCTTTCTTCTCCTTTAAAATGACTAGTTAAATCTACTTTGTCTAATTTTTTTAGACCATGATTTTTCATATCGTCAGGATTCATAAAAATAACTCTTCGTTCATTTAAAATTCCGCGGTAACGATCATTCAAACCATAAATAGTAGTATTGTATTGATCGTGTGTACGAATGGTCATCATCATAAATTGATTTTCATCTAGAGCAATATCCGAAGGTGAATTTGTAGAAAAATTTGCTTTTCCAGTTAAAGTAGGAGAGAAGTTGTTTTCGCGTGCATTATTGGGTAAGTAAAAACCTCCTTTTACACGAACTCTTTCATTGTAGCTATCAAAACCGTCTATAGTGGCTTCTATTTTAGTGCGAATTAAATCGTAATTGGTAATTAATTTACTCCATTGAACCTTAGTATTCTTCAATGTAGCGGTAGCAATACCTGCAACAATAGCGGGCTCACTTAATAAATGTTTAGAAGCAGGCGTTAAATGTCCGTTTGACTGATGTACAACGCCCATCGAATTTTCTACAGTAATAAACTGTTCTCCGCTTTTTTGATTATCCTTTTCGGAACGACCTAAACAAGGAAGAATTAATGCTTGTTTACCATGAATTAAGTGACTACGATTTAATTTTGTTGATATTTGTACTGTTAAATCACAGTTTTTTAAAGCTTCAGCTGTATATACGGTATCTGGAGTTGCAGAGATAAAATTACCTCCCATTCCTATAAAAACACTAGCTTTTTTCTGATGCATAGCCTCAATAGCTGCGACAACGTCATAACCATGTTTACGTGGGGCATTGAATTGAAATTCCTTTTCTAAATTGTCTAAAAAACCATTTTTAGGCTTTTCCCATATTCCCATTGTTCGATCTCCTTGCACGTTAGAGTGCCCTCTTACTGGGCAAGTACCAGCACCTTTTTTACCGATGCTTCCTTTTAATAATAGTAAATTAACAACTTCACGAATATTATCTACTGCATTTTTATGTTGTGTTAATCCCATTGCCCAACAAATAATAATTTTATCATTACTGATAATCATATCTGCAGCCTCTTTAATTACTTCTAAAGGTAGGCCTGTTTGGGGTAATAATTCTTCTATTGAATATTTATCTAAATCGACTAGAAATTGCTCTAAGCCGTGTGTTTTTTCTTTTATAAATTGATGGTTAAAAACATCTCCCGATTTTTCCTCCTCAGTTTTCATCATCTTTAAGATGATTTTTAACAAGGCAACATCTCCGTTAATTTTTACTTGTAAAAACAAGTCAGTTAACTTATCACCAGCTCCAAACCATTTTAAAGGATTTTGCGGATCTACATAATTCATTAATCCAACTTCAGGCAACGGATTTATCGTCATTATTTTTCCGCCATTCTTTTTAGTATCTTTTAATGCGGTTAGCATTCTAGGATGATTTGTTCCTGGATTCTGACCTATAACAATCACTAAATCAGCATGATTAAAGTCATCTAAAGTAACAGAACCTTTACCAATTCCTAGTGTTTCTGAAAGTCCGCTACCGCTACTTTCGTGACACATATTAGAGCAATCTGGTAAGTTATTGGTACCAAACTGACGTACAAATAGCTGATATAAAAAAGCAGCTTCATTACTTGTTCTACCTGAAGTGTAAAAGATTGCTTCATCAGGAGAATTTAAGTTGTTTAACTCACTCCCAATAAGATTAAAAGCTTCTTGCCAAGAAATTTCTTCATAATTATCAGCTCCTTCTTTCAAAATCATTGGATGAGTGATTCGTCCACTTTTACCAATTTCATAATCAGACCATTCAGACATTTCTTGCACAGAATGTGTTGCGAAAAATAACGGAGATACTCTATTCGTTGTAGCTTCTTCAGCAACTGCTTTTGCACCGTTTTCGCAATATTCCGCTAAAAAAGCTCTTTTCTGATCTGGATCTGGCCAGGCACAGCCCGGGCAATCAAAACCATTAATTTGATTGATGTTTTTAAGAAGGCTAATTCCTTTTACTACACCTGTTTCTGAAAAAACATGACTTAAAGCTGATTGTATAGCTTTTGTACCTACTGCCTTTTTAGGAATATCTATAAGTTCAATACCAGTTAATTTTTCAGGTGGTTGTTCTTGTATTTTTTTATCGCTCATAATTTATATATTGAGGATTAGCGTAAACTGTCATTCTATTATTTCTACTAAAACCTATTAGGCAAATGCCAAATTCTTTCGCAAAATCAACGGCTAAAGAAGAGCAGGCAGAAACTGCTATAATAATAGGGATTTTAGCAAAAAAAGCCTTCGAAACAATCTCGTACGAAACGCGACCGCTTACTAGCATATAGCTTACTTCTTTTATTTTATTTTTATTAATTAAATCGCCAATACATTTATCAACTGCGTTATGACGACCAATATCTTCTTTGATAGTTAAGAGTTCCTTTTTTTTATCGAATAAAGCACAAGCATGACTTCCTCCTGTGTTTTTAAATAAAAACTGTAAATCATTCATTTTTAAAAACATATCAAATGTTACATCAATTGATTCATTATGTTTATTATTAAGAGGCTCATCACTTGTTTTTAGATCTTTTAACTCTTTTTTTCCGCAAATTCCACAAGATGAAACTGATAAAAGTGTTCGTTTATTAAGGTAGCCTTTTCTTAATTTTTCCTTTGGAATACTAACATTTAAGATGGCCGAAAAATCATTATTTATTTCAATAATATCTATCTTTAATTCATCATTGCTTTTATAAATGTCTTCTGCGTACAAAAGTCCTCTTATAAGCTCGTTATCGTCTCCTGGAGTTCTCATAACTACAGTATAAGACTCATTGTTTATGTTGATCTGAAGTGGTGCTTCAATCACCAAATTATCATCCACCTTTAAAGAGGAGTTTTCTGATAATTTTATAGATTGATATGTGCTTGCTTGTTTCATGTTATAAACAAAAGTACTTAAAAGTAAATGAACTGAAAAGCCTTAGTGAATAGCAAAAATTTTAAAGATATTCTTCAATACTATAAGATAAAAGCCATCTAATAAAAACGAATATTTAAGGAGAGAGGCTTTATTTTACGAAGTTTTAGTGCAATTGACTACAATTAACTCATTGTTACTATTTGTTGTGAAAAATAGATAAGAATCTCCACCATCTTTAAGCTTTGTTTCGACTCTTATTTGTGCCACGGTTTTAGGGAAGTTTCGTGTGGTGATATTTGCTTTTAAAATAGTTAATTTTTTTTTCAATTTCTTTTTATTGTAAGGATAAACCTCTTCTATTTTAAATGTCCTTCCAGGGAAATTAAGTATTAATTCTTCGGATGTATATAAATGTGAATGTTGATGTAGTTTTTTAACATCATACTGATTTGTTATTTCATTAAATCCGCCTGACTTTAAAATTGCAGCATTAGGTTCGTATAGATAATTAGCTGGTAAAGAGTATGTTGTTTTGTGTTCTTTTGCGAATTTAAAATCAAAGCACTGAACACTGTTTTTCAGTGCGTTATGTGTTTTTATCTCTATTTTAGCTTTAGTATCTTTTTTTAGTAGGAAAAGTAATTCTTTTACTTCATTATTTACAGCAACAATATGAATTTCTTTTACAAATTTTAACTCATTTAATGTTGCTGTTATATCTAACATTGGTGAGTTTTTAATTAAGATAGTATCTGATTTTGTAAATAGAAAATCAATATTTTCAGGTACATTAGGTAAGCAATCTTTTAATAAAAACACCTTTCCTTTTATGTCGCTTCTACGAGAAGGATCAATATAAATACAATCGAATTTTTCGGTTGTTTTTTTTAGGAAATCTAATCCGTTATCAGCAACTGTTTGAACGTTTTTAATCGATAATTGATTGTAGTTATAAGTTACAATTTCTGATAATTCTTCATTGATTTCTGCGTGTGTAACTTTATCAAATATTTTAGAAAAATAAAAAGCATCAACTCCAAAACCTCCTGTTATGTCAATTAAGTTTTTACCAGAAACTAAGCTCGCTTTATATTTAGCACTTACTTCAGAAGATGTTTGTTCAATACTAATTTTTACTGGATAATAGATGTTCTTTGTAGCAAACCAATGTGGTAATTTGTTCTTAGATTTTTGTTTACCAATAATTTGATTTGATAATTCCTGTATTGATATATTCTCAAACGGACTTCCTTTCAAAATCAGCTTTGTGATATCAGAATTCAAGTTTATATTAATAAATTCTTGGACCTTTTTATCTAAAATATTGGTATTCAATAGCTTTGTTTTTTGAATAACAAAATTATGATATTTTTATCGATTTTATAAGGTAAATACAGCCTAGTATCCATTTTTATTTTTACTTTTATAATCTAAAATAGAAATAAATATGAATAGAATTATTTTATCTGTGATCGTTTTTTTAACGTCACTTGCTGTTAATGCACAGTTTTATGTATCTGCAAGTAATGGTTACTCTTTTGAGGCTGCAGGAGTACAATTTGGAACTAAAACAACTACTAGTGGTGTAGAGAATACTTATGGTAGTTATGGTGAAGGTTCACATTTTCAATTAAGAACAGGTTATTTTTTTAATAAGAGCTGGGGTATTGAAGTTGCTGGAGGTTATTTGAATGGAGCAGACCAATCTATGTTACTTGTTGATGTTCCTAATCAGCCGTTTGTAGATGTAAAAGCTAGAGGTAGAGCTTTTGGATTATCTGTTTCTACTGTTTACAATATCACTGAAAACTTTTATGGTAGAGCTGGTATTTTAACAAAGGTTGGTGGTAAAACAGAACTAGTTGGAAAAGTTAGAGCAGAATTGCCTGCTGCTATCTTAAACCCGGCTGCCCCTGCAGGAGCAACTGTACCTTTAAATATGGATTTTACTAGAGATTTTAAAGGTAAATTTCCTATCGGGTTTATTGGAGCTATAGGTTATAAGCATGCAATAACAAAAAATTTAGAGTTGTTTGGAGAAGTTGAATACTTAGGTATTAGTGTAACTAGAGATGTTTCTGAGATTGGAGATTTTACTGCTACTATAGCAGGACAACCTGCTACAAGAGCACAGTTATTACAAACAGTAGGAGGAAACCCTGCTTTATTACAAAGTTTTGGAACTCTTCTTCCATTAATTAATGATAAAATTTCTTACGAAGATTCGTTAACTTTAGCGGAGTATGCAGATGCTCAAACAAATCCTTTAGCAAGAAAGCAATTGGCAGAAAATGCGCCATATTCTTCTTGGGGATTAAACATTGGTATCACATATATTTTCGGAAAAAGAAAATAAGAAAATGTATTTCTTTAAAAAAAAGAGTGACTGAAAAGTCACTCTTTTTTGCTTATAATAACTATTTGTTTCTATTTTTAAACTCCCTTTTTTTTCTACTGAACGCTATGTAACTAAGAAGGTTTCTTTTTTTTGTAATTCAATCTTGTTAATTAGTAGTTAATCCGTTCATTTTCTTAAAAACAAATCAGTTTTACATTTATGAATATAATTTCTCCTTAAAATTGGTAAATTATAATTTTAAGAATTTATTTTTTCTAAGATAATTTTTTGATACTATAATTACACTGCTTTTTGATTGATTAATTTTTGAATTCCTTTCGCTAATTCATCGGCAGCTTTCGGATTGTTTCTAAACCATAATTCGGGCTCTATGAGCTCTAATTCTGCAAGCGCTAAGTTATTATTGTTATCTGTAAAAACATCAACCCTGGCGTAAATAGGAAGCTCATTACATGCTTTTATGGCTTTTTCAGCAAAGTTAATTTCTGGTTGCGTAGGAGTGTAGTTGTGTACAGAACCTCCAAAATCATCTTGAACTCTAAAATCTCCTTTTTTAGCAATTTTTAAAACAGCATGTGTAAATTTACCGTTTATTAGGATTAATGAAATTTCACCTTTTTTAACGATGTTATGTTGAAAGGGCTGTAATATTAACGCTTCTTTAGCTATTAGTTTCTTAAAAATAGTTTCATGGTCAGGAGTATTTTGAGGATTTATTCGGTAAGTATGTCTTCCACCACCAGAAACACAAGGTTTTAATACAAACTCATTAAGCTGATGTTTTGTAGCTAATTCTTGTAAACTACTTTTTTCTGTAGTTTCAACAAAGTAAGATTCGCAAATAGGAACTTCTTTTTTCTGTAAATCTTGTAAATAATGTTTATCAATATTCCAACGAATTATAGCTTCTGAATTTAGTAAAATGGTTTGTTTAGAAACGTTGTTTAACCATTTAGAAAACTCATCATATCGATCAAAATAATCCCAGGTAGTTCTAAATAAAATATATTTAGTTGTAGACCAATTAAAAGTAGCGTCATACCAAGAAAGACGACCAACTTTTAAGCCTATTTTTTCTAAAGCAACTTTTACATAGTTGTCTTCATCCAATACATTTTTTGAATAAATATCAACTTTTGTAGGATTTAAATACCTGCTTTCTGTAAGGATTATAACATCATAAATTTTCATGGAGGAAATTTACAATAATTTATGATGTTATTTTATTGTTTATAGTATAATCACCTAAATTATATGCTTTATTTGCTATAAAATAACTGCGTAAAATAATAGTTGTTCTTAGTATCTTTTTTAATTCCGATACCGGTGTGCGTGTAATCACCTTCAATATTTTCTCTATGACCAGGGCTGTTTAACCAACCTGTAACAACTTCTTGGGCATTTCTTTGACGCGAAGCAACATTTTCTCCGAATGCAACGGCATTCACAACTTTTCTAACTTCAATGAATCTTGCATCAAAGTTATCGTGACTTATCTTGTTTTCATCAATCATATATTGCGTATGCTCTAAGGCTATTTCTGCTATCTGATCATTAAAAGTAAGTGTGTTTTTACCAATACTACTTCTGTGTTCATTTATTAATTTATGAACTTCTTGAGTAATTGTATTGTTTTCGGTAATATCAATATCGCTCATAGAACTTTCACTACAAGAAATAAATATTAAGGAAGAAAATAAAATTAAAAGATATTTTTTTGAATACATGTTTTGGGGGATTAAGGTTTTAGAAAATTAAAGGACAAACTTACTGTTTATTTTGTTGATAATAATCTAACACATGTTTAGGAATTTCAACGCCTTCTTTTAATTTATCGTCAGAAATAGGAAATTCAGCAATTTGTTTTATAGGTACTACGCCTGCCCAAATTGGCAAGTCGTAATCCTCAGGTTCATCAACTACACCAGTATCTCTAACTTTTGCAGAGGCGGTTTCGATAGTAAATTCTAACACTAAAGTTCTATCTAATTCTTTTTGATGCATTGGTCTTATTGAGTCCCATTGGTTTGGTACCATTTGATCTACAATCCACTTTAAAATCTGCGTTTTTTCAGCATCTTTTTCAATTTTATTTAAGCTTCCGAAAAGGGTTACCGAACGATAATTTACAGAATGATGTAAGCCAGAACGCGCCAAAACTAATCCGTCTAAATGCATAACTGTTATTGATGTTTTTCCGCTTTCTAATATCGATAATAACATTCTGTTCGCAGTTGAACCATGAATATAAATTTTATCATCTCTTCTGGTATATGCCATCGGAATTGTAATAGGATTACCATCATAAATGTAGCCAACATAGCATAAAAAACCTGCATCTAAAATAGTATTAATCTTTTCTACATCATAGGTTGCTCTGTTTGCTCCGCGCTTTACTCTATTTAATTTTGATTGTTCGTATTCCATGTTAAATTTCTTTTGATAAAACGTAATTATCGTATTCTTTTCCGTTTACATTAAAGTTTAATTCTCCAATGTTTTTAAACTCATTTCTATTGTAAAACCGAATACCTCTTTCATTTTTAATATATACAGAAAGCCATATTACAGTAGCATTTTTTTCTTTGACTTTATCAATAATAAAATCTAAAAAGGGTTGCCCGATTTTTAAGGGTAAAAACTGATTTAAAATATAAATTCTTTCTAATCTTGCGCTACTATTCCCTGTTTTGTCTTCAAACGGATAATTTAATACCACTTTAGAAAAACCAACAGGTAAATCATCAACATAAGCGATATGAAACAGATTATTTTTGTCTTCTAATTCTTCTATTATTTTTTTGATAGAAAAAGCATTCGCACAATAAGCTAATAAATCATTTTTATCGTCTATAAAGTGACCATGAGACTCTGTATAAGTAATTCTACCTAATAAGGCTATAACTTCAGTATCTGAAGTTGTTGCTAATTTAAACGTAATCATCAATTATCTATTTTCAGGTTTTATCTCTCTAAATTTATCAGCATTAAATTTCGCTTTTTCTAAATCTTTTGGATCATATATTCTTTTTGTTGAAATAGGATACTTTGCTATCATTTCTGATGTTCTTATAGGACGCTCTACAAAATTACCAGCACAACTAGGACATACATTTTCGAATATCTCTATAGCGCATGTTTTGCAATAAGTACACTCGAAAGAGCAAATCATGGCTTCATTAGAATTGCTAGGTAAATCTTTATTGCAGTGCTCGCAATTAGGTCTTATTTCTAACATTATAAATAGCGTTCTTTAATAATATCAATATGCCAAACACTGTGCCCTAATAAAATAAAAGCACACGCTCTTGCAGATACAGGTGAGTTACTAGCGGTTCCTAAATTGATTAAATTTTCATCAGAAATACTATTAATTAAATTCATAGAATACATACGTGAAACAGTAAACTCTTCCAATAATTCATCCATAGATTTATCGTTTGCTCCTGATGGATCTATATAAATATCTTGATCGAATCCAGCCATAGCCGTAGTGTCTTTTCTTGCAATTCGTAAAAAACGGTACATAAAGATGCGTTCGGTATCAATAATATGTTGTAAAAGCTCTTTGATTGTCCATTTTTCAGGTTGATAGCGGTATTCTAATTTATCTTTAGGTACAGATGAAAAAAAATCGATTACCATTTTCTTGTCTTCTTCAAAACCTGTCATTAAATCTATCGAATCTGCTACTTTATCTAAATATCTTTTGTAATACGCATCATGTTCATTCGATTGTATGTTTTGTTTTGTCATTTTTTTAATGTTTTATTGTTCAAAAATAATATATTTATGGATTGTTATAATCATCCAGAAAAGATATAATAAGTAGTCCAGATGTTTCCGTATAAAACCAGTTTTAAGATAGATAGAAAAGGTTCTCAATCTTTGTACTTACAATTGTCTAATCAGTTTATTCAATTGATAAAAGAACAAAAATTAAAACCTAAAACCAAACTTCCAGGAAGTAGAAGTTTAGCGGAGTTGTTAAACGTGCATAGAAAAACGGTTGTTGCTTGTTATGAGGAGTTAATGTTACAGGGTTGGGTAGAAAGTATTGCTAAAAAAGGAACTTTTGTGCATAGTAATTTACCTTTATTGCAACAAACAGCGTTTTCTAAATTAGGTTTTAATGCTGAAGAAACACAAACTAGTTTTTCTTTCTACAAAAATAATGCGTTTCAAAATTTCTCTAAAAAGAAAGATGAAGCTATGCTATCTCTTAATGACGGTGTTTCTGACGGGAGATTAACACCAATAGATGAAATTGTAAGAGCTTATAGAAGAATTGCAGCTAAAAAAAATGTGTACAAACATTTGGGGTATAACTCAGTTTACGGAAGTGATAAATTAAGAGAAGTTTTAGTTACTTATTTAAATGAAACAAGAGGATTACAAATAGCCAAAGAGCATATTTTAATAACTCGCGGAAGTCAGATGGGAATTTGGTTATCATCTCAATTATTATTAAAAGAGCAAGATATTATTGTAGTTGGAGAAACAAATTATGCTTCTGCGAATGCTACTTTTTCTGGTCAGAAAGCTACGGTAATAACTATTTTGGTTGATGAAAACGGAATTATAACCGATGAGATTGAAACTATTTGTAAAAAGCAACAAATTAAAGCGGTATATGTAACTTCTCATCATCATCATCCAACAACGGTAACATTATCTGCTGAAAGAAGAATTCATTTATTAAATCTCTCAAAACAATATAATTTTGCAATTATTGAAGATGATTATGACTATGATTTTAACTACAATCATGCGCCAATTTTGCCTTTAAAAAGTCACGATGTAAATAAAAACGTAATTTATATTGGTTCGGTTTGTAAAACGGTGGCGCCTGTTTTTAGAGTTGGTTACTTAATAGCGTCTAAGGAGTTTGTAGATGAAGCTGCAAATCGCAGAAAAATAGTGGATAGGCAAGGAGATGAGTTGTTAGAATTAACATTTGCTGATTTTATAAAATCGGGTGATTTAGATAGACATATTAGAAAAGTAATGAAAGTTTATAAGCAGCGAAGAGACTTGTTTTGTTACTTGTTATACAAAGAATTAGGTGGCTTTTTTAAGTTTGAGAAACCAAAAGGAGGGATGGCTGTTTGGGTAATTTTAAATCAAAAATATTCGTGGAAACAAGTTACAAAAGAGGCTTTAAAACACCAATTAGAAATTGGCGATTATTCTCGCTATGAAGCTGTAAATACAAATCACAATGCGATTAGAATTGGTTTTGCAAGTTATAATGAAGAAGAGATTTACGAATTAATTGCTAAATTAAAAACAACAATGTTAGCGCTTAAAAACTAGCTTTTATCATTCGGTCGTTACCAGAAAAATCCTTTTTTAGTTCAATGTTATTAAAACCTTTGTCTTTTAACATTTTTACGGTTTCTTTTCCTAAATATTGATTGATTTCAAAAAATAATAGTCCGTTTTCTGATAAATGAAGCTTTGCTAAATCGGCTATTTTATCATAGAATATTAACGGATTATTGTCATCAACAAATAAAGCTAAATGTGGTTCGTTTTCTAAAACATTATTTTTAATCTCTGCTTTTTCTAATTCACGAACATACGGCGGATTGGAAACAATAATATCTAATTTTACGTCAATCTGAGAAGTGTGCGACGAAGTAATCTCATTCTTAGTAAAAGATTGCTTCATTTTATTCGCAATAACATTTAAGTTTTCAGTCTTTAAAATATCAACTTCAAAAAAATCAATTTCAACTGAATTTAGTTTCGCATTTTCTTTAGCAGTAATTAAAGCTTCTTTAGATACATCAATCGCTGAAATTATTGCATTTGATAACTGCTGTTTTAATGAAATAGGAATACAACCAGTTCCGGTTCCAATATCTAACAGGGTTAAAGATTTCTCGACTGCGCTCGAAGTGACATTCAAAGATTTTGCAACATTTTTGCTTTCCAACTTTGTAACTTCATTGATAATCCATTCTACCAATTCTTCGGTTTCTGGTCTTGGAATTAAAGTGTTTTTATTCACTAAAAAAGGCAATCCGTAAAATTCGGTATTTCCTAGTATATACTGAATAGGCTCTTCCTTTTGTAATCTTTTTATCGCTTTATTAAAAAATGCTAAAACATCCGAAGGAATATTAAAATCTGCTTTTAAAACGGAATCAATTCGTTGAAATCCCAATTTTTCTTCAATCAATAAAAAGAAAAAAGAAGTTATTTCTGTTTCCGGATATATTGCTGATAATTCTTCTGTAAAATATGTTTTGAATTCTTTTAAAATCATTTTTAAGCCTTAATTAAATCTTTTAACATCCAAACATTACAAGAAAAATGACCTGTATTTCCCATAGGAGCCTCTAAATTAACAAATCCGTTTTTGGCATACAAAGCTCTTGCAGCATCCATATAAGGCATGGTTTCTAAATAACATTGCTTATATTTTTCTTCTTTTGCTTTAGATAAACAATAATTAATTAGCTTGCTTCCTAAACCTTTTCCTCTTGCTATTGGCAAAAAATACATTTTTTGTAGTTCACAAATAGTCTCTTCAAAATCAGGTAAACCAGCAAAACCAACACCGCCAACTATTTTATTTTGATGTTCTATTACAAAATAAGCTGTTTTTTCTTTTTGATACGTTTCAAACATCTCATCAGTTGCTTTATCTTCATAAGCGGTACCAACTTTAGGTGCGCCAAATTCAGTTAAAACAGTTCTAATAACGCTCGCTATTTGTTGATTGTCACTAGGTTTAATTTCTCGGATAATAAAATCAGAAGGAGTCATAGGAATACCTTATTTTTGCTTTGCAAATTACCTAAAAAAATAAGAATCGAGATGAAGAAATTGGGGTTTTTTATAGTTGTTTTATTTATTGTGAGTTGTTCTATAAAAGAGAAACCAATATTTATAAAAATAGATAATATTAAAATTTTATCTATTTCTTCAGATACAATTCGATTACAAGCGAAAGCTTTCTTTAAAAACCCCAATGATATTGGTGGAAAAATAGCAACAGACGAAATTAAAGTAATCGTAAATGGCGAAGAAGTGGCTCAGGTTTCATCTGATGAGTTTGAAGTTCCTGCTCGCAACGAATTTAATATTCCGTTGCAAGTTGTAATTCCTGCTAAAAAGATATTTGGAGATACTAAAAACGGAATTTTAGGAGGTTTGATTAATTCAATTTTAAATAAAAGTGTAAAAGTGCAGTTTAAGGGAGACTTACGTTATACCATATTTGGTTTTTCAGATGTATATCCGATTGATAAAACGGAAGATATTAAAATAAAATTCTAGTTTTTTTGAAGCACGAAAATTACATACAACGTTGTTTACAATTAGCCAAAAATGGTATTGGTACTGCACGTCCAAATCCGTCAGTTGGAGCTGTTATCGTTTATAATGATAAAATTATAGGTGAAGGATATACAAGTGCTTATGGTGGTAATCATGCAGAAGTAAATGCCATAAATTCGGTTGTAAATAAAGAGTTATTAAAAGAAGCAACTATTTACGTAACGTTAGAGCCTTGTGCGCATTTTGGTAAAACACCGCCTTGTGCCGATTTAATCGTAAAACATAAAATACCCAATGTTGTAATTGGTTGTGTTGATACAAATAGTTTGGTTGCCGGTAAAGGAATTGAGCGTTTAAAAAAAGCAGGAATCAATGTAATTGTTGGTGTTTTAGAAGCAGAATGCAAACAACATCATAAACGTTTTTTTACTGTTCAGAATAAAAAACGACCTTATATAATATTAAAATGGGCCGAAACTTCGGATGGTTTTGTGGCGCCGTTTCGTCATTACGAGCAAAGCGAAGTAACCTCTAAATCGATAAAGAGATTGCCTCAGCAAAAAAACTTGCTTCACAATGACGCTAAACCAGTTTGGATTTCTAACGAATACTCAAAACAGCTAGTTCATAAATGGCGAAGTGAAGAACATGCTATTTTAGTTGGTACAAATACTGTAATTGCAGACAATCCGTCATTAACAGTACGCAGTTGGTCGGGAAATAATCCGATTCGAATTGTAATAGATAAAAACTTACGAATCCCTAAAAATGCCACAGTATTCGATGAGAAAGTAAAAACGATTGTTTTAACGAATAACGAAAATATTCGTCATTGCGAACAGGCTGAAGCAATCTCATACGAACACTTAGATTTTTCATCCCGCGTAGCGGAACAAATATGTGATGTATTGCAAAAGCACAATATTCAATCTGTAATTATTGAAGGAGGCACACAAACACTACAAACTTTTATTAATGCGCATCTTTGGGATGAAGCAAAAGTATTTATAGGAAAGACAACCTTTAAAAGTGGAGTAGTAGCTCCGGTTTTAAAAGGAGAATTAAAGAAAGAGGAAAACATCGAAGGCGATGTATTAAAGACATATATAAATGATTAAAAACATAATTTTCGATTTTGGTGATATCTTTATCAATTTAGATAAAGAAGCAACTTATAAAGAATTAGCAAAACTGGGCGTAACCAATATTTCTGAAGACATGATTGTAACTTATCATAAATATGAAATGGGTTTAATTTCTACGGATGAGTTTGTTAATTTTTATAAAACTAAATTTCCGCAGTTAAGTCGTGAAAGTTTAGTGAATGCTTGGAATGCTATTTTATTAGATTTTCCGAAACGCAGATTAGCTTTTTTAAAAGAATTAGCAGGGTCTAATAAATACAGGTTATTTTTATTAAGTAATACAAACGATTTACATATATCTTGGATTCAGAATAATTGGGGAACTGAATTGTATAATGAATTTAAAAGCTGCTTTGAGCAGTTTTATTTATCGCATGAAATAAACTTCAGGAAACCAAACGCAAATATTTATGAATTTGTATTGAGTGAAAATAACTTAAAAGCATCAGAAACTATTTTTGTAGATGACTTAAAAGAAAATACTGAGGCAGCTAAAGAATTAGGAATGCAAGTTTGGAATTTAATTCCGGGAAAAGAAGATGTGGTTGATTTATTAAAAAGAAAAGAATTTTTAGTTTGATTTATTTAGTTTTAAGCGTTTTAGTTTCTAGTTTAATATTTGTAATTTTTAAACTGTTTGATGTTTTTAAAATAAACACTTCACAAGCCATTGTTGTAAATTATATTATTGCATTGTCTTTTGGATTGTTTACATCAAATGTTCCTTTGTCAATTACACAAATACCCCAACAACCTTGGTTTTTAGGTGCTTTTTGTTTAGGGTTTTTATTTATTGCAATATTTAATGTGATGGGAATCACGGCTCAAAAAAACGGACTTTCTGTTGCTTCGGTAGCAGGTAAAATGTCGGTAGTTATACCTATTGTAGCTGGCGTTTTTATGTATAACGAAAGTGTTGGTATTATAAAATTTATCGGAATATTAATGGCGTTAGTCGCTGTTTATTTATCTTCTGCTAAAAGTGATATTTCTCCTGTAAAATTTAAGAATTTAATATACCCCTTATTATTATTTATAGGCTCGGGAACTATTGATGCTGGTTTAAAATATACTGAAACTACTTATGTATCAGAAGGAGCAGTGCCAATGTTTTTAGCCACTATTTTTGGTTGTGCATTTTTATTGGGCTGTCTTTTTATGATTGTACAAATCATAAAAGGGAATTTTAAATTTCAATGGAAAAATATTTTAGGCGGAATTGTTTTAGGAATTCCAAATTATTACTCGATGGAATTTTTATTAAAAGCATTACAAACCGAAGGATTAGAAAGTTCAACCTTATTCACTATAAACAATGTTTCTATAGTTATTTTAACCACTGTTTTTGCATTGGTTTTCTTTAAAGAAAAATTGATCAAAAAAATTGGATAGGAATAGGATTGGCTGTAATTAGTATTTTATTAGTAGCTTCGGCGTAATGATTGAGATAAAAGACACCTACAAAACGATTGATGTTGCTTCTGAAGAAACATTATTTAAAGACAGAAATAGTAAGTTTTTTGGCTATGCTTTTCCTGTTTTTACAGAAAACGATGTTAAAGAAGCTATAGAAAGTTTAAAAAAGAAACACCATTCGGCACGCCATTTTTGTTATGCTTGGCAATTCGGCACAGAAACAATTCGTTTTAGAGCCAATGATGATGGTGAACCTAGTAATTCTGCCGGAATGCCTATTTACGGACAAATACAAGCTTTTGATGTTACCAATATTTTAATTGTTTCTGTACGTTATTTCGGTGGTACAAAATTAGGAGTAGGAGGTTTGATAAATGCTTATAGAACTTCAGCTCAGTTAGCTTTAGAGATTTCCAATATCAAAGAAAAAACCATAGATATTCAGTATCAATTAACTTTTGATTACGATATGATGAATAAGGTACAACGCGTGGTTAAAGAACGAAATCTAAATATTATAGCTCAAACATTAGAAATGGATTGCCAATACACTATTTCTGTTCGTAAAAAAGAGGCACAAATGATATTCGATATTTTTGATAACCTTTTTAAGGTTACAATTAAAGAATTGTAGTTACATATAAATCACCATAATTTAAAATGCAAATAACCAAACTTACTACTAACAGTGTATTACCGCTTACGTGTTCTCGATCGGGAACTTGTTGTTTTGGTAAAGATGTAATGCTTAATCCTTGGGAATTATTTTGTTTTAGTAAAGAAAAGAAAACGACTCCGAAAGAGTTTAGAGATTTACATACTAAATTTGGCGGAATTCAACTGCTTTTTAATGGTAAGCAAGATAAAAAAGGTCAACATGCGTGTAGTTTATATTTAGATAATGCTGGATGTAGCGTTCACGAAGGTCGTCCATTGGCTTGTCGTTTATATCCGCTAGGTCGCCAGGTGCAATTTGATAAAGCAGCATATATTTATGAAGGAAAGCAATTTCCTTGTCTAAAGGACTGTGCTGAAGTTTTAGATTTACCAAAATTGAGTGTTGGTGATTATCTTAAAGGTCAAAAAGCTGATAAATTTGAAAAAGCTTTAGATGAATATTTAATAGTGATGCAAAATATTGCTGATATTGGCTTCGAATTACTTTTAGATACTGGTTTAGCTGTGTCTGGAGACACTAAAACACTAGCTTTATGGAGAGAAACAGGAATCGAAACACATGAATTATCAGCAAATAGAATAGGTGAGGAGTGGTTAGATTGTTTAATGGTGCCTGAAATAACTATTGATACTGAAAATCCTATATCATTCGCAAAAAAACACAATGAATTATTACTTCAAAAAGCACAAGAAGAATTTGGTGCTATACAAACATTAGAAGAACTTCATAAAGCATCCGTTCTACTAATTGCAGTAGCATTGCATTTATCTAGAGGTTTAGGAGCTGATACTAAAGGGATTTCTGAACATTGGATAGAAATAGCAAAAAGTCATGGAGCTAAAGAATAGACTTACTTTACATTACCTATTTATAAAATGTATAACTGAATAAAATACAGTTTGATTCTTATCATAAAATCTTATAACTTGGCATTCTAACAATATCTGAAATAAAATAAGAGATATTTAAATAATGAACGTGTGTATTTAGAAAAAGAATACGATTATATTATTATTGGTAGTGGTTTTGGTGGTTCGGTAAGTGCTTTACGATTATCAGAAAAAGGATATAAGGTTTTAGTGGTTGAAAAAGGAAAATGGTTTAAAGCTAAAGATTTCCCTAAAACAAACTGGAATTTCAAAAAGTGGCTTTGGATGCCAAGGTTACGTTTCTTCGGTATCATGAAATTATCCATTTTTAAACATGTAGCAATACTTTCTGGTACTGGTGTTGGTGGTGGTTCTTTGGTCTATGCCAATACACTACCTGTTCCTAAATCAACTTTTTTTAAAACCGGTAGTTGGAGTAACTTAAAAGATTGGGAAACTGAATTAGCACCTTATTATAAAGAAGCATTGCGAATGCTTGGAGCAGCAAAAAACCCGCAATTCTTTGATGGAGATATAGGTCTTAAAAAAGTAGCCGAAAAATTAGGGATGGAGGATAAGTTTGACGCTCCGGATGTTGCTGTGTATTTTGGCGAAGAAAATGTAACTAAAGAAGATCCTTATTTTAATGGTAAAGGTCCAGAAAGAACAGGATGTAATTTCTGTGGTGCTTGTATGACAGGTTGTAGAAATAATTCTAAAAATACTTTAGATAAAAACTACTTGTACCTAGCTCAAAAATTGGGTGCAGAAATCATAGCAGAAAACGAAGTTTATGATGTTATTCCTGCAACTTTAAGTGATGGAAATACAGGTTATGAAGTAGCTATAAAAACTAGTACTAAATTATTTACTAAAAAAAGAAAAATTAAAAGTAAAGGTGTGATTTTTTCAGGCGGAGTGATGGGGACAGTTAAACTTTTACTAAAATTAAAAATGAATTCATTACCTAATATTTCTGACAGGTTAGGTCAAGATATAAGAACAAATAACGAAACTTTGGTAAGTGTTTCTAGTCTCGAAAAAGACAAGAATTATTCAAAAGGAGTAGCAATCGGTAGTATTTTAGATACTGATGAGAATTCTCACCTAGAAATTGTTAGATATGCAGAAGGTTCTAATGCATGGAAGTTTTTGCATTTACCATATGTTACAAACACAAATGTTTTTGCTCGTATCGCTATGATATTTGTGTCTTTAGTAAAATCGCCTATTAAATATTTTAAAATTTATTTTGCTAATAGCTGGGCAAAGAAAACGGTGGTACTGCTTTTTATGCAAACTTTAGATAGTACGCTTCGATTTAAAAGAAATATTTTTGGTTTCATGACTTCAACAGTAAGCACAGGTAAAAAGCCAACTCCGTTTATTAAGGAGTCTCGCAAGTTGGTAGAAGAATATAGCAAGGCTGTAAATGGCGTAAGCACTTCGTTTGCCTTAGAAACCTTGGCAGGAATTCCGTCAACAGCACATGTTTTGGGAGGTGCGGTAATGAGCGAAAATCCGTCAGAAGGTGTTATCAATAAAAATAATCAAGTTTTTGGTTATAATGATCTTTATATTATTGATGGATCTATGATTTCAGCAAATCCGGGAGTGAATCCATCATTGTCAATTACAGCAATAGCTGAGCATGCAATGGATCAAATTCCGAAAAAATAAATTTTAATTAAAAAACCGGGCTAACATCCAAATTTACGTAATGAAATACTTTATCAAAATTATTAAAATTGCTTTAACTTTTATTTTATTGATTGTTATAGGAATAATCTTTTTATATGGGCATAGAGATATACCTTTAAATGAATTGAAAGAAAAATATGCAAACGAAGCTTCTTCGTTTATTTCTGTAAACGGAATGGATGTCCATTACCGTGATGAAGGAAATAAAAATGATTCAATTCCAATTTTACTTATTCACGGTACAGGATCAAGTTTACACACTTTTGATGCTTGGACGGATACTTTAAAGAAAACAAAAAGAGTATTAAGAATGGATCTTCCTGCGTACGGATTAACAGGACCATTTCCTGATCGTAATTATTCGATGACCAATTACACTAATTTTGTAGCTAGCTTTTTAAAAAAGTTAGCTATTGAAAAATGTATTATAGCAGGTAATTCTTTAGGCGGACAAATAGCTTGGAATTTTGCGGTAAAAGAACCATCGATGGTGTCAAAGTTAATTTTAATTGATGCTGCAGGATATCCTATGGAATCTAAAAGTGTTCCTGTTGCTTTTAAAATAGCTCAAACACCTGTTCTTAGCAAGCTACTTACGTATATAACGCCTCGTTTTGTAGTGAAATCGAGTGTAGAGAATGTGTATTATGATACATCTAAAGTAACCGATTCTTTAGTAGATCGCTATTTTGACCTTACCTTAAGAGAAGGGAATCGTCAGGCTTTTGTAGATCGTTTTAATATGAAATCACCTGCAAGTTCGTATGCTAAAATTAAAACAATCAAGCAACCAACATTGATACTTTGGGGAGCAGAAGATTTTTTAATTCCTTTAAAAAATGCGTATCAATTTCAAAAAGACTTACCTAATAATAGTTTAGTAATCTTAAAAGAAGTTGGGCATACTCCTATGGAAGAAAGTCCTACAGAAAGTTTAACGTCTGTATTGAATTTTATAAACGAGTAGTAATATTTCTTAGTCAACTTACTTAAAACCAAAACCTTTATAGGTTATTTAAATAAAACTTCGTAAATTTGCACTCCTTTTTACAATAACAGATTTATAAAAGGAACGAGAAAATAAAATTTATATAAATTTCTCTTGGCGTTAGTGTTGTTAAGAATCTGGCTAACAAAAAGATACAAAGTATTATTCAGAATGTCTGAAGAAACAAAAACAACTGCAGAAGCAGTTACAGTAAATCCAGCAGAATTTTTAGCAACATTTAACTGGCATAAATACGAAGAAGGTATTGATGAAGTTGATGAATCTAAATTACAAGAATTCGAAAAAGCCTTAGAAGGTACAGTAGGTTTTGTAAACGAACGTGATGTAATTGAAGGTAAAGTTACAAGAATTACTGATAGAGATGCAATTATCGATATCAACTCTAAGTCAGAGGGAGTAATTTCTTTAAACGAATTCCGTTACAATCCAGGTTTAGCTGTTGGTGATTCTGTAGAGGTATTAGTTGACAAAAGAGAAGATGCTTCTGGTCAATTAGTGTTATCTCACAAAAAAGCACGTGTAATTAAAGCATGGGAACGTGTTAATAATGCACATGAAACTGGTGAAATCGTTAACGGTTTTGTTAAGTGTAGAACTCGTGGAGGTATGATCGTTGATGTATTTGGTATTGAAGCATTCTTACCAGGTTCTCAAATTGACGTGAAGCCTATTAGAGATTACGATCAGTATGTAGAGAAAACTATGGAATTCAAAGTTGTGAAAATCAACCACGAATTTAAGAACGTAGTAGTATCTCATAAAGCGTTAATCGAAGCAGATTTAGAAGATCAGAAAAAAGAAATCATCGGTCAATTAGAAAAAGGACAAGTATTAGAAGGTGTTGTTAAAAACATTACTTCTTATGGTGTCTTTGTTGATTTAGGTGGTGTTGACGGATTAGTACATATTACTGATTTATCTTGGTCTCGTATCAACCACCCGAATGAGGTTGTTGAATTAGATCAGAAATTAAATGTTGTAATTTTAGACTTTGACGATAACAAATCTAGAATCCAATTAGGATTAAAACAATTATCTGCTCATCCTTGGGAAGCTTTAAATACTGAATTAGCAGTAGGTGATAAAGTAAAAGGTAAGGTTGTTGTTTTAGCTGATTACGGTGCATTCGTAGAGGTTGAAGAAGGTGTTGAAGGATTAATTCACGTTTCTGAAATGTCTTGGTCTACACACTTACGTTCTGCGCAAGATTTCGTAAAAGTTGGTGATGAAGTAGAAGCTCAAATCTTAACATTAGATCGTGAAGATCGTAAGATGTCTTTAGGTATGAAGCAATTACACCCAGATCCATGGACAGATATTACAACTAAATATCCTGTAAACTCAACTCATACTGGTACTGTGCGTAACTACACTAACTTTGGTGTATTCGTAGAATTAGAAGAGGGAATTGACGGATTAGTGTATATCTCTGATTTATCTTGGACTAAGAAAATTAAGCACCCATCAGATTTTGTAACTGTTGGTGATAAATTAGAAGTTCAAGTATTAGAATTAGATGTAGAAAACCGTAAGTTAAACTTAGGTCACAAGCAAACTCAAGATAATCCTTGGGATGCTCATGAAGCTACGTATACAATCGGATCTACTCACGAAGGTTCTATTAAAGAGAAGAATGATAAAGGTGCAACTGTAGTATTTGCAGATGGTATCGAAGCATTCGCTCCAACTCGTTTCTTAGAAAAAGAAGACGGTTCTAAATTAGAAAAAGGTGATGCTGTAAAGTTCATCGTTACTGAATTTAGTAAAGAATACCGTAGAATTGTTGTTTCTCATACTTCTCTTTTCAAAGAAGAAGAAAAGAAAAACATCAAGGCTGCTGCTAAAAAAGCTGCTGACGTAGAAAAAACTACTTTAGGAGATATTGGTGGATTAGCTGAATTAAAAAGAAAAATGGAAGGAAAATAATCTCCTGAAATCATAAATTTTAAAACCGCTACGCAAGTAGTGGTTTTTTTATGCGCTTTATGTAACTTATGTTACAGTTAAACCTCTTTTGAAGTGTTAGTATTTTCTTAAATACTAGTATATTTGTGATTAAAATAAAAAGAAAGATGACACTTATAAAATCTATATCAGGAATTAGAGGAACAATAGGAGGAAACACTGGTGAAAACCTTACTCCGGTTGATGCTGTAAAATTTGCTGCTGCATACGGAGCATTTATTCAAAAAAGAAATCCGAGTGCAAAGGAGATTAAAGTTGTTATAGGAAGAGATGCTCGTATTTCTGGTAAAATGATTAGTAATTTAGTAGCAAATACTTTAGTAGGTTTAGGTATTAATGTAATTGATTTAGGATTATCTACAACACCAACCGTTGAAGTTGCTGTTCCGTTAGAAAAAGCAGAAGGAGGAATTATTTTAACCGCTTCTCATAATCCGAAGCAATGGAATGCTTTAAAGTTATTAAATGAGAAAGGAGAGTTTTTAAATGGTGCTGATGGAGAAGAAATCTTGCGATTAGCAGATAGTGAAGATTTTACTTTTGCTGAAGTTGATGATTTAGGTACCTACAAGAAAAATAAAAAATACTTAAAAAAACATATCAAAGAAGTTATAAAATTAGATTTAGTAGATGTAAAAGCTATTAAAAAAGCCAAGTTTAAAGTTGTTGTTGACGGAGTTAATTCTACCGGAGGAATTTTTATTCCCGCTTTGTTAAAAGAGTTAGGCGTTAAGTGTATAGAATTATACTGTGAACCAAACGGACAATTTCCTCATAACCCTGAACCTTTAAAAGAGAACTTAACTGATATTTCTAAATTAGTAGTTAAGAAAAAAGCTGATTTAGGTATTGTTGTTGATCCTGATGTTGATCGTTTAGCATTAATATCTGAAGACGGTTCTATGTTTGGTGAAGAATATACTTTAGTAGCTTGTGCAGATTATGTATTAGGAAGATTAGGAGGCGGAAATACGGTTTCTAACTTATCATCATCAAGAGCATTGCGTGATGTTACCGAAAAACATGGCGGCACGTACACTGCTTCTGCAGTAGGAGAAGTAAATGTAGTACAAATGATGAAGGATACCGATACTGTTATAGGTGGTGAAGGTAATGGAGGTATCATTTACCCAGCTTCTCATTATGGTCGTGATTCATTAGTTGGTGTTGCGTTATTTTTATCGCACTTAGCACATAAAAAAATGTCTTGTAAAGAATTAAGAGATTCTTATCCTGGTTACTTTATGAGTAAAAATAAAATACAATTAACACCTCAAATCGATGTTGATAAAATTTTAGAAACAATGGCTTCTAAATATAAAGACGAAGATGTGAATACAATTGATGGAGTGAAAATTGATTTTGATACAGAATGGGTGCACTTACGTAAATCGAATACCGAACCTATTGTTAGAATTTATACAGAAAGTACAAGTCAAGAAAATGCAGACACACTTGCAGAGCGATTTATAACAGAAATAGAACAAATAATAAAATAAAAATCACCTATATAGTGTGGTTTTAAAATATAATATTAAAGTTTTTACTTCTTTGAAAACACTATTTTAATAGGAGGTAAGTTTAGACTTTAAATAAACAAAAGTTACAAATTAGTTAATATTATAAACCGTTTAGGCTAACTCTTAGTAGAACTCTAATTTTAGACCATAAAAACAATATTAAAATTATGAATTTAGAACAATATTTTGCTAAGTTTAAAAAAAACATTGTTGGCATCAATCAAACATATACATCTCCTTATGGAGAACAAAAAATGTTATATACTGATTGGACTGCTAGTGGTAGATTATATAGACCTATAGAAGAAAAGTTATTAAATGAATTTGGCCCATTTGTAGCAAATACACATACAGAAACATCTACTTCAGGAGCCGCTATGACATTAGCTTATCATGAAGCTAGAAATATAATTAAGCGTCATGTAAATGCTTCAAAAGATGATGTATTAATTACTGAAGGATCAGGAATGACGGGTGTTGTAAATAAATTTCAACGTATTTTAGGTTTAAAGGTTTCTGAAAACTTAAAAGAGCATACAGAAATACCTGAAGAAAAACGTCCGATTGTTTTTGTAAGTCATATGGAGCACCACTCTAACCAAACATCATGGATAGAAACAATAGCTGATGTAGCTGTTGTACCTTGTAACAAAGAAGGCCTTATATGCTTAGAAATGTTTGAGGAAATCATAAAAGAGTATATAGATAGGCCTATAAAAATTGCATCGATTATTGCAGGTTCTAATGTAACAGGTATTAAAACAGATTATCATAAAGTAGCTTCATTAATTCATAAATATGGAGGTTTATGTTTTGTTGATTTTGCTTGTTCGGCGCCTTATGTTGATATAAATATGCATCCAGAAAATGAAGATGAGTATTTAGATGCTGTTTTCTTTTCTCCTCATAAATTTTTAGGAGGACCAGGAAGTTCTGGAGTATTGATTTTTAATAAAAAATTATATAAAAACATGATTCCTGATAATCCAGGTGGTGGAACTGTTAGCTACACCAATCCTTGGGGAGGACATGATTATTTTGATGATGTTGAAACACGAGAAGATGGTGGAACTCCAGCTTTTTTACAAACGATTAAAATAGCATTGTCTATTCAGTTAAAAAATCAGATGGGAACTGATAAGATGAAACAACGTGAAGATGAAATAAACCCTATTATTTTTAATTGTTTAGAAAACTTAGAGGGTGTAAAAATTTTAGCGCCTAATACTAAAGATCGATTGAGTATTTTTTCTTTTTACTATGAAAAATACCATTTCAATTTAGTGGTTAAATTATTAAACGATCGTTTCGGAATTCAAACAAGAGGAGGTTGTTCTTGTGCCGGTACTTATGGTCACTTTTTATTAAATGTAGATTTAGATAAATCAAACAAAATAAAAGATCAAATATTAGAAGGTTGTAATACTGATAAACCAGGTTGGGTACGTTTGTCTGTACACCCTACAATTACAGATACCGAAATACAATTTATTTGTAATTCATTAAAAACCTTAACTGAAAATATAGAAGAATGGTCTAAAGATTATATGTATGATATGGTTAAAAATGATTATATCCATGCTACAACCGAGCCTATAGAAAAAGAATTAATTGCAGATTGGTTTACTTTATAATATGAATCTTTTAGACGCTACATTTTTAGAAGAACATTATTCTGAAATTAAAGAAGAAAGAATATCAGGAAGACATATAACACTTAATGATATTAAGCCTCTTTTTGATGGCTTAGATAAAAATATCGAACATAAAATTATAGGTAAATCTGAAGTAGGTAAGGATATTTATCAATTAAAATTAGGATCCGGTAAAAGAAAAATACTTGTATGGAGCCAAATGCATGGTAATGAAAGTACAGGTACTAAAGCAGTGTTCGATTTTTTAAATTTCATAAAACTACACTCAAAAAATAAAATAGTCACAGCAGTTTTAAAGAACTGTACTATAAAAATTATACCGATGTTAAATCCTGATGGAGCAGAGGTATATACGCGTGTTAATGCGAATGGAATCGATTTAAACAGAGATGCTGTTGCTTTGCATGCTAAAGAAAGTAAGTTATTACGTAGCATATTAGATAGGTTTAAACCAGATTTTTGTTTTAACCTTCATGATCAGAGAACTATTTTTGGGGTAGAGGGAACCAAAAACCCGGCTACTATTTCATTTTTAGCTCCTTCAGAAGAAGAAAGTCGCAAAATTACAAAAGGTCGTAAAGAAACTATGAATGTTATAGTCTCTATGAATGGCTTACTTCAAAAAATAATTCCAAATTATATAGGTCGTTATACTGATGAGTTTTATCCGACAGCAACGGGAGATAATTTTCAGAAATTAGGACATAACACTATTTTAATAGAAGGAGGTCATTATCCGAATGATTACGAACGAGAAATCGTAAGAAAATATAATTTCTTTGCTATTTTACAAGGAATATATCATATTTCAGTTACTAAAAACTTCGAAAATCACTTAGATTATTTATCTATTCCAAACAATATCAAGAACTTCTATGATGTTATTTATAGGTCAAAAAATAATCAAAAAGATGTAGCATATCAGTATGTAGAGAAATTAGAAAATAGTAAATTTGCACTGGATTTAATTAAAGAAAAAGAAGGCGATTTATCTTCATATTTGGGTCATAAGGAATTCAAAGAAAAAGATATAAATCTAAATATTTCTCAGTAAAAGTCTTTTTTAAATAGAAAAAAATCATATTTTAGCAATATTACTTGAATAAAACAGAAAAATGAAAAAGTTTGTATTAGATGAGATTGATCATCAAATTTTAGATATTTTAATTGAAAATGCGCGTACTCCTTTTACCGACATTGCAAAAAAGTTATTAGTATCAGCTGGTACTATTCACGTGCGTGTTAAAAAGATGGAAGATGAAGGTATTATTCAAGGTTCAACACTAACTTTGAACTACGATAAAATGGGATATACTTTTATAGCTCATGTAGGTGTATATTTAGAAAAAACATCTATGACTCAGCATGTTTTAGATAGTTTGCGTTTAATACCAAACGTAACTGTTGCTTATGTTACTGCTGGTAAATACAATATTTTTTGTAAAGTAAGAGCTAAAAGCACTAATGATGCAAAAGACATTATTTATAAAATAGATGATATTAGTGGAGTAAACCGAACAGAAACTATGATTTCTTTAGAAGAAAGCATTAATGACAAGAAACGTTTAATGCACGCTATTTTTCAGGAAATTTAAAAACTTACATATTAAATTAAAAAGGTTGACATAATTGTCAACCTTTTTTTGTTTATAAATATTATTTAAAGTTAATTCTGATATATTTGTTTTTTTTTAAAATCAATTTAATGAAAGTAACAAATCGTAGTTTACATAGAGACTTTGCCTATTTTTATGTAGGTTTAATTATCGCTTTTTCTTTTTCGGGAATTATATTAAACCATAGAGGAGATTGGTATCCGATGGATTATACCTACGAAAACAAAGAAGTAGCTATTACTTTGCCAAAAGATTCTAAAAATATAACCAAAGAGTTTCTTATAGATGCTACTAAAGATTTTAATTTAAAATATGATGGTCATAGAGTAAGAGATAATATACTTAGAGTATATTATAAGAATAATACCATTTTAGATGTTGATATGAAATCTGGTATTGGTAGTTTAGAATTTAAACGAAAAGTGCCAATAATTGGTCATGCTATGTATTTACATAAATCGACAAATAATTTTTGGATATGGTATTCTGATATTTTTGGTGCAGCAATGTTATTAATCGCTATTACTGGTATTTTAATCCTTGCAGGTAAAAACGGATTTTCTAAAAGAGGGTGGAAGCTAGCGCTATTAGGTATGATTTTTCCACTATTATTTTTAATACTGTTTTCTTAAATACTCCAATTAAAACGTTTAAAAACGATATTCCAGTCATTTGGTAAATCAGCCTTTATTAGTTGTTTTTTGTTAGAAAAAGGGTGTATAAACTCTAAGGAATAGGCATGTAAGAATAAGTTTTCACAGTTAAAATTATCAATAAACATTACATTATGATTCTTGTCACCATATTTCGGATCACCAATAAGTGGATGGCTAATTTTATTCATATGAATACGCAACTGATGTAATCTTCCTGTGGTAGGTTTCATCTCTACTAAGCTATATCGAGAACTATCGTAAGGTTTTACAGGAATATCTACAATTACATTCGTAACCGTTTTTAAATGTGTTTCTGCCTCTTTATAAACGTCAGAATCTCTTCCTTTTACAGGAGAATCAATCACTTTACTTTCTGGAGAATGCCCTCTTACAATTCCGTAATATGTTTTTTGAATCTCGTTATTTGTAAATAACTCCTGAAACTTAGAAACATGTTTGGTTTCTTTAGCTAATAAAATGATTCCTGAAGTTTTTCTATCTAATCGATGTATCGGATAAAATTTATGACCGAATTGATTAAATAATAATTGCAATAAAGAATCTTCATCAGAAACATTTCTAGAATGATGCGCATGATGTACAACTACATTATTAGGTTTGGCAACACAAAGTACATAATCGTCTTCAAAAAGAATAGTAAGGCTCATAAAGTTTAATTATTTGTAATTTTTAACTTCGTAAAGTTCAATAATAATAACGATAAAATTCCGCAAATTAAAAAACCTACAAACAAAGGCAGGGTAGTGGTTTCGACATATTTTCCAATAAGGGTAGCAATAGGAACTGCCATAATTGTAGATACGAATCCGTTTATTGCAGCTCCAACACCTGCAATATGACCAACAGGTTGCATTGCTAAAGCTCTTAAATTTCCGAAGAGAAAACCGATAGAGAAAAACTGTATGGCAAAAAAAGGTATTAATACAGTAATACTAGGATTTTCTTTTCCATAAAATAAGACGATATAAATAATTGGAATTAAAGTAAAAACAATTAAAAAAGTAGAAATTAATTTTAACATTCCGAACTTCATTACAAAAGTTCCGTTTAAAAAAGTTGCAAATCCTACCGAAATAGCTAAACCTGCAAATATGTATGGAAATTCATTTGCTAAATCATATTGTACTTGAAAAATACGTTGTGAAGCACTTAAATACACCATAAAAGAACCTGTTATAAACCCAGATATTAAGGTAAATACAACGGCTTGTTTATGTTTTAAAAATTCCTTTGTTCCTTCAATAAAAAGACTAAAAGACAAGGTTGTTCTGTTTTCTTTTTTTAATGTTTCTGGCTGGCGCTTCCATAACCAAATCATAACAATAAAGCCATATATTAATTGACTATAAAATATAAATTTCCAACCGTAAGCATCTAACATCAACTTACCAATAGCAGGCGCTACAACAGGAACTAGGATGAAAATAACCACTATAAAAGACATTATTTTGGCCATATAATTACCTTCAAAACTATCTCTTACCATAGCAATACTAATTGTTCTCGGAGCAGATAAACCAATACCTTGTAATATTCTACCAAAAACCATCATTTCTATACTTGTAGCGCTGATACATATAAAGCTAGCAATAACAAAAACGATGAAACCAAAATATATTACAGGTTTTCTTCCTAAACTATCTGAGATTGGTCCCGAAATTAACTGGCCAAAACCCAATCCTAAAAAAATCATGGTTACCAGTAACTGATTATCGTCTGAGTTTTGTGGTATATTAATACTAATTCCTATTTGCTCTAAAGCAGGTAATAATGCATCAATAGATAATGCTACTAATGACATTAAGGCTGCCATTAAACCAATAAACTCTAATCTAGATTTTTTATGTTTTTGCATTCGGCAAAAATAGGATGTTTATTTTGAGTAGTAATATTTAATATATCTTTATTATAAAATAATCTATTTAACATAATATTAATTATAGTACAAATGTTCATTGTGTTGTTTAAGCAGTTGTTTCTATTTGATAGCTATAATGTAGTATTATGTAAAATATCCCAGAAGCATTCGTTTTCATAAGAATAATTGGAACTTGGGTCATTAAACAAATAAGC
Organism: Tenacibaculum sp. HL-MS23; assembly: GCF_032463465.1. Lineage (NCBI taxonomy): Bacteria > Pseudomonadati > Bacteroidota > Flavobacteriia > Flavobacteriales > Flavobacteriaceae > Tenacibaculum > Tenacibaculum sp. HL-MS23. Next base: position 645,397 of record NZ_CP135989.1, on the reverse strand, counting down.
GGTTTGCTTCGCAGAGTTTTTAAAACATTTGTATCTATAATTTGTTGTTATGTAAAATAGCCGCTACCAAGCGCTCGATTGTTTTATAAAATCAAATTGCTCTGGCAATTTATTTTACACACAATTATCCATCGCTTGCCAACGCCAAAATAAAAGCTAACCTTTTTGCTCTTATTAAAAATCGCGTATTCGATAAAATGTACGTTATAAAAAATTTTACGAGATTCTCGTGGATTGCCACAAGAGTATAAAATTTTCCCTTGCTCAATTCCTTGCTTAAAAATTTCTATACACTTGTTATATGTAGAATTTCAATTAATCTTTTTTTCTTTTTTTCATTATCTTTTGTCTTGAAACAAAAGAAACAAAAATTCAAGGCTGCATAAACTTTTGGAAACAATTTACGGCTTATTCGCTATATTTTAGACTATTTGGCGTTAAGAAAATGTACAGTGTACATTTTTAGGCAAATACGATTTGAAACGAGGTTTTAGTTAAGAGTTGTATCCAAATTCAATCATCCACAGGATAATTCCATTTGTATAGCCTAAAATATGGACGCTCACTTCACCTTATTGTTTTACCAAAATTTTCTGAGGCCATTTTACAACGCATCATCTGGGTAAAAACTCGTTTTATCAATAATTTATTAGATATTTAATATGTAGAGAATATTGAACTATAAGCTTAAACTGTTTGCAACTGATTTAAAACTTCCAAGCCTTGTATAGAAACGATTCTATGCATAAACAGTGAATTTAAAAAACAAACGGCATTTTTATTAGTTTGCGCATCAAAGGACAAATCTGAAGTAAAAATAATTTTAGAAATATTGTTGAAAGATGAGCAGATTTCTTGATTGTTAATCTCCTTTTTATAAAGGCCTTCCGATATACCTTTTTGAATATTACGATATATAAAAGGAATAATAATATCGTCTTTATAACTAAATATCTCCATGTACTTATTCGGGTAGTATTTTTTTAATTCGCGACCATAAACTGGAGAAATTAAAAAGGATATCCCATTTACATATTTAAAAAACGAGTGCAGCTCTTCTAAAGCATTGCGAGATGACGCACTCGTTTTTTTTATAATTGCTATTAATTCTTCCACTTGTAATTTAATAGTCTGATTTAATAAATCACTCTTGTTTTTGTAATGCTTGTAAATGGTTTTTTTAGACACCCCGCACTTATTCGCAATATCATCCATACTGATATTTTGAATACCAAAGCTAAAAAACAACTCTTGAGACACTTTTAAAATGTGATTTTTTACTTGCATTATAAAATCGTTTTATTTTATTTCACCAATAGCTTTTTTATAGTTTGCTTGACTTATTAGCTGTAATGCCTTTGCATCAATAACCTCAGAATAGGCTTGTTGCCAAAGCACTTGTGCTTCTAAAACATCTTTACCTACAACGGTTCCTGCATCAAATCGATCTTGATGTAAGCGTAAGTTTTCATCGGCTTGTTCCAAAGATTTTTTCGTGATTTCTACACGCTTAATGGCTTGTTGTAATTCTAAATACGCGTTTTCTATTTGAATTAAAATTAACTCTTGCGTGTCTTCTAATTCTAATTTTTTAGCTTCAGTTTTAAAATTTTGCTCTTTTACTTTTTGCTTTCTACTTCCCCAATCAAATACTGGAATATTAACGTTTAACATGCCATAGTAAGAAGTGAAATCGTTACTTGCATCTGTAAAGTTAATTTGATCTCCTGCAGCATATAATCCGCTAACGTTAAATGAAATTGTTGGTTTTCTATCTGCTTCTAACACTTTGGCTTGTAAGCTTTCAATTTCCACAGCATTATGTAGCATTTTAATTTCTGGTCGTTTTGCTACAGCTTCATTTGCGTTTACTTTATCTGTTAGAATAGGGTTATCATCTGTAGTATCTCTCACTTCAAAATTGGAATTTTCAAGACCAATTAACTGTGCCATTCTCAATTTTAAAATGGATAGATTATCGTTTGCTGTTATTAAATCTAATGCTGCTTGATTGAGTTGTACTTGCACTTGAAGCACATCGTTTTTATAAATTAATCCAGCATCAAAAGCGTTGGTTAAATCTTGTAATAAAGCCGTTAAAAGTGCTTGGTATTTGGTTGCTAAATCTACTTTAGAGGTAACATTAATAATTTGCCAATAGGTGGTTTCTACGTCTAAAATAACTTCTGCTTCGGTTAATTCCTTTTGGGAACTGTATAAATCTACAGCTGTAGCACTCATTTTTTTAGCTGTGTTTATTTTTCCTCCAGCATAAATAACTTGGGTAACACCTAAAGATGCAGAGGCTTGATTTTCTGGTAATAATACACTTAATGGTTCACCAACATGAATACCCATTACGCTTCCATCTATAAAGGGTTTATCAGATGCATAAGCAGATGCTTTTGCTGCCTTTGCTGCTTCTATATTTTGTGTTGCTCGTTTTGTGTTTTTATTATTGGTTTTAGCCAAGGTTTTAGCTTGTTCTAAAGTCAAAATCTGCTCTTGAGCTTGAATGCTTTGCAAAGTGAAAGCCAAAACAAACGCAAAGGACAATATAAATTTATATGTTTTCATTATGTTAATTATAAAATAACTATAGTGCTACCACTTCTCGTTTAGGGAATCCATTGCTATTAATCAGTGGAAGCAGTAGCGTATAGTTTTGTTATTTTAATCGTTTTTTTAATTTGTGTTTTAGGATGTCTATTTTTCTAGTTGTTCTGCTTTTCTTTGGTTTGTAAAGAATAGGTTCAAAAGTTTGGGCATTTGGATGTGGATGCACTTCTTTAACTGCTTCAATTTTCACAAATTTGTAATACAGAATAGGTACAATAAATAAGGTCATGACCATAGAAACTAATAAACCAACAGCTAAAACACTACCTAAAGGAGCCCAAAGTGGAGATTTTCCTGCAATCATTGGTACTACTCCAATTGCTGCTGCGCAAGAGGTTAAGAAAATAGGACGCATACGTCTTTTTCCTGCTGCTTTTGCTGCTTCTAATTTGTTATAACCATGTTCTAGAATCAATTCATCTGCATAATCCACTAGTATAATTCCGTTTCTAACTACAATACCAATCAAACTAATAATTCCCATAAATGCTGTAAATCCGAAAGGGTTTCCTGTAAGGTATAATCCTAAAAATGCACCTAATAAACTCAACGGAAACGTTGCTAAAACGATTAATACTTTTACAAAGTTTTTAAACTGAAATAACAACACTAAAAAGATAAGCATGATGCTAATTCCCATTGATGCTCCCATTCCAGGACCAGTTTCATTAATACTTTCAAATTCTCCTCCATAATTAATACTGATGCCATCAGGAAGATTTAAAGCTTCTATTTGAGGCATAATTTCTGCTTGAATAGTAGCTGCTTTAATTCCCATTTGCGCTTCTGATCTTACGGTAAGTGTACGTAACCCATTTCTATGTGCAATAATTCCTGTATGCCATTCTGGAGAAATAGTTGCGACTTCTCTTAAAGGTACTTTGGTTCCTAATGCGGTAGAAATGTTTAAACTTCCTAATTCATCTAAGTTTTTTCTATCATTTTCATCATATCGCAATAAAATATCAATAGGTTTATCACCTTCATAAATGGTGCTTACAGGAAACCCTTTTAATCCAGCGCCTAAAGTTTGCGACACGTTGGTATTAGTCACACCTAACCTATTGGCAACATCATCTTTTAATGCTACTGTTGCTCCTAAATAATCATCTTGGTAGGTTGTTCTTATCCAGTTTGTACCTTCCGTATTTCTAAGAATGTCTTCAATTTTTACAGCAACTTCTTTTTGCACATTCATATCTTCTCCAACAATTCTAACTTCAACAGATGCAGGTGCTTCATTTAAAGATAGCTGACGAATTCTTATATAACCATCTGGTACAAAGTTTTTGAATTTCTTTAGATATTCCTGAGCCAATTCGGTTGTTGCATCTTTACCTGTTGTGGTAATAAAAATTTGAGCAAAGTTTTTACGCGGAAATTCTGGCGCGTAGGTAGAATGAAAACGTGGTGAACTTGTACCTACAAAACTGGCCACACCTACTACTCTATCTTCTCCTTCAATTGCTGCTTCTACACGTTGTACAACTGCTTCGGTTTGTTCTAAACTTCCGCCATTTGGCAACCAAACTTCAATATTAAATTGATTTCTTTCTGCTATAGGAAATAATTCTTGCTCTAATTGTGAAGCGACTCCGAAACCTAAGAAAATAGAAAGAAGACCAATTACCATTGTTAAATTTGGACTTTTAAAACAACGATCTAACATACTATTGAATACATTTTGTAAACGATCTAGCATGCTATCTTTTTTCTTTTCCTCTTCTCTTGAATCTTTCTTTAAACCCTTTTTAATGAAGATATAACATAAATAAGGTGTTAGTAAAAGTGCTACTAGTAAGGACGCAAATAAAGCTACTGCTACAGCAACTGGTAAAGCTTGAATAAATTCTTTGGTTATTCCGTTTAAGAAAAATGCCAATGGTAAAAACGAGCAAATAATAGCCATAGTCGCTGTAAAAACAGGAACCATTAACTGCGTTGCACTTTGCCAACCAGCAGTCCAAGGGTCTTCACCTTCATCTAGTTTTTCAACGTAATTATCTACTACCACAATGGCATCATCTACCACCATACCAAGTACAATAATTAAGGCAGCAAGCGTTACTTGATGAATTTCAATTCCCATCATGTTTAAAACACCAAACGTGATAAAAATAGACACAGGAGCAGCAACAGCAGATACTATTGCAAAACGAAATGGAAGTAAAATAATAACAACCATAATTACAGCTAGAATAGCGATAGCGAATTCTAACATAAAGTGACTAATACTTTCTTGTACAACTTCTGGCTGATTCACGATGGTTTGTACATGGACATCGTCTGGTAATTCTTGTTCTATATTATGTAAAGCAACTTCTACTTTTTCTCCAAATTGTACAATATTGTTTCCTGGTTGCATTTCTATTGCAATCATGGTTACTTTATCGTCTCCAACTTTTATAAAACTTGTTGTTTCTTCATAACGACGTTCAATATTTGCAACATCTTTTAATCGTACAATTTTTCCTTCTGGTGTACTGTACACAATTTGATTACCTAAATCGGTAACATTTTTATATTGATTTTTTGCAAAAACGGATACTTCTGAATTTTCTAAGGTAATTCCGCCTGCATAATCTGTATTGTTTTGCATCTGAATCACTTGCGCAATACTTGAAAAATCAAAACCATATTGTCTTAATTTTTCATCTTTAACAGTGACATAGATCTGTTCTTTTTGTCCGCCATATCTTTTAATTTTAGATGTTTCCGGAATGGTTTTCAATCCATCTTCTAACTTATCCAAGTATGTTTCAAGCTCAGCATAACTTCTATTTGGAGCCGAAACAGTAATCATTTGCGATACAACATCTCCAAAATCACTATTCACTATTGGTCCAACCATGCCTTTTGGTGTGGCAAAACTTTGCGGAAATGTGGTCATTAATCCGCGTTGTAGTGTAGACCAAAACTCATCGGTGTTTTTAACGTTTTCGTTTAACTCAACTGTAATAACCACTTGACCTTCAGAAGTGTCCGAAAATGTTTTTGCTTTTCTAATCTCTTCAAAACCAAACAAATATTGTTCTAATGGGTCTGTTAATTGTCGTTCTACTTGTAACTCGTCTGCACCAGGAAATGCTGCAATAACTAATCCCTTACGTACTGTAATTTGAGGATCTTCACTACGTGCCATTGTTGCTAGCGAGTAAATTCCTAAAATCATAAGAATTGCAGTAAGCACAAGTGTTACCTGATGATATTTCATAGAAGCCTCTATGAAATTTATTTTCACTTTTTTCATTTCTTAAATATCTTTTCAGTTAGAATTAGATGGCAATCGCTTGTCCTTCTTTTACATTTTTTTGTCCTTCAACAAGCACTTTGTCACCTACTTTTAACCCTGAAGTCACGATAATATCATTGTTTTTAAAACCTCCAACTTCCACTCTTTTTTTGATTGCTTTTCCGTTTTTAGCAACAAATACATAAAGAATATCATTAGCATCTCTAATCACAGAAACCGAAGGGATTGTAATAACTTCCACAGGATTTCCTGTGTTGATTTCGATAGTGCTTATCATTCCTGGTAGCAATTCATTATTCGTATTATCTAAGCGAACTTTTACATTAAATGTTCTAGTAAGCGCATCTGCACTAGGATTTAAAATATCTATTTTCCCTGGGAAAGATTTGTTTAATGATGCAATAGAAATGGTTGCTTCCGTACCAATTTTAAGTTTAGAAATTTCAGACTCTGTTATAGATGCTTTAGCATATACTTTATCTGTTTTCATTAAGGTAAACGCAGGAATACTTGGTGCAGCAGTTGCGCCAACTTCTGTAATTTTAGCGGTAATTATACCTGTAAAAGGTGCATATAATTTAGTGTCTGACAAGTTTTTACCAGCCATACTTTTATTCGCTTTTGCTTGCGCAACAGCTACTTTTGCGGTAATAAAATCGCGTTCTGGTAAGCTTCCTTTTTTATATAGACCGTTTAATCTGTTAAAATTATCATTGTCTTGTTCTAAACTTGCTTCAGCAATGTAAAAGGCATTTTGGTACGTAGTTGCATCTATAGATGCTAATAATTGTCCTTTTTTAACACGTTGACCTTCTTCTACAGCAACATGAGACACACGTCCTTGAACTGCAAAACCTATAGAAACAATGTTGTCTGCTTCAATAGTTCCGCTATAATTTAGTATTTCGTTTTCTGAGGTGGTTTTTATCTCTAAAACAGTTGCTTTTTGAATGGCTTCGTTTGTTTTAGTTTCTTTTTTTCGCTGGAACAACTTGCTAATATTAGAACAAGAACAGTTGCAGTAATTAAATGTTTCATAGGTATCCTTTATTTGTGTAATTTTTGTTTAGTTATTTTTACACTGCAAAATTGCTTCTAAAAGCGCTATTACAAAAGGTCTATAAAATGAACAAATTGGTCTAAAACAGTTATTTTTAAAATAGAATAATTCTAAAAAGAAAAGAATTCTGTAGTTTATAGAACTAATTAAGAATATTTTTAGTCTAAAAACGTTATTAAAATGATGACTATTTAGTGTGCTTTTCGGAAAGCGGTTGGAGATAAACCTGTATGTTTTTTGAAGAATTTACCAAAGAAAGATTGATCGCTAAATTGTAGATTTTCTGCTATTTCAGAAATACTTAAAATGGGATTATTTAGTAATAATTTAGCTTCTAAAATTACAGCTTCATCTATTAATTGATTGGCTGTTTTACCTGAAACTTCTTTTAATACTTTAGATAAATAACCCGATGTAATACAAAGTACATCTGCATAAAATTGAACGCTTCTTTCACTCTTAAAATTTTCATTTAAAAGGTCTAAAAAGCGAATCATTAAATCTTCTTGCCTGGACAAACTAGCCTCTAAATCAGGGAATTCTCTTTTGTAAATAGAAGCATAATGGTATAATAATAATTTAAAAGAAGATTGTAACAACTCTTCTTTATAGGCTTTTTTTCTAATGAAAAGCGTTGGTTTCGCTCTAAAATTTTTGATAAAAATACTGCTGAATCCATTTCTTCATCAGATAATTTTAATTTAGGAATATTGTTTCCTGTAAAAAACTCAAAAGCATCGTGATCTTCTTTTTTGAATCCGTTACTTAGAATAAAATCTACTGTAAAACTTACAGAAATTATACTTATTTCTGGACTCATTTCACGAATATGTGCTACCACTTGTGGCTTTGCAACCATAACTTCGTTTTTTTTAAGTGTATGAGTAATTAAGTTAAGTTGTAAGGTTAAACTACCTGAAACTAGCAGAAACAAGCAATAACTATCTGTTCTAAAAGGATAGCTAATTGGAATTTTTTCGAATCTATTTTGAGAAATATGCACATGTAAACCATCACCTTGATCCGAATCTCCAAGGATTTCAATAAGCTCACTTATGGTATGGTTTATTATAGAGGTTTCTTTCAATAGAATAATAGTAATTATAACACTTCAAATATACCATATATTTTAGGTTTGTTTTTATAATAATTAGGAACTAAAATTGACTTTAATTAAAAATAAATCCATTATACACATATTATGCTTCCCTCCTACGTCGTCGCATAAAAAGTGCTCCATTAACATTGTAGAAGAAAATTTTTAGAATAAATTTTTTGAAGAAACTGTAGCAATAACTTTCGCTTTTAACCAAAGCTCAAGTTACATAACACGGAACATTATAGTACAGGTGTATTGTTTAGTATTTATGATTTATCCATTTGATAGCTATAATGTAGTATAATTTAAAATATCCCAGAAACATTTGTTTTCATAAGAATAATTGGAACATGGGTCATTAAACTAATAAGTGGTTTGCATCGCAGCGTTTATAAAACAATTGTAGCTATAATTAGACATTATGTAAAATTGCCGCTCGCAAACGCTCGATTGCTTTTTAAGAATTTTTAAACCAAATAAACATTTTTAAGTCAATACTCATATTAAAATTTTCTATCAGGATTAAATGGGCTTAAATCTAAAGTAGTCTTTTTTTCTGAAATTATTTCGGAAACTAACTTCCCTGTTGCTGGCCCCAAACTCCAACCCATCATCGAATGTCCTGTTGCAATTGTTAAATTATTACATTTAGAAGATTTACCAATATAAGGTAAACCATCTGGAGAGCATGGCCTTAATCCACAAGTTGCAGACTCTTTTTCTTCTTCAGAAATATTCAAATTGTTATAATAATTCTTAGCTGCATTGGCAATAGTTTGCACCCTAATTGGATTAATATTATGATTGATTCCTGCGATTTCCATCGTGCCAGCAAAACGTGTAAATCCTTGCATTGGTGTAACTGCTACTTTTGCTTCGCATAGTATTGCGGGAATTGTAATTCCTGTTTCTCTGTTTACATTAATTCTGTATCCTTTTCCAGCTTGTATTGGAATTTGTAATCCCAGTTTTTTAGTCAATAAAGGGCTCCAACTTCCTGCTGCTAAAACAACTTCATCAGCTTTTAATTCTTGTTTGTTTGTTATTATTTTTGAAACTTTTCCGTTTATTACTTCAATATCTTTTACGTGTTCATCAGCAAAAAATATAACCCCTTTTATCTTTAAATACTTTATCATTTCAGGCATAAAATCTGTCGGAGTCATATGTGCATCCGAATCAAAATAAATAGCGCCTTTAATATTTAGGTTTGCATTTGGCTCTAGAACATCAACTTCTTTTTTTGTTAAATTTTTAACACCTAAACCTTCTTCAATTCCGCGTTTACCAATCTCCCATTCTGCTTCACCAACTTTATCTGATTGATAGCACATTAATAAACCTTTACGTTCATAGTGAAAATTAAATGTGTTAGATGCTTTAATGTCTTCGTATAAATCTCTACTTAAAATATTAATAGCTTTAATTACGGGAATTGCTTTTTTTACTTTAGACGCAGTAGCAGATTTTTTAAACGCCCAAGTCCATTTAAAAAAATTTACATTTAAACGAGGCTTTATATAAAAAGGACTCGTTGGATTAAGCATCCACTTAATTCCTTTATTAATCATTCCTGGAGCTGCTAACGGAATAAAATGGCTAGGCGTTATATAACCAGCATTAACATAGGATGCACCGCTAGAGAAATTAGATTTATCAATTATAGTTACTTGATGGCCTTCTTCTAAAAGATAATAAGCTGTACTTAAACCTATTATTCCTCCACCAATTATTATGACGTTTTTTTTCATATTAAATTACTTGGAAACCATGTGCATAAGGATCATCTTGATCGTCGATGGTAATTGTATTGTGCCCAAAAACTTTTGCCCAGCCTTGAATGCTTGGTATTATGGCTAATTTATTATCTAAAATGGTTTCTTTATCAACACGGCCTATAAATTTACTGCCAATAAAGCTTTCGTGTATAAATGCTTCTCCTAGTCTTAATTTTCCTTTGGCATACAATTGTGCTAACCTTGCAGAAGTACCAGTTCCACAAGGGCTTCTATCTATAGCTTTATCTCCATAAAAAACAGCATTTCTTCCTGATGATGTTGGGTCTATAGGGTTACCCGTCCACAGCATATGTGTTACATTTTTTATAGTTTTATTTTCTGGATGCACAAATTGATTAGGATATTTTTCGTTAATTCTATCACGTACTATTTGAGAATATTGAATAATCTTTGACGCTGTAAAATCATGAACACCAGAGAAGTTTTCCTGAGGATCTACTATGGCATAATAATTCCCGCCATAAGCAACATCAAACGTAATATTTCCTAACTCTGGACAATTTATTGTTAGCTCTTGAGCAGCTAAATAACTTTTTACATTAGTAAGTTTTACCCATTCAACCTTATTGTTTACTTGCTTGTATTCAATTTCTACTAAACCTGCAGGTGCTTCCATTTTAATTTTTCCTGGAATTTTAGGTTGTATTAAACCCTCTTCAATTGCAACTGTAATAGTACCAATTGTACCATGTCCACACATTGGTAAGTAGCCTGACGTTTCAATAAATAAAATAGCAAAGTCATTGTCTGAACTATCTGGTGGATACAGGATGCTACCACTCATCATATCATGTCCTCGAGGCTCAAACATTAGTCCCTTTCTTATCCAATCGAATTCTTTTAAAAAATAAAGTCGTTTTTCGCTTATGGTATTTCCAATTAATTTTGGGCCTCCACTTTTTATAACCCTAACAGGGTTTCCGCAAGTATGAGCATCTATACAAACAAATGTGTGCTTACTCATTTCTTATTTTTTTGCTCTTAATCCATCTATAACTCTAAAAATATTAGAAGGATTATCGTTTTTTAATTCATTTGGCAATAAATCATTTGGCCAATCTTGATAACTAAACGGACGTACCCAACGTTTTATAGAACCAACACCCACTGCTGTAAATCTACTATCTGTAGATGCAGGATAAGGACCTCCATGAACCATAGATTCGCAAACCTCTACTCCTGTTGGAACGCTATTAAAAATAATACGTCCTACTCTATTTTGTAGTGCAGCAATTACTGCTGGATAGTTAGCAACTTCATTTTCATCGGAAATTACAGTTCCTGTTAATTGCCCTTCTAAACTAGTAATAATCACTTCTAATTCTTCTACGTTTTTACATTGAACAATCATAGAAAAAGGTCCGAAAACTTCTAAATGTAATGCTGAGTTTTCTAAAAATGTTTTTCCATCGACAGTAACAATAGTTTGTGCTGCATAATTATTTTGAACCTCTGATGTATAGTTTGCTGTTACGGTAACGTTATCTTGCGACACTACTTTTTCTTTATTACTTATGTATCCTTTTTTAATATTTGGATGCAACATACACGACGGATTTATTTTAGTAATCTCTTCCGAGACATTATTTATAAAGCCTGTTAAATCATCGCTTTTAATACCTAATAATAATCCAGGATTTGTACAAAATTGACCTGTTCCTAAGGTAATAGAACTAGCATATGTTTTAGCAATGTCTGCTTGTCTGTTTTTTAGTGCTTCTGGTAAAATTATAACAGGATTGATACTTCCCATTTCTGCAAAAACAGGAATTGGTTCTGTTCTTTTTGAAGCTAAATCTAGTAAGGCTCTACCTCCGTTGATGCTTCCTGTAAAACCAACAGCTTTTACTTTTGGGTGTGCCACTAATTGTTGTCCAACTTCTATTCCACTAGAATTTAAGTTAGAAAAAACACCATTTGGCATTCCTGTTTTTTTAGCTGCTTTAACAATAGCAGAAGCTACCAACTCTCCTGTGCCAGCATGCATTGGATGCGATTTTACAATTACTGGGCAACCTGAGGCTAAAGCTGCTGCTGTGTCTCCTCCTGCTGTAGAATAGGCTAAAGGAAAATTACTTGCGCCAAAAACGACAACAGGACCTAAAGGAATTAACATTTTTCTAATATCGGGTTTTGGTATTGGCTTTCTATTAGGTAGTGCGGTATCTATGGTTGCTTCAACCCAAGATCCTTCTGCTACTAAATTTGCAAAACTTCGTAATTGTCCAATTGTTCTTCCTCTTTCTCCTTTTGCTCTTCCTTCTGGCAAACCTGATTCTAAGCAATACGTTTTTATTAAGACATCGTCTAAGGCTAAAATTTCCTCTGCAATTGCGTTTAAAAATTCGGCTTTTTTAATTCCAGAAACAGTTCTAAGTTCTTTAAAAGCTTTTGCTGCTAAATTTACGGCGTCATCAATTTCTTGAGCTGTTGCTTCTGTAAAAACAGTAGCATTCTCTATATTTAATTCCGGATTAAAGGTTTTGTATGTTTTGGTTCCGTTGGCAGATAATTGATTGCCAATAAAGTTTTTTCCTGATATCATTTTTACTTATTTTTTAAATATTTTTTCATTTTTATTGATTTATAAACTACTTTTTTGATTCTAGGTATTTTATCAATAATAGCTTTAGATGAAAATTTTTGTCATAATCATCTCTGAATATGTAAACGTTTTAAAATATCTATATTCTAGCTTCTTTAAAAACAAAGTTTTCTCTTTTTTGAATATTTAAAAATCTTAACCTACTAAATCCAGAACTTCAAGTCTTTCTTTTGCCAGAATATATCTTACACGGACATCATCAATTTGCTGTTGCGTTAATTTCTTACCAAAAGTACGAAGCCCTCCAGCAATATCATTATGATGAATTCCCATAGCAAGCTTAAGATACTCCATAAGCAGTGGCTGTGCATCTAGATACGATAATGGATTTAAAGCCTGAGAAATTTTGTATGCCTCAGTCCATTCTCCATTTAAAACATACTCCTGCATTGTTACACTTGCTTTTGGGAATATAGTACCTACACCTGTAATGCCACCACTTGCTCCAGCAAGACCTGCATATACAGTTAATGTGTCTACTCCAGCTAAAATTTTTAAACCTTTGTTCTCTAACATTAGGGTTTCAATAATGGAAACATCTATAGTAGATATTTTAAGAGCAGTTACCTTAGGAAGAACAGAAATTTTTTTAAGAAGTTCTGTTGAGAGCGCATGATAACCAGCTGCATCAGGATTGTTATAAGGCATAATTGTTACGCCTACATCTTTTGCAGTTGCTTCAGAAAGTGCATAGTACTCATACATTTCTTTTTCAGAAGGAACCGCCTTAGTTTTTGGTGGCATAACCATAACTGTATCAACTCCAACTGTTGAAAGTCCTTCAACAATTTTAGCAAGTTCTTCCTTAGTTTCTGCTGCTGCTCCACTAATCAACGGGACATGATATTCTTTAGCAACCTCAGAAAGAGATTTAAGTAAGCAAAGACGCTGCTTCGTGCTAAGGTAACTATTCTCACCCAGAGTTCCAGAACCGACAAGTCCGCTCATTCTACTTCCGCCCTTTCCTTGAGTTTTTAAAATACCTGCCGCCTGTTTTTGCGTTGCATCAAGGTCAATTTCAAGAGAACCAGATTTTGATTCTTTCAACCATGTAAACACAGCAGGCATTACGCCGTTCCATTGTATACTCATAATTCCATTTTTAATGTTGTAAAATTAAAGAGTTAACAAATACTAAAATAAGATTAAATTACCCACTTTAGATACTATATTATCCTTAATAGTACATATTTTTGTATTATTGAGTAATTTTAAATTAAAATAAAATATTTAAAATGAAAGTTTTACCATTTAAAATTCCAAAACCAGAAAATAGTTTCTTAATTTATCAAGAAGATATAGAGGTTGTTTTTTATGATAAATTACATCAACATGATGAAATTCAGATTAGTTTTATTGAAAGAGGAAAAGGTACTTTATTAGTTGGTGATAAAGTTTCTAGCTATTTTGAAAATGATATTTTTATTATTGGAAGTAATTTACCACATGCATTTAAAAGTGATAAGAATACTGAAGACACCTCTAAAATGTTGAGTATTTTTTTTACAACATCTTCATTTGGTGATTCTTTTTTTGAATTAAATGAACTAGCAGAGATAAAAAAATTTTTATCTAAAACTTTACAAGGTTTAGTAATTAAAACACATAAAAATGAAATTATAAAAAACTTTATAAAACTAAAAGATGCTTCTAAATTAGAACGTTTTATCTTGTTTTTAGAGGTGCTGAAAATTTTTTCTAATGCAAAATCAGCTCCTCTTTCAATGTTTGTATACGATAAAAAATATTCTGATATTGAAGGAAAAAGGATGCGAAATGTATTTGATTTTACATTAGAAAACGCGTGTCAAAATATAACTTTAGATGATATTGCAAGCGTTGCGAATATGACAAAAAATGCGTTTTGCAAATATTTTAAAAAACGAACAAATAAAACGTTTGTTCGTTTTTTAATTGAACTACGGATTGAAAATGCTTGTAAATTATTAAGTACTAACAAGGATTTATCGATTAACGACATTGCTTTTAAATCTGGATTTAATAACATTTCTAACTTTAACAGACAATTTAAAATGATAAAACACATGACCCCTAACACGTTTAGGAATACTAACCTTTAATGTATTATACTATTATTTTTTAATTGATATTTGACATGAATGATAATATAATTATAAGTGATTTTTTTGGTTCTACCAGAATTGAATAAGTTACTGGCTTAAATTTACATTCCACACACCTCCTATTCCCTTTCAGAAAAGAGTGTTGCATTAATTGAATAGAGAAATATTAGAGAAGAAACAAAATATTACAGTACAAGTTTTATGTAATCTGATAAATGTAAATCACATAATATTTATTTTAATAATATAACCTAAAATCAAGTAATTTACATGCTCTGTAATGTTTTTGATGTAATTCTTCTACAACATCTAACATATTATCATCTTCTTGAAATAAGTTAAAAAAAACTTTATCTAAGTTTGAACTAGAAACACCATTAAACTCATTGCCATAACCAGAAATACCTCTTGCGCCTGTGATATCTAAAAAATATTGAGCTTCTTCTTCATCTAAGTTTAAAACCTTAGCATTTGAAAAATGTAGAATTTTTCCTTTTAATCTTCCTTCAAAAATTTCTGCAATTTCTTGTAGGCTATAATAATAGTTATTTAAACAAATACTATTTTCTTCTCCTTTCATTACCATGTAAATTACTTCATAATCTTTAAAATTATGATCATCTAAAACTAATGTATTTAAGCTAGCTTCTAAACTTTCAATGGTATCGCATGTTTTATAAATACTAGCTATTCCGTATTGTAAAGTCAATTGCTCTATATTTTTTTGAGCTTCCGTAATTTTTTTGGTTTCTATATTGTCAACACCTTCCAAACAGTATACAAAATAATCTCCTTCTGTAAATTTTTCTTGGGATAATTGTTGGTTTTTCTTTAACAAATTTCAATTTTTATAAAAGATAAATAAAGTACAAAATTAGTATAACTTTTTTGTTTTTAAAACGATTTTATAAAGTTACAAAGTAATCTATTTGTTGTAATCTATTTTGAAATTAAATCAAAAGATAATTTTATTCCTTGTATAATCATTCCGGTTCCAATAATAGCTATTATTAATCCCATTATTTTACCTATTACAGAAATAACATTATTACCCACTACTTTAACGATTAAGTCACTTAATTTAAAAGTAAAATAAGTTAATAAGCTCATAAATCCAAAAATAGCAATTACTAGAAATAATTGTAAAGATTCTGCTTTAGATACAAAATTCATTGCCGTTACAATAGTTCCTGGTCCTGCTAAAATGGGTATTGCAAGTGGTGAAACAGCTATGTTTTCATCTATATCAATATTGTCAATGGTTTTTACATTAGATTGCTTTGATTGTAGCATATCAAAACCAATAAAAAATATTAAAATACCTCCCGTTATTTTAAATGCAGGAATACTAATATTAAATAATTCAAAAATATATTTACCTAAAAGAATAAATACCGTTACAATAATAAATGCCGTTATATTAGCCCTTTTATTAATATCTAATTTTGTTTTCTTGTCCGCTCCTTGCGTTAAAGACAAAAAAACGGTCATGTTAGATATTGGATTTGTCATCGCAAAAAAGGCCGTAAATACGGTAATTGAAAACGTAATTATATTGTCCATGAATTGTCAATTTTAATGTTGCAAGAACTTGATTTACTTCTATTCTACCAAAGTATTTTTACTTTTTTTTGAATAGTTATAAGTTTTAAATATATCCTAAATTAGAATTAATAAAGCTCTTTTTAATATAAAGATATACTCATATTATTAAGTACTAAAGTGTACTTAAGTATTAGTTCTTTATTTCTTCGGGTGAATATGATACTGCAGTTTTAGTATACTTTAATTATGAGATGTACCCTAAAAACAAATCTGAATATGATATAGTTTTATCAAAATTATGGACGCTATAAATATAACAAATTTGATGTGAAACTGTTTTTAAAATCACTTATTATCAATATTATATATGGTTGATAACTAAATTAATGTAGAATAACTTTACAATAATAATTATTACAGAAATGGACAGAAGAGAGTTGTTTGAAAAAAGATCAAAGATTAAAATTAATGATGAAATATCTTTTTGCCCGAAAATTGTTACAATGGAATTGATTGGAAGAAAATGGAAAAGTGTCAAATTGCCTCATTTAATTGATAAGAAAAAGCATTATAACGAATTTCGAAAAGAAATTCTTGGTATTTTAATTAAATAACTTGTAAGTATTGATAATTTTCAAGTAAAAATAAGAATATTATGAGTAAAAGATATATTTAAAATAAACTTAATAAAATGAAATTAATATAAAAAGTGCTATAATGATATTTCTTAATTGATTTACTACTATTGTACAGTTTTTAACCCTTAAATTATATTTCTTTGAAAATATATTCACATTTATTTAATTGTATATTTGCGGTTATTAAAAACACTAACCAAACTAGTTATCCTTTTTATTTCCTATGCCTTTTAAAAAATTACAATCTGATATAAAAGAGAAATTAGAATCTCTTGAAATAACAACTCCTACTCCTTTTCAAAAAGCGAGTATTCCTGTAATAAAAAGTGGTGCAAATACTTATTGTACTGCTCCAGAAGGTAGCGGAAAAACAACAACACTGATATTAACAACATTACATAAGTTAAAATTTGAAGCCATTGGTACTGCACCAAGAGCAATAGTTTTAGTAGAAAATAACGAAAAGGCAACTGAAGTATACAACGCTTTTTTAAAATACACTAGATATCATGAATTTCGAGTGTATTTAGGTGACGAGAAGTTACATATTGATGTATTAAAATCAGAAATATTTGAAGGGATTGATGTGCTAATTGCTACTCCTAAAATTGTAAATAAATTACTTTTATTAGAGGGGTTAAGCACTTCGCAATTAAAAATATTTAACATACATGATGCTGATTTTTTAGTTAATAACGCTTCTTACACAACTCTTATGTCAATTACTCAGAGTGTAAATAAATGTCAGTTTGTAATTTATTCAGAAAAAATGCCTCCTATTCTAAAGCGTTTAGAATCTTATTTTATGCAATATGCTAAGACAGTTTCGATATAAAAATCTTTAGTTTTAAGTATATTAAAGTAACAGAAACAACTATTAAAAAATTTAATTTTACCTCTCTACATGAAAAATAAATTAACAGAAAAGCAGAAAGAACTTATAGAAAGTTTTGGTGTCGTTCAGGAAGGTATGGGACTTTCACCTGCATCTGCTCGTGTTGATGCATTACTTATTGTGGCCGACACTCATGAGTTAACTTTTGATGAAGTTAGAGAAAATTTAGAATTAAGTAAAAGTGCAACTAGTAATGCTATTAATAATTTATTAATGTTAAAGCGTATTGGTTATAAAACAAAACCAGGAGATAGAAAAAGATACTTTCACACTAAATTAGGGCAATGGAAAAACTCTTTTAAAGATAGTATTAATGCACTTACAAGTTATAATGATGTTGTCCTTCAGATTCTTAGTAATAGAACTAGCAAGACACCTGAATTTAACTCACAATTGAAAGACTTTACCCAATTTATTGAGTATTATCAAAAAGAAAGTATTAAATTGATTGAAAATTGGAAAAACGAATAGTTTTTTTTGATAAAATTGGTTCTTTTAATACTGAACAAATGAAATAAATAAAACTAAAAAAAATAAATAAGTATAAATGATAGAATTTTGGACAGCCAATAAAAGAGTAATTATATATGTGTTAATAGTGATTTGCGTAGTTTTAATTTTGCGTTTTTTCACGAAGTTATTTCATAACATCTTAGAAAAAAGATCAAGAAAAAAACATCCAAACGAAACCCCTGAAACAATTCAATTAACTCGAAAAATATTAAATTCTCTTTGGTTAGTTTTAGGTATTATGGCATTAGTCTTTATTTTTATCGATAAAGAAAATTATAAAGTATTTGCTCAAAAATTTTACATAGTATTTTATATAGGAATCGTAGCTGTAGCTACTATAACCACAGCTTCATTAACGCAAACATGGTTTAAACGTTCTATTGCTATAAAAATTAAGACTAATGAAGATCCTACGAGTTATAAATTTTTAAGTTACATCTCTTTTTTTAGTATCTATTTTATAGGAATTGTATTGGCAATACTTGTTTTTCCTTCCTTACGTGGTATTGCCCAAACTGCTGTAGGTGGTGCTGGTGTAATTGCTGTGATTGCTGGTGTGGCATCTCAAGAAGCTTTAGCTAATTTGGTTGGAGGAGTTTTTATAATCACTTTTAAACCTTTTAAAATTGGCGATATTATAAAACTAGATGAAACTATGGTAGGTAAAGTTACAGACATTACTTTACGCCATACAATTATTAGGAATTATGAAAACAAAATGATTGTTATTCCTAATTCTGTAATTAACAAAGAGAAGTTGGTTAACTACGATTTAGGTGAACGAATGTGTTGCCAATGGATAGAAATAGGTATTTCATACGATAGTGATATTGATTTAGCAAAACATATTATTAGAGAAGAATGCGAAAGTCATCCTAATATATTAGATCATCGTAGTGAGTTAGATAAGTATAACAATGAAAAAAAGGTTGTTGTGCGTGTTATTAATTTAGGAGATTCTGCTATAACTATAAGAGCTTGGGCTTGGGCTGCAAGTTTTGATGATGCTTTTAGAATGAAATGTGATTTATACGAAAGTATAAAAAAACGTTTTGATAATGAAGGTGTTCAAATTCCTTTTCCGCATACTACAATGGTATTTAAAGATCAACAGATAAATAAATTTAATAGAAATATAAGAACCCTTAATAATGAATAAATTTAAAATAGTTATAACTCTTTTTTTTATAACGTCGATTGTTAACGCTCAAGAAAAAAACGAATCATTTCAGAAAGAAACAGCTATTAGTGTAAAAGAAAAATTTCCGAGTGCTCGATTATTTAATTTTGAATATGGTCAATCGTTATCTCGTGACTTTAATTCGGAGTTGTTAGGTGTAGATTTTAATGATGCAAAAATAAAATCACAACAAACATTTAAAGCCTCTGCTAACATTCCTTTACATAGATCAAAAAATAGAAAATGGGCGGTTACAGGTTCTTTAAATTATCAATTAAATTCTTTTGAGTTTGAGGATATCAATGAAGCTAACGAACCTATATTCGAGCAAAACGGAACTGTAAATTTCCATAATTTCTCTACGGCAATAAGTTCTACTTATTTCTCTTCATTATTCAAAAAACCAGTAATTTATAATGCCTCATTAATTGTTGATGGGAATGAGAAAGGTTTAGAACGTATTAAAGGTTTAGTAGGCTTGTCTTTTATATTAAAGAGAACACAACGTACAACGATGACTTTGGGTGCAATTGTTTTTGTTGATCCAACATCTCAAATACCTTTTTTCCCTACTTTTTCATACAATCATAAATTTAAAAACTCTAAGTGGGAGTTAGATTTTATATTGCCTCAACGTTTATTATTTAGAAGGTTTGTAGGTAAAAACGGTCGATTTTCTATAGGTAGTACCTTTGGTGGTAATGGTTTTTATGTGAATATAGAAAACAACCCTACTTATACTGAAACTTTTGAATACAGCCAGTTAGAAATAAAATCTGGAGTTATGTACGAACACCGATTTAATAATTTTCTTATAGGTACTTTTCAAGGAGGTTTACAAAACTTTATAAGCAATCAATTAACTGAAAAAGGAGCATCTTCTAAAGACTATATTTATAAAAATACACAAGATGCTACAGGTTATTTTAACGTAGGTATCTCAATAGATCCTTTCGCTAAGAAAAAATAACATCAATTAAAAGTCCCCGCAAGTCCCCTGTTTTTAAACAGTGTTAATTTACTCTATGTTTTAGGGTTTAATTGGCACTGTTTTCGTTTTCTTATAATATGTATACCATCAAGATAACTAATAAAATAGTAGTAAAATAGATCTTGTTGTTATCTACTACAAAACGCATAAAAAAAAGGTGCAAAACAGCTGTTTGTACCTTTTCTTTAATAAAAAACAACATTTAAAATAATTTTAAATGTTGTTTTTATGTATAATAGTTTTATTTAAGTGATTTCATATCAATTACAAACCTATATTTAACATCGTTTTTAGTAACACGATCATAAGCTGTATTAATTTCTTGCATGTTTATAAGCTCAATATCACTAGTAATATTATGTTTACCACAAAAATCTAACATTTCTTGTGTTTCTTTAATACCACCAATTAAAGAACCCGCAATACGCTTACGTCCCATAATAATACTTCCTCCATTAAATGGTTTTAAAGGCTCTACTGCACCAACTAATACCATTGTTGCATCAATTTTAAGTAAACCTAAATAAGGGTCCATTTCATGACCAACAGGAATGGTGTTTAAGATAAAATCAAAACTTCCCTGATGTTTTTTCATGTCATCTGCATCTTTAGATACTAAAACTTCATGAGCTCCTAGCCTTTTAGCATCTTTACCTTTTTCTGGCGATGTGGTAATCATAACAACGTGAGCTCCTAATGCATTCGCAAACTTAACTCCCATATGGCCTAAGCCACCTAAACCGATTACACCTACTTTATCGCCTTCTTTCACTTTCCAATGCGCTAATGGCGACCACGTAGTAACTCCTGCACACAATAAAGGCGCTGTTGCTGCTTCATCTAAGTTTTCTGGTATACGAAGTACAAATTTCTCATCTACAACTACAGATGTTGAATAACCTCCATATGTTTGAGCACCTTCTATATGTTTATCAGGACTATTATATGTCCAAGTACTTCCTTTTTCACAAAACTGCTCTAAATCTTGCTCACAAGACGCACATGTTTGACAAGAATCTACCAAACAACCTACACCTACTAAATCACCTACTTTATAATTGCTTACATCGCCACCAATTTCTGTTACACGACCAATAATTTCATGGCCAGGTACTACAGGATAGTTAGATCCTTTCCAATCATTTCTTGCAGTATGTATATCACTATGGCAAACACCACAATAGGTAATGTCTATCTTCACATCTCCTACTCCTACTGCTCGCCTATTTATATCTAAAGGTTTTAAATCTTCTGTTGGTGCTGTTGCACCATATGCTTTTACTATTGTTGTTGCCATTATTGCGCGTTTTTTAAAGTGATTTTTAATTCGATGTTTGTATTTAATAATTTAGATATAGGACACACTTCTTTTGCTTTATGTGCTATTTGCTGAAACTGTTCTGCATCTATATTTGGTACATCTCCTTCTAAATTTAAAGTAATTTTTGTTATTGCTCCATCTTCAAAACTCACTGTAGCATCAACATTTAAATTTGTTGCTGTAAAATCAGCTTCGTTTAATAAAAAACTCAATTGCATAGCAAAACAACCAGCGTGGGCTGCTCCTATCAATTCTTCAGGGTTCGTTCCTTTTTCTCCATTTTCAAAACGTGTTTGAAATGAATATTGTGTTTTATCTAAAACATTACTTCCTGTTGTAATACTTCCTTTTCCCTCTTTTCCACTTCCTTTCCATTCTGCATTTGCTTTTCTTGTAAATTTCATAATATATGTGTTTTAGGTTAAATTATTTATTTTGAAGCTTTAGGGTAATCTGTATACCCTTTTGCTCCGGTAGTATAAAATGTATCTTCATTCCATGTTGCTAATTCCAAATTGTTTTCAAAACGTTCTACTAAATCAGGATTAGAGATAAATGGTTTTCCGTAAGCTACTAAATCCGCAAGACCTTCCTCAATGATTTTATTTCCTTTTTCTTGATCAAAAGCTGAATTAATCATTAAGGTACCGTTATACAAAGGTCTAAAGTGTTTTGCTATTTCAGTAACAGCATGTTTAACTTCAGATACATCTGTAAAAGGTTCTGAAAGATGAATGTATGCTAAGTTGTAATCATTTAATTTCTTAATAATATATTCAAAAGTTGGAATTGTATCTCCATCCATAGTCATTCCGAATAAACCATTTAATGAAGGATTAAAGCGTGCTCCTATTTTTTCTTGGGGAATCACTTCTTTTACAGCATCTAGTACTTCAAAAAAGAAACGAGCTCTGTTCTCTATAGTTCCTCCATAATTATCTGTTCTTTTATTAGAGGTTCCGTTAAAAAATTGATGAAATAAATAACCGTTAGATGAGTGTATTTCTACACCATCAAAACCAGCTTTAACAGCATTAGCCGCTGCATTTTTAAAATCTTGAATTGTTTCTTTAATATCTTCAACAGTCATTTCCTTAGGCGTAACAGTATCTTTAAAACCTTCTGGAGTATATGATTTTGAGTTAGGGTTTATTGCTGATGCTGATAAAGGTAATTTATCATTATGAAAATCAGGATGCGACATTCTACCAACATGCCATAATTGAATGAATATTTTTCCTCCTTTATCATGTACACGTTTAGTTACTTTCTTCCAACCTTCAACTTGTTCATCAGAATGGATTCCTGCTGTATGAATATATCCCACCGCTTTGGTAGATACTTGAGAACCTTCTGTAATAATTAATCCAGCAGAAGCACGTTGCTCATAATATAAACCATGTAAATCATCCGTTGGTATATTACCACTATTGTCTGCTCTACTACGCGTCATGGGTGCCATGACAACTCGGTTTGCTAGGTTAATATTTTTATTATATGCCGTTAATAGGTGTTGTTTGTTCATGTATTTTGCTTGTTTTAACAATAAAAAACAAAGCTACGACACATAATTATCAATCTCATTGATATAGATCAATTGAGATATAATTAACTTTTTATTTGTTGCCTTACACGACTTAAATTTTCTGGAGAAACACCTAAATAATTGGCAATATCATAATTAGGAACTCTATCTTCTATTTTGGGGTACGAAGTACAGAATTCAAGATATCGCTCTTGCGTGTTCTTTTCTAAAGTTGATAATATTCGTTTGCGTTGAGATATAAAAGCTTGAGTTGTTAAGATTCTGAAATAACGCTCAAAAATAGGAGCTTTGTCATAAATATTTTGAAGACTATCATAATTAATAGCCAACAATTCAGAATCTTCAATAGCTTCTATATATAATTTTGAAGGTATTTTATTATAAAAAGCATCAAAATCGCCAACCCACCAGTTTTCTATAGCAAACTGAATTATATGGCTACTCCCTTTATCATCTAAATAATAAGCTTTTAAACAACCTTTAATAACAAAAAACTCATGTTTAACACTTGTACCTGGTTTTAATAAGAATTGACCTTTAGATATTGATACTTTATTTAAAGCCTCATTAAACCTTTCTAAATCTAATTTTGTAGGAGTTATATGATCTTGAATGTGTTTTAGAATAGATTGATACATACTGCAAAGATGCATATTTTAATAATCAAACTTCTTTTAAGTTTAGTATTATTTATGAATGATTAGATCTTGTTTATAGTAGTATAAATAAATACTATATATGAAAAATGAATGTTCATTCTTTTTTTATATCTTTGTACCATCAAAAGAAAACAATGAAACATATCTGGAATTTTTTACGCATATTATTAGCTATATTTATAGTATATGCTGGTATACAACATTTTATTAAACCTGATTTTTTTAACGCATTTGTGCCTGATTTTTTAATATACAAATCAACAATTATATACGTATCAGGTATTATAGAAATCGTTCTAGGTGTACTGTTATTAATTCCTAAATATACACGTGTTGCAGCAAGCGGAATATTAATTTTAATGTTGCTTTTTTTACCAATACATATTTGGGATGTTATTACAGATACTCCTGCAATTGGTAGTCATGAAGCAGCTTTAATAAGATTACCAATGCAATTTGTTTTGATAGCACTAGCTTATAAATTTAGAAAAACAAACAACAATGGCTAAACTCCAAAAAAGTATAGATAAAAGAAACGCACTTGTTAAAGCCACAATTGAATTGGTAAATAACAATGGATTTCATGCTACACCAATGAGCAAAATAGCTAAAATGGCTAAAGTTTCTCCGGCAACAATCTATTTATATTTCCAAAACAAACAAGATTTAGTAAATCAAACATATATAGAGGTTAAAGCTAAATATACAGATTATGCTTTTGAAACTTATGATGAAAATACATCTGTAGAACTTGGATTTGAAGTTATTTGGAAACGTATTGCTGATTTTAAATTAAAAGATCCTGAAAACTCAATGTTTTTAGCACAATGTGATAATACACCAATGATTGATGAACCAAGTAGACAAGAAGGTATAAAACACCTACAACCCCTACTCGACTTATGGAATCGCGGAAAAAGTGAAGGTATTATAAAACCAATGTCAGATTATATATTATATGCATATGCCATAAACCCTTTATCATTTTTAGTGATTTCTCAGAAACGAGGTGTATTTACACTAGATAAAACACATATTGAAGAAGCTTATCAATCGGCTTGGAATAGTATAAAAGTATGTAAGTAATATGAAAAAAACAGCCATTATATTAGGTGCAACTGGGTTAACTGGTTCTAATTTATTGACGAAATTAATCAACGATAATCGTTATGAGAACATCAAATTGTTTTCAAGATCTAAAATTGATGGATTACCAACAAAAGTAACTCAGTATATAGGTGATCTTTTAAAACTAGAAGATTTTAAAGCAGATTTTACTGCGGATGAAGTGTTTTGTTGTATTGGTACAACTGCAAAAAAAACACCTGATAAAAATTTATATAAAAAGATAGACCATGGTATTCCTGTAGCTGCTGCTAAATTGGCAAAAGAAAATAAAATTACCACCTTTTTAGTTGTTTCGGCAATGGGAGCAAATAAAAAAAGTAGTGTGTTTTATAATAAGACAAAAGGAGAAATGGAAAATGATGTTTTACTTCAAAATATCGAAAAAACTATCATTTTAAGACCTTCTTTAATTGGTGGCGAACGAAAAGAACGCAGAATATTAGAGCAAATAGGCTTAAGTGTTTTTAAAATTATACAACCATTATTTGTAGGTAAATTAAAGAATTATAAAATAATTGATGCTGATAATATTGCCCAAGCAATGGTACAGTTAGCAAATAATAAAAATCATATCGAAGTAATTATTACTTCAAACCAAATAATAAAACTTTCAAAAAAATAAAATATGGAATTATTAGACAAATTAAATTGGAGATATGCTGCTAAAGCAATGAATGGCGAAAAAGTAGCAGAAGATAAAATAGAACGCATTTTAGAAGCTGCTCGTTTGGCTGCAACATCAAGCGGATTACAACCTTTTGAGATTTTTGTAGTTAAAAATCAAGAAATCAAAGAACAAATAAAACCAATTGCATGGAATCAATCTGTAATTACAGACTGTTCTCATTTACTAGTTTTTGCTGCTTGGGATACTTATACCGTAGATAGAATTAATTATATGTTCGACTTAACAAATGAAATTCGTGGTTTTAAGAATGAAGGTTGGGAAAACTACCGTCAAATGTTATTAGGTATGTATCCACAAAAAGATGAAGAAGAAAACTTTAATCACGCTGCTAAACAAGCATATATAGCCTTTTCTCATGCTATTATAGCTGCAGCTTATGAAGGTGTAGATGCAACACCTTTAGAAGGTTTTGAGCCAGATGCCGTAGATAAAATTTTAGGTTTACGTGAAAAAGGTTTACGTAGTGCTGTTTTATTACCATTAGGATATAGAAAAGAAAATGAAGATTGGTTGGTTAACTTAGTAAAAGTTAGAAAACCTATGACAGATTTAGTTACTGTAATAGAATAATAGTTATTAGTACTCTAAATGAATTATTAATTAAAAAAAGAAAAAAATGAATAATTTTGAATTTAAAAATCCTACCAAAATTATTTTTGGAAGGGACACTATAAAAGAAATCGCACAAGAAATACCAAGTAACGCAAAAGTATTATTGCTTTATGGAGGTGGTAGTATTAAGAAAAACGGAATTTACGACCAAGTAAAAACTGCTTTAGCAAATGTAGATGTTACTGAGTTTGGAGGTATACCTGCAAACCCAGAGTATGCAACATTAATGGATGCTTTAAAGGTTATTAAAGAAGAAAAAATCACCTATTTATTAGCTGTTGGTGGTGGTTCTGTTATTGATGGAACTAAATTTTTATCTGCAGCAGCAGTATATGAAGGCGAAACTCCTTGGGATATTTTAACTAAAAATATTAGAACAGAAAACGGAATGCCATTTGGTACCGTTTTAACCTTACCAGCAACAGGATCAGAAATGAATTCTGGAGCCGTTATTACAAGAGCAGAAACTAAAGAGAAGTTAGCAATGGGCGGACCTGGTTTATTTCCAGTGTTTTCAATATTAGATCCACAGGTTATCACTTCAATTCCAGAACGTCAATTAGCAAACGGATTAACAGATGCCTTTACACACGTTTTAGAGCAATATATGACATATCCTATTGGCGCTTTATTACAAGATCGTTTTGCTGAAAGTATTTTACAAACATTAGTAGAAGTAGCACCAACAGTTTTAAAAGATCCTACAAATTACCAAGCAGCATCTAATTTTATGTGGAGCTGTACAATGGCATTAAACGGATTAATACAAAAAGGAGTTCCTGGAGATTGGGCAATACATATGATGGGCCATGAATTAACGGCTTTATTTGGTATTGATCACGCTCGTACTTTAGCTATAATTACACCAAGTCATTACAAGTATAATTTTGAAGCTAAAAAAGAAAAATTAGCGCAATATGGTGAGCGAATTTGGAATATCACTGAAGGAACTACAGATGATAAAGCATATGCTGCTATAGAAAAAACAACTGCTTTTTTCCATGAATTAGGTATTGATACAAAATTATCTGATTACACGAAAGATTATGAAGGTACTGCAGAAGAAGTTGCGAAACGTTTTGCAGAGCGTGGATGGAAATTAGGAGAAAGACAAGCCTTAATGCCAGAAGATGCTGAAAAAATAGTTAAAATGGCTTATTAATTTTTATAAAATGAAAATATTACAAACACTAGCGTTAACGCTTACTATAATTACAGCGTCGAGTTGTAAAGAAGCTAAAAAAGATACGACTTCTAAAGAAGTATCAAAAGAAATAACGTCACTAAAAAAAGATAAAAAAATGAAAGTATTATTTGTATTAACATCTCACGATAAATTAGGAGAAACAGGGAAAAAAACAGGATTTTGGGTTGAAGAATTTGCAAGCCCATATTACTCATTATTAGATAAAGGTGCAGAAATTACTATAGCAACTCCAAAAGGAGGAGCTGCTCCAATAGATCCAAGTAGTGATTCACCTGATGCAGCTACAGAAGCTACAGATCGTTTTAACAAAGATGATGAGGCTAAAGCTAGAATTGCAAATACAAACAAGTTATCTGACATTAATGCAGACGATTTTGATGCTGTATTTTATCCAGGTGGACACGGACCATTATGGGATTTAGCTACTGATGCAACTTCAATTGCTTTAATAGAAAAGTTTAATAGTCAAGATAAGCCAGTAGCATTTGTATGTCACGCTCCTGCTGCTTTAAAAAATGTTAAAAATGCAGATGGTACTTTTTTAGTAAATGGTAAAAAAGTAACAGGTTTTACAAATACTGAAGAAGCTGCTGTTGGATTAACAGATGTTGTTCCTTTCTTAGTAGAAGACATGTTAAGTGAAAATGGAGGAATATACTCTAAAAAAGATGATTGGGCTGCTTATGTAATTCAAGATGGTAATTTAATTACAGGGCAAAACCCGGCATCTTCCGAATTGGTTGCAGAAAAATTATTACAAAGCTTAAAATAATTTAAATTAAGTGTATAAAAAAAGGCTGTCATTAAAATGACAGCCTTTTTTTATGAAAATATTTTTTTTACCAATCAATAGGGAAATAATCTTTTAAGAATTTTCCAGACCAATGTTTACCCGTATTAATTCCGTCAATTAACGGATCCATAACTCTTGCGGCACCATCAACAATATCTAATGGTGGTTGAAAATCATGAACTTCAACTTTCTTTTTAGATAATTCAGCCGGATCTTCATCTGTAACCCAACCTGTATCTACGGCATTCATATAAATACCTGATTTTGCAAACGTAGATGCCGAAGTATGTGTTAGCATATTTAAAGCGGCTTTTGCCATATTGGTATGTGGGTGCCTTTCTTCCTTTTTAAAGCGATGAAATTTACCCTCCATAGCAGAAACATTTATTATATGCTTTTTACCTGTATTTTCTTTCATCATTAAGTTAGACAAACGATTGCATAAAACAAATGGTGCAACAGCATTTACCAGCTGTACCTCTACCATTTCGGTTGTTTCAATTTCACCCAACTTTAAACGCCAACTATTAGTTTTTCTTAAATCTACTTGTTGTAAATCGGCATCTAATTCCCCTTCAGGAAAAACTTCTGATGTTTGCAAAGAATTATCAAAACTATACGGTATTTGAGATAATTCAGCAGAATTACGGAGTCCTATTCCAGGCTCTGGTCCGTGCCAAGTAACAGGTAAAACATTATTTTTATCAGTCTTAGAAGGACCAATACTTAAACTCGATAATTCTTCTAAGCAACTTTCATGATCTTTTAATAATCTTTGCGCTAACTTTGGAAGCTTATCTACTGGTAATTTTTCATTTTCCATTAAATGGAAATAAAAACCTGACGGTCTCCTTACTGTTTGAGCTGCATTGTTTATTAAAATATCTAATCGATTATATTTCTGTTCTATATAATTACAAAAAATTTCTACACTTGGAATATGTCTTAAATCAAGACCATGAATATGCAAACGATCACTCCAATCCTTATAATCTTCTTCTTTAGAAAATCGGATAGCAGAATCTGCCGGAAAACGTGTAGTAGCTACAACTGTTGCGCCCGAACGCAATAACATTAAAGTAATATGATAACCGATTTTTAAACGCGAACCTGTAATTACAGCTACCTGGTCTTTTAAGTTTGTAGTTTGAAAACGTTTGGCATAATTTAAATCACCACAATCTTTACACATTGTATCGTAAAAATGATGCAGTTTTGTATACATAGTTTTACAAACGTAACAGTTCCTAGGAGATTCTAGCTCTAAAGTATCTTCATTTATAGCTGCAGCTCCTAATAATTTAGGCGCCACAAATAATGCTGCTTCACGAGCAGAACGAATCCCTGTAGTTTTTCTAGCGTGTGTATCTTTCGCTATCATTTTACGTTTCGCTGCCTTTTTAGCATCTTTTCTTCGGCGTTCAAATTCGGCACGATTTGGCCTAGATAATTCACCGGCAGCTTTAAATAATGCTACTCTTTGCTCTTCTGGTAATTCAAAAAGTTGGTTTGTATCTTCCAATAATTGCTGTAAAGTCGAAATACAAGAAGCGATGTCTATATTCGGTTTTTCTTCACTCATAAACGAATTATTTATTTTTATTTTAGAAGTTTTGGTTCCTTTTATTATAAAATTATTCTGAAACAGCTTCAGAATAATTCTTTTATCTCTTATAGTTACAGATTAAAAATTAAAATCTTTGCTATATATTTATCTCAGGGCGCGAAATTACCTCTTTTAAATGAATTTTTTTTATCTATTAGAGAATAAAAACACTTCTAAACAATCATTTAATAATACTAAAAGCAAAAAATGAGATTTACCATATAGGTAAATCTCATTTTATATTTATAATAACTCTTAAGAAAAGCTATTATCATTAAAGTATGGTATAAAACTAAGTATTGATTATTTAACCAATGTTACTTTGACTGCATTCATACCTTTCATACCTTTTTCAAGTTCGAAGCTTACTTTATCGTTTTCAGAAATTTCATCAATAATACCACTTAC
This sequence comes from Tenacibaculum sp. HL-MS23, assembly GCF_032463465.1. Lineage (NCBI taxonomy): Bacteria > Pseudomonadati > Bacteroidota > Flavobacteriia > Flavobacteriales > Flavobacteriaceae > Tenacibaculum > Tenacibaculum sp. HL-MS23. The sequence goes on along the minus strand of NZ_CP135989.1, from coordinate 615,148 downwards.
GTGTGTAAAATATTTTTCTTGATCTGCAGAATCGATAATAAATCCAAACCCTTTAGATGAATCGAAAAAAGAAACTGTTCCTTTTCTAACGGGATCAAAAGCTTCTCTATCGCCTTCTAAAGTTTTAGGAACACTTACTTGAATGTCCTCTAAACTGATTTCTTCTATTACCTGATCAGGATCAGGAGGCGTAGCGCTTAAATTCCCATAAGCATCTGTATATGCAAATTCAATTCCAGTTGGTCCATTTTCCCTTATGTCAGCTTTACGAGCTTCCATTTTTTTCTTTTATCTTCACGTTTTTTTAAACGCTTTTTCTCTTTTTCATTCTTATTAAATGATTGCTGAGATTTTGCCATAAGATTAATTAATATATAATTTTATTACTATTTGTGATTTGGAGTATTGATAAGTACTTTTTAGGGTGTTATCATAATCGCCCCAATATAACCCTAAATTACGTATTTTTTTTGATTTTTTTGATTTTTTTAATTAAATTTTCTTTTATACCTTAATTTAAGAGAAATTTTAATATATCAAATTACTTTATAAGAAAAGAAAAAGTCCATCAAAGAATGATGGACTTTTAAAACTTAAAGTATATTTTTTAGATAACTTTTACGTTAACCGCATTTGGTCCTTTGTTTCCTTCTTCTAAATCAAATTCTACTTCGTCTCCTTCGCGAATTTCATCGATTAAACCTGAAACGTGTACGAAATGATCTTTTGTTACTCCTTCTTCAGTGATGAAACCAAATCCTTTAGTGTCATTGAAAAATTTTACTATTCCTTTACTCATTGTAATGTAATTAAATTTATAATACTTATCTGTTTGCAAAGATGGTACCATATTTTTGATAAAATAGATATTATTTGATTTATTTTTTTAAAAAATAAATATTGTATTTTAAAGCAGTAATTACTTTTCTAAAATCACTTTCTTTTTTTATCTTTTTCTACTTTTGTAGTATTAGATTGTGATAAATAATTAGCTAATATTTTATCAACTAACTCTTCTTTAGTTAAATGATGAAAGATAGTTTTTATTTTGGCTTTAAAATCTTCTGAAACGTTACGGTTAGGCTTGGTTTTAAATATTTTATTAGCCCATATTAAACCATTATTTTCTTCAATACTTTTAGCATCCGCCTTTTTAAATGGTTTAAAACTAATGCCTAGTTCCTTTTCAAAATCAGCAATATCTTTTACTTCTTCTTGTTGTAATATAGTTAAAGAAAGTCCGGTTGCTCCTGCCCTAGCTGTTCTACCACTTCTATGTACATAGGCATCATAAGTGTCTGGTAGATGGTAATTTACTACATACGAAACTTCTTTTACATCAATACCACGAGCTGCTAAATCGGTAGCAACTAATATATCTATATGTCCTTCTCTAAATTGCCCCATAATTCGATCACGAATTCCTTGGGTTAAACTACCGTGAATGGCTCCTGAAGAAAATTTATTTATAGCTAAATTCTTAGCTAATTTATTAACTGCTGCTTTAGTTTTACAGAAAATAATACCTCGCTGACCAATTTTTGAATTTAAAAAGTGAAGTAGTACTTCCAATTTTTCTATAGGTTCTACTACAACATATTGATGATCGATACCTTGGTGACCAACTGTTGTCATGTCTGCTTCAACTTTAATTACATGTTTTGACATATAATTTTGCACCAATTGTTTTATTGTACCAGGCATTGTTGCGGTAAACAATAATGTTCTTCTCGATTTCGGAATTTCCTTAATAATACTATCCAATCCTTCTTTTAAAGCACTTACCATTTCATCTGCTTCATCTAAAATAAAATGCGTAATGTGCTTAACATCTATCGCATTTCTTTTTATTAAATCAGCCAAACGACCAGGTGTTGCTACAACAATATGTGTATCAGATTGTAAACGTTCTATTTGTGGTTTGATAGGTATTCCTCCACAAACTGCTGCGATTGATATTTTTGGACTATTAGCAGAAAATGACGTAAGATTATTATATATCTGTTGTCCTAATTCTCTCGTAGGAGCAAGCACAATTGCTTGTACTTTAGGTGAAGTTACATCTATTAATTGTAATAAAGGTAAACCAAAAGAAGCTGTTTTACCTGTTCCGGTTTTTGCCAATACAACTACATCTTCTTTTTGATTTAGTATTACAGGAATCGCCTTTTCCTGTACATCTGTTGGTACAGAAATTTGTAATTGGGCTAAACTTTGTTGTAATTCTGCATTAATTCCTAAATCTGAAAACTGTTTTGGCATAAAATATTTTTTATGCAAAGATAATCACACTTATAAGAAATACTATCAATTAATATTCTTATTCCTTTTTTTCAGGTAACTACTTATAAATAGTCTTATTTCTAAAAATAAAAACCTGCTTTTAAAGCAGGTTTTTGTTATTAAAAAGTTCTGGTTTTGCACCTTTAATGTCTTTATAAAAGGCATAAAAATGAGCAAAATCAGATTTTATATCATCCGTTACATAAAACGGTTTTGATAACTTTACTTGTTTGTTTTCAAAATCGAAACCAAGCATTACAATTGGTACATTAGCACCTTTAGCGATGTAATAAAATCCTGTTTTCCATTTATCTACATATTGCCTTGTACCTTCAGGAGAAATTGCGAGTCTGAATTCTTCTTTTGAGTTAAAAACGTCAATAATTGCATCTACAACGTTTGAGCTTTTAGTTCTGTCTATCGGTGCTCCACCTAAAGCTCTAAAGAAAAAGCCAAAAGGAGGTTTGAATAATGATTTTTTGCCTACAAAATTAAGTTTGGTTTTTGTGATGTTTCTAGAGAATAAACCTACATAAAAGTCTTCCCAACTAGTATGTGGTGCTCCTATTAGTACGTATTTTTTAAGTTCTTTCGGAAACTCTCCGTTAAACTTCCATCCTAAAATTTTTGTAAATATAAATTTAGATATCATCTATTAATTATAAAGTTCAAAATTACGCTTTTCTGTATGAAATTCAAACAAAATTAACCAATCTTACGTTATATTTGTTAGCATATAAACTTACGAAATTCTAATGGATACTTCTCTTTTAATTGGCATTACTGCCTTGTGTACCTTAATTTTTGGTTTTGTTATCGGTTATCTTTTATCAAAATTAAAAGTTAAACAACAGTTAGCAGATTTAGAAAAAAAAATAACAACTCAACAAATAAATTCTTCTAATTTAGAAATTCAAAAAACTGAGATCCAAGGTCGTTTTACTGATAAAGAAAAAGAAACTGTAGAAATCCGTAGAGAAAAAGAATTCTTAAATATTGAATTAGCTAGAAAAAATGAAGAATTAAAAAACCTTCAAATAAAGCTTAACGAAAACAAAATTGAAGTAGAAAAACTACAAGATAAATTTACCAAAGAGTTTGAAAACTTAGCTAATAAAATTTTAGATGAGAAGTCAAGTAAATTTACTGAGCAGAATAAAGAAAATATTAAAAACATCTTACATCCGCTTCAAGAAAAAATAAAAACTTTTGAAGACAAAGTAGATAAAACACATAAAGAAAGTATTGATTATCACTCAGCTTTACGTCAGCAAATTGTTGGTTTAAAAGAGTTGAATTTACAAATGAGTAAAGAAACTATCAATTTAACAAAAGCTTTAAAAGGGGATAATAAAATTCAAGGAAACTGGGGAGAATTAGTTTTAGAGCGTGTTTTAGAAAAATCTGGTTTAGAAAAAGACAGAGAATATTTTGTACAACAGTCTTTTACAAATGATGAAGGCAAACGTGTTTTACCCGATGTTGTGATTCATTTACCTGATAACAAAAAAATGATTGTCGACTCTAAAGTTTCACTAACTGCTTACGAACAATATGTAAATACAGATGATGATTTAGAGAAAGAACGTTTTTTAACAGCACATATTAATTCTTTAAAAAGACATGTAACACAGTTATCCGAAAAAAAATATGAAGATATTTATAAAATTGAATCTCCAGATTTTGTATTACTTTTTATACCTGTCGAACCGGCATTTGCTATTGCCTTAAATCAGGACAATTCATTGTATAATAAAGCATTTGAAAAAAATATTGTTATAGTTACGCCAACTACGTTATTAGCTACTTTACGTACAATTGATACCATGTGGAACAACGAAAAACAACAGCGAAATGCATTAGAAATAGCCAGACAAGCAGGCGCTTTATATGATAAATTTGATGGATTATTACAGGATTTAATCGGAATAGGAAAAAAAATAGATGCCTCTAAAGATGATTACAACGCTGCAATGAACAAGTTGGTAGATGGCCGTGGTAATCTTATAACTAGTGTTGAAAAATTGAAAAAAATGGGCGCAAAAGCTAAAAAAGCATTACCAGAAAATATTATTGAAAGAGCCCAGGAAAAAGAATAATTATTTTTTTAAAAATTACTATTTTATTTTAAATGGGTTAAAACTTATATTATTACCGTTAACACATATTCTTTTATCATTTTAAATTTGAAGTATTAATAATCAGTACTGTTTTAGTACCTAAAAATAACTATTATGAATTCAGATACAAACGAAGGAAAGTGGAAACAAATAAAAGGAGAGTTTAAAGAAAAAGTAGGTGAAGTAACAAACGATAAATCAACCCAAGCTGAAGGTTCTTTAGATAAAGTAATTGGTCAGATTCAAGAAAAATATGGCGAAAGTCGTGAAACTATTGAAAAAGAAATAAAAAGTTGGTAATACCTCTTATATTTCATTCAAACAAAAAAGCATCAAGTAATTACTTGATGCTTTTTTACGTTTAATTATATTATTAATATTACATTACGAATAACCTTTTATCGTGCATTAAATCGTATACCTTCTCTCCTACTTGCTTTAAAACGTCTTCGTTTCCTACATTTGTTAACGCCTCGTCTATTAAATCTACAACAGTTTGCATGTCTTCTTCAACCAAACCACGCGTAGTTATAGCTGCTGTACCAACACGAATACCAGAAGTTACAAACGGACTCTGAGTATCGAAAGGAACCATGTTTTTATTTACTGTAATATCTGCTTTACCTAATGTATCTTCACCCTCTTTACCTGTAAGGTTCTTATTACGTAAATCAATTAACATACAATGGTTGTCTGTTCCTCCAGAAATAATGTCGTATCCTTTAGCAACAAAAGCTTTCGCCATTGCACTAGCATTTTCTTTTACTTGTAATTGATATTCTAAAAACTCGTCAGTTAATGCTTCACCAAAAGCAATTGCTTTTGCTGCGATAACATGCTCTAATGGTCCACCTTGATTTCCTGGGAAAACCGCAGAGTTTATCAATGTAGACATTTTCTTTAATTTTCCTGATTTTAATTTTAATCCAAACGGATTTTCAAAATCTTTACCAATCATAATCATTCCACCACGCGGCCCACGTAACGTTTTGTGCGTTGTTGTTGTAACAATATGACAATGTGGTAAAGGATCAGATAAAATTCCTTTTGCTATTAAACCTGCCGGATGAGAGATGTCTGCCATTAAAATAGCACCAACACTATCAGCAATTTCCCTAAATTTTTCAAAATCCATATCACGAGAATATGCCGAAGCTCCTGCAATGATTAATTTTGGTTTATGTTCTTTTGCTTGCTGCTCTAAATGATTATAATCAATTTTTCCTGTAGCTTTATCTACACCATAAAAAACAGGATTGTATAATTTACCTGAAAAATTTACAGGAGAACCGTGAGTTAAATGTCCTCCATGCGATAAATCGAAACCTAAAATAGTATCTCCAGGATTTAAACAAGTAGCAAAAACAGCTGTATTTGCTTGTGAACCAGAATGTGGTTGCACATTTACATATTCAGCGCCAAATAATTCTTTAGCTCTATCAATTGCAATTTGCTCTACAATATCTACCACTTCACATCCACCGTAATAACGTTTACCAGGATATCCTTCGGCATATTTATTAGTTAAAATAGAACCTTGCGCTTGCATTACTTGTTCGCTCACAAAGTTTTCAGAAGCAATCAACTCTAAACCATTTAGCTGACGTTCTTTCTCTTCTTGAATTAAATCGAATATTTGATGATCTTTTTGCATCTTGTGTGTTGTTAAATAAGTAACCAAAAGTACTAATTTTATTAATTAATTTTTATGCAATTCTTATCTTATTTTAAACAGAAATTAACTTCTTAATTATTTCTATAAAATTTATAAATTCTTATGCTGATATTGGTTTTAATTGAAAAAAATATGTAGGTTTGATTCTAAAATTAAACACAACTACTTCGATGAAAATAACTGCAAATAATCCTAATAGAAAATCTTGGTTAAATGTTGAAAAAAACTCTGATTTTCCTATTCAAAATATTCCTTTCGGAGTATTTATTACGAAAGATGATATTATAACAATTGGTACAAGAATTGGTGATTTTGCTATTGATTTAGGAGCTTTACATCAATTGGGATATTTTGAAGGGATTCCTTTAACAGATGATATTTTTTTACAAGACACATTAAATGACTTTATTGCTGACGGACGTAAAACATGGCGTTTAGTTCGTAATAGAATTGCTGATATTTTTGATGTTACTAACGGCAAATTACGTGACAAGGCAGATCATAAAGACAAGATAATTTTTAGAATGGAAGAAGTTGAAATGCAACTTCCTGTGGCTGTTGGTGATTATACCGATTTTTATGCAAGTAAAGAACATGCTACCAATGTTGGTTCTTTATTCCGTGATCCTGAAAATGCATTATTACCTAACTGGCTTCATATACCTATTGGTTACCACGGTAGAAGTTCTTCTATTATTCCTTCTGGAACACCTGTACGTCGTCCTATCGGACAACAACGTCCTAGTGAAGGAAGCGATACTCCAAATTTTGGACCTTCAAAATTATTAGATTTTGAATTAGAAATGGCGTTTATTACAACGGTAGCCAACGATTTAGGAGATAGAATTCCTATTGAAGATGCTGATGAATATATTTTTGGATTGGTTTTATTTAATGACTGGTCTGCTCGTGATATTCAGGCTTGGGAATATGTGCCTTTAGGGCCATTCTTAGGTAAGAGTTTTGCGTCAACGATTTCTCCTTGGATTGTTACTTTAGATGCTTTAGAGCCTTTTAGAGTTGATAACCCGAAACAAGTACACGAACCTTTACCGTATTTAAAGAAAGAAGGTAAAGATAGTTTAGATATTAATTTACAAATGGCTATTAAGCCAGAAGGTAAAGAAGAAACAGTAGTTTGTAATTCAAACTTTAAATATATGTACTGGACAATGGCGCAGCAATTAGCACACCATACCGTAAACGGATGTCCGGTAAATGCTGGTGATATGATGGGTTCAGGTACAATTTCTGGACCGACAAAAGACAGTTTTGGTTCTATGTTAGAATTAACTTGGAGAGGTCAAAACCCAATAAAAATGAATGATGGTTCTGAACGTAAATTCATAAACGATCATGATACAGTTATTATGAGAGGTTATTCTCAAAATGATGATGTTCGTATCGGTTTTGGTGAATGTACTGGTAAAATTTTACCTGCAATCGAATAATAAATAAGACATAAATATTAAGTATAAAAAAGCCATTTCGTTTGAAATGGCTTTTTTTATATCTGTTTTTTATTCTTCTTCCGGTGGTGGATGCCCAAAAATATCTTCATATATTTCATCGAAATTAGAACGTAAATGAGAGTTTAATTTCTTTCTATAATCATCTTGTAACCAGTCAATAAAATTGTGAGTGCTTTTACATATACATTTAGAGTATCTGTGAATTCTATCATCTATCTCTCCACCTAGTTTTTTTGCTAAAATTAAAGCATCAAAAACATCTTCACTATTTTCTACACAAATTTTACCATGGTGTTCAATCGATTTTTCTAATACTTTCTTAGATGATTGACCTGCTTGAATAGTATCGATATATACTTTTTTCACATCAAAATATATATCTTCTGATTTAGAAAACTCTTCCCTAACATCAGCAGGTAATTCATATCTAAACTCACTTTCTATATCTTCATCAGACAATAAATTATCTAGATAAAAATTTGGAGCCCTAAACATTTTATGCCAATCTAAATCTGCTCCCCAAGGTCCAAAACGATGAAAATTGTTACCTAAATCAATAACATTAAAATCATTTTTACCTTTTAAGATACGAGATCCTCTACCAATCATCTGGTAATAAAGTGTTAATGATTTAGTAGCTCTGTTTAAAATAATAGATTTTACAGTAGGCTCATCAAAACCTGTAGTTAAAATACTTACAGACGTGATTATTGCATTTGGAGTTTTATGAAACCATTTTAATATAAAATCACGCTCCTTTTTTGTGTTCGTGTTATCTAAATGTGCAATAGGATATCCTGCTTTTTTAAACGTATCATATACGTGAAGCGATGTGTTAATTCCGTTATTAAAGATTAACGTTTTAGTACCTTTTGCACGTTCTTCGTAAGCTTGTAAAAGCTTCGATAACATGTCTGTATTAGTATATAAATCTTCAGAAGATTTTACGGTATAATCTCCGTTTGCTCCTATTTCTAAAGATGTTAAACCTACATTGTAAGAAAATACATTCGCTCTTGCTAAATATTCGTTTTGTATTAAAGTACCAATACTTTCACCAGCAATTAAATCATCATAATTGTCTTTCATTGGTAGCTTAATATTCGAACTTAAAGGCGTTGCTGTAACACCCAATACGAATGACTTATCGAAAAACTTAAATAACTTGGTGAATGAGTTATAATGCGCTTCATCAATAATAACCAAACCAACATCCGAAATATCTAACATATCGTCATTTAAACGATTGTTTAATGTTTCAACCATTGCAACAAAGCAGTCGTACTTATCTTGATCATCTAAATCAGCCTTACTATCAATAATTTTATTACCAACACCAAACTCTCCAAGCATTTTTGCAGTTTGCTTGCATAATTCAATACGGTGTGTCATTATTAACACCTTTTTATTGTAATGCTTTATAAACTGACGGGTAATTTCTGAAAAAATTACAGTCTTACCTCCTCCTGTTGGTAATTGATATAATAGGTGATAATTTTCAGGGGCATTTTCAAAACTTTTAAAAATTTTAAACAATGCTTCTTTTTGATAATCGTATAAATTTTTTCCTTTGGTTTCTTGTGTAGTTGTAATATCGTTGCTCAATTTTGTGCTTTTTTGTAAAAAGCAAAAATACGACGTATTTAAAGAAGTTTTGTTAAAAACAGGAACTATTTTAGAACTTTCTTAAATCGATTTGGGCAATTTCGTAGTGAGAAGCATGTGCAACTACCTCTTCGTTTTTAACAACTAACAACTGAGGAGATTCGTGTAAAACTTGAAACTCATACCCTATTTCGCTAGATATTTCTCGGTACGATAACAAATCTAAATAATAGATTTTAAAATCTTTTAAACTCTCATCAAAACTACTTACAAACCTTTTAATTACCATACTACTTATACCACATCTTGTTGAATGTTTAAAAATAGCAACGGCTTCTTTTTTAGATTGAGCCTTAATTTCTTTAAGTTGTTCTATTGATGTTAAAGGAATCCATTTTATAAAAGATTCTTGCTTTTGTTCTTTTTCTTCTTTATTTCCAAAAATTGAATTTAATATTCCCATAATTATTTTTTTAACGTAGTCGATATCTTATATTAAAACTTTCAAGTTGCCAAAAAGTCAGTAAAAAAAAGAACTTAAGTGACTTTTTGTCTTTCTTTTCTCACCGAAATCAAATGGTATTACTTTTGATTTACAAATGAAAAAATAAATGATATGAATATAAACAATTATACAATAAAATCACAAGAAACCATACAACAAGCACAACAATTAGCGCAAAGTAATGGTAATCAGCAAATAGAAAATGAGCATATTTTTAAAGCCTTATTTACGGTTGATGAAAACGTGTTACCATTTATACTAAAGAAACTCAATATTAATATTAATGTTGTGTTACAAATTTTAGAGAAACAGTTAGAGAGTTTTTCTAAAGTTTCGGGAGGTGATTTAATGCTTTCTCGTGAAGCAAATAAAACACTAAATGAAGCAGCTATCATTGCACAAAAAATGGAAGATGAGTATGTTTCTATAGAACATTTAATTTTAGCTATTTTTAAATCTAAAAGTCAAATTTCTCAAGTTTTAAAAGATCAGGGAGTTACCGAAAAAAGTTTAAAAGCAGCTATTGATGAATTAAGAAACGGAGAAAGAGTTACTTCTCAAAGTGCAGAAGAAACTTATAATTCTTTAAATAAATATGCTAACAATTTAAATAAATTAGCACAAGACGGTAAATTAGATCCTGTAATTGGTCGTGACGAAGAAATTCGCCGTTTATTACAGATATTATCACGTAGAACAAAAAATAACCCCATTTTAGTAGGTGAACCGGGAACTGGTAAAACAGCAATTGCCGAAGGTTTAGCACATCGAATTATTCGTGGTGATGTTCCTGAAAATTTAAAGAATAAAATTATTTACTCTTTAGATATGGGGGCTTTAATTGCCGGAGCAAAGTTTAAAGGAGAGTTTGAAGAGCGCTTAAAATCTGTTGTAAAGGAAGTAACAACATCCGAAGGAGATATTGTTCTTTTTATAGATGAAATTCACACCTTAGTTGGTGCTGGTGGTGGACAAGGCGCTATGGATGCTGCCAACATTTTAAAACCTGCTTTGGCTCGTGGTGAATTACGTGCAATTGGTGCCACTACCCTAGATGAATATCAAAAGTATTTTGAAAAAGACAAAGCATTAGAACGTCGTTTTCAAAAAGTTATGGTTGATGAACCAGATACAGAAAGCGCTATTTCTATTTTGCGAGGAATTAAAGACAAATACGAAACACACCATAAAGTACGTATTAAAGATGATGCTATTATTGGTGCTGTAGAATTATCGCAACGTTATATCACTAATCGATTCTTACCAGACAAAGCTATTGACTTGATGGATGAAGCGGCTGCGAAATTACGAATGGAAATAAACTCTAAACCAGAAAATTTAGATGTTTTAGATCGTAAAATAATGCAGTTAGAAATTGAAATAGAAGCTATTAAACGTGAAAATGATGAAGTTAAATTAAAATCTTTAAATGCAGATATAGCTAATTTTAAAGAAGAACGCAACGAAATTAATGCTAAATGGCAATCAGAAAAAGCTGTTGTAGATGCTGTTCAGCAATTAAAAACTGATATTGAAAATTACAAATTAGAGGCTGATAAAGCAGAGCGCAATGGAGATTATGGTAAGGTTGCAGAATTACGTTATGGTAAAATTAAAGAAGCACAAGTGTTGCTTGAAACACAGCAAGAAATATTAGAAAACCAAAGTGAAAATGCTTTAATTAAAGAAGAAGTTACTTATGCTGATATTGCAGAGGTTGTAGCAAAGTGGACAGGTGTTCCGGTTACTAAAATGTTACAATCTGAGCGTGAAAAATTATTAAAATTAGAAGATGAGCTACACAAACGAGTTGTTGGACAAGAAGAAGCTATTGAAGCTGTTGCAGATGCCGTTCGTCGCTCTAGAACAGGATTGCAGAACCCGAATAAACCTTTAGGAAGTTTCTTGTTTTTAGGAACTACCGGAGTTGGTAAAACTGAACTTGCAAAAGCATTAGCAACATATTTATTTGATGATGAAAACGCTATGACAAGGATAGATATGAGCGAATATCAAGAGCGTCATTCTGTAAGCCGTTTAGTTGGTGCTCCTCCTGGTTATGTTGGTTATGACGAAGGTGGTCAGTTAACTGAAGCTGTTCGTAGAAAACCGTATTCTGTTGTACTGTTAGATGAAATTGAAAAAGCACACCCTGATACGTTTAATATTTTGTTACAAGTTTTAGATGAAGGTAGATTAACAGATAATAAAGGACGAGTTGCTGATTTTAAAAACACCATTATTATCATGACGTCTAATATGGGAAGTGAAATTATTCAAGAAAAATTTGAGAATTTTAAAGGTGATATTCACACCACAATGGATTTAGCAAAAACAGAAGTTTTAGGTTTACTAAAACAAACTGTGCGTCCTGAATTTATTAATAGAATTGATGATATAACCTTGTTTACACCGTTATCAAAAGAAGATATTATACAAATTGTAGAAATACAATTAAACAATGTTAAAAAAATGATAGCGTTACAAAACATCACTTTTGATGCAACAAACGAAGCTATTGCTTATTTAGCTGTTAAAGGATATCAGCCCGAATTCGGAGCAAGACCTGTAAAACGTGTAATTCAAAAAGAAGTGTTAAATCAATTATCTAAAGAGATTTTAGCAGGAAATGTAACTACAGATAGCATTATTTTATTAGATGCTTTTGATAATAAACTAGTTTTTAGAAATCAATCTGATTTAATAGAAAATTAGAAGTTTGTTTATTATAGTTGATTGAAAGCGGTGTTTGAAAAAACACCGCTTTTTATTTTTAATTATATTCGCATCATAAATAACTTATCATGAAAAAATATCTTTTAATTTTTACTGCTACTCTTGGTTTATTATCATCTTGCGCACTAGAAGAAACCAATACAACTTATTACTTAATTCGTCACGCAGAAAAAGACAGAACAGATAAGTCGAATAAGAATCCTAATTTAAATAAAAAAGGAAAAGAACGTGCTAAAAAATGGAGCGAATACTTTAAAGATATCAATTTAAATGCAGTCTATTCTACAAATTACAACAGAACCATACAAACTGCAAAACCTACAGCAGATAGCAAGAAACTAGATATTATAAATTACGATCCTAGCAATATGTTTTCTAAAGATTTTGAAAAAGAAACGACAGGAAAAACAGTTTTAATTGTTGGTCATAGTAATACTACTCCGCAGTTTGCAAATAAGATTATAAAATCAGAAGTTTACGAATCGATGGACGACAATGATAATGCTAGTTTATTTATAATTTCATTAAAAAAATCATTCAGAAACAAAACTACATCTATCAAGAAGATAACAGTTGATTAGTCTGTAAAAAACAAAACTAATACTTTATATTTGTTATTAAAATACATGAATAACAGCTGATGCAGAAAAAGATAAACATACAAAATAAAAAAGCTCGTTTTGAATACGAGATCATAGATAAATATACTGCCGGAATTCAACTTACAGGTACAGAGATAAAATCGATACGACATAGTAAAGCTCGAATAACTGAAAGTTTTTGTGAATTTAATGAGCAAGGAGAACTTTTTATTATCAACATGTATATTGAAGAATATTCTTTTGGTAATCATTTCAATCACAAAACAACGAGTGAACGTCGTTTGTTATTAAACAAAAACGAGTTAAAAAAGTTAGAAAGAGAAGTTGAAGCTAAAGGAAACACGATTGTGCCTTTAAAACTTTTTATAAATGATAAAGGTTGGGCTAAATTAGATATTGCTTTGGCTAGAGGTAAAAAGACGCATGACAAGCGCCAAACAATGAAAGATAGAGATAGTAAAAGAGATTTAGCTAGAATTAAAAAAGATTTTAATTAATGACTATTCTTAACACCATATTAAATATTATACAATGGAAAAGATTATTATACTTTTCTTTTATTATTTTTTTAGCTAAATTTTGTTTTTTATTTGGTTTCGGTTTTGAAACTATTTTGTCATTTTTTGATCTACTTCTCTTTACAGTTTCATGTACACTTTTATATGCCTCAACCTATTTATTATCTTTTTATTACCATAACAAAACTAAAAGAAAAGATTTTAAAAAAATAGAATTAACCTCATTTTTGTTTGTTTTTACAGCTATAATATTAGGTGTTTATTTTTCATTTAAAATCGATAATTTATATTTTTCTATTGTTTTTTTTATAATTTCATTGTTGGTATTTACGTATTCTAAATACTCAAAAGAAAACTCTTTTACTCGTTATTTAGTAAAATCTTTTGCCATCCCCATAACTGTTATTTTTGTTTTGTGGTTAGATGAACCTGTTAATCTTAATAACACACAATGGAATTTATTTTTTAAACTTCAACTGATAATTGTTGTTTATATACTACTATCTTTTTTAAATACTTTAACAGAAGAAATTATAAAAGGCATAAAAAATATAAATAAGGATAACATAAAAAAACTTAAAACATTACCGATTCTTTTAGGCAGAAAAAGAGCTAAACGGATTGCATTAGCCATGATGTTTACTTCTGCTCTTTTAATAACTTATTTAGCTTTATATTTTATAAAAATAAAATTCTTATTCTTTGCTGTGATTTTATTTAATTGGCTTCCTAGAGTATACTTAATCTATTCTTTAATAAAATCATCAACAAATAAAGACTATAAGCTTTTATTAAAAAAAATGAGGTATTTGCACTTTTTTGGTTTGTTAGGTATAGTTTCAATTGCTTATTATTTTAAATATGTTATCTAAAAAAATATCAAATTACAATATAATTTTGGCTTCAAATTCACCCAGAAGACAAGAGTTAATAAAAGACTTAGATGTTCCTTTTACAATAAAAATAAAGGAAGTTGAAGAGGTTTATCCTTCTCATTTAAAAGAACATGAGATTACAGATTTTCTTTCTGACTTAAAATCGACACCTTTTAAAAGTGAGTTATCTGAAAAAGATCTTTTAATAACTTCTGATACTATTGTGTGGTCTAACGACAAAGCACTTGGCAAACCTAAAGATTACGCAGATGCTTTTAAAATGCTAAAAGAATTATCTAACAACACACATAAAGTTATTACTTCTATATGCATTACCAATAAAAAGTTTAAAAAAGTAATAAACGATACTACAACTGTTACCTTTAAGCACCTGACGGATGATGAAATAGCTTACTATATTAATACTTATAAACCTTTTGACAAGGCAGGAGCATACGGAATTCAAGAATGGATTGGTAAAATAGCAATTACTAAAATCGAAGGAAGTTATTTTAATGTTATGGGGTTTCCTGTTCATAAACTTTATAAAGAATTATCAAATTTGTAAGATTATTTTTTTTTAAAAGATTATTTTTGACACATACAACACACAATATATACTAATGAAAAAATATACATATACCGAGAAAAAGGATACCCGATCTGGATTTGGTGATGGTTTAACTGAATTAGGAAAAACAAACCCTAATGTAGTTGCACTATGTGCAGATTTAACAGGGTCTTTAAAAATGGGAGACTTTAAAGATAATCACCCAGAACGTTTCTTTCAAATAGGAATTGCTGAAGCTAATATGATTGGTATTGCTGCAGGCTTAACTATAGGAGGTAAAATTCCGTTTACAGGAACTTTTGCAAACTTCTCTACAGGTCGTGTTTACGATCAAATTCGTCAATCTGTAGCTTATTCAGATAAAAATGTAAAAATTTGTGCATCACATGCAGGATTAACATTAGGTGAAGACGGTGCAACACATCAAATATTAGAAGATATTGGTTTGATGAAAATGCTGCCAGGTATGACTGTTATAAACACTTGTGATTATAGTCAAACTAAAGCTGCAACACTTGCTATTGCTGATTATGAAGGGCCTGTGTATTTACGTTTTGGAAGACCAAAAGTACCCGTTTTTATGACTGATGAGCCTTTTGAAATAGGAAAAGGTATAAAATTAACTGAAGGAAATGATGTAACAATCGTTGCTACAGGTCATTTAGTTTGGGAAGCTTTACAAGCAGCTGAGCAATTAGAAGAAAAAGGTATTTCTGCGGAAGTAATAAATATTCATACAATTAAACCTTTAGATGAAGATATTATATTAAAATCTATCGCAAAAACAGGTTGTATTGTAACCGCAGAAGAGCATAATAAATATGGAGGTTTAGGTGAAAGTGTAGCACGTTGTTTAGCTACCAATACTCCTACTCCACAAGAATTTGTAGCTGTAAACGATAGTTTTGGTGAATCTGCAACTCCAGATCAATTAATGGAGAAGTATGGTTTAAATGATAAAGCCATAATTAAAGCTGTAAAAAAGGTTATTTCTAGAAAATAATTTTTATTATTCAATAACACCAAAGCATCATTTATAAAAATGATGCTTTTTTCTTTTGCTAAACTCAATAATTTTAAAATTAATAAGTTTTATATACTATACTAAAAATCAATAAATATGAAAAAAGTAATTCTAGTAGTATTCCTTTTAATAGGAACACAATTAACTCAAGCTCAAATACAAGGAGGTGTCAAAGGAGGTATTAATTACAATTCAGATTCTTTCTCTGACGTAAAAGATGATGTTTTTGAAGGTGCAGAGAGTAAAACAGGTTTTCATGCAGGTGCATGGTTGCGTTTTAATCTACCGCTAACAGGTTTATATTTAAGACCAGAAATTGTATATACCCAATTAAGCAACAAGGTAATTTATAAACAAAATACAGGAAGTATTCAGAATAGAACTACTACCTATGAATTTCAAAAAATAGACATACCTGTTTTAGTTGGAATGAAGTTTTTAAAAGTAGCACATGTATTTGCAGGACCTTCTTTTCAATATATTTTAGATTCTGATTTTGATATTGCTGATTTAAAGCAGGTAGATTCTGATGGTTTTTCTGTTGGTGTTCAGTTTGGTGCTGGTATTGAATTAGGTAAATTAGGTTTAGACGTTCGTTGGGAAAGATCTCTATCTGATACTGAAGCTAATTTTGTTGATTCTAGTGTTGGAGATGTAAATTTTGATACTCGTGTAAATCAAATAATTGTAGGTCTTTCTTACAGATTTTAAAATGTAGAATAAGTATAAAAAAACCGAAGCTTAAAAGCTTCGGTTTTTTTATACTATATAATTAAAATTATTATCTAATATCTCTATTTAAATAATCTGGAACAGTTGGTTTATTTGGGTCACTAAAATCATTTCTAGGATCTCCATCACCGTTAGCATCTTCATCTTTTGTTAATTTACCATCTCCATCATCATCTTCATCTAAGTAGTTTGGTCTTCCGTTACCATCCGTATCATCATTTCTAGGGTCTCCATCACCATCAATATCTTCATTTATAGAAGAAACATTGTCTTGATCATCATCTGTACCTTCTACAAAATCCCACAATTCAATAGTAAACATTAAATTTGAGTTAGCTGAAATACTAGGTCTTGTTACATTTCTATATCCTAAACCTGAAGGTATAAATAATATACC
Source organism: Tenacibaculum sp. HL-MS23 (assembly GCF_032463465.1). Classification (NCBI taxonomy): domain Bacteria; kingdom Pseudomonadati; phylum Bacteroidota; class Flavobacteriia; order Flavobacteriales; family Flavobacteriaceae; genus Tenacibaculum; species Tenacibaculum sp. HL-MS23. Next base: position 598,033 of record NZ_CP135989.1, on the reverse strand, counting down.
TCTACCTCCTTTATCAAAGTTTATCTGCTCTCCATCTTGAGTGATATTATTACCACCTTTAAAATGAACAAAACTATATGTCCAACCTCTTATTACCTGACTTAAAGATAACCATGTAGTATTTGCATCGAAATTAGAGCTTATACTATTTGCATTTAAAATTCTTTGACCGCTATACTTTGCGTACACAGAATCCATTACTGAAGGGAAACCTTTATCAATATTTGGTTCTCCTACATTTTTTATATAATAATAAAGTGTATAATCAACATCGCTTTCTGTAACCTCTTTAGTTTCTAGTTTAGTATCGTCAAATAAAGAAACTTGGTTGTCATCTATAACCTTAACTATATCTAAATCACTATCATAATAATTGTTTTTTAAAAACTTAACCAATGAATCATTGTCAATAATAGCTTGTGCTTCGTGGTCAAAATTATCAACAAAAGAGTTGTTATTATCGCTTCCACAAGAATATAAAACTGCGGCAACAGCTACAGTGTAAAATAAGTGCTTAAATTTTATCATTTAATTCTGAAATTTTAACCTGCAATTTACCATTTTTATACCTTTGTAAAAAACAAAAAGATAAAATTTAACTTTTTATATGAGAATAGATAAATATTTATGGTGTATTCGCTTTTTTAAAACACGTAGTATCGCTACAGATACTTGTAAAAAAGGACATATTAAAATTAATGGAACCAACTTAAAACCGTCTAAAGAGATATTCGGAAATGAAGAAATAACCATTCGTAAAAATCAAATTAATTACAAAATAAAGGTTTTAGATATACCGACAAGTCGAGTTGGTGCAAAATTGGTTGATTTATATAGAAAAGATTTAACTCCAAAGGAAGAATTTGAAAAAACAGCCTTGTTAAAATATTCTAAAGATTATTATCGTAAAAAAGGAGCTGGAAGACCTACTAAAAAAGATCGTAGAGATATAGATGATTATAGTACAGATTCTGAAGAAAATGATATTAATTTGTAATATATTTAACCTTTAAAATAAATAGCATGACAGTATCTGATAATATTATACTAGATAATTTAGAAGTTGAACAAAAAATTCGTCGTATTGCTTTTCAAATTTATGAAAGCAATAGTAACGAAAAAGAAATTATAATTGCTGGAATCGTTGATAACGGCTATTTATTTGCTGAAAAAATATATACAATTTTATCAGAAATTTCACCTTTAAAAATTCAGTTGTGTAAGGTTTTTATTGATAAGAAAAATCCTATTAAGGCAATAACAACTTCTTTAACTAAAGATGAGTATAAAAACAAGTCTTTGGTTTTGGTTGACGATGTTTTAAACTCAGGCACCACATTAATATATGCTGTAAAACATTTTTTAGAGGTTCCTTTAAAGCGCTTTAAAACAGCTGTGTTGGTAAATAGAAATCATAAAAAATATCCTGTAAAAGCAGATTTTAAAGGTATTTCACTCTCTACCTCTATTAAAGAGCATGTAGTGGTAGAATTTAATAAAAACAAAACGCTTGTTTATTTAACGTAATAAAGCATTTAATTCTGTAACAATTATATCTGTTTTTTTATCATCTACAGTTATTTTATAATTTGATTGATTATAAAAATAACTTCTTTCAAATAAGTGTTTCGCTACAAATTCTGCTAACTCATCGTTTTTTAGTCTAGCAACTAAAGGTCTTTGACTTTTCTCAGTTATTAACCTTGTTGCAATTGTAGTGATACTAGCTTTTAAATAAACCGCAACAGTATTTATAGAGTCTTTTATAACATCCATATTACTTGCATAACAAGGCGTACCACCACCTAATGCTAAAATAATATCATTTTTTAAGGTTAGAATCTCTTTTAAATATAGATGCTCTTGTTTTCTGAAATAGATTTCACCTTTTGTTTCAAAAATTTCTGAAACAGACATTTCCTCCTTTTCTTCTATATAATTGTCTAAATCAATAAAAGAAAAGTTCTTTTTTTCTGCCAATAATCTACCAATTGTAGATTTACCACTCGTCATATACCCTACTAATACTATTTTCATAAACTAATAATTAAGCTGTTACAAATATCCGTAAAAAATATCATAAAAAAGTTTTTTAGATTTAAAGAACAGTTGTATATTTGCAACCGCTTTCGGAAGGAAGCAATGACCTGGTAGCTCAGTTGGTAGAGCATCTCCCTTTTAAGGAGAGGGTCCTGGGTTCGAGCCCCAGCCCGGTCACAAAAAAGTTAAGCATCTGCTTAACTTTTTTAGTTTACGCACGTATGGCGGAATTGGTAGACGCGCAGGCTTGAGGGGCTTGTGTTCGTAAGAACGTGCAAGTTCGACTCTTGTTACGTGCACACATAAAACTATAAATATTTTAAAAATATTTATAGTTTTTATTTTTAGCTGATGTTTGTGATGTTCATTTCACAATTTATTAACTAGTTTAAGTTCAATTATTCTTATTTTTACCACATGCAAAAAAAATACTTATCTCTTATAGTACTAATACTTATATCAAGTATTGGTTACTCACAAAGTCAAAAACTAAAAGGTCAGGTTATTGACGCTGATACTCAAAAACCATTAAGTGCAGCACATATTTTAAATTTAAACACCGTTACTGGTACAATTACAAACGAAAAAGGAATTTTCGAATTAACATCAAAAGCAAACGACACTGTTTTAGTTTCGTTTATTGGGTTTTCTTCTATAAAATTAAAAGTAACAAATGACCTTTTAAAAGGAAATGAAGTTGTTATTTCATTAAGAGAGAAACCTGAAGAAGTTAAAGAGGTTGTAATTAAATCTACAGAACTTATAGGGGTTTTAGAAGTGGATGTTAAACAGGTTCCTAAAGATCGTTTTTCTAGAATTCACATAAATGGATTGCCACAAACTTATGAAATAGGAAAACCACAAAAAATATCATCTCCGATAGCTAAATTGTTAAATCCTGTTGATTTGGTTTATAACCTCTTCGGAAAAAAACCAAAGCAACTTAAAAAGCTTAAAAAGTTAAAAAAAGAAGACGATTTACGTAAAATGCTTGCTGGTAAGTTTGATAGAGAAGTAATGATGGAATATCTAGAAATGGATAGACAAGAATTAAATAAATTACTTACAGATTGTGATTATTCAGAATATTTTATAAAAAAAGCAAGTGATCTTCAAATGATTGAAGCTGTGTTAAACTGCTACGAAAACTACAAAACACAAAAGAAAGGTAAAATAGAAATAGATAGAATACCTGAAAACAGGAATTAATAAAAAAAAGCAGCAAGAAATTGCTGCTTTTTTTATGCTTTTATTTCAATCAAAATAAGTAAATTTACAGCTTAACAACACACACAAATACGACAACACAATGATTCATTTCTTTGGAAACGTTAGCAGCAAAATATTTGCTGTTCAAACAACAAAAGAATTATCTACAGAAACTATTTCAAAACTTACCTGGTTATTTGGCAACCAATCTAAAATAAATACGACGTCTCTCGACGTCTTTTTTGTTGGTCCACGTGCCGCTATGATTACACCTTGGAGCACCAATGCTGTAGAAATAACACAAAACATGGGTATTTCTGATATCATCAGAATAGAAGAATTTGAAGTGGTTTTAGAAGATTTTTCTGATTTCGACCCAATGATTTCTCAAAAATATAACGGTTTAAATCAAGATATTTTTACGATTGATATTCAACCAGAACCTATTTTAAATGTTGAGGACATTGCGGCTTATAATAAACAAGAAGGATTAGCTTTAAGCACTGAAGAGGTTGAATATTTAGAAAGTGTTGCTACTAAAATAGGAAGAAAATTAACCGATTCTGAAGTTTTTGGATTCTCTCAAGTAAATTCAGAACACTGTCGTCATAAAATATTTAACGGAACTTTCGTTATCGATGGCGAAGAGATGCCTACTTCCCTATTCAAATTAATAAAAGAAACATCAAAAAAATTTCCTAACGATATTGTTTCGGCATATAAAGATAATGTTGCTTTTGTAAAAGGTCCTAAAGTTGAGCAATTTGCACCAAAAACAGCAGACAAACCAGATTTTTACGAAACAAAAGAATTTGATTCTGTAATTTCAATAAAAGCAGAAACACATAATTTCCCTACAACGGTTGAGCCTTTTAATGGCGCTGCAACAGGTTCTGGAGGAGAAATTAGAGATAGATTGGCAGGAGGAAAAGGTTCTTTACCTTTAGCTGGTACTGCAGTTTATATGACCTCTTACTCTAGATTAGAAGAAAATAGATATTGGGAAAATAAATTTGAAGCTAGAGATTGGTTGTACCAAACTCCGATGGATATTTTAATAAAAGCTTCTAATGGAGCATCTGATTTTGGAAATAAATTCGGACAACCATTAATTACGGGTTCTGTTTTAACTTTCGAGCATGAAGAAAATGCTGCTTCTAGCGATGCTAAACCTAGAAAACTAGGTTTTGATAAAGTGATTATGCAAGCTGGTGGAATTGGTTATGGAAAAGCTGAGCAAGCATTAAAAGACACACCAAATGAAGGCGATAAAATAGTTATTCTTGGTGGTGAAAATTATCGAATTGGTATGGGAGGCGCTGCAGTTTCGTCTGCAGACACTGGAGAATTTGCTAGTGGAATCGAATTAAACGCAGTACAGCGCTCTAATCCGGAAATGCAAAAACGTGCAGCAAATGCTGTTCGAGGAATGGTAGAAAGTGAAGAGAATTTTATTGTTTCTATTCATGATCATGGTGCTGGTGGACATTTAAATTGTTTATCAGAATTAGTAGAAGATACTGGTGGTAAAATCAATCTAGATAAATTACCTGTTGGAGATCCTACTTTATCAGCAAAAGAAATTATCGGAAACGAATCTCAAGAACGTATGGGATTAGTAATTGCCGAAAAACATATAGATACTTTACAGAAAATTGCAGAACGTGAGCGTTCTCCAATATATACTGTTGGAGAAGTTACAGGAAACGATCGTTTTACTTTTGAATCTGAAACTACTGGCGAAAAACCAATGGATTTAGCTTTAGAAGATATGTTTGGATCTTCTCCTAAAACCGTTTTAACTGATAAAACAATTGTAAGAAATTACAAGAATTCAAGATATAAAACTAAAAATTTACAAATCTATTTAGAACAAGTTTTACAACTTGAGGCTGTAGCTTGTAAAGATTGGTTAACCAACAAAGTAGATCGTTGTGTTGGTGGTAAAGTTGCCAAACAACAATGTGTTGGTCCGTTACAAATTCCGTTAAATAATGTAGGTGTTATGGCCCTAGATTATAAAGGGAAAGAAGGCGTTGCTACTTCTATTGGCCACTCGCCTATTTCGGGATTAATTCACCCAGAAGCAGGAAGTAGAAATTCTATTACCGAATCTTTAACCAACCTTATTTGGGCACCTTTAAAAAATAATTTAGCTTCGGTTTCTTTATCTGCAAATTGGATGTGGCCTTGTAAAAATGAAGGTGAAGATGCACGTTTATATAAAGCGGTTAAAGCAATTTCAGAGTTTTCTATTGATTTAGGAATCAATGTTCCTACAGGAAAAGATTCTTTATCAATGAAACAGAAATATAAAGACGGAGAAGTAATTTCCCCTGGAACTGTTATTATTTCTGCTGCCGGTAACTGTAGTGAAATAACTAAAGTTGTTGAGCCTCTTTTAAAAGTTGATGGCGGAAATATTTATTATATCAATATTTCTCAAGATGAATTTAAATTAGGAGGAAGTTCTTTTAACCAAGTATTAAATACCATTGGTAATGAAGCTCCGGATGTAAAAAATTCAGCTTTTGTAAAAAATACGTTTAATACGATTCAAGATTTAATTAAAGCTGATAAAATTTCAGCAGGGCACGATGTTGCTTCTGGTGGATTGATTACAACTTTATTAGAAATGTGTTTTGCGGATGTTAATTTAGGTGCCGATTTTGATATTTCTGCTTTAAATGAAGAAGATTCTATTAAAGTATTATTCTCTGAAAATAGCGGAATTGTTTTTCAAGCTGATACTTCAGTAGAACCTATTTTATCAGAAAATAATATTGAGTTCTTTACAATCGGAACAGCTAATGACTCAGGAAAAGTAACTATTAAAAACAACGAAGACAATTTCTCTTTTGATGTTACTGAAATGAGAGATGTTTGGTATAAGACTTCTTATTTATTAGATAAAAGACAAACTGCAAATGGTTTAGCGAAAAACCGTTTTGACAACTACAAAAAGCAACCTTTACAATACACCTTCCCTACTCATTTTACAGGTAAACTACCTGTCACTTCGAGCGAAATTGCGAAACCAAAAGCAGCCATCATCCGTGAAAAAGGATCTAATTCTGAGCGCGAAATGGCAAATGCTATGTATTTAGCTGGTTTTGATGTAAAAGATGTACATATGACCGATTTAATCTCAGGTCGTGAAACCTTAGAAGATATTCAGTTTATTGGAGCCGTTGGTGGTTTTTCTAATTCAGATGTTTTAGGTTCTGCTAAAGGTTGGGCCGGTGCTTTTAAGTACAACGAGAAAGCAAATACTGCTTTAAAGAATTTCTTTAAACGTGAAGATACTTTATCTGTAGGAATTTGTAATGGAGCACAATTATGGATGGAATTAGATTTAATAAATCCAGATCATAAAGTACACGGTAAATTAGTGCATAACGATTCTAAAAAACACGAAAGTTCTTTTACATCTGTTAAAATTCAAGAAAATAATTCGGTAATGCTATCATCTTTAGCAGGAACAGAATTAGGTGTTTGGATTTCTCATGGAGAAGGAAAATTTAACTTACCAGAACCTGAAGAAAATTACAATATTGTTGCCAAATACGGTTATGAAGGCTATCCTAACAACCCTAATGGTTCTGATTTTAACACAGCTATGTTATCTGATAAATCAGGAAGACATTTAGTAACAATGCCTCATATTGAACGCTCTACTTTTCAGTGGAACTGGGCTAATTATCCAGAAAACAGAAAAGATGAAGTTTCACCTTGGTTAGAAGCTTTTGTAAATGCTCGAACTTGGATAGAAGGCTCTAAATAAAACATAAAAAAATCACTTAACTTTTGTAAAAAAAACAACTCTTTATCATAAGAAGATAAAGAGTTGTTTTTTTTACAATAAATTAATTGTTGATTTATACATAGTTTTAGTGATGTATAGAATTTAACATTATTTTTTTGAGAAAATATTATATTTAACAAAAAATGTTAAATGGAATTTAAATATATAGATGAAAAAGATTCTAGAGGATTACTTAACAACATGTTTATTATTACCTATAAAAATGAAAATTTACCTTTTAAATCTAAAATAATACCAACTGGTTTTCCATCTATAACTTATATTTTTGGAGAGGAACAAAAAGCCATTCATAAAGATAAATCTGTTAATTTTAATGGACTTATTATTTGTGGACAATTTAACTCAACATATTCTTATCATGTCAATTCTGCTGCTAAAAATATAGGGTTTAATCTACATCCTACTGCTTTATATAAAATTTTAGGTACTGACATTTCTATTTTTAAGAATAAACTTATTAATTTAAAAAAAATAAATAAAGAGTTGTCTGAAAAGTTTACGTTTATATTTTTAAAAAATGAGCACAATTATATAAACCTTATAAATGAGAGTAAGAATTTAATAAATAACTTAGATTTATATATAGATAGAGATGTTGAGAAAGTTGATGTAGCCATTGAGTATATATTAGAAAAAGAAGGAATGCTGCAGGTAATTGATTTATTAAAAATCGTGACACTTTCTCAAAAATCTTTAGAAACAAAATTTAAAAAAGTTATAGGTTTAACCCCTGGGAAATATATTAGATTAACACGTTTTATAAAATTAATGCGCAGATACGAATGTAAAGAAATTGAGATTAATGATCTTATATATATGTATAATTATTACGATCACTCTCATTTTATTAAAGATTTTAAATTGTTTATGTCAGAATCACCAAAAGAGTATTTTAAAAATGAATATCCATTAATAAAAGCCTACTCAAAAGATTTATAATTACGATTATTTACAATAATAAACTTCAAAAACGTTTTATCTTAGTAATATCATACAAGGTTAATATATTTGGGTAATATATTAAAAATTAGGGGTAAAAAGGCGAAATTATATTTCGTCTTTTTTTAATCTGTTAAAACAGGTGTTTTGTAACAATTGTTACAAAACACCTGTTTAACAAACTGTATATTGTACTTGTTATTAATCAAATTTTGAAGGGTTAGATTAATAGTTATTATGTAAAAGGTAGAAGACACATTTTTTAATGTGTCTTCTTTATTTAATCTTCAGTTATTATTTGTGCATCTTCAATAATAATTTCTTTTTTAATTTTTACATTATCTTTATATCTTATATTAGATTCTTACTATAAAATTATAAATATTATGAAAAAATTACTACAATTTTTACTTATAGGAATTTTAGCATCAAGCTGTTCAGAAGATAACAATGATAATTTAATTAAATGTGATTTTGAAACATTAATAAGTAAAGAACAATATCAAAATGCAATGTCAGATCAACTGGATATAAATAGTTTAAGCATTAATGATGACTGTTTAAAAATTAATTTTAGTTCGGCGGGTTGCAATGGAAACACTTGGGTATTAAAATTTATTGATTCAGAAAACATTATGGAATCAAATCCACCTCAAAGAAATTTAAAATTATTATTTAAAAATAACGAATTATGTGAAGCCTACATCACAAAAGAGTTAGCATTTGATATTTCTAATTTAAAAGTAGATGGCAATAAAGTACAATTGAATATAGTTAATTTAGAAAAAAATATTTTATATGAATATTAAGATTTTAAATTGTAAAAACTTATTATTTTACTTTTTTATTCTAATTAAAGATAATAATAAAATCACTCTCTTTTTTCTAATATGATTATTTACAGTTTTAACCCCAATTTACCTTTACATTCGTGACATATATATAGTAGGCTTACTTTTTTTTTGAAAAATCTAGTTAGCAATTAGTGGTAAAAATGCGAAATAAGATTTCGCTTTTTTTTGTACTCTTAAAAAGTATTCTGTAACATTTGTTACAAAACACCTGTTTAATAAACTGTATATTGTACTTGTTATTAGTCAAATTTTGAAGGGTTAGATTAATAGTTTTTATGTAAAAGGTAGAAGACACATTTTTTAATGTGTCTTCTTTATTTAATCTGCAGTTATTATTTGCGTATTTCCTATAATAATTCCTTTTTTTAAGTCAGCTTTTCCTCTATATGTTATAATTGATTCACCATAAGAACTTACTTTAATTCTATCAGACACATTAAGCTGATAACTCCCCTCACCATAAGCTGTTAGTTTAATTTCTTTAGATTTTATATTACTTGCTATGATTTTACTAGATCCATAAGCTGTTATTTTCTGTTTATCAATAATACCTTTTTTAATGTTAAGGTAACTTTCTCCGTAAATAGTAATTTTTAAATCATCTACTTTAATCTTATCAACTGTAACTTCTGATTTACCATATATTCTTAAATTACATTTTGATTGACTCAAAGAGTTTTTAAAATTTATTTTTTCTTCTCCTCTTAATGAAAATATTTCAACATCTGCATAGATTATAACTATTTTAACTACTGTGTTTTTATAAATAGGTTTCTTTATCTTATAATTTTTATACTTAACTTTTTTGTTTTTAGTAACAGTTTTAGCTCCTTTTAAATACACTTGAAGTGTTTTTGAGTTAATTTCATATTGAAATTTCTCTATAGGTACGTTAATATTTTTAATAGTAATACTAGGAACATCACCTTTTATAAAAACAGTTTCTATATGAGGACTAACAATTATTTTATTAAAGTTGTCATTTAACGGTATAAATTTATCTTGTCCAAAAGTTATATTTACTATTAATGAAGTGATTAATAGAAGTAATATTTTAAGTTTATAATTTACAAACATCATATTATTCGAATTTTAAATATTTAATTAAATCAATTTTCGTTGCTTTATAAGCCTTAAAACCTACGACAGAGAACACTAATACAATCAAAATAATTGGCGTTATTATGTATGGTAGTATTGGCATATCTATTCTATAAACAAAATTCTGTAACCAGTTTTGCATAAAGTAATAAGCAATAGGAACTAGTATTACTGAAGAGGTTATTACAATTTTTAAAAAATTTTGTAATAACTGAATCATAATTTCATGTACTGATGCGCCTAATGTTTTACGAATCGCCACTTCTTTTAATCGTTGCTGAATTGTTAAGGTTGCCAAAGCAAATAATCCTAACAAAGAAATTAAAATTACGAATAAAGAAAGTACTAAAAAGAGTGTTTGTTGTTTCTGATATTTTTTATATGTTTTCGCGAATTTCTTATCTAAAAACTCATATGAAAAAGGATACTTTGCATCTATATTTTGTTTCCAATATGTTTCTATTTCGCTAATAGATTCATCAATATTATTAGGTTTAATTTTAAATTGAATTGCAGGAATCCAGCTATGCGTAAACTCTAAACCGTGCCAAGGAACTAAAAACATAGGTGCTATTTTAGAATCAAAACCATCAAAATGATAATCCTTAATCATACCTATTACTTCAAAGGAATTTGATTTATCTTCATCTTCAAGCCAACCTAAAGCTAATTTCTCTCCTAAAGGATTGTTATAAATATTTAATGCTTTAGCTGCTGTTTCATTTATTATAATTTTGTTGGTTTTATCTGTCGCTTTCTCATCAGAAAAGTTTCTACCTTTTACCAATTTAATTTTAGCAAAATCTATGTAATTATAATCTACAACGTTTGATGCTGTATTTAAACTTCTGTCGTTTATTTTATGGCTCAATCCCGTACCGTTTACATAGCCTTCTCCAGGAACGAACATACTTGCTGTTACAGCAATAATGTTTTCTTTTTTAGATAAAACTTCTTTTGCCAATTTATATTTTTTATATTTATTAGGCATACTATAAACATCTACAGAAAGTACTTGTTCTTTATCAAAACCTAACTCTTTCTCCATCATATAGTTAATTTGATTACCTACGATTAACATGCTAATAATAAAAAAACCAGAAATTAAAAACTGTAAACCTAGCATCATATTTCTTGCTAAGTTTCCTTTTTTACTTTTAGAAATACTTCCTTTTAAAACTTCAACAGCCTTAAAGTTAGAAAGGTATATTGCAGGAATACTACCCACAAAAAGAGATACAAATATTGCTGTAAAAAATAACGTTATTAATGAATTTGAATGTAAAATTGAAATTTCAGTTTCAATAAATTCATTAAAAAATGGTAATGATAACTCTACTATTACCAAAGCAAAAAGGAACGATATAAATCCTTGTAAAACAATTTCTAATATATATTGAAAAAGCAAATGCTTTTTAGATAAACCAAGTGTTTTCTTTACTCCTACTTCTTTAGCTCTTTGACTAGCTGTAGCTACAGATAAATTGATGAAATTTACACAAGAAATAACAATTAAAAGAATAGATAAACCTAATAAAACCATCAATAGTTGATAATTCCCTGTTCCACTTGGTCCTGCTCTTTTTGCGGTATTATGCAAATATAACGTATCTAATTTGTCTAAAAGCACTGTTGGAATTCCGTATTTTTTATCAAACTCTGGTATTGTCATTCCATGACTTTCAACCTCAGGTCTATAGGCTTTTTCAATAATAACTTGATTCATTTTTTGTTGTAAATCTTCTAAATCTGTTCCTTTAGTAATTCTACAAAAAACTTCATTATTATGATTTCCCCAATTAACTTCAAACGCTTCATCAAACTGAATTAAAACTTCAGGTTCGTGATGTGAATTCTTTGGAATTACATATACACAACTTACAACATAATTTTCTCCATCAATTTTTACCGTATTACCTATCGCTTTATCTCCTTTAAAAATTCTTTCCGCATATGCTTTTGATAATGCTATATTCTTTCTTGTTTCAGTAAATTTCTGAGAAGATCCTGCAATAATTTCAAAAGGGAAAAAGTCAAAAAACTGAGGTTCTGTAAATATTGTTTTATCATTAAATTCAAACCCATCTTTGTACTGAATCACTTTACTTCTGTAAAATGGTTTTACCATTACAGATGCTGTTACTTCTGGTAATTCTTTTGGAAATGTTAAATACATTCCTGCATTTACAGTATACCAAACTTCATCATTTTTAGCTTGTTTTAAATTTACTCGGTAAACATCATCCTTATTAGGATTCCACTGATTATAACTTTTCTCTTCGTTTAAGTACAATAAAACAGTTAATAAACCAGCCAACCCTAATGTTAAACCACTAATATTAATAATTGTGTTTAACCAATTCTTTTTACTATTCCTAAAGAATATTTTTAACCATATTTGATACATAAATTTTCTTTTTTTATTAGTTTATTAAAACATCTACTTTATGCTCATTCTTTTTCACAGAAACTACCTCTCCATCTTTTAACGTAATTACTCTAGATGAAAATTGTGCATCGTAAGATGAGTGTGTAACCATAACAATTGTAGCTCCCGAAGCATGTAGTTCTGTTAATAATTCCATCACATCATTACCACTTTTACTATCTAAATTACCCGTTGGTTCATCGGCTAAAATTAATTTAGGATTCGTAACTAATGCTCTAGATACTGCTACTCTTTGCTGCTGACCACCAGACAATTGTAATGGAAAGTGTTTTGCTCTATGTGCAATACCAATTCGTTCTAAAATTTCTGTAACTCTAATTTTTCTTTCGGATGCTTTTACCTTATTATAAATTAAAGGAAGTTCTACATTTTCGTATACCGTTAACTCATCAATAAGATTAAAATTCTGAAAAACAAAACCAATATTTGCTTTTCGCAAGCTTGATCTTTCTTTTTCATTAAACTTTGCCACTTCTGTTTCATCAAATAAATAGCTCCCTTCATTTGGCGCATCTAACAAACCAATAATGTTTAATAAAGTTGATTTACCACAACCCGATGCTCCCATAATTGAAACAAATTCCCCTTTTTTCACTTCTAAACTCAACTTATTTAAAGCTGTTGTTTCTACTTCTTCTGTTCTATAAACCTTTACTAAATCTGTTATTTTTATCATTTTAATATGTTTTTAAATTTTTATTTAATAGTTCTCGACTGCACTCGAACTGACATTAACTTTATTGCTTTACAACTTTTAAACCCTAAAGTATGTTTACCTCTTCCATCTTTTTAAAATCATCATAACTAGAAGTAATTACTTTATCCCCTGCCTTTAAACCTTCTATAACTTCATAATAAAAAGGATTTTCTCTACCAATCTTAATGTTTCTTTTTACTGCTTTATTATCAGAATCTAAAACAAAAACCCATTTACCATTTGTACTTTGATAAAACAATCCTTTAGGTATTAATAAAGCTTTTGTTCTGCCCGATAAAAACACTTTACTTTTTAAAGACATACCTCTTTTTATATTCTTTGATAAAGTATCCTTCTCAAATAATAATTCTACTTTAAATTGTCCATTTTTTACTTCTGGGTAAATTTTAGATAGCTCTATTTGATAGTTTTCAGCATTTACAGAAACACTTCCTTTAATTCCTCTTTTAAGTTTAGAAATATAGTATTCATCAACATTTGCTACTAATTTATAACCGTTTAAAACATCCATCTTTCCGATTGCTTGTCCTTGATTGTAGTTTTCGCCTAATATTGGATTAAAAGAAGATAACAAACCATCTACCGGCGCTTTTACAGTAAAATTCTCCTTGTTTTTACGTAATAATTCTAAGCTTTTCTCCATATTATCTAACGATGAATTTATACTTATTAATTGTAAATCTCTGCTTCTTTTTTCTTCTGAAACGCTTATCTTAATTACGCCATTCCTATCTTTTTGATACGAGTGTTCTTGAGCAGATTTTTCATAATCATTTTTTGCTACAACGCCTTTCTCGAATAATTTTTTATCTAAATCGTATTGACGTTTTGCATTTCTAAAATCATTATTAATACTCAATAATTGTTGATCTAAACTTAATTGTTGATTTTTAATACTTACTCGTAAATTTCTTAAATTATTAATCTGCTCGATCATTGCTGTTTCTTGCGTTAAATAATTTAATTCAGCATTCGGATTGTAGACTTTTAATAAAGGCGTTCCTTTTTTAATCATTTGTCCGCTTTCTACAAAAATTTCAGAAACAGAACCACCCTGAATAACATTCACTAAAACAGAAGTTTTTGGTTTAACCGTACTATTAAATAAAATAACATCTTCAAAATCTCCTCGAGTAACTTCTCTAATACTTAAACTATCTTTTTTAATGTTAACTTGTTTTTTACGTGTTAAATTCATTAAAATAACACTCATTAATAAGACGATTGGAATTCCCCATATTAGCATCTTTTTAGTTGTTTTGTTTTTAGTTTGTATCTGCTTATCCATTATAATTTGTCTTCGTTTGGCATAGTTAATTCCATAAATATGCCATTAGAGAACATACAAATAAAATACTCATTGCTAGGTATTTATGTTTTTTATTGATTTTACAGGTGTTCAAAATCGAACATTTTTTTGTTCATATTCAAACAATTGACTAACTATGTAATATGAGAAAAAAAGAAGCAACCATATTGATAGTAGATGATGATGATGACATTTTATTTTCTGCCAGAATAAGTTTAAAGAAATATTTTACCGAAATTATAACAGCTAATAATCCGAAGAAAATAAGTAATCATTTAACTTCTTCAACCAATATAGATGTTGTTTTGTTAGACATGAATTACCGTATTGGTTATGAAGATGGTAAAGAAGGTTTGTATTGGCTAAAGCATATTAAAAAAGTTAGTCCGGAAACTACCGTGCTTTTAATGACAGCTTTTGGTAGTGTTAATTTAGCTGTTGATGCGATTAAAAAAGGAGCTACTGATTTTATATTAAAACCTTGGAACACTGAGAAGTTATACGGAATTGTAAATTCGGGAATAGAATTATCGCGTTCTAAACGAAAAACAACACAATTAGAAACCGTACAAAAATTAAACGATAAAGATTTTCATCAACAAACTGAACACATTATTGGTACTTCGCCAGCAATGAAATCAGCCGTTAGTTTGGCTCAAAAAGTAGCGCCTACAGATGCTACTATTTTAATTTTAGGGGAAAACGGAACAGGTAAATACGTATTTGCAAAAGAAATACATTTAAAATCTGAAAGAAAAAACCATCCTTTTATTCATGTCGATTTAGGTTCTTTAAATGAAAATTTATTTGAAAGTGAGTTATTTGGTTATACTAAAGGAGCTTTTACGGATGCTCATAAAGATACAATTGGTAGATTTGAATTAGCAAAAGGCGGTACTATTTTTTTAGATGAAATAGGTAACCTCCCACTCCACTTACAATCTAAATTATTAACGGTTGTTCAGAACAGAAAGATAACACGTTTAGGCGAAGGTAAAGAACGCGCCATTGATGTACGTATTATTTGTGCTACAAATGCTAATGTTCATAAAATGGTAGAAGAGCAATTGTTTCGTCAAGATTTGTTGTTTAGAATAAATACCATCGAATTAAACTTACCGCCGCTTCGAGATCGTGTTGGTGATGTTGAGTTACTTGCGAATCATTTTTTGAAGAAACTAAACCAGAAATATCGAAAAAAAATAAAGGGATTTACTACACAAGCCATCGGTGGATTAAAAAAATACCATTGGCCTGGAAATATTAGAGAAATAGAACATATTGTAGAACGTGCAGTAATTATAACAGATAACACTGAAATTCAATTAGAAGATTTACATTTTTCAACTAAAAAACTAGAAGCTACATTGGCTAATAGTTTAAACTTAGAAGAAACTGAAAAGTTATTAATAGAACAAGCTTTACAAAAACACCAAGGTAATATTTCTCGTGCAGCAAAAGATTTAGGTTTAACCCGTGCTGCATTGTATAGACGCCTAGAAAAACATCAATTATAAAATGGGAAAACCTCAATTTATTCAAATTCTTATTAGAGTTTTACTATTGATAGCAAACGGAATTCTAGTTTTTTTCACCTATTTAAACGGATACTCAATTAACGCTATTGGGTTTTCTTTTTTGTTTATTTTTCAACTATTTTTATTTTTTGATTATTTAAAACAACTGTTTGCTGATATCGAAAAATCGATAGACTGTTTATTACATGATGATTATTCGAATACTTTTTCATCTAAAAAAAGAGAAAATCCGTTACATAACAAAACTGCTTTATTATTAGAAAAAAACCGAAAGAAAAGTCTTTTAAAAACTTCTGAAGCGTTAATTCTTACCAATATTATAGAAAGTTTAAGTACAGGTGTTCTTATTTTAAGAAAAGACACGAATCTACAAATTGAAGTATTTCAAATTAATAAAGCGTTTACCGAATTTTTAAAAATACCTAAGTTTTATAATTGGAATTTATTAAAAAATAAAATTGGAAACCTCGTTAACTTTATAGCTAAATGGGAAGAAGTTAAACATACTATTAGTATTGATGTAAACGATATAAAAGAAAGTTTTTTCTTAAAAACCTCGGTTACACAAACCAATCAATATGAGTATTTAATTATTTCATTAGAAACTATTCAGCAATTAATTGATAAAAAAGAAAAAGAAGCTTGGTATAAATTAATGAATGTAATGTCTCACGAAATAATTAATACCATTACTCCTATTAGTAGTTTAGCCGAAAATTTAGATTCACTTTTACAAGAAGATCAAACTGATGAAGAAACAATACAAGAGTTATCGCAAGGATTGCAAATAATTAAACGTCGCTCATACCATTTAACATCCTTTGTAGATACTTATAGAAAGTTAGCTGAATTGCCTTTGCCGCAAAAAGCAGAAGTAGATCTTACTAAAATTATTAAAAATACTTTAGCGCTTTTTCAACAAGAATTTTTATCTCAAAAAATACATATAGAGTTCGATATTTCTAAAAAGATAATTATAAATGCTGATAAACAACAAATAGAACAAGTACTTATAAATTTACTATCTAATTGTTTGTATGCTTTAGTGGCTATTGAAAATCCAAAAATCACAATTAAATTACATCAAGAAAATAACCGAATAAACTTATCTGTTATAGATAACGGTATTGGTATTTCTAATGATATTAAAGACAACATCTTTATTCCATATTTTACAACCCGAAAAGACGGTTCTGGAATTGGCTTAACTTTAAGTAAAAGTATTATGGAAGCTCACAACGGAACAATTCGGTTTGTATCACATACAAATGAGACTTGTTTTAAGTTAACTTTTATAAACATCAAGTAATTTACAATTGTAAACTGCTTATTTATTGATAATTAATTTTATATAATCCAATGGGTATTTATTTGTAAACTAAAATACATTAGTGATATTTACAATTGTAATTAAGAGAGACAACCTTATTATCATGCTATTTTAGGTATATATATCTTAAATGCGGTGGTTTATCTCTTAATTGACGTATAACACTTGTATATATAGCATAACTCTTCTTTAAACCTCTTAAAACCTGCACACTTATCGATTTATAAGAGCTATAATTCTATTTATAGGTTATTACACAGCCATCTTTTACATGAATAATTAAATTATTTACATATGTAAACAAGTGTTTATGTAAAGTTAGGTGTTTACAAATGTGCTTAATGGATTCTTCAGTAACACCTACCTAATCCATGGAAACTATTGAAAATCTCTATATAACACTATTAAGTAGTTGTTTTTTAGTGATTTAACGTGTTTTACCTAGAGTTTTAATGAAGCATAATAGAGTATATTAACTTGTTCTATTAAATTTTTACATCAATTTACAAATGTGTATCTTTACAATTCATCTATGTAATTTACAATTGTAACCTATTTATGGATTTACTTACTCGATTAAAAAAAATAATAGCTCATTACGATTTAACATCGTCAACTTTTGCGGATACTATAGAAGTGCCACGCTCTAGCATATCTCACCTTTTGTCGGGCAGAAACAAACCTAGTTTAGATTTTGTTATGAAAGTGGTTGATAAATTTCCAGAAGTAGACTTGTACTGGTTGTTATATAATGAAGGATCTTTTCCTAAAAAAGAAAAAGCTATTGAAAAATCAACAGTAAATAGTAAAGACGAAAAAGAAGCACCTTCTCTATTTTCTAAAAATACGGTATCCGAAGAAGAACCTGCAATTAATTCAAATACGCAATTCTCAGCAAGCACTAAAAAACTACGAAAAGTTGTTCTTTTATATACTGACGGAAGTTTTGAAGAGTTTAACCAATAAAAAAAGCAGCAATTTTAAATTGCTGCTTTTTCAGTATTATTATAATATATATTACTATGTTAACATTCCTCCATCTACAGATAAAGTTTGTCCTGTAATATAAGAACTCATATCAGAAGCTAAAAATACGCAAGCGTTTGCAATATCTTTTGGCGATCCACCTCTTTTTAAAGGGATTTCATTACGCCATCCTTCAACTACTTTTTCATCTAATTTAGCCGTCATTTCAGTTTCAATAAATCCAGGAGCAACTACGTTACTTCTAATATTTCTTGAACCTAACTCTAATGCTACAGATTTAGAAAACCCTAAAATACCAGCTTTTGATGCTGCATAATTTGCCTGACCTGCATTACCTTTTAATCCAACTACAGAACTCATGTTTATAATAGAACCTGAACGTTGTTTCATCATCGGACGAATAACTGCTTTGGTTAAATTAAAAACCGATTTTAAATTTACTTCAATTACTTTATCAAAATCTGTTTCAGAAATACGCATCAACAAATTATCTTTAGTAATACCAGCGTTATTTACTAATACATCAATCGTTTTAAATTCTTCTAAAACATTTTTTGCTAATTCTTGTGCCGCATCAAAATCTGCAGCATTCGATTGGTATCCTTTTGCTTTTACACCTAAATCTGTTAATTCATTTTCTAAAGCAGTTGCTGCTTCAACTGAAGAACTATAAGTAAATGCAATGTTACACCCTTGATTTGCAAATTCTAAAGCAATTCCTCTTCCGATTCCTCTTGTTGCTCCAGTAATTATTGCTGTTTTATTTTCTAAAAGTTTCATTTATTAGTTGTTTTTGATAAGTCAAATATAAAAATAAAAATCCTGCTAAAGAATACTCTTTAACAGGATTTTTAAGAAATATATTTTAAAACTTTAAAGTTTTTTTTATACTGATATATTATTTAGATAACACTTTTGCTACCATTTCACCAATCTTAGCTGGAGATTCAACAACATGAACTCCGTTTTCTGCTAAAATTTTCATTTTTGCTTGAGCAGTATCATCATCACCACCTACAATTGCACCTGCATGCCCCATTGTTCTACCAGCTGGTGCAGTTTGCCCTGCGATAAAACCAATAACTGGCTTACGGTTACCGTCAGCTTTAATCCAACGAGCAGCTTCTGCTTCTAAGTTTCCACCGATTTCACCAATCATAACGATTGCTTCAGTTTCATCATCGTTCATTAATAACTCAACAGCTTCTTTTGTTGTAGTTCCAATAATAGGGTCTCCACCAATACCAATTGCAGTAGTAATACCAAAACCTTGTTTTACAACTTGGTCAGCAGCTTCATATGTTAAAGTTCCTGATTTAGAAACGATACCTACTTTACCTTTTTTGAAGATAAAACCTGGCATAATACCAACTTTAGCTTCATCTGGAGTAATAACTCCTGGACAGTTAGGACCAACTAAAGTACAGTCTAACTGATCGATATAAGCTTTAACTTTTACCATATCAGCAGTAGGAATTCCTTCAGTAATACAAATAATTACTTTAATTCCTGCTTCAGCAGACTCCATAATAGCATCAGCAGCAAATGCTGGTGGTACAAAAATAATAGAAGTATCTGCTCCTACTTTTTGCACAGCTTCATCAACTGTATTAAAAACTGGTTTACCGATATGCTCTTGACCTCCTTTACCTGGTGTTACACCTCCTACGACATTTGTACCGTAATCGATCATTTGACCAGCGTGAAAAGTACCTTCACTACCTGTAAATCCTTGAACTATAATTTTTGAATCTTTATTTACTAAAACACTCATTGGTATATTTTTATTTAATTTTAAGCTTCACAAAAATAGTTTTTTGTAATCGATTTGTAAAGCTTTTATTTCTTTTTTTGTTCTCTAAGCAGATGTTTAATTCCTGCTAACTCTTTTAACTTTTCTCTTGATTCTGAAATTGGTGTACCAAAATACGATTTCCCTCCTGCTACAGATTTCGTAACCCCTGTTTGACCTAGAATAACAGCGCCTTTACCAATAGTAATTCCGCTATTGGTTCCTACTTGCCCCCAAATAGTAACTTCATCTTCAATAATAACACAACCCGCAATACCTGTTTGAGATGCGATTAAACATTTTTTACCGATAACCGTGTCATGACCAACATGTACTTGATTATCAATTTTTGTTCCTGCACCAATTGTAGTATCGCCTGTTACACCTTTATCTATCGTGCAAGAAGCTCCTAAATCTACATTATCCTCTAAAACAACTCTTCCTCCTGAAATTAATTTATCAAATCCTTCTGGTCTGTTTTTATAATAAAAAGCATCAGCTCCTAAAACAGTATTTGCATGAATTGTTACATTATTACCTATAACTGTATTACTATAAATAGTAACATTAGGATGAATTACACAGTTTTTACCTATAGAAACAGCATCTCCAATAAAAACATTTGGTTGAATAATTGTTCCTTCTCCTATAATTGCACTATCAGAAATACTTTCTTTTGATGCTATAAACGGATTAAAATGTTTGGTGATTTTATTAAAATCACGAAAAGGATCATCAGATATTAATAAAGATTTTCCTTCAGGGCAAGCTACTTCTTTATTGATTAAAATAGTGGTTGCCGCCGAGTTTAATGCTTTATCATAATATTTAGGATGATCTACAAAAACAATATCACCATGTTCTACAACATGAATTTCATTAATTCCTTTTACAGGAAAATTTTTATTACCTACAAACTCAACCTTTAATAAGGTTGCTATTTGTGCTAAGGTTTGTGTTTGTTTAAATTTCATTATAAAAAGAAATTCCCGCAAAAGCGGGAATTGTTATTATTCTTTAACTCTTTCTTGGTATGTTCCTTTGGTAGTTTCTACCTTTATTTTATCTCCTTCATTAATAAATAATGGTACATTTACAATTGCTCCCGACTCCATTGTTGCAGGTTTTGTAGCATTTGTAGCTGTGTTACCTTTTACACCTGGTTCTGTATGTGTAACTTCTAAAATTACACTTGCAGGCATATCTACAGATAAAGGCATATCGTCTTCAGAATTAATGATAATAGTTACCACTTCTCCTTCTTTCATTAAATCAGGTGAATCTAAAGCACTTTTCTCTAAGGTAATTTGAGTATAGTCTTCTTGATTCATAAAATGAAACGTTTCACCTTCTTTATATAAATATTGAAACTTATGCGTTTCAACTCTAACATCGTCAATTTTTCTTCCTGACGGAAATGTATTATCAACTACTTTACCGTTTGTTACACTTTTTAACTTTGTTCTTACAAAAGCAGGTCCTTTTCCTGGTTTAACATGTAAAAATTCAACAACTTTATAAATGTCGTTGTTGTATCTCATGCATAATCCGTTTTTAATATCTGATGTTGTAGCCATTCTTTAGTTTATTTTTATGTTGAAATAATTATTTACTAATTTTTCAACTATTTAATTTTTATGCTTAATTTGATTTAAAATATCCTTTCATAATTCCACGATGCGAATCTTTTATAAACTGAATAATTTCATCACGTTCAGAAGTTGCCTCCATTTCTGCTTCAATTATATCAATCGCTTGTGAGTAATTATAATTTTGCTGGAATAATATTCTATAAATATCTTGAATTTCCCTGATTTTCTCTATCGCATATCCTCTTCTACGTAAACCTACAGAATTAATACCTACGTATGATAACGGTTCACGAGCCGCTTTTACATATGGCGGAACATCTTTACGAACCAAAGATCCTCCGGTTACAAAAGCATGATTACCTACTGATGCAAATTGGTGTACTGCAACCATACCAGCTAATACTACATTATCACCAATAGTAACATGACCTGCTAAAGTAGTATTATTAGAAAAAATACAATTTTCACCAACATAACAATCGTGTGCAATATGGCAATATGCCATTATTAAACAATTGTCTCCAATAACAGTTTTCATTCTATCAGATGTACCTCTATTTATGGTAACACATTCTCTTATCGTTACATTGTCACCAATTTCCACGGTTGTTTCTTCTTCCGCAAATTTTAAATCTTGGGGAATAGCAGAAATTACTGCTCCCGGAAAAATTCTGCAATTTTTACCGATACGAGCTCCTTCCATAATGGTTACATTAGATCCTATCCATGTTCCTGAACCAATTTCTACATTAGAGTGTATGGTTGTAAAAGGTTCTATCACTACATTTCGAGCAATTTTAGCTTGTGGATGTACGTATGCAAGTGGTTGATTCATAAACTATTGTTTTTTTGCTATTTGTGCCATTAATTCTGCTTCTGCTACAACTTTTCCGTTTGCATAAGCATACGCTTGCATATGACAAATACCTCTTCTAATAGGTGTTATCAATTCACATTTAAAAGTTAAAGTATCCCCTGGCAACACTTTTTGTTTAAACTTAACATTATTCATTTTCATGAAATATGTTAAATAATTTTCTGGATCTGGGACTGTATTTAATACTAATACACCACCACATTGAGCCATTGCTTCTACTTGTAAAACTCCTGGCATTACTGGTGCTCCTGGAAAATGACCAACAAAGAAATTTTCATTCATTGTTACATTTTTCATACCAACCACATGTTTATCTGATAACTCTAAAATTCTATCAATTAATAAAAATGGTGGTCTGTGAGGCAAAACATCCATTATTTGGTGAATATCCATTAATGGAGGCTGATTCAAGTCATATTTAGGAACGTTATTACGTTTCTCTAATTTAATGATTTTGGCTAGTTTCTTAGCAAAAACAGTGTTCACTAAATGGCCTGGTTTATTAGCTATAACTTTACCTCTAATACGAGTACCAACTAATGCTAAATCTCCAATTACGTCTAATAATTTATGACGTGCTGCTTCGTTTGCCCAATGTAATTCTAGATTATCTAAAATTCCGTTAGACTGTATTTTTATATCTTCTTTATTAAAAGCTTTCTTTAATTTTTCAGTAGTACTTGCAGATAATTCTTTATCAACATATACAATTGCATTATTTAAATCACCTCCTTTAATAAGGTTATGCTCTAATAACATTTCTATTTCATGTAAAAAACTAAAAGTTCTTGCTGCTGAAATATGTTCTTTAAAGTCTGAAATTTTATCTAAGGTTGCATTTTGAGTTCCTAAAATTTTAGTACCAAAATCAACCATTGTAGTTACTTGATACTCATCAGAAGGCATTAAGATAATTTCACTACCTGTAGCTTCATCCTTGTATGAAATAATTTCTTTTACAACATATTCTTCAATCGGTGCATCTTGCTCTACAATTACTGCTTCTTCTAATGCTTTAATAAAAAACTTTGAAGAACCATCCATAATTGGAGGCTCTGAAGCATCAATCTCAATAATTAAATTATCGATATCTAAACCTACAGCTGCCGCTAAAACATGCTCTGATGTTTGAATTTGCACACCTTTATTCTCAATGTTTGTTCCTCTTTGAGTATTGGTTACATATTCTGCTTTTGCTTGTATTATAGGTGAACCTTCTAAATCAACTCTTACAAATGCAAATCCATGATTTATTGGAGCTGGTTTAAACACCATTGTTACTTCATTACCTGTATGCAATCCTACACCAGATAATGTAATTTCGTTTTGTATTGTTTTTTGTTGCTTACTCATTTTTTATTTTTTGAGCATTTAACTCTTTTTCAATTTTATATACTGTTGATGCTAGCTTTGGTAAATTTTTAAAATTAACGTATGATTTACTATAATCTGAATATCCAAATGCTGGTGTTCCTTGAACTACATCATTATCTTTTATACTTTTACCTATTCCTGATTGTGCTTGTATTCGTACATTATTACCTATTGTAATATGTCCAACAATACCAACCTGACCACCAATCATGCAACTCTCACCTATTTTTGCAGACCCTGCAATACCGGTTTGAGATGCTATTACGGTATTTTTACCTATTTCTACATTATGAGCAACCTGTATCTGATTGTCTAACTTAACTCCTTTTCTAATAATTGTAGCCCCTAATGTAGCTCTATCTATTGTTGAGTTTGCTCCGATATCAACATTATCTTCAATAATAACATTTCCTATTTGAGGTATCGTTGTATATTCACCGCTTTCGGTAGGTGCAAATCCAAATCCGTCTGAACCAATAACACTTCCAGAATGAATTTTACAATTCGATCCTATTTCAGTTTCTGAATAAATTTTTACTCCTGCAAAAATAGTCGTGTTATCTCCTATTTTTGTATTGTCTCCTATATAAGAATTCGGGTAAATTTTTACATTTTTTCCTAAAACAACGTTTTCTCCTATGTAAGCAAAGGCTCCGATGTATTCATTTTCTCCTACAGATGCAGAATCAGCTATGAAATGCGGATTTTCTCTACCTTGTTTATTGTTTTTAACTTCATTATAAAACTCTAATAATTTAGAAAATGACGCATAAGCATCATCAACCTTAATTAAGGTTGTAGTTATTTCACTTTCTAATTCAAAGTTCTTGTTTACTATTGCGATACTTGCATTAGTAGTATATATGTATGAATTATATTTAGGATTAGATAAAAAAGTAAGAGAACCTTCTGTACCTTCTTCTATCTTCGATAATTTAGATACTTCTGCGTTAGAATCACCTACAATTTCTCCTTCTAATATACCCGCTATTTGTTCTGCTGTAAATTTCATTGAATGCAAAAGTAATTATTTTTGTTTAATTACCTCTAGTTAGAATTACTTAACAATTAAATTAAACTAGTTTTTTTAGGATAACATAAATAGTATTTTATAACTGGTTTAGATAAAGCCTTTAAATTTAGTTGATCAGAAGCTTTTGCGATATCTTTTAATTTGCCTTTTTTTGTGTAAATTTTTATAGGTTTATTAGTGTTATATGCTTGATGTTTTATTTTACTTGATAAAACAAAATAATTTAAATCCTCTTTCTCAATACCTTTATTTTCTGAAATCTTTTTATAAATTTCATTTTTATACTTTTCTGTAAAAGGTTCATCTTGCATTTCAATCTTTAAAAGATTTCTATGAATAATCATTTTTGCTAAAGAAGAAAGTACAAAATCTTCATGATGCACCCATTCTTTTATTGCCGACATTACATCATAATCATCTAACTCCGAAAATATTTTTAATGTTTTATTGGTAAAATTACTTTCGGTTATTGGGTTGTATAAAAAATGTTTTAAGGCACTTCCTGCAGGTAAATCAACTCCTTTTGTAGCTAATTCTTTGGCTCTTTTTAATACGTTTACTAGCGTGTTTTCGGCAACCAAACCTGTTTTATGCAAATAAACTTGCCAGTACATTAAACGACGCGCAATAATAAATTTTTCGACAGAATAAATTCCTTTTTGCTCTATAACTAATTCATCATTTACAACATTCATCATTGCAATTAAACGATCTGAAGAAATATTACCTTCGGTAACTCCTGTATAAAAACTATCTCTTTTTAAATAATCTAATCGATCAATATCTAATTGACTTGATATTAACTGATATAAAAACTCTCTGTGATATTTTCCTTCAAAAATTTGAATAGCCAAACTTAATTGTCCATCAAATTCATCATTTAAAACTCTCATAAATTTTAATGAAATCTCCTCGTGTGAAACGCCATTAACAATACTATGTTCTAAAGCATGAGAAAAAGCACCGTGACCAATATCATGTAATAAAATAGCTACATACAAAGCATTTGCCTCTTCATCCGAAATAGCTACATTTTTATTCCTTAATATGTATACTGCTTTTTGCATTAAATGCATACAGCCAATTGCGTGGTGAAAGCGCGTATGATTAGCACCGGGATACACCATACTAGATAACCCCATTTGTGTAACCCTTCTTAATCGTTGAAAATAAGGATGCTCTATAATATCAAATATTAAAGAATTTGGAATGGTTATAAAGCCGTAAATAGGATCGTTTATAATCTTTAATTTGTTCGTTTTCTGACTGTTCAAAATATCTTAATATTTCAATTTTAAACAAAAGAATCATAATTTATCTACAAAACCAAATTAACAAAAGCTTTATTAACGTATTTTTAGCTTTTAGATGTACAACAAATACATTTAAGAGCGTTAATTTAGTATAAAGACATGAAAATTATGATGAGAAATATAGATATACTTTGGGTTGATGATGAAATAGATTTATTAAAACCACACATTTTGTTTTTAGAAAAGAAAAATTATGTGGTAACAACATCTACAAATGGCGCTGATGCAATAGATTTAGTTGATGAACAAAATTTCGATATTGTTTTTTTAGATGAAAATATGCCAGGAATCACTGGTTTAGAAACACTGGCTGCCATCAAACAAAAAAACGCAAATCTTCCTGTGGTGATGATTACCAAAAGTGAAGAAGAATATATAATGGAAGAAGCTATAGGATCTAAAATAGCAGATTATTTAATAAAACCTGTAAATCCGAATCAGATATTATTAAGCTTAAAGAAAAACTTAGATCATTCTCGTTTAATCTCCGAAAAAACCACTTCTAATTATCAACAAGAGTTCAGAAAAATATCGATGGATTTAGCCATGGTAAATTCTTATGAAGAATGGGCAGAGTTATATAAAAAATTAGTGCATTGGGAATTAGAGTTAGAGAATATTAATGATACCGGAATGCTAGAGATTTTAGAATCTCAGAAATCAGAAGCGAATTCACAGTTTTTTAAATTCATCAAAAAAAATTATCAAAATTGGCTTACTAGTGATGATAAACCCACTTTTTCTCACACATTATTTAAAGACTATGTAGTTCCTTCGCTATCAAAAGAGCAAGGAGTATTATTGGTTGTTATTGATAATCTTCGTTACGATCAATATCGCGTTTTA
This sequence comes from Tenacibaculum sp. HL-MS23, assembly GCF_032463465.1. NCBI lineage: Bacteria > Pseudomonadati > Bacteroidota > Flavobacteriia > Flavobacteriales > Flavobacteriaceae > Tenacibaculum > Tenacibaculum sp. HL-MS23. Next base: position 570,906 of record NZ_CP135989.1, on the reverse strand, counting down.
GAGCCTTTTATCAATAATTACTATAAAAAAGAAGAGGAACATTCTTATTATAGTATTTTACCTACAGCAACACAATATGCTCGTAATGCTATTTTTTCTGGATTGATGCCTTCTGAAATGGAAAAAAAACATCCTGATTTTTGGAGAAATGACACAGATGAAGGTGGGAAAAACTTATTTGAGCCAGATTTTTTAGATGCTCAAATAAAAAGATTAAAATTAAACATTAAACACGAATATTATAAAATTGTATCACTTAAAAGTGGTAAAGAATTAGCAGATAACTATAACGGTACAAAACAAAATGATTTAACAGTGGTTGTTTATAATTTTGTTGACATGTTATCGCATGCTAAAACAGAAATGGAAGTTATTAAAGAGCTTGCTGGTGATGACAAGGCATATAGATCGTTGTCTGTTAGTTGGTTTAAAAACTCTCCTTTATATGATATTATTCAGAAAGCACAAAAACTGGGTCAAAAACTAATTATTACTACCGATCATGGTACTATAAATGCTAAAAACCCGACAAAAGTAGTTGGTGACAAAAACATCAGTTCTAATTTACGTTACAAAACAGGTAGGAGCTTAAGTTATGAAGACAAAGATGTGTTTGCTGTTAAGAATCCCAAAGATATCTTTTTACCTAGTATTGCTATAAATAGCCCGTTTATTTTTGCCAAAGAAGATTTGTTTTTTGCCTATCCTAATAATTATAATCATTTTGTAAAGTACTTTAAAAACACTTATCAGCATGGCGGTGTATCATTAGAAGAAGTAATTATTCCATGTGCTATATATAGTCCTAAATAATTTTATAAATATATTATAGTTTTCTATTTTTGCTTGCTATGAACAAAAATTATTCTTTAAACGAATTAACCCTAATAGCTGAAGACATTGTTAAAAATGCTCAGAATAAAGTATTGCTTTTTTATGGTGATATGGGTGTTGGTAAAACAACTTTAATAAAAGAAATTTGCAAAGTTTTGGGTGTCGAAGATGCTGCGCACTCACCTACTTTCTCTCTGGTAAACGAGTATCAAACAACTAATAGTGATATTGTTTATCATTTTGATTTTTATCGCATCGAACACGAAGAAGAAGCTTACGATATGGGCGTTGAAGATTATTTATATAGCAGTAATTGGTGCCTAATTGAATGGCCTGAAAATGTTAAAAATTTACTACCTTTAGATGCTGTTACTGTAAAAATTAATCTTTTAGAGAACGGTCAACGTAATATCCAACTAACAAACAACTAGTAATAATGAGTTCTATTTCGCCTTTTACCAAAGAGCAATTAATGCCACAACCCGAAATGCTTGAAATAAAAAGACAAAAAGGCGAATTATTTATCGGTTTACCTAAAGAAACGCATTTTGAAGAAAAACGTATTAGTTTATCTCCCGATGCTGTTTCTGCCTTAGTTGAAAACGGCCATAGAGTTGTTGTTGAAGCTGGCGCTGGTGATGGCGCCAATTATAGTGATAAAGAATATTCTGATGCTGGTGCTAAAATAGCCTACAATACAAAAGAAGCTTTTGGGTGTACTATTGTTTTAAAAGTAGCTCCTCCTTCTTTAGAGGAAATTAAAATGTTAAATCCGCAAACAGTTTTAATATCTGCATTGCAGCTCAAAACTCAAGATAAAAAATACTTTGAAGCTTTAGCTAATAAACGAATCACTGCTGTAGCTTTTGATTATATAAAAGACGAACACGGAGTGTACCCAATCGTAAAATCATTAAGTGAAATTGCGGGGATTGCTTCTATGCATATCGCAGCCGAATTAATGACAACATCTAACGGTGGTAACGGTTTATTATTAGGAAATATTGGTGGTGTTCCTCCTAGTGATGTAGTAATTTTAGGAGCAGGTACTGTTGGTGAGTTCGCTGCACGTTCTGCTATCGGATTAGGAGCTCGTGTAAAGGTTTTTGATAATTCTATTACCAAATTAAGGAAATTACAACACTGTTTGCAATCTCCAATATACACCTCTACTGTTCAGCCCAAAACATTAACTAAAGCTTTAATGCGCTGTGATGTTGTTGTTGGTGCTATTAGAGGTAAAGAGCGCTCTCCTGTAATTGTTACAGAACACATGATTGAACAAATGAAAGATGGAGCCGTTATTGTTGATGTAAGTATTGATTGTGGTGGCTGTTTTGAAACTTCAAAAATTACTACACACAGTAAACCTACTTTTACACAACATGGTGTAATTCATTATTGTGTACCAAACATTCCTTCGCGATATGCACGTACTGCTTCGGTTTCTATTAGTAATATATTTACTCCATACCTATTGAATATTGCAGAAGAAGGCGGATTTGAAAATGCGGCTCGTTTTGATAGAAGTTTACGTAACGGAATGTATTTTTATCACGGAATTCTAACAAATAAAACGGTAGCTGATTGGTTTGACTTGCCTTATAGAGATATTAATTTATTGATTTTATAACCTGTTTTTTTCTTACTTTTGCGATCACAAAATTTTACTATGCAATTTTTAAAACGTTTTGGTTATTATGCAATCGGATTAGGTTTCGGTTCTTTAATTGTCTTATTTATTTGGAAGGGTAAAGATGTTTCTTTTGATTATGGAATGGATGCGCGTACCTTAAAAACAATTCGTATTAGAAAAAGATTGCTTTCTGATAAAGCAGTACAGGTTTTAACAAATTCTGCTATTGATACTGCAACTGTTTCTGCTATTTTAAAGAATGGAGATGTTGATTTCGGTAAAAGTAAACCTCGTATAAAACCTTGTCCTGAGTACTTTATTACGGGAAAAGATAGCTTAAAACATATCGATTTATATGTTATTAGATGTGATTCTACCACAACTATTGATAAGATTACAATAAACTAGCAGTTTTTATATTTATCATGAAGTCCCATTCCTTTTAGAATCATAGGTGTAATTTTATCTAACCTTTTATACTTCGTTGTTTCTCGTTTTGCTTCAGAAATATAATTTGCATACTCTCTTTTTTTACTAAGTGAAAAATTAGCAAAACACGCTCTTAAAGCATCATCATCATCTAATGCCATTTGCAATTCAGTTGGAATTATTAACGGTTTAGTGTTTTTAATTGGTTTAAATTCTTTTCCGTTTTCAGAATTCTTAATAGCTTCTAATACATATTCCTTCACTAAAACTACATCAATTTTGTTTAATGCACAAAACTGCCATTGACGCATCGCATGTGTTTTTTCTTCTTGCGCATTTTTCAATACTTTTTTATCATCATTTAAAAACATTCCTTGAAAAAACCAAAGTCCACAATAATTTTTAAAAGCAGACAAACCCACAATGTTTTTATTTTTATAAACATAAACTGGAGCTCCCCATTTAATAGTTTCTTCTAATGATAATTCTAATAAAACAGAACGCAAGAGCTTTAACTCTTGCGTCCATTTATTTTTAGCGGTAATATAATCTAGTACTTTGGTATTCATTAGTAGATTATTTTAATTTGCTATTTCACTTGTAAATTTAATACGCATTAAACGCAATTCATCTTCGTCATAATCACCATCAAATTCATCTAATGCCTCTTGAATTTTATCTGTTTCAGATTCCATAAAATAATCATGTATTTCTTCTTGCTGATCTTCATCTAACAAGTCTTCAACGGCATAATCTATATTTAATTTAGTTCCAGAAAACACAATTGCTTCCATTTCTTTTAACAACTCTGCCATGCTTAGCCCTTTTGATTTAGAAATATCCTCTAAAGGTAATTTTCTATCTGTATTTTGAATAATAAAAAGCTTTAATCCAGAATTTACACCTATACTCTTAACGATTAAATCATCAGGGCGCATAATATCATTTTCGGCAACATAACTTGTAATAAGTTTTACAAAATCTTTACCGAATTTCTTAGATTTACCTTCTCCTACACCGTGAACTTTAGACAATTCTTCTAATGTTATTGGGTATTTTAAAGCCATATCATTTAAAGACGGATCTTGAAAAACTGCAAAAGGAGGCACTCCTAAACGCTTACCTACACTTTTACGTAAATCTTTTAACATAGCGACCAATTTAGCATCTACACCACCTGCTGATTTTTGATTTGCAATAATTATTCCTGCATCATCTGTAGCATACACATGATTTTCAGTCATCATAAAAGAGGTTGGATTTTTTATAAATTCCTTTCCTTTTTTGGTTAACTTTAAAACGCCGTATTGTTCAATTTCTTTCTTAATTAAATCTACCACCAATATCTGGCGGATTAACGCCATCCAATAATGATTGTTTTTATCTTTTCCGATTCCGAAAAAAGGTTGTGCCGTTGTTTTATGTGATTTTAATAATGCATTTTGCGAACCTATTATTGTATTCACAACCTCTTTAGGCTTATACATTTCGTTAGTATCCCTAATTACAGATAATAATGTTTTTACTTCTTCTTTTGCTTCGTGTTGCTTTTTTGGATTTCTCATATTGTCATCCATTTCTGCTCCTTCTCCGTTTACTGCATCAAACTCTTCGCCAAAATAATGCAATATGTATTTACGTCTGTTCATAGACGTTTCTGCATAACCAACAACTTCTTGCAGTAATGCATGACCAACTTCCTGTTCTGCTACAGGTTTGTTTGCCATAAACTTCTCTAGTTTTTCTATGTCCTTATATGAGTAAAAAGTTAAACAATACCCTTCTCCTCCATCACGCCCTGCACGACCAGTTTCTTGGTAATAACTTTCTAAACTTTTAGGAATATCATGGTGAATAACGTAACGAACATCTGGCTTATCAATTCCCATACCAAAGGCAATTGTCGCCACAATAACATCACAATCTTCCATCAAAAACATATCTTGATGTCTTGCTCTTTTTTTGGCATCTAATCCGGCATGATAAGGAAGTGCATTAATACCGTTTACTTGTAAAACTTGCGCAATTTCTTCAACTTTTTTACGACTTAAACAGTATATAATTCCTGTTTTACCAATTCGTTGTTTTATAAAACGAATAATATCTTTTTCTACATCTTTAGTCTTTGGTCTAACTTCATAAAATAAATTGGCTCTATTAAACGACGCTTTAAAAACGTTTGCATCACTCATTCCTAAAGTTTTAAGAATATCTTCTTGTACTTTTTCTGTTGCTGTAGCTGTTAAACCAATAATAGGTACATTATCAATTTGCTTTATAATTGTACGTAAGTTTCGGTATTCTGGTCTAAAATCATGACCCCATTCCGAAATACAATGAGCTTCATCAATTGCTACAAAAGAGATTGTTTGGCTCCTTAAAAACTCAGCATATTCTTCTTTTACCAAAGATTCAGGCGCAACATATAAAAGTTTTGTTATGCCGTTTTCAATATCTGATTTTACTTGTGCTACTTCCGATTTGTTTAATGAAGAGTTTAGTACATGGGCAATTCCATGTTCTTCAGAAATCCCTCTAATAGCATCTACTTGATTTTTCATCAAAGCTATTAAAGGAGAAACAACTATTGCTGTTCCTTCTTTCATTAATGCTGGCAACTGATAGCAAAGAGATTTCCCTCCGCCAGTAGGCATTATTACGAATGTATTTTCGTTGTTTAAAATACTCTTAACAACTTTTTCTTGTAGACCTTTAAATTGGTTAAAACCAAATATTTTTTTTAATGATCCATATAACTCCGACTGCTCTATATTCATCTCCTAATATCAAAAATTAAAAATGCAAACCAATTTACAAAAAAACTTTACACTAACTAGGTAAATTTTATTTTTATTAAAAAGTTTTCTTCTTAAATATTCTTATTTTTACACTCTATAAATTACTAAAAACTTTTTTAACTTGAAAGACGCAAACGCAATTCTCTCAACAGCAAAAGAAACCATACTTTTAGAAAGTAATGCTATTGCTAATTTAGCAAAATTATTAGATAGTTCGTTTGTTGATGCTGTAAATTTTATTTTCAATTTAAATAATAGTGATGAGTATCATTATTTACATAATTTAATAAAAGAAGATATATTTTAAAATGGCTGTAAAAGAAATGTCTTTTTTAGACCACCTCGAAGAATTAAGATGGCATTTGGTAAGAAGTTTTGCGGCAATTTTTATTGTTGCTGTTCTTATTTTTGCTAATATTAATTTTGTTTTTAACGAAATTTTATTAGCGCATTTAAAACCAGATTTTGCTACTTATCAATTTTTCTGTAATGTATTTACAGCTATAGGTATTGATAGTAGCTTTTGTACTATAAATTTTAAACAAACCCTACAAGCTTTAAACCCTACACAACAATTGATGACCGGTATTTGGTCTTCTTTAATTCTAGGATTTGTAGTTTCTTTTCCTTATATATTATGGGAGTTCTGGCGATTTATAGCTCCCGGATTACATAGCGCTGAAAGAAAAAAATCAAGAGGTTTTATTTTCACTTCTTCATTTTTATTCTTTTTAGGAATCCTTTTTAGTTATTATATTATTTTACCAATGTCTGTATATTTCTTTTACAACTTTGAAATATCTAATGTTATTGAAAATAATTTTAAACTAGAAGCCTATATCGGTTTAATAACAAATACCTTGTTAGGGGTAGCTATCTTTTTCGAACTACCTGTTGTTATCTTTTTTCTAACTAAAATAGGATTGATAACACCTGAATTTTTACGTAAATATCGTAAACACGCATTAGTTGTAGTTTTAGTATTATCAGCAATTATAACACCGCCAGACGTTGCTAGTCAAGTAATCGTTTCGGTTCCAATAATGATACTATATGAAATAAGTATTCATGTATCACAATATGTCTTAAAAAAACAAAATAAAAAGAATGTCTCAAAAAGTCCAAGAGTTTAACGACTACCGTGCTAAAATGAATGATAAAATTTTAGCGGGTGATAATAAAATTATCAAACGTATTTTTAATTTAGATACAAACGCATTTAAAGAAGGTCATTTACCAACAAAAACTAAAGAGTTACTAGGTTTAGTAGCATCTGCAGTTTTACGTTGCGATGATTGTATTGCCTATCATTTAGAAACTGCTCATAAAAACGGAGTAACAAAAGAAGAAATGATGGAAACTATGGGTATTGCTACTTTGGTTGGTGGAACCATTTTAATTCCGCATTTACGACGTGCGGTTGAATTTTGGGAATCATTAGAAGAGAATAGTTAACAAATAATTAAGCTATCAATTTATAGTTTTTCTGTATTTTAGTACAATCATTTATCAAAAAAAAGCAATTAATAATCAATGAAATTAAGAGCAGATAACATACAAAAGCTTTATGGCAGTAGAAAGGTTGTAAAAGGTATTTCGTTAGAAGTAGAACAAGGAGAAATCATTGGTTTATTAGGGCCAAACGGAGCCGGTAAAACAACTTCTTTTTACATGATTGTTGGAATGGTAAAACCAAATTTTGGTAACATTTATTTAGATGATGAAGAAATCACTGATGATGCAATGTATAAACGTGCTCAAAAAGGAATTGGGTATTTAGCGCAAGAAGCGTCTGTTTTTAGAAAATTATCTGTAGAAGATAACATCATGTCGGTTTTAGAATTTACTAATAGATCTAAATCAGAAAGAAAAAAACGTTTAGAAGAATTAATTGATGAATTTAGTTTAGATCATGTTCGTAAAAACCGCGGAGATTTACTTTCTGGTGGTGAACGTCGTAGAACAGAAATTGCACGTTGTTTAGCTTCTGACCCGAAGTTTATTTTATTAGATGAACCTTTTGCGGGTGTAGATCCTATTGCGGTAGAAGATATTCAGGGAATTGTGGCTAAGCTTAAAACAAAAAACATTGGTATTTTAATTACCGATCATGATGTGCAAGCTACACTAGCAATTACCGATAGAACTTACTTAATGTATAACGGAAGTATTTTAAAAGAAGGAACTCCCGAAGAATTAGCAGAAGATGAAACTGTACGTCGCGTTTATCTTGGTAAAGATTTCGAACTAAAAAAGAAAAAGTTTTAACGTTAAAACCTACAAAAAAAGGAGCTTAATAGCTCCTTTTTTTGTTCTATATTTAATTATAAATTACGCTTTCTTTAAATTATTAAACATTGATAATCCTACGTATAATAATATTATTAAAGGCACTGCCACAAATTTAATAACTATTAAAAGTATAATAGACAGTGCTAAAAAGATATATTTTAATGCATTTTCTTTAAATCCGAAGCTTTTAAATTTTAAAGCAAACAACGGGATTTCAGCATTCATTAAAAAAGTTAATAATACTGTTACTGTTATCAAAAAGTATTGATTCGTTATTAAATCAATAAAAAAAGATTGATTAGAAAACTCAACTATTAACGGTAAAGAAATCACTAATAATGTCATTGCAGGTGTTGGTAAACCAATAAAAGAATCAGACTGTCTTGTATCAATATTAAAATTAGCCAATCTATAACATGCTCCTAAAGTTAATAACAAACCTATATATGGCAAATTACTACCATTGCCATCTGTTGCAAAATAACTTACTTCATTAACTCCTAAGCTACTAATTAAAAGCTGCAACATTACAATACCTGGCACTACTCCACTTGTTACCATATCAGCCAAGCTATCTAATTGCTTACCTAATTCACCCTGTACATTTAACATTCTAGCTACAAAACCATCAAAAAAATCAAATACAATTCCTGCTGTTACCAAAACAGCGGTTCCTACAAAATCGCCTTTAAGAGCAAAGATTATAGCAATTGTACCACTTAGTAAATTCCCTAATGTTAATAAGTTCGGAATATGTTTTTTCATCGATTTTTAATATTTAGAGCGAAAATAAGAAATCATTTTATCAGTTTTACATTTTACTATTTTTTTATCATATTTGTAAACACTTGCTATAATTCGAAAACCATGCCTATTCTTACTACTGATTTTAATCCGAGTCTTCCTTTTAAAAGTGCACATTTTAACACAATGTATCGCCCTTTGTTTATGAAGGATACAATTAAGTACCAACGAAAAAGATTGATCACTTGGGATGCCGATTTTATAGATTTAGATTTTTCTTGTATCGGTTCTAAAACATTAGTGCTGTTAATTCATGGTTTAGAAGGAAGTGCACAATCTAATTATATGATTACAACCGCTAATCATTTAAATGAGACTGGTTTTGACACTGTTTGTATGAACCTGCGCAGTTGTAGTGGTGAAGATAACCTTATATTACAAACCTATCATAGCGGAAAAACAGACGATGTAGATTTTATTATTAAACACCTTACAGCCAATTATAATTACGAAAATATAATTATTGTAGGTTTTAGTCTTGGTGGAAATTTAACTTTAAAATATTTAGGTGAATACAATGATATTCCTACTGAAGTTAAAGGCGGAATTGCGGTTTCTGTTCCTATTGATTTAACAAGTTCTCAAGCGGAGTTATTGAAACTAAAAAACAAAATTTATTTAAACGAATTTATAAAGTCTATAAAACTTAAAATGCTTGAAAAAGCAGAAAAGTTTCCCGAATTTAATTTAAATAAAGCTTTATTATTTAAAGCAACAAAATTTCGTCATTTAGAAAAACAATATACAGTGCCTGTCTTCGGATTTAAAAGCTCTGAAGATTATTGGATAAAAGCAAGTGCTAAACCTTATATACCCAAGATAAAAGTACCTTCTTTATTAATAAACTCATTAGATGACAGCTTTTTATCAAAAGAATGTTATCCTTTTGAGGAAGCTAAAAACTCAACTATTTTTCATTTATTAACTCCAAATTACGGTGGCCACGTAGGTTTTATAAGTTCATTTAATGATACAGATAGTAGATGGATAGAAAATAATATTGTTAAATTTATACAAGAAAATTTAGGCATTACTTCTTAAAGATAATAGCCCTAATAAATAGTATTTCTTTAATCTTTATTAAGATATTTGTATTACTAATAATTCCTTTTCAGATTCAAGTTATGATAAAAAAAATCACTTCAATTCTTCTATTATTATTTTGTACGAATGCTATTTTCTCGCAAATAGTTGCCGCAAAGAGCTTGTCTGAATTTTCGCACATTAGTATCATAACATCTGGCCCTGGAGAGGTTTTATATGAAAAGTTTGGTCATACCGCAATACGAGTTAAAGATCCTGCTACGCAACTAGATTTAATTTATAATTACGGAATTTTCGATTTTGATAATCCTACTTTTTATGTTGATTTCACAAAAGGATACATGAAATACAAATTGGTTAAATATCCGTTTTATTTAGCTTTAAAAAGCAGTCAACAAGATAAACGTTGGGTTAAAGAGCAAATTTTAAACTTAACTCAAAATCAGAAGAATGATTTTTTTAGTATTTTAGAAACAAATGCACTACCTAAAAATGCAGGTTATTTATACGATCCTTATTTTGACAATTGCGCTACCAAGCCTCGTGATATTATTAAAGAAGTTTTGGGTGATAATTTAATTTTTAAAGATGATTTTGTTGCTGAAAATTTATCTTTAAGACAATTAATGAATAAAGAAATTCATCAAAACACTTGGGGAAGCTTAGGTATTAATGTTGCTTTAGGAAACAGATTAGATAAAATTGCTACTGCAAGCGAATATTTATATTTACCTGATTATGTTTTTGAAGCTTTAAATTATGCTAAGGTTTTAAAAGAAGGTAAAGAAGATAATTTAGTCTTAAAAACAATTATTTTATTAGATTTTGAAGAGAAAGAATCAAAAAGAGATGCTGTTAGTCCGTTTTTAATAATTTTACTACTTTCTTTATTTGGCTTATTTATCACCTATAAAGATTACAAAAACAAAAAAAGAACTAAATGGTTAGATTTTTCTTTGTTTTTTACAACAGGAATCATCGGGCTATTAATTGTGTATTTATGGTTTTTCACCAACCACACTACCGCTCCCAATAATTTTAATTTTTTATGGGCTTTTTTTCCAAACTTACTTATTGCTTTCTTTTTGCTAAAGAAAACCACTCCAAAATGGATTGCCAAGTATTGTTTAGCACTACTCGCTTTTTTAGCAATAACAACTATTATTTGGATTACTAAAACTCAATTATTCTCTTTCACCTTAATTCCTTTATTAATTTTACTAGGAATTAGATATTGGTTTTTACAAAAAACTCTGAATAGCTAATTCATAACTCTGTAAACCAAAACCTGTAATTACTCCTTTTGCACTGGGAGCAATATAACTTACATGGCGAAAATCTTCGCGAGAATGCACGTTAGAAATATGTACTTCTATAACCGGAGTTTCAATACCTTTTACAGCATCAGCAATACCAACAGATGTATGTGTATAAGCCGCAGCATTTAAAATAACACCATCATAATTAAAACCTACTTCATGTAGTTTATCAATAATTTCACCTTCTATATTAGACTGATAATAAACTATCTTAACTGATTTGTACTTTTTTTGCAACTCTTTAAAAAAGTCTTCAAAAGAATTTGAACCATAAATTTCAGGCTCACGCTTACCTAACAAATTTAAGTTTGGTCCGTTTATGATAATTAGTTTTTTCATTGTATCATTTTTCAGAAAAGTAAAAGTAAGTTTTTAATTTTTAAGCATAAAAAAAGGAAGCAATTTCTTGCTTCCTTTTTTTATAATTATTCTACTAATTAAAACTTGTAAGTTAATCCAAATTGGATAGTAGATAAGTTTAAGTTTAAACCAAAAGAATTAACAGATTCAGCTCCATCAACATCTACTTTAGAACTAGCATAAGATAAAGCTCCAACTGAAGCTCTTAATGCGATAGATTCAGAAACGAAATAATTAATTCCTGGTGCAATAGCAATACCAAAAGTATTACGATCTGCTTGTTCAACACCTGCAACTTCACTTCCTTCAGAAACATAAGATAATCCAGCTCCTAAAATGAAAGAAAAATCATTTTCAGGTGTGAAAAAATAATTAGCTCCTAAGTTTACTCCAAAAGCATTTGTTTCTGTAGCACCAGTATCAGAACCACCAATAGTTAACCCTAATTCTAAAGCAATGTTATCGCTTACAAAATAACCAACAGAAGGAGAGAAAGTATATGCATCTGCTTCATCAACTGTGTTATACCCAACTGTACCAGAGATATATAAATCTTGTTTAGCAAAACCTCCTTTTGCTTTTTCTTCTTGTGCATTAGCTGTAAATCCTGCAGCTACCATTGCAATAACTAGTAATACTTTTTTCATAATTTAAATTTTTTAGTGTTTATTAATTTGTCCGACAAAAATATTTCTTTTTTTAAGACAGGCAAATTTTTTTTTAAAAAAAAACTAAATTCATCTACTTTATCAATGTAACTATATAGTTTTTAAATGCTTATTTTTAATTTTTTGTTTACTAATTTTACCGTAAAATATAATAGCTCATCAAGAAAAAATCTAATGAACTGGCAGCAAGCAACATCTGATTACACAAACTATTTAAAAATAGAAAGAGGACTTTCTAAAAACTCTATTGATAGTTATAATAGAGATGTAAAAAAACTAGTTTCGTTTCTTGCTGTGCTTAAAAATAAAAGTTCACCTATATATATAACTTCAGATATTATTCAGGAATTTATATACGACGCAAGTAAAAGTATCAACTCGAAAAGCCAAGCACGTTTAATTTCTGGTTTGCGAAGTTTCTTTGATTATTTAATTTTTGAAGACTATCGCCAAGACAACCCTACCGATTTAATTGAGAGTCCGAATATTACGCGCAAGCTTCCTGATACTTTAGAAAAACAAGAAGTTGATAACTTAATTGCTGCGATTGATTTAAGTCATCCGCAGGGAGAAAGAAACAAAACCATTATAGAAACCATTTTTAGTTGTGGTTTGCGTGTAAGCGAATTAATCAACCTACAATTATCTGATTTATTTTTTAATGACGGTTACATCCGTGTTTTAGGAAAAGGAAATAAATTCCGTTTTGTCCCCATACATCATACTACCATAAAACGTTTAAATTTTTATATAGATGAGATTCGTTCTAAAATTAATCCGAAGAAAGAAGAAGAGGATATCGTTTTTTTAAACAGGCGAGGAAAACGGCTAACACGTCAAATGATTTTTATTATACTAAAGGATTTGGCTATAAAAACCAATCTAAAAAAGAGTATCGGTCCGCATACATTACGCCACTCTTTTGCAACTTATTTATTAAAAAACGGAGCAGATTTACGAGTTATACAACAACTATTAGGACATGAAAGTATTACAACAACCGAAATTTATGTGCATTTAGATACTAGTTATTTAAAAGAAGTAGTAGAATTACATCACCCAAGAAGTGATATTAATATAAATGATAAATAAAAAAGAGAATTGTTTTTTGCATTTAGATAATAAACGCTGAGAAAGCAGTAATGCCAAAAACAATTATGCCCTTTATTTAAAAAAATAAAGGGCATAAAAAAAGGCAAGCTACCTACATCACACTGCTACAACCTAATACCCTTGCTGCGTTCCCGCCCTGGGGGATTCAAAGGGAGCTAGTTGTGTAGGACTTGCCGATGCAAATCTACAGCCTTTTTTGATAAAAACAATGAAAAAAAAACGCTTTTTTTTGTAACATTTTTAACTCTTTGAATACTAATACATTGTTGAGAATCTTTTTTTTCAAAGAACTCGATTCGAAAACAAAATAATATATTTGTTAAACTAACTAAAAATCAATTACACAAACATGGAAAATCAAGCTAACAGTAAAAACATTATTTTAAATTACGGATTATACTTAGGTTTAATCGGAATATTTATTCATTTAGTATTTTATGCAACAGGTAACTTAATTTCATTAGGCTGGTTAACTGGTATTTTAGGTTTTGTAGCAATGATTACCTTGATTGTTTTAGGTATTAAAAAGTTTAAAACAGATAATGGAGGTTTTTTAAGTTTCGGACAAGCTTTAAAGGTTGGTGTAGGAATTGCAGCATTTAGTGCTGTAATTAGCGTTGTTTATACCTTAATTTTCACAAATTTTATAGAACCAGGATTTCAAGACCAAGTAATGGAAATTCAAAAACAAGCTTGGATGGATGCTGGTATGAATGATGAGCAAATAGAAGCTTCGGAAGAAATGGCTAAAAAGTTCGGAGGTCCAGCTATTACTATTCCTATAACCATAGTAATGTCTGCTTTTTTTGGTTTTATCATTTCAGCTATTGGTGGTGCTATTATGAAAAAAACAGAAGAAGATCAATATTAAGAATACTTTAAAAAGGTAAAGTCATAAAGTTCACTAAAGACTTTGTAACTTTACCTTTTTTAATTATTGCACAAAACACTATGGATATATCGGTAGTAATACCACTTCTTAACGAAGAAGAATCTTTACTAGAATTACACAATTGGATTGCAAAAGTTATGCAATCCAATACTTATTTATATGAAATTATATTTATTGATGATGGTAGCACTGATACTTCTTGGCGAGTAATTGAGCAATTATCAGCAAAAAACAACTCGGTAAAAGGAATTCGTTTTCAACGTAACTATGGTAAATCACAAGCTTTAGATGCTGGTTTTGGTTTAGCAAAAGGAAATGTTGTTATTACTATGGATGCCGATTTACAAGACAGCCCTGATGAAATACCTGAATTATACGATTTAATTATTGCCGAAAATTTCGATTTAATTTCTGGTTGGAAAAAGAAACGTTATGATAATGTTGTAACCAAAAACATACCATCAAAACTATTTAATTGGGCAGCTCGTAAAACATCTAGTTTAGAGTTAAATGATTTTAACTGCGGATTAAAAGCCTATAAAAACGAAGTAATAAAAACAGTAAAAGTAAGTGGCGAAATGCATCGTTACATTCCTGTTTTAGCAAAAAACGAAGGTTTTAATAATATTGGCGAAAAAGTAGTGCAGCATCAAGCACGAAAATACGGCGTTACAAAATTTGGAATGGATCGTTTTGTAAACGGATTTTTAGATTTAATTACCATTTCATTTTTATCGAAGTTCGGAAAACGACCAATGCACTTTTTTGGTCTTTGGGGAAGCTTAATGTTTATCTTCGGCTTCTTTGCTGCTTTTTTTATCGGAATTATGAAAATATACCGTTTATCTACAGGTATAAAAACCATTTTGGTAACCAATAATCCTTGGTTTTATATTGCTTTAACTTCTATGATTTTAGGAACCTTATTGTTCTTGGCAGGTTTTTTAGGAGAATTAATTATTAAAAGTAATACGCAACAAAAGCACTACAAGATTAAAGAAAAAATAAACTTTTAAAACGCGTATCTTTGTACGTTTTAACTTGACACATGAAAGAGATTTTAAACAAAGCAAAATTATGGTTATCTGATACATTCGATTCAGAAACTAGAAAAGAAATTCAACAACTAATCGACACTAATTCTGACGATTTAGCAGATCGATTTTATAAGAACTTAGAATTCGGTACAGGCGGAATGCGCGGTATTGTTGGCGCAGGAGTCAACCGAATAAACAAATATACTTTAGGTAAAGCAACACAAGGTTTAAGTAATTATTTACATCAAACGTATCCTAACAAAGAAATAAAAGTTGCCATTGGTTACGATTGTCGCCACGATAGTAAATGGTTAGCTAAAGTAGTTGCTGATGTATTTTCAGCAAATAATATTAATGTATTTCTTTTTGAAGATCTACGCCCTACTCCCGAATTATCTTTTGCCGTGAATCATTTAGGTTGCGATGTTGGTATCGTATTAACAGCATCACATAACCCACCAGAATATAACGGTTATAAAGTATATTGGTCTGACGGAGGACAAATTGTACCACCACAAGACACAGGCATTATTGATGAAGTAAATTCTTTAGCTTATACCGATGTTCATTTTAATGCCAATGAAGATTTAATTTCAACTATCGGTAATGAAGTTGATGAAGCTTTTTGGCAAGCATCGATTAAAAACGGAACCTTTGATGTAAAAGGTCGTAAAGATTTAAAAATTGTTTTCACCAATTTACACGGAACGGCCATTAAGTTAATTCCCGAAGTTTTAAAACGTGCTGGTTATACACAAGTTCATATTGTAGCCGAACAAGCAGAACCTAACGGAAGTTTCCCTACCGTAAAATCGCCAAACCCTGAAGAACCAGCTGCTTTAAAAATGGCGGTTGATTTAGCCAATGAAGTTGATGCGGATATCGTTTTAGGAACAGATCCAGATTCTGATAGAATTGGTATTGCTGTGCGTGATTTAGAAGGTAACATGAAATTATTAAACGGAAATCAGACTATGAGTATGATGACCGATTTTTTAATTAATGATTGGAAAAATAAAGGCAAATTAAACGGAAAACAGTTTGTAGGTTCTACCATCGTTTCTACGAATTTAGTAAACGAAATTGCAACTTCTTACGGTGTAGAAACTAAAGTTGGTTTAACCGGTTTTAAGTGGATTGCTAAAATGATTAAAGACTACCCTGAATTAGATTTTATTGGTGGTGGTGAAGAAAGTTTTGGCTATATGGTTGGTGATTTTGTTCGCGATAAAGATGCGGTTACCTCTGCCCTATTGGCTTGTGAAATAGCTTCAAATGCAAAAGCAAATAATAGTTCTTTTTATGAAGAATTGTTGGCATTATATACACGTCATCATTTTTATAAAGAACATTTAATTTCTATTGTTAAAAAAGGAATGGACGGTGCGCAACAAATCAAACAAATGATGGTTGATTTACGTAAGAATCCGTTTACTGAAATAGACAATGCTAAAGTGGAATACTTATACGATTATCAATCATCTATAAAAAAGAATTTAATTACAGGTGAAGAAACGGTTATGGATATTCCGAAATCTAATGTATTGATTTATCAAACTACAGATGGAACTAAAATGGCAGCTCGTCCTAGCGGAACAGAACCTAAAATTAAGTTTTATTTTAGTGTAAAATCAAAATTAGATACTGTAGAAAATGCCGTAACTATTGAAAAAGCATTAGATGTAAAAATTCAACGAATTATAAAAGAATTAAATTTGTAAATGACCTATTTAAAACGTTTTTTTAAATACGCAAAACCGTATAAATCATTAGGAATATTAAGTATTATTCTTAATATTTTGTATGCTTTATTTACTACGCTATCATACATTATATTAATGCCTACTTTAAATATACTATTTGGAGAAACACCTAAAGTATATTTAAAACCTATTTATAAGGGGTTTAGTGAATCATTAAACAAAGACTATCTAAGTGATTTATTAAATTACTTCGTTACTTACACTAATGAAAATTATGGACAAGAAACAACGTTACTATATGTAGTAATAGCTGTAGTTGCAGTTTTCTTGCTAAAGAATTTGTTTGGTTACCTAGGGCAATTAGCAATGGTTTTTCTAAAAAACAACGTGTTAAAAGACCTAAGAACAACTATTTACAACAAAATAATAACGCTCCCATTGGCCTTTTTCTCAAATCAAAACAAAGGAGATATTATAGCTCGTAGTACCAATGATGTTAATACAATTAACAATTCATACCTTAATTTGATTATAACTTTTATTAGAGAACCATTAAATATTGTTTTTACGTTATTTTTTATGATTTCAACAAGCTGGGAATTATCTATTTTTATTTTTACTTTCATTCCTATTTCTGGTTTAGCTATCTCATTTATAAGTAAAAAAATAAAACAACAGTCTGGTCAAATTTCTCATAAGATTGGTGGTCTTTTAAGTATTCTAGAAGAAAGTATTTCTGGTTTAAAAATTATCAAAGCATTTAACGCTGAACAATTATTTTCTTCAAAGTTTAATACTCAAACAGAAGACATTCGCTTATTGTCTAATAAAATGAGTAAAAAAGAAACGCTAGCAAGCCCTATGAGCGAATTTTTAGGTGTAATTACCATTGCTGGCCTTCTTTGGTATGGTGGTAAAATGGTTTTGATTGATGAAACCTTATTGGGAGGAACTTTTATCGGTTTTATGGCTGCTGCATATAATATACTTACGCCTGCTAAGGCTATGGCAAAGGCTAATAATAATATTAAAATAGGAAATGCTGCGGCACAAAGAATATTTGAAGTTATAGATACTGAGAATGAATTAACAGATATTAATAACGCTAAAGAATTAACTGAATTTAATAATACGGTTGAATTTAAGAATATCTCTTTTATGTATGATGACACATATGTATTAGAAGATTTTTCATTAACAATACCTAAAGGTAAAACAGTAGCATTGGTTGGGCAATCTGGAAGTGGAAAATCTACACTTGCAAATTTAATTACTCGTTTTTACGATGTTAACAAAGGTGATATTCTTATAGACGGAAATAACATAAAAAATATTTCTAAAAAATCGTTAAGAGGTTTAACTGGTATTGTTGCTCAAGATTCAACCTTGTTTAATGATACTATCGCTAATAATATTAAATTAAGTAAACCATCTGCTACAGAAAAAGAAATTGAAGATGCCGCCATAATAGCAAATGCTGAAGAATTTATTAAAGATTTACCACTAAAATATAATACAATAATAGGAGATCGCGGTAGCTCACTTTCAGGAGGACAACAACAAAGAATTGCAATTGCCAGAGCTGTTTTAAAAAATCCGCCTATAATGATTCTAGATGAAGCAACATCTGCTTTAGATACAGAATCTGAGCAATTAGTTCAGGTTGCTTTAGAAAAAATGATGAAAAATAGAACTTCTTTAATAATTGCGCATCGATTATCAACAATTCAAAAAGCTGATAATATTGTTGTAATGAAAAAAGGAAGAATTGTAGAACAAGGTAAACATGAGGAATTACTTGCCAAGAAAGGAGAGTATTTTAAACTTGTTACAATGCAATCATTAACATAAATAAAAAAGGGAAGTTTTTAAAAACTTCCCTTTTTTATTACTTATAACTTCTTAATTATTTTCTAAACCTAACTTCTTACCTTTTTCTATCATATATTGATAACAGGCTTCGTATTCATTAGGAATTTCACCCTCTAAAATAGCTTCTTTTATGGCTTCTTTAATCTGACCTATCTCTCTACATGGATTTAAATTAAAGGCTTTCATAATTTCTTCTCCCGTAATAGGTGGTTGGAAATTACGAACTTTATCACGCTCTTCTACTTCTTTAATTTTTTCACGAACAAGTTCGAAGTTTTTATGATAGCGCGTAAACTTCTTTGAGTTTTTAGTTGTTATATCAGCTTCACATAACGTCATTAAGCTATCTACATCTTCACCTGCATCAAAAACTAATCTTCTTACAGCCGAATCTGTTACATCACTTGCCAACACAATTGGTCGAGAACTTAACATGACCATTTTCTGAACAAATTTCATTTTGTTATTCAATGGCATTTTTAAGCGTTTAAATAATTTAAAAACCATTTTAGAACCTACAAATTCATGTGCATGAAACGTCCAACCTTGTTTTTTATGATAACGTTTTGTTGGTGCTTTACCAATATCGTGCAATAAAGCAGCCCAGCGAAGCCAAACATCTTCAGTATTTTCTGATATATTATCAACCACTTCTAAAGTATGATAAAAATTATCTTTATGCTTTTGACCTTCTACCTCTTCTACTCCTTTTAATGCTGTTAATTCAGGAATAATTCGCTCTAAAAGTTCTGTTTGTTCTAATAGTAAAAATCCTACAGAAGGTTTAGACGATTCTAATATTTTATTTAATTCAACAATTATTCGTTCTTTCGTAATAATATTTATTCTTTTTGAATTCTTAGCAATGGCACTTAAAGATTCTGCTTCAATTACAAAGTTTAATTGAGAAGCAAAGCGAATAGCACGCATCATACGCAACGGATCATCAGAATAAGTGATATCAGGATCTAAAGGTGTTTTAATTATTTTAGCTTCTAAATCTGATATTCCATCAAAAGGATCTAATAAAAGTCCAAATGATTCTTTATTTAAGCTCAAAGCCAAAGCATTTATAGTAAAATCACGCCTGTTTTGATCATCTTTAAGTGTGCCCGGTATTACTTCAGGATTTCTACTATCTTCTGTATAAGACTCTTTACGAGCGCCTACAAATTCTATTTCAACATCTTGAAAACGTAACATTGCTGTTCCGTATGTCTTAAAAATCTGAACTTTTGGTTTATTTGGTAATAGAGAAGCTACTTTTTCTGCTAACTCAATTCCGCTACCAACAGCAACGACATCTATATCTTTTGCAGTACCTCTTTGTAAAATAAAATCTCGTACAAAACCACCAATCACATAACTTTCTAGTTGTAATTCTTCGGCTGCTTTACTTATATATTGAAATATTTCAGCAGAAATTGCTTCTTTAAAATATTGTTCTTGCATCTAATTATTCTCTTATCACAATAACATAATCGCCTTCTATTTTTAAAATAGTAGATGATTTTTCTGTTATCTTATCTCCATGCAAATCTACTACATAATCTACACTCTGTAAAATAGCTTTGCTTATTTCTGAAAATGATTTTGGAGTAGGTTCTCCACTAATATTTGCTGAAGTAGATACAATTGGCTTACCAAATTCCTTTATTAACTCTAAACAAAAACCATCTTGAGGAATTCTAATAGCTATAGTATTATCAGACGCTATTGTATTTTTTGCTAAGTTTTTTGGATTTTTATAGATAATTGTTGTCGGTTTCTCTAAACTGTTTAGAACCTCTATTGCTTTTTCAGGAATTTCGTCAAGATACTTCCTTAACATTTCTATAGAATCTACTAATATGATTAAACTTTTAGACTCTTCTCTCTTTTTTAATTGATATATTTTTTTAACAGCCTCTTCATTTGTAGCATCACAACCTAAACCCCAAACAGTATCTGTTGGGTAGAGGATTGTTTTACCTTGCTTTAAGGTATTTATAATTTTATTCATAAAAAATAATTATTATTCTAATAATCGACTTCCCATATTATCTCTAACAATTTGTTTACAGGGAGCGCATATTTTACAAGGTTTAATAACGGAATTATGACAAAACCATGTCTTTTTCATTATATCTATAAAATTCTCTTCCTCTGCAATTTTCTGCATATCAGATTTAGTAATATTGTAAATTGGAAACCTCATTCTTCCAAATATTTTTTTTAAAAAAATCTTTTTCATTAGGGTTTAATACGGCATATTTACCTATTTTATTACAGTCTTTTAAAATTGTTCTTCCTTTTAAAAATAAAAAATCATTACTATGAACAGATAACTCTAAATTTTTAATTTTTAACGCTAAACAAGATAACCAATAGTATTGTGTTCCTAAATGTTTTCTTTTTTTTAGAACTTTGTAAGAAATTTTTTGGATTAAATTAAATTTTATTTCATTTTTATCTATAACAATCAAATCTAGAATTCTACCTTTATTTTCTCCCAATCTATTTATAATCTCATTAGATAATAATTTGATAGTTTCAATTTCTTTATATCTAGAAAATCTACTATTATCTAAAACATAAAATGGTTGTACTAAAGCACCTTTTTCAACTAACTTATAAACTCTAAATGTTGAATCCCATCCACTTGTCCATAACACATTCTCAACATTTTTATCCATATCACCTTTTATTTTATAATATACTTATCTTCTAACCAACTTATTAAGTAAGTTAATTTATTTTTAGGACGCTGATCTAAACTTTGCATGTTTAAAAATAATTTATTCTTTTTTTTACCTAGAATATTTAATTTATACTTCGCCCAAAAAAAAGGTTTACATTTATGTATATAAATTAATTTATAATCACTTTTTAAAGTACATGTATTATTTTTTATTTCAATATGATTTGCAAGTCCTTGAGCGGTAAACTGAGTTACATCCCTAAACTTATGCCTAACATTAGCAATTTCAATACTACGATTCTCTTTAAAGAATTTTTTAAACGTTGATTTTCTTAACGGTGCGGGAATATGTTGAAATCTATAAAATTTTTTTTCAAACCCTACTATTTCTGCTGATTTTTGCTGTGCTCTTTTATGCTTAGGCTTCATTTTATCCGAATCTGGGAATATTTTTTTATGAAGTTTTTCTTCTTCAAATTTTATCCATTTACCTCTTATTATAGGTTTTCCATTAATAAAATAATCAGAAACTTTAGTTTTTTTAAGCAGAAACATATCATCATTTAAATAAATAAAATGCTCAGCCAAACCTGGTATATTATACAATTTAGCTTCTATAGGTCTGTTAGAGAATACAGGTAAAAATTTACTATCTTCTTTAAAAATATCTTTATGATCTATTATAAAAACTTTTTCATAAGTACCTTCTTTTTTAAATTTAATAAAATTTGGAACCTGATTATCTGTTACTATAAATATATTTCTAATAAAACTTGCATATTTTAAAATAGAATTGACAGCATACTTTATTTCTTCAACTTGATCAAGACGTGTTCGAAACTCCTTATTACTAATTACACTTTTATCTTTTAGATATGGTAACATTTTTTGTTGATGCTTTGCATCTTTGCCATCAACCCAGGTTATAACAGCATCAATAGGATAGCTCATGAATTTTAATGAAATTTAAATTAGGTGCTTTAAACACAGTCCTAAACTGTGCATAAAATTACCTAGAAAAAAATATATCTTTCTTTTTGTAAATCTTTTATCATTTTATCTTTATAAAGATAAAATTTTACATTTTTTTTCTGACAAATTTACCATAATTTATGCCATACAAAAATTCCTTTTACTATTTATTAAATAGAAGATACATAAAAGTTATAAAATATGTATTTTTACAAACTATCATATTTATATTTTGAATCAAAAATTTTATGCTAAACTTAAATAACCAATCTATTTTAATTACTGGTGGTACAGGATCATTTGGTAAAATGTTTACTAAATTAATTTTAAGTAGATTTCCAGCTGTAAAACGTCTTGTAATATTATCTAGAGATGAACAAAAACATTTTCAGATGGCTCAGGAATTTCCTGAAACAGAATACCCACAAATTCGCTATTTTATAGGAGATGTAAGAGATGTAAAAAGATTAGAAAGCGCTTTTGAAGATATAGATATTATCATTCATGCTGCAGCTATGAAACATGTTCATTTAGCAGAATACAACCCAATGGAATGTATTAAAACTAATATTAATGGTGCTGAAAATGTTATTGATGCTGCGTTAAAATGTGGTGTTAAAAATGTTGTTGCCTTGTCAACAGATAAAGCTGCAGCTCCCATAAACTTATATGGAGCAACAAAATTAACTTCAGATAAATTATTTATTGCTGCTAACAATATTAAAGGAAAAAGAGATATTAAGTTTTCAGTAGTTAGGTATGGTAATGTAATGGGATCAAATGGTTCTGTTATGCCTTTTTTCTTAAATAAAAAGAAAAGTGGATCAACTTTTCTACCTATTACAGATGCTGACATGACTCGTTTTAACATATCGTTACAGGACGGATGTGAAATGGTTTTTTATGCTATTGAAAAAGCTTGGGGAGGAGAAGTTTTTGTTCCTAAAATACCTTCTTATAATATCGTAGATGTAGCAACAGCTATTGCTCCTGAATTAGAGCAGAAAATTGTAGGAATACGACCTGGTGAAAAATTACACGAAGAAATGATTACTTCATCTGACTCTTTTACTACATTAGATTTAGGAAAATATTACGCTATTTTACCTCAAAACTCTCCTTACTCTTCTTATACTTTAGATGAATATAAAAAGGCTTTTAATGGTACAAATGTGCCAAAAGGTTTCTCTTACGATTCAAATAACAATACAGAATGGGAAACTATAGAGAGCTTAAGAGAATTGGTTAAAGAACATGTAGATCCTAACTTTAATATATAATAATGGTTTTTAAAATTCCTTATGGACGACAAAACATACAACAAGATGATATTGATGCCGTTGTAACAACTTTACAAGCGGACTTTTTAACTCAAGGGCCAAAAGTTAAAGAATTTGAAGAAAAGTTTGCTACTTATGTAGGTTCTAAATATGCTTTAGCTGTAAATAACGCTACTTCTGGTTTACATTTATCAGTTTTAGCGATGGGTTTAAAAAAAGGAGATCGCGTTATTACAACACCTATAACATTTGCTGCGTCCGCAAATTGTGTCCGTTTTGCGAATGGTGAAGTATGGTTTGCAGATATTGATCCTGACACTTATTTATTATCAATAGAAAGTGTGCGTAAATTAATTGAAAGTAAGCCTAAAGGATTCTTTAAAGGAATAATTCCTGTTGACTTTGCTGGTTTACCTGTTAATCTTCAAGACTTCAAAAAGTTAGCAGATAAGTATGATTTATGGCTTATTGAAGATGCCTGTCATGCTCCTGGTGCTTATTTTAAAGACACTAACAATACAATACAAAAGTGCGGAAATGGGAACTATGCTAATATAGGTGTATTTTCATTTCATCCTGTAAAACATATTGCTTGTGGTGAGGGTGGAATGTTAACTACAAATTCAGAAGAAACCTATAAAAAATTATCTTTACTTAGAACTCACGGAATTACCAAAGAAAACATGACAGAAAATCATGGTGATTGGTTTTACGAAATGCAAGAGTTGGGTTTTAATTATAGATTAACTGATTTTCAGTCAGCTTTAGGAATTACTCAGTTAGCGAAAAATGAAGCTGGTGTAATTCGTAGAAATGAAATCTCAGATACTTATAAAAAAGCTTTTCAAGGAAAAATTAAATTCCAAGAATTACCAAATAAAAGCTATAATGCACATCACCTATTTATTATTGAAGTAGATAAGAGAAAAGAATTATACGATTTCTTAAGAAGTCATTCTATTTTTGCTCAAATACATTATATACCAGTTCACAAATTACCTTACTATCAAAATATCGATTATAGTACTGCTAATTTATCAAATGCTGAAAATTATTATTCAAGGTGTATTAGTCTACCTATGTTTCCTAGTTTAACCAATAAGGAACAACAATTTGTAATCGATAAAGTTTTAGAATTTATTAATGAGTAGAATTGCTATTATACCTGCACGTGGCGGAAGTAAACGGATTCCTAAGAAAAATATTAAAACCTTTTTAGGAGAACCTATTATTGCATATTCAATAGAAGCTGCTATAAATAGTAATTTATTTGATGAAGTTATTGTTTCTACTGATGACGATGAAATTGCAAAAATAGCGAAGCAATACGGAGCAACAATACCTTTTAAAAGAAGTAAAAAAAATTCTAATGATTTTGCAACTACATTTGATGTAATTAACGAAGTTTTAAACTGGTATAAAAAAGAAAATACTTTTATAGAAACAGCATGTTGTATTTATGCAACAGCTCCTTTTGTAACGAGTGACTTATTAATAAATGCACATCAACAATTAGTAGCTAATAATTTTGATACTGTTTTTCCTGCAATCCGCTTCGGTTTCCCTATACAAAGAGCTTTAAAAGTTTTAGATGAGAACGGTAAAATGGAAATGTTTCAACCAGAACATTTAAATAGTAGGTCACAAGATTTAGAAGTAGCTTACCACGATGTGGGACAGTTTTACTTTTTTAAACCAGAAACAGCTTTAGAAAAAGGAAAATTATGGACTGACAATTCAGGAATTATTGAAATAAATGAATTAAATGCCCAAGATATTGACACAGAAACAGATTGGAAATTGGCAGAAATAAAATATCAACTTGCTCTTGAAAAATAAAAAAAACAATTACATCATTTTAGAAAATAACTCTTTTATAAAAGATGATTTTTCTATTGTTCCTATCCGTTTTGAAGACAAAAACAAGATAATGGAATGGCGTAATGAACAAATGTATCATTTACGACAAGCAAAAAAACTTACGGAAGAGGATCAAGATTATTATTTTAAAAACATAGTTTCAAAACTATTTGAAGAAGTAAAACCAAATCAGATTTTATTTTCTTATTTAAAAGGTAATCAATGTATAGGTTATGGTGGTTTAGTTCATATTAATTGGATTGATAAAAATGCAGAGATCTCATTTATAATGGACACCTCTTTAGAAAAAGAGTCTTTTAATTTCCACTGGAAAACTTATTTAGAACTCATTGAAAAAGTTGCTTTTGATGAATTAAATTTCCATAAGGTATTTACATATGCTTTTGACTTAAGACCCAATTTATACAATGCTTTACAAGAAAGTAACTATCGTAAAGAGGCTGTTTTAAAAGATCACTGTTTTTATGATAATGAGTTTAAAGATGTAATTATTCATTCTAAGATAAATTATAAAATAGATATTAGAAAGGTCAATAAAAATGATGTTCGCTTATTATTTGATTGGTCTAACGACACTTTAACTCGTCAAAATTCTTATCAATCAAAAGAAATTAGTTTTTCAGAGCACAAAAAATGGTTTACGAACAAAATTAAAGACAATAACTCTCTTTTATTAATAGGAATCAAAAATAATCAATCTGTTGGTTTAATTCGATTTGATATAATGGAAGAAAATAGTACCATAGGAATTACTCTTGATAAAAATTTTAGAGGCAAAAAATTAGCTC
Source organism: Tenacibaculum sp. HL-MS23 (assembly GCF_032463465.1). NCBI lineage: Bacteria > Pseudomonadati > Bacteroidota > Flavobacteriia > Flavobacteriales > Flavobacteriaceae > Tenacibaculum > Tenacibaculum sp. HL-MS23. Next base: position 544,504 of record NZ_CP135989.1, on the reverse strand, counting down.
AAATATTATTAATTGAAGCTGCAAAAAAATACTTTAAAGAATTTAAAAAGCCTATTTTGGCTTACATAAAAAAAGAAAATGTTGCTTCTGTAAAGTCTTTTGAAAAAGCAGGATACAACTACTATAAACAAGAAAAAATCAACAACATAGACAGTTATGTTTATAAATTAGAAAAGAGATGATTCCATCAGATAAATGTTTTATAATAGCTGAATTATCAGCAAACCATAACGGAAGTAAAGAAATTGCCATAGAAACTATTAAAGCAGCTAAAAGAGCTGGTGCAGATGCTATTAAATTTCAAACATATACTGCCGATACCATTACTTTAGATTCTAAAAAAAACGATTTCAAATTAAAACAAGGTACCATTTGGGACGGAATGTTTTTGCATGATTTATATCAACAAGCATATACTCCTTGGGAATGGTTTGAAGATTTATATAAAGTAGCTAGAGAGGAAGGTCTTATTGTTTTTTCTTCTCCTTTTGACAAAACTGCAGTAGATTTATTAGAATCTTTAGATAACCCAATTTATAAAATAGCTTCATTCGAAATTACTGATATTCCATTAATTGAATATGCTGCAAGAACAATGAAACCTATTATCATTTCTACAGGAATTGCAACAGATGAAGATATTCAGTTAGCAGTTGATACGTGTAGAAATATTGGAAATAATGATATTACATTATTAAAATGCACTTCTTCTTACCCTGCTCCTATTGAAGAAGCTAATTTGGTAATGATAAAAGATTTAAAAGAACGTTTTAATGTGAAATCTGGACTTTCTGATCATACTATGGGAATTGTAACCCCTGTTGTTGCTGTTACCTTAGGAGCTACAGTCATTGAAAAACATTTTATATTAAATAAAGAAATTGGAGGACCAGATGCTTCTTTTTCATTAGATGAAACCGAATTTACTCAAATGGTAGAAGCTGTTAGATCAGCCGAAAAAGCTAGTGGAGAAATTAGTTATCAGCTAACTGACAAGATGAAAAGTGGTAGAGAATTTTCTCGCTCTTTATATATTACTTCAGATGTAAAAAAAGGAGATATTCTTTCTGAAGAAAATATTCGTTCTGTTAGGCCAGGTTTCGGATTGCATCCAAAATATTACAATGAAATTTTAGGTAAAAAATTTAATAATGATTTTGAAAAAGGAACAGCTTTAAACAAAAAATGTTTCCAATAAATTAATCTAATTTTTAATATAAAAAATAAAACCATTTTTCATTTTAAAATTATGAAAGATGGTTTTATTTTTGTTATAAAGATTGTAATTTCTAATAATTTAATCTGTTATAATTAATATATTTTTCTTGATACTTATAAACATCTATTATCACTTTCTTTTTATTTTCAATAATTTTAGAGTCATCGAAGTTAAAAAAGTCTATCTCTGATTCTTTATATATACCTTTTAAAATAATTAAAGCAGTACTAATAGTACCAGTAACATGCGTTGGAAATTCATTATTTAACAAGAAGTCTAACTCTATATTAAACTTATTTCTTCGAATGTTAAAATTAAGCTCCTTTTCTAAAGTCTTTAATTCCTTACTATCTTCTCTTTTATGAGGAACATATACAATCTCTTTATCTTTATAAAATTCTGAAATCCTTTTTAAAGTCGTAAAATAATCTTCAAAAAGTAAAATTTTACTATCCACAACAGCTGTTCCTATAAGATAGACTTTATTGCTATTCTCTTTTTTAGAATTATTTTTTAACGAATGTAACCAAGTAAAATTATTCTGAACATATTCATTATTTTCATAATCAGGTAAATTATAGAACGTGAAGAAATTAACGTCGGTTACATCCTCATCAATTTTTATCTTATTTGAAGCATAAATTTTTTGAACTAAATCATATTTAAATCCAACTTTATTTTTCCCTTTAAATAAAGAAAATCGCTTCGTTAAATTTCCTGTATTTTTATATTCCTTTGCAATAGCAATAGTCGCGGCACCATCGTCTAAAATATATAGTTTTTCATAATTTAGATTATTAACAAAATAAGATGCTATTGGAAATGCACGAGTGAATAAATATTTATACTTTTCTTTATTCAGTTTCTTAACTAATTTAAGCCAAGAAATTCCGTAAGAAGTCTTTTTTTTAGTTCTTATTATATTATTCCAGCCTTCCGATTTTTTTATTAAAAAATTTATTGTGCTATCTTGTCTTCTATCAGATTTAATTATTAGTAAAGTATCAATTACCCCGAATTGTTTCCGTGCCTCAATTGCTCCTAACATTTCAAGCGACGTTCTTATAAAAAAAATAGATTTCATTTTATGAATTAAATTCCCTCTTCTAAATGTTAATTAATTTTGCAACCATAATATTTATCTGAAATAAATATGTAAAGCTATTTGTTTAAAATTACACCGCTACATCATACTCCCTAAGAGCATCATTTAACGAAGTTTTTTTATTAGTACTTTCTTTACGCTTACCAATTATTAGAGCACAAGGAACTTGATATTCTCCTGCTGCAAATTTTTTGGTATAACTACCTGGAATTACTACTGAGCGAGCAGGAACTACACCTTTCATTTCGACAGGTTCATCACCAGTAACATCAATAATTTTAGTACTCATTGTCAATACAACGTTTGCTCCTAAAACAGCTTCCTTTTCAACTCTAACTCCTTCAACAACAATACAACGAGAACCTATAAAAGCGCCATCTTCTATAATTACTGGTGCTGCTTGTAAAGGCTCTAAAACTCCTCCAATACCTACTCCACCTGATAAATGTACATTTTTACCAATTTGTGCACAAGAACCTACTGTTGCCCATGTATCCACCATTGTACCTTCATCTACATAAGCACCAATATTTACATAACTTGGCATTAAAATAGTTCCTGCAGAAATATAAGCACCGTGTCTTGCAACTGCATTTGGAACAACTCTTATTCCTCTTTCTTTATAATTTCTTTTTAACGGAATTTTATCATGATACTCAAAAATACCAGCTTCCAAAGTTTCCATTTTTTGAATAGGGAAATATAACACAACCGCTTTTTTAACCCATTCATTTACTTGCCACCCATTATCAGTTGGTTTTGCTACACGTAACTCACCAGCATCTAATAAATCAACAACTTTTCTAATCGCATTAATCGTGTTTTCTTCTTTTAATAAATCACGGTCATTCCATGCTTTTTCTATAATATCTTGTAATTCTGTCATTTCTATAATTTTCTACAAATATAAAACCTCTAATTCAATATAATGCGAAGATACATTTTTTAAACAGATGCTTGTAGCATGTTTAAAATCTGTATTTTTGCATAAAAACAAACTAGTTTGGGAAGAGTTTTAGCCATAGATTTCGGAAAAAAAAGAACAGGTATTGCTGTTACTGATGAATTGCAAATTATTGCCTCAGGGTTAACAACTATCAGTACCAAAGAGTTAATTCCTTTTTTAAAAGAATATATTAAAAAAGAAAATGTTGAGTTATTTATTATCGGAAAGCCAAAACAAATGGACAATTCTGATAGTGAAAGTGAAGCTTTGATTTTACCTTTTTTACAGAAACTAGCAAAAGCGATCCCTACTATTTCAATAAAAAGAGAAGATGAACGTTTTACTTCTAAAATGGCTTTTCAAACAATGATTGATAGCGGTTTGAATAAAAAACAACGTCAGAACAAAGCTTTAGTAGACGAAATAAGCGCTACAATCATTTTACAGTCGTATTTGTACAACAAATAATTTTATAGACAAACGATTCTTTGTATTTTCGCAATCCTTAAAAAATTTAAAAAATGATTTTACCCATTGTTGCTTACGGAGATCCCGTATTACGTAAAGTAGGAAAAGAGATCGATAAAGAGTATCCGCAGTTAGAAAAACTAATTGCCGATATGAAAGAAACAATGTATAATGCACAAGGTGTAGGTTTAGCCGCTCCGCAAATAGGAAAAGACATTCGTTTGTTTTTAATTGATGCTTCTCCTTTCGCAGATGATGAAGATTTATCAGAAGAAGACAGAAAAGTTTTAGAAACCTTTAATCGCGTTTTTATAAATGCAAAAATAATTAAAGAAGAAGGTGAAGAATGGGCTTTTAGCGAAGGTTGTTTAAGTATTCCTGATGTTCGTGAAGATGTTTTTCGTCAAGAAACAATAACGATTGAGTATCAAGATGAAAACTTCGAAAAGCACACTGAAGTTTTAGGCGGTTTAGCTGCCCGTGTTTTTCAGCATGAATACGATCATATTGATGGTGTTTTATTCACCGACAAACTTTCTTCATTAAAAAAGAGGTTGATCAAAAAGAAATTAGAAAACATATCAAAAGGAAAAGTACAAGCTGGTTACAGAATGCGTTTCCCTAATGCCAAAAGAAAATAGTCTATCAAGACATTAAAAATATTATAATATGGAATTTAATAAAATTATTGCAGTTACTGGTAAACCAGGATTATTTCAAATCTTATCTCAAACAAAAACAGGGGTAATCGTAAGATCTATTGTAGATGGAAAGCGTTTTCCTATTACAGCAACACACAATGTTAGTTTATTAGAAAACATTGCAATTTATACATACGAAGAAGAAGTGCCTTTAGCTGTTGTACTTAAAAACATGGCTGATAAAGAAGATGGTAAAGAAGGAATTTCTCACAAAGAAAGTAATGCTAAATTAACGGCTTATTTTAGTGAAATTTTACCAGGTTATGACGAAGAACGTGTATATGCTTCTAACATTAAAAAAGTAATTCAATGGTATAATACTTTAGCGCAGTCTGATTTTGACTTTAGTTCTTTAGATAAAGTAGCAACTACCGAAGAAGAAGAAAAATAAATCATGAATACTCGTAAGCAGCAATTAGACGCCTTTAACCGTTTGTTAGATATTATGGATGAACTTCGTGAGAAGTGTCCGTGGGATAAAAAACAAACCTTAGAAAGTCTCCGTCATTTAACTATTGAAGAAACTTACGAACTAGGAGATGCTATTCTAGACAATGATTTACAAGAAATAAAAAAAGAATTAGGCGATGTGTTATTACACATCGTCTTTTATGCTAAAATAGGTAGCGAAAAACAAGCTTTTGATATTGCTGATGTTGCCAATTCTATTTCTGATAAATTAATTCACCGCCACCCACATATTTATGGTGATGTTGAAGTTAAAAATGAAGAAGAAGTAAAACAGAATTGGGAAAAACTAAAATTAAAAGAAGGTAAAACTTCGGTTTTAGAAGGAGTTCCTAAAAGTTTACCTGCGTTGGTAAAAGCAAGTCGTATTCAAGAAAAAGTTGCTGGTGTTGGCTTTGATTGGGAAGAACCACAACAAGTTTGGAAAAAGGTACAAGAAGAAATAGCTGAGCTAAACGAAGAAATAAAAGCAAATAATCAAGAAAACATCGAAAAAGAATTTGGAGATGTGTTATTTTCTATGATTAACTACGCGCGTTTTATTAAAGTGAATCCCGAAAATGCTTTAGAAAAAACGAATAAGAAATTTATCAATCGTTTTCAATATTTAGAAGCAGCAGCTAAAAAAGAAGGCAAAGAACTTTCAGACATGACTTTAGGTGAAATGGATGTGCATTGGGAAAATTCGAAAGAATTTTTCAGATAACACTTTGTCATTTCGAACAAAGTAAAGGAATCTGTAAATTGATGAAAAAGATTACTTCGTCACACTTCCTCGTAATGACATATAAATTTCGTCATGGCGAACGAAGTGAAGCAATCTGTAAATTGATGAAAAAGATTACTTCATCATACTTCCTCGTAATGACGTATAGAATTCGTCATTACGAACAAAGTGAAGCAATCTCTATTTCAACAAAATAAACTTTCTTAAACTTCTCTCTTTAAGCTTTTCTAGTTAAAAGATTACTTCGTCATACTTCCTCGTAATGACATATAAATTTCGTCATTGCGAACGAAGTGAAGCAATCTGTAAATTGATGAAAAAGAATACTTCATCATACTTTCTCGTAATGACATATAAAATTCGTCATTTGAACGTAGTGAAGCAATCTCTATTTCAACAAAATAAACTTTCTTAAACTTCTCTTTAAGCTTTTCTAGTTAAAAGATTACTTCGTCATACTTCCTCGTAATGACGTATAGAATTCGTCATTGCAAACAAAGTGAAGTAATCTGTAAATTAATAAAAAAGAATACTTCATCATACTTTCTCGTAATGACATATAAAATTCGTCATTTGAACGTAGTGAAGCAATCTCTCTATCAACAAAATAAACTTTCTTAAGCTACTATTTAATCTTTTGATGTGATACATTACTTCACCATTTTTCCTCATAATAATATTTCATTTTGTATTTTTACTTTATGGATATAATTATTATTACAGGTGGTAGCAAAGGAATCGGAAAAGCATTGGCTAATAAATATGCTACAGAAAACTACAAAGTATATTCTTTGGCTAGAACATCTTCTGATTTAGAAAATGTCACTAATATCACTGTAGATTTGTCTGACCTTAAAAAAACAGAAAATACTTTTAATGCTCTTTTAAATGAACTTCTTAACTTTAAAATCACCTCTATTACTTTAATTAATAATGCAGGTCGTTTAGGTAAAATATCTAATCTAGAAAATTTAAAACCTATCGATATTTCCAAAACAATTCAGTTAAATACTACTACTCCAATTATACTATCTAGCCTATTTATCAAAATAACAGAACAATTAAGTTGTAAAAAACAGATTATTAATATTTCTTCCGGAGCTGCGAAAAGTCCATATCAAGGTTGGTCTATTTACTGCACGTCAAAAGCTGCAATTGACATGATGACTAAAGCTATTGCTACGGAACAAATTGAAGTAGAAAATGGTGTAAAATGTAATGCTATATATCCTGGCGTTGTAGATACCAATATGCAATCTGAAATTAGAAATACTAATAAAGCTGACTTTAATAGCTTACAACGTTTTGTTGATTTAAAAGAAAATAACGAATTATATACGCCTGAATTTGTAGCTGAAACTATTTACAAAGTAGATACCGAAAACCAATTAAAAAGCGGAGATATTGTTGATATTAGAGATTTTTAATAAGCATCTACATCAATAATAAAGCGGATAGGTCTAAAATCTTTTATACCTTCAAATGTGTTTCTCACCTTTTGCAGCTGTTCTTTTGTTTTTGCTAACGATTGTTTCGGCGGAATTTTTATAATTAAAATCTTAATATACAAATTACGAACACGAGAAACTGCCGGAGCTGTTGGACCCAATACGTTATCCTGAAAAACAATTTGTAATGATTTTGCTAACCAGTTTACGCCGTTTTCTACACGATTGTAATCTTTGTGTTTTAACGTAATTTTTATCAATCGAAAATATGGCGGATATTGAAATTGCCAACGTTCTTGTAGTTGTTCCTTATACATTTCTGTATAATTTGTGGTAGAAACTTGCTGTAAAATTTGATGATACGGGTTATAAGTTTGTATCGCCACCTTACCTTGTTTTTTACTTCGTCCTGCCCTACCCGATACTTGTACCATTAATTGATAAGCTCTTTCGTGTGCTCTAAAATCTGGGAAATTCAACATCGAATCGGCACTTAAAACGCCTACTAACGATACGTTTTCAAAATCTAATCCTTTCGATAACATTTGTGTACCAACTAAAATATCAATTTCCTGGGCCTCAAAAGCACCAATTATTTTTTGATATCCATATTTACCACGTGTCGTATCTAAATCCATTCTTCCGATTTTATACTTCGGAAAAAGTTCTTTTAATTCTAATTCAATCTGTTCGGTTCCAAAACCTTTCGTGTCTAGAGTTGCGCTACCACAAGCACCGCAACTATTTGGCATTGAACGTTGATAGTGGCAGTAATGACATTTTAATTCTCGGCGGAATTTATGAAACGTTAGACTTACATCACAATTAGGACATTCGGGAGAAACACCACAGGTTGTACACTCTACAACAGGTGAAAATCCACGTCGGTTTTGAAATAAAATCACCTGTTCTTTTTCTTCTAACGCCTCCGTAATCATTTTTAACAATCGGTCAGAAAAATGACCTTTCATTTCCTTTTTTCGATGTTTTTCTTTTACATCAATCAACTCAATTTTTGGTAATTGAATATTCCCAAAACGTCTTGTTAATTCTACAAAACCATACTTATTTTGTTTCGCGTTATAATAACTCTCTAAAGACGGCGTTGCAGAGCCTAACAATACTTTTGCTTTATGTAAATGACCTAAAACTACCGCTGCATCACGTGCATTATAACGTGGCGAAGGCTCGAATTGTTTGTACGAACTTTCGTGTTCTTCATCAACAACTATTAACCCTAAGTTAGAAAAAGGTAAAAACCCTGATGATCTTGCACCTAATATTATTTGTGCTTTCGGCTTATTCTCTAACACGTTATTCCAAACTTCTACCCTTTCATTCATAGAGTATTTTGAGTGGAATACTGATATAAAGCTTCCAAAATAACGCTGTAAACGCGTAATTATTTGTGTTGTTAAAGCTATTTCGGGTAATAAAAACAATACTTGCTTGCCTTCCGCTATAACCTCTTTTATCAGTTTTACATATATTTCTGTTTTCCCTGAACCGGTAACTCCGTGTAAAAGCGTTACATTCTGAGTTTCAAAAGAGGTTTTTATTTCATTAAAAGATTGCTGCTGAAATTCGTTCAGTTCTTTTATTTCATTGGTTTCACCTTTAAAATTAATTCGATCTGTTTGAATTTCATAAAACTCGAAAATCTCTTTATCCACCAATGCTTTTAAAACTGCTGATGAAGTGCCCGATTTATCTTCTAATTCCTTACTCTTTATTGGTTTTTTAGAAACTGATAATTGAAAATAAGTAAGTACAGCTTCTCGTTGTTTTTTTGCTCTAGAAAGCTCTTCTAACAAACTCTGCAAAGCTTCGTTTGAAGTATATTTCGAATTTAAACGAACATACTTGACTAATTTCGGTTTATATGTTTCGTAAATTTCCTCTTTAATAAAAGCGGCTTCTTTGTTTATCAATCCATCGATAATTGGCAAAACTGTTTTCTTACCTAAAATATCTGCTACCTGGTGAATAGTTATTTGCGAATGATGCTGTAGTGCTTCAAAAATTAAAAACTCTGAATCTGTTAAACTTGTTTCATCAGTAAAAGTTTCGTTTTTGTAAATAATCGTTTCACTTTCCAATAAAAAAGCAGATGGTAATGCTGCTCTGTAAACATCTCCTAAAGAACACATATAATAACTAGAAATCCATTCCCAATGTTTTAATTGACGCTCCGTTACAATAGGTTTTTCATCTAAAATTTGATGAATGTCTTTTGCCTCGTATAATTCTGGTGCATTTTGATGAATGTTAAACACCAAAGCAGTGTAAATTTTACTTTTACCAAAAGAAACAGCTACTCGCATTCCTTTTTTCAGGAATGAAAACTCTGCCTCATTTACCGAATATGTAAATGTTTTTTTTAACGGAATTGGTAATATGACGTCGATGAAATATGGTGTCACTTCGAGTAATTTTATGATTGAAATGAATAAAGTTATATCGAGAAGTTTTTTTTCAGTTCTCTATATAATTTTAATTTTCTCTTATCTGTTCAAATAAATTTTACTCGAACTGACAAAATCAAAACTACACAAAAATCACTACATTGTAAACAGAAAAATAAAGGTATTTATGACTTCATTAGAATGGAAAGCAAAAGGAAATATTATTAGAGTTAATAATCGAGATGTTTTTGTTATTGATGAAGGAAATCATGATAATACATTAATCATTTTACATGGATACCCAACATCTTCTTTCGATTATTATAAAGCGTTGCCTTATTTAACTAAAAAATATCGAGTGATTATTCACGATCATTTAGGCTTTGGTTTTTCAGACAAACCTTTAAATTATTCGTATTCTTTAATTGAACAAGCCGATATCGCTTTACTTTTATGGAAAAAACTAGCTTTACAAAACATAACTCTATTAGCACACGATTACGGAACAAGTGTTGCTACTGAAATTATTGCACGCACCAATATGAATCAAGCAAATATTACGATAGATAAATTGATTTTATGTAACGGAAGCATGCATATTGAATTGGCTAAGCTAAGAACGATTCAGAAATTATTAAAAAATAAAATTACAGGAAAATGGGTTGCTAAATTGGCGAATCAAGCTCTTTTTAATCGAAATATAAAGAATATATATTTTGATCCATCAAAAATACAACAGGAAGAACTTAATGAAATGTGGTTTCAAATTAATTATAACAACGGAAGAAATGTTATTCATTTATTAAGTAATTATATAAACGAACGTTACTTTTTTTGGCATCGTTGGATAGGGGCTTTAACACAAACTAAAGTTGAAACTAAAATTGTGTGGGCTACTCACGACCCTATTGCTGTAAAAGCCATCGCCGAACAATTACACAAAGAAATACCGAATAACAAATTGCATTGGTTAGAAAGCACAGGACATTTCCCTATGTTAGAAAAACCAAAAGAATGGAGTGAATTGGTGTTACAATCTAACTAATGTACTCTAGATATAGTTTTTCAACCTTCGTTCTTGCCCAAGGAGTAGTTCTTAAAAACTTTAAACCAGATTTGTAAGTAGGATTATTTTTAAACGCATTTATCTTTAAAATTTCACCTAACTCTTCCCAACCATATTCTAAATATAATTCTTCTAGCATGGTGGCTAATTTTATTCCGTGAAGCGGATTATTTGGTTGTTCTTGACTCATAATATATTTAAAAACACAAAAGTAAAGTTTCTACTTGATTAATTCGTCTAATAATTCTCTAACTTTAGCACTATTCCAATTTGCTGGCCCTTTTTTATCGGTAATAATGTTTCCTTTTTTATCAATAATAAAAGTAGCAGGAATCGAATTACTTTTTAATTGCCCGGGAACTTTACTCAAGGTATTATAAGTAGGTAAATTATAACTATTTTTAATGTAAAAATCATCAATAACAGTCCAGTTTTCATTACTTACAAAAACAAAGGTTACTTTGTCTTTATAATCATCATATAATTTTTGAATACTTGGCATTTCTGCAATACAAGGAGGACACCAAGTTGCCCAAAAATTTATGAAGACAACCTTATTTTTGGTTTCATTAAAATCAATATTCGCCGTATTTAATCCTTTTAAGTTCCAGTTATAATCCGTTAATTTTTCTTGCTTATCATCAGTAATAACCGAAGGCGAAAAAGAAATCAACCGTATAAAATATACTTTCGTTGGCGGATATAACAATAAACCGATTATAATTACAAATACAATATTAGAAATCGTTTTTTTACTAAACTTCATTACTACTTATTTAAAGCTTATCAAATGTACTACTCTTCTTGATAATTTACTTCTTAAAATATTAAATTGAATGACACTATTTGTTTGTCATATTTTCGATATTTTAGCAGTACTTTTTATAAAACAAACAACTTTAAAATGAAAAATACTGCATTAACACATATTCATGAAGCTTTAGGCGCTAAAATAGTTCCGTTTGCGGGTTACAACATGCCTGTACAATACGAGGGTGTAAATATAGAACACGAAACCGTAAGAAAAGGTGTGGGTGTTTTTGATGTAAGTCACATGGGTGAATTTTTCTTAAAAGGAGAAAATGCTTTGGCTTTAATTCAGAAAATAGCCTCTAATGACGCTTCTAAATTAGTTCCTGGAAAAGCACAATATAGTTGTATGCCAAATGCAGATGGAGGAATAGTAGATGATTTAATCATTTACATGATTGCCAAGAACGAATATATGCTAGTAGTAAATGCTTCTAATATTGAAAAAGATTGGAACTGGATTTCTAAACACAACGATTTAAAAGTTGAAATGGAAGATCGTTCTGATGATTGGTCTTTATTAGCTATTCAAGGTCCAAAAGCTGTTGAAGCTATGCAATCGTTAACTTCAGTAAACTTATCTACTATTAAGTTTTATACTTTCGAAATTACTGATTTTGCAGGAATTCCAAACGTAGTTGTATCAGCAACAGGTTACACTGGTTCTGGCGGATTTGAAATTTATGTTAAAAACAAAGATGTAGAACAACTTTGGAAAAAAGTTTTTGAAGCTGGTGCTAAATGGGATATTAAACCTATTGGTTTAGCAGCTCGTGACACTTTACGCTTAGAAATGGGATATTGTCTATATGGTAATGATATTGATGATACTACTTCTCCTTTAGAAGCTGGTTTAGGTTGGATAACCAAGTTTACCAAAGACTTTGTAAATGCTGAAGCTTTAAAAGCACAAAAAGAAGCCGGTGTTACTAAAAAATTAGTAGCCTTTGAATTAACAGAACGCGGTGTTCCTCGTCATGATTATGAAATAGTTGATGCTGATGGAAATAATATAGGTAGAGTTACCTCTGGTACAATGAGTCCTTCTTTAGGAATAGGAATTGGCTTAGGATATGTAACGAAAGAACTTTCTAAAGTAGATTCTGAAATTTTTATTCAGGTTCGTAAAAAACAAATTCCTGCAAAGGTGGTTAAATTACCTTTTTACAAAGGATAGTTTTAAATAAATAGCATAAAAAAAGCAACTCAAATGAGTTGCTTTTTTTATAGGAAGTAACTACTATTAATTCTTTCCGTTTTTAGATTCTTCTTTAGAAACTTTATTCCATATTTTAATTTCATCGGTTGCTGTAACTCCCTCTAAAACTTCAACATTTACTCCGTCAGATAATCCTAACTTAACATCTTTCTTTTCATATTCTTGATCACCAGTTTTAATTTCGATATATGGCTTTTCAGTTTTTCTGTCGAATTGTAATAATGCTTCTTTAATAGATAAAACACTATCTCTTCTAGCTAAAACAATTTCGGCATTTGCACTATAACCTGCTCTAATAAAGTGAGAATCATCTAAAGTTACATCTGCTTTAATTTTAAATTGAACTGCTCCTCCTTCATCTGTTCCTTTTGGAGCGATAAAGTTTAATACTGCTGGGAATTTTTTATCTTCAATAGCACCTAAAGCTACTTCAATTTTTGTTCCTTTTACTAATTTACCAACTTCTGATTCATCAACCTGACCTTCAAAAATCATTTTAGTCATATCTGCAATACGAGCAATCGTAGTACCGGCGTTAAAATCGTTTGTTTGTGTTACTTGATATCCTTTTTTAACAGGAATCTCTACAATCATACCATCAGTAGTAGCTCTAATACTTGTGTTTGCTGCACTTCCTAAACCTGATGTGGTACCTTTTTTAATGATATCCATATCTGATTGTGCATTTGCTAAGTTTTGCTTTGAATTGTTAAAACTTAATTCAGAGTTTTCAAATTGTTGACGAGATATTACTCCCTTATTAAAAAGACTCTTATCTCTATCAAACTGATTTTTAGCATTATTAAATGACAATTTTGCATTTTTAACAATACCATTTGCTCTGTTTAAAGAAGCAACGTTTGGCACTACTCTTACAGTTGCAATTAAATCTCCTGACTTAACAATTGCACCTTCTATAACGGCTATTTTATCAATAATTCCTGCAATTTGAGGTTTTATTTCAACCTCTTCTAAAGGAACTACTTTACCTGTAGCAACACTCTTTTTAACAATTGTAGCTTTAAAAGCTTTTTCTGTTTTATACTCTATTGGTGAAGCGCTATTCTTCTTTCCAAACCATATTAACACTAGTACTAATGCTAACGCAATTCCGCCAAAGATGATTACTTTTTTCATTTTTATCTATTTATATTCTTGTTAATTGATTTTTTTTATTCTTCTCTTAATGCTTCAATTGGCTGTATAACTGTAGCCATGTATGCTGGTATAAATCCTATAAATGTACCTAGTATTATTAAAACTGCATATGCAATTAATACGATTGGTATGTTTACTGTTGGATTTGTTAAAATATCTGCTTTATCAATTAGCATTAAAATTAAACCACCTGCAATGATACCTAATGATCCTGCTAATAATGTTAAGAAAATTGATTCTAATATAATTTGCTGACGAATCATAATAGGTGTTGCACCTAATGCTCTTCGAATACCAATTTCTTTTGTACGTTCCTTAACTGTAATTAATAAAATATTACCAATCGCAAATACTCCTGCAATTAATGTTGCAATACCAACGAACCAAGTTAAAAACTGCATTCCTGTTAAAAAACCTGTTACTTTGGCTATTTCTTTTCCCAAATTAAAGCCGTTAAAAGCACGGCTATCATCAGGGTGAATTTTGTGAATACTTTTTAATAACCCTTTAACATCTGTTTCTACTTGTTCGATATCAAAACCTTCTTTACCGGTTATCATCATCCATTGAAACTTGTTACCCGAATTGTAAACCAAGCGGAAAGTGCTAAACGGAATATGTACAGTGTTACCTCTTCCTCCTATTCTACCTGGCTTGTATACGCCAATAACTTTATAACCAATATTGTTTACTTTTAAATAAGTACCTAAAACTTCTTCATCCTTATCAAATAACTGCTCGTAAACATCGTCGCTAATTACACAAACTTTTTTATTTTCGTTAATATCATTCTGATTGATAAAACGACCTTCAATTAAGTTTTTCTTTTGAACTTTATCTAATAACGGGTAATCTCCGAAAATAGTTAGATTTGCTGTTTTTATTCCGTTTACTACCAAACCTCCGGTAGCATTTCTTGGCACAACAAATTCTATACCTTTAACTTCGGTTTTAATTTTTTCAACATCGCTTGTTGTTAATTGTATTTGCCTACCTTCCTGAAAACCTTTAAAAGCTTTTGATGTTCTACCACCAGCCATAAAAACACTGTTGGTTGCAAAATCACCAAACATACTATTAAAACCATTTTCAATTCCTTTGGCAGCTCCTAACAATCCTACAAGAAGTAGAATTCCCCAAAAGGCTCCAAAAATTGTAATTGCAGTTCTGGTTTTATTTTTACGAATACTTTCGTAAATTTCTTGCCATACATCTTTATCAAATAGAAATTTCATAATTAATCTGCTCTTAAGGCTACTATTGGTTTAATTTGTGCTGCTTTTTTTGCTGGTAAATAACCTGCAATCACTCCTGCTAATATCAATGTTATGGTAGCTCCCACTACAACTGGTTTCGATACCCCTGGATTTAGAATAAAATATTGTTCTAAACTTGGTCCGGTAATTTCTAAAATACCTACTCCTATTACCAATCCTAAATATCCTGCCAAAGCGGTTATTAAAATAGATTCTAACATAATCATTGTTATAATAGAACTAGGTTTTGCTCCTATGGCTTTTCTAATTCCTAGTTCTTTAGTACGTTCTTTTACAACGTATACCATAATGTTACTTATACCTACAACACCAGCAATTAGAGTTCCTAAACCAATTATTAAAATTAAAATACCTAAACCAACCATCATACTAGATACTTCTTTGTTATCAGATGCATAATTGTTGACTCTAATTCCCCTTTGATCGTTAGGATCTATTTCGTGTTTTTTCTTTAATTCACGAAGCATTTTGTTTCCGAACGCAATAGCCTCATCAATACTTAATTTTGGGTTGTACGTTAATCCGAAGTCGCCAATATGATCGTTATTACCATAAATTTGCTGCATAGTAGTAAATGGTGTGTAAATATAACGCTCATCACTATCGCCTCCTGGATCAGAAAAAACACCGATAACTTTATACATTATTCCGCCAATATTTAATTGCTTACCAAAAGCACTTAATTGACCGAATAAATCTTTTTCAACCATACGACCGATAACAATTACTTTCGATCTTTCGTTTAAATCTCTAAAGTTTAAAAAACGTCCTTCTGTTATTTCGGCTGATTCTAATATGTCATATTGCGGATATACACCTCTAATGGTATAATTGTCTTCTTCCGTTTTATAAATAACTTTTGAGCTTCTTTGTATACGCGGACTAATCATTTGAATTTTATCAGAATACTCTTCCTTTAAAAAATCAAAATCATCATTTTTAAATTGAATTCTTCGTCCAACCTGGTGTCCTTTATATGCTTTAGTTGTGCTGTTTGAACTGATGTAAATTGAATTAATTGCATCTGAAGCAAACTGTTCTTTAAAAGTGTTTTGAAGTCCGTTACCAATACCAAAAAGTAAGGTAAATAGTAAAATTGCAAAGGCAACCGTAAAACCCGATAATATAGATCGTAGTTTATTTTTGCTGATGCTTTGAAAAATTTCTCTCCAAGTATCTATATCAAACATAATTAAATTGCTTTTGCTTTGGTGTATTCATCACTTATAATCACACCGTCTTTTAAACGTACAATTCTATTAGTTTGTTCTGCAACTTCCTCTTCGTGTGTAATTACAAAAACAGTCATTCCTTCATCATTAATTTCTTGTAATAAACCCATTACAGAATCTGTTGTAGATGAATCTAATGCTCCTGTTGGTTCATCGGCTAAAACCACCTTTGGTTTTGTAGCTAAAGCTCTTGCAATAGCAACACGTTGTTTCTGACCTCCCGAAAGCTCGTTTGGTAAATGGTGTGCCCAATCTTTTAAACCTACTTTTTCTAGGTAACTTAATGCAATTTCTAAACGTTCTTTTCTAGCAACTCCTTTATAATATAAAGGTAAAGCAACGTTTTCTAATGCTGTTTTGTATGATATTAAGTTAAATGATTGAAAAATGAATCCTAAGAACTTATTACGTAAGATTGCTGCTTTTTTCTCATTTAAATTTTCAATTAATTCTCCGTTTAAATAATACTTACCTTCATCGTGCGTATCTAATAAACCTACAATGTTTAGTAAAGTTGATTTTCCTGATCCTGAAGACCCCATAATCGAAACAAATTCACCTTCTTTAATGTGTAAATCTAATCCTTTTAAAACATGAAGTGAGTCTTTACCTATTGGATAGGATTTGTGTAGGTTTTCTATTCGAATCATTGCTTGGTTAATTTTATAAAAATCTAAATTAAATACTGATAATTAGCTTATTACTAATTTTATGTTAAATCATTATTTACTTTCTTACAAGACGCCTAATTTTGAATTATGTTACAAAATATTATATTATTTTTAAATTTAATTATAAAAAATACACGTAAATGATTGATTTACCAAAGGATAAGGAGATAATTTTATTTGACGGAGTTTGTAATTTTTGCAATAATACAGTTCTATGGATTATTCGTTTTGATAAAAAAAACAAATTTGTATTTGCTTCTTTACAATCTGATATTGGAAAAAAAATAACAAATCATTTGGGTATAGATACTTTAAAAATTGATGCTATTATTTTATATGCACCAAATATTTCTTATGAGATTAAATCTACTGCTGCTCTAAAAATTATGAATAAGTTTGGTGGTTTTTGGAAACTTACACAAGTTTTCTTATTTATACCTGAAGGTATACGAAATATCGTCTATGATTTTATCGCTAAAAACAGGTATAATTGGTTTGGTAAAAAAGATGCATGTATGATTCCCTCTAAAAATATCCGTGACAAATTCTTATAAAAAAAATCCTACCAATTAAGGTAGGATTTTTTCTTCTTTTTCTTTTCACTATTTACTATGCAATTCTCCCTCTTTATTAAAACTGTAAACGAACTCCCAGTTTATAATTCCTTCCTCTTGTGTTGTATCCTAAAATCTCTTCATAATCTTCATTTAATAAATTAGAAACAGATCCAAAGAAAGTAACTTTATTATTTAATAATTTATGGTTGATGTTAAAATCTACCAAGTTGTAACTTGGTAAAATAACATTTTCTCCCGCTGCTCCGAAACTACCATATCTATCAAATCTAATTCTATCTCCTACATTTTTGTAAACTAATGACATAAATGTGTTTTTAATAAGGTTTGTCTCTATAGCCGCAACAATTTTATGATTTGGAATGTAATCATCAAAATGCTCTGTAGCAACCATATCTGTATAAGTATAGTTCGCTGTTAATTTTAAATTTTTTATCGGCTTTACCTCTAAAGCAGTTTCAATTCCATTTCCTTTTTTATCTGTATTATAATATTTAAATGTTGTATAATCAAATTCAATAGCGTCGTTTTCTGTTCTATCAAAGTAAACAGCAGAAAATTTAACAATTCCTTTATATGCAGCTTCAAAACCTACTTCAATAGTCTTACTATCTTCTGGTTTTAAATCTAAGTTACCACTAGAAGAATATAATTGGTATAAACTAGGCGCTATAAAAGCAGTACCGTATGACGCTAAAGCTTTTATCTTATATGCTCTATCTTTAAATAAGTTGTATGAAACATTACCATCATATACAAAGTGATTATCATACACACTATGCATATTTAACCTACCACCAACATTTACATTAAATCCGTAATCTGAAATATAAACTACAGATGCGTAAGGATCAACTGTATTAAAATTAGCTACATTTTTAGTTATTGTAGAAAATGGTGTTTTTGTATAATTCTTATTTTCTTGATAATTAACTCCTGCGATTACTTGTAGTTTATTGTCTAAAAATGAATATTTATTAACAAGATCAATGTTTAAACCTGTACCTTCATAAATAGAAGTATCATTTGTATTTGAAAAAGAATTAAACTGTAACAAATCTCTTGTAATTTCATTAAAAGATGCTAGAGCATACAATTCACCTCCATTATATTTAAAACTTGGTTTTACACCGTAACGAACTTGTGAATATTCCCATTTATTAATTGAATTATCACTGTAAGCTCCTGCATCAAATTCAGAATCAAAAGCATCGTAATTTAAAAAAGCATCTATTTTAACAGCTTTTGTAATTTGGTAGCCTAGCTTAAATAACCCATTTCTTCCATAATAAGCATCATCTTCAAATTTTGCAGCAGTATTACTTCTTGCTGATGACATTCCTTGTGTACCGGTTAAATTAAAGTATGCTAAATAACTAACATCTCCTAAAGTACCGTTAATACTTACGTTTTGATTTCTATCATTTGCGCGTAAACTTTTAGAGTTGCTTGAATTATTAGTTCCGAAACTTGCTTCGTATGTTGCAGAAATATCGTTCTTAGATGATTTTTTTAAAATAATATTAATTACACCTGTTGCTGCACCTGTACCATATAAAGATGATGCTGCTCCTTTTAAAACTTCTATTTTTTCAATTTGATTAAGAGATAATAATCTTAAATCATAAACCTGATTGATACCTGAGGCATCAGATACTGGTACACCATCTATTAAAATTAAAACTTGTCTACTTCTACCTCCTCTAATATAAACATTACGTACACTTCCTCTATTAGTGTTTGCTCCATTAATCTCAATACCTGGTAAATTATTTAATAACTCAACAACAGTTCTTCCTGCGTTGTTTTCAATGTCTTTTTTAGTTATTTTATAAATAACTTTACCTGTATGCTCTTTTTTTAATTCAAATTTAGTTGCTGTAACTACAACTTCATCTAAGTTTTCAGTTTTTTCTTGCTCTTGTGCAATAATTTTTGTGCTTGCAAATAACGACGCAATAGCACCAACAATTAGTAATTGTTTGTTCATTTTTAATGATTTAATTTTTACAATTAATCAGGTAAATTTTTTGTACAGTACAGAATAGCAATAAGTACAGTAACCTTTATCCCGAAAGTTTTTACTTTTTTTTGATTTTGGCAGGTCTCCTGACTTACGTCTTGTAACTTACCTTCCCATTTTTTAAAAAAAACAGTGGTAAAAGTTATAGTTACAAGCTTTATAGCTTACAGTTGCGGGAACAGTTTTGGATTTTAACCAAATTCCCTTTTAATTTCTTTAAGAAGATTTCTTAAAGAAAACCAAATTCGCGGCAAATGTAGTTTAAAAATTGGTATTACAAAATAGTTTTGTATCCTTGTTGCAAAAATAAAAGCCATGAAAATTACTCTTTTAAGAAAATCACTTTTTATCGTTGTATGTATTTTAATAACACAATGTAAATCAAAAGAAAAAGAACAAGTAATAGAGAGTAAAAGTATTATATCACATGCTTTAGGTTTCGATTTGGTTAAAGAAAATAATCAAACCACATTGATTATTAAAACTCCGTATCCAAAATCTAAAGAAACATTTACCTATCGTTTAGGTAATGATAATGCTGATATAAAAACTCCAATAAATGAAATAGTCGTTACTTCAACTACTCACATTCCTATATTAGAATTATTAAACAAAGAAAAAACCTTAATCGGTTTTCCACATACCAAATATGTTTCTTCAGAAAAAACAAGAGTTTTAATTGATAGTGGCTACGTAAGAGAATTAGGTAAAGAACAATCTTTAAACACCGAAATTTTAATAGATATTAAACCTGATTTAGTTGTTGGTTTTTCGATGGGAAAAACAAATAAAACATTAAATACCATAAAAAATGCAGGAATCCCAGTTATTATAAATGGTGATTGGCTGGAAGAAACACCGCTTGGTAGAGCAGAATGGATTAAAGTTTTTGGAGCTTTGTATAACGAAAATAAAAAAGCTGATAGTATTTTTAATGCCATAAAAAAGAATTATTTAGAAGCTATTGATATTGCCAAAAAAGCAACGAACAAACCAACAATACTTTCTGGCGCTATTATGAGTAAAGATATTTGGAATTTACCTGCCGGAGAAAGTTTTGTTGCTCAGTATTTAAAAGATGCTAACCTTAATTATTTATGGAAAAACACAAAAGGAAAAGGGAGTTTATCACTAAGTTTTGAAAGTATTTTAGATAAAGGTAAAAATGCTGATTTTTGGATTGCCCCAGGTTATTTCACTTCTAAAGAGCAAATGTTAAACAGCAATAAACACTACGCCGAATTCAAGGCTTTTAAAAATGACCGTATTTATTCTCCTGCTTTGAAAAAAGGAAAAACAGGTGGTGTTTTATACTTTGAACTAGCTCCCACCCGACCTGATTTAGTTTTAAAAGATGTTATAAAAATTACTCACCCGGAACTATTACCTGCCTATAAATTAACCTTTTTCGAAAAAATGAAATAAGTTTAGATTTTTTTTTAATGTAAAAGCTGATAATTATCTAACGTAAAACACAAAAAATAGCACTTATTGATAACCAAATATTACTTATCAATAGTTCGGAAAGTTAAATTAATTCGTGGTCGGTGTATTATTTTTGTTGGAGGTAAACGGTGTAGCCAATGTGTTTGCGTTTCATCTTTCATTACTAATAAAGATCCATGTTCTAACACTTTATAAACGGTTTCTTTGGTTTCTTTATGTTTAAAACCAAACTTTCGCTCGGCACCTAAACTTAAAGAAGCAATAGCTCCTTGTTCTTTTAAATCCTTTTCTCCATCACTATGCCAAGTCATTCCTTCAGATCCGTCGTGGTATAAATTGAGCAAACAAGAATTGTAAGTTTCGTTTGTTTCTTTTTCTACTAATTCCTTTAATTCTAGCAATTCTTTTGTAAAAAGTAATGCTGTTTTTGTGCTGTTAGAATAAGAGTATTCGAAAGGTTTTTCTGCATACCAAGCTACTTTTCTTTTGGTAAAAATTTGCTTCCCGAATATAATAGCTTCATCATTTTTCCATTCTATGCAATCTAATAGCCTATTATAATAAGCTTCCGCTTTTATGTTAGATAAAACTAGTCCGTAGTAATTTACAGTCCCGTCTTTGGGAAGTAAGTTTTCAGGCAAATCATTAAATTGTGAGAATAAATCCATCGATTATAAAAATAAAAAACTCCCGTTTAAAACAGGAGTTTTCATAATGTTTATTTTAATTTCTAAACTTATTACGCGAAATAATATGCTTTAACCTCTCCTTTAAATCCGTTCCTGTATCGTATACCATTTGTTCATTTGAAGGAAAATGGACCGATTTTAACTTTGTTAAATTAAAAAAAGATTTATCTAAAGCTCTTCTATCACCATCATAATTAGCATAACTATGTTCGAAAATAAATTCGCTTTCAATAGGAAAACTTTCTATTAATTGATCAGTAGAATTATTATAAAACTTAACAACCCCCATTACTTTGCTGCTCTTAGATTGCGTAAAACGGTATAATTTACATCTAATATTTTTAAAATTATCAACCTTAATTTTATTACCTAAACTATCTTTAACGTAAACACCTTTAGTGTTTTTTAAATACTTAAAACCATCTTTTAGTTGTTTCTCTTTTATAATTTCTTTTTCATGAATTTGTTCAGGAGAGATATCAATTCTTCTAAGATTAAGTTCTAAATCAAAATCGTAGTTAATTTGTTTGTTTTTTCTAGAATGATAAACCGTCCATAAATCATCTAAACCATAAGTATCCATTGCCAATAAATCATTTTCTAATCTTCTTGGTATTATTTGATTGGTTTCATTACTTACTGATAAAAAAACATAATCGGTTCCTTTAACATGAGCTTCTTCTATTAATTTTCTGGTGTTTTTATAATTCGAATTAATCTTATCTAAGTGCTGTAATTCATTAAAAGCGCTTCTATAATTCATTTTGTTACGACGACCTTCTTTTAAGAATGCTACTCCGTTTTTATATAAAAAATCAGAATAATTTTCTTTAGACTGAATAATATTATTGTCGTAATTCGTTAATTTAAAACGTGCTTTTTTTAAAGGCAATAAAGGTTTTATCTTTTCTTGTCTGTTATTTAAACGATTATATAAATCATAAATAGTTTTTAAGTTTTCAGCATTGTTTTCCTTCTTTAAAAAGGCAATTTTAGATAGATCTCTATCACTTGCTTTTTTAAAAGCATTTTGTAACATTACAACATAAGGCTGGTTTTTTTCTTTAAACTTATCTTTAGCCAAGTTTTTAATAGATAATGCTATTGCTTTATCGTAATCTCCTGAATTAATTGCTTTTTCAGTTGTTTTAATGCTACTACAAGAAATTGCAACAAAAGCTATAAAGATTAACTGTAAGGTAATTTTTTTCATGTATTTCAGTTTGTTTAGAGTAGGCAATTATAATGCCAATATATTTATTTTTTTATCTATTTACTCTAATAATTTTGCCATTGCTAATTTAACAATTTCAATGTTGTTATTTTTGTTTGGTTGGTTTTCTGTCTTTTGTTTTTGCACTACTTGACGTAACAAATTTATACCTACTTTATCGAAATTGTATTGTTTGTACTGAATTCCTTTCGAAACAATATCATCCGTTAAGTTTTTAATAGCAGCTGTATTATTACTTTTTGCTATTTTTTCATAAGCCTTTTTATACAAGGTTTGTATTTTTTTATTCTGACTTAAATACATACCTGACATTACATTGCTTGCTATAAAAGTTAATTCATCATCATCATTTTCTTCTAAATAAATGCGTGTTAAAGGCGTTGCAATAATCTTTTTAACCGCATCAGGTAAAGTTTTAGATTTTGCAATAGCCAACGTTTTATCTACATAATACATTCCTACTAACGACTTTCCTAAAACAGCATACGACTTACTTGTTAAACCTTTCTCAAAAACAGCTTTTAACTCAGGATCTGTTAATTTACCTAAGGTTTCTATCGCTGCTGCTTGTACAAGTGTTTTAGAATCGTTGTTTGCTATTTGCTTTATTGTTTCTATCTCTCTTCTTTTAGAATTCTTGTTTACCAAATTAATGTTTTCTAACGCTAATATTCTAATTTTATAAAACTCATCATTCATTGCATTGGCAATCGCATCAAAAGCTTTGGTATCGTCTTGCTGTCTTTTTGCAACTTCTAACAAAGCTTCTTTTTTATGCATATAACTCTCTGCATATTTTAATTGATGAATATAATCACTCAATATTTTATTTTCAATTACGTCACATAACAAAACACCGTTAGCATTTACCTGAATTAAATCTGGCTGTTTTCTATACGGAAAAGTAAAAGAAGCCTCTTTGCTTTCTACAAAAACAGTATGTCTTGTTCGTTTACTACCTTCAAAGACATCTATCGCAAAAGGGAATTTAAACTCGTTCTCTTGATTCTGAATAATATTTACAGTAACCGTTTTTCTTAATTTATTAAAATCATAAGATATTTCTAACTGCGGATGTCCACTATTAAAGTACCATTGATTAAAAAACCAATTTAAATCTTTTCCACTAACTTTTTCGAAAGCCAATCGTAATTGATGCGCTTCACCAGTACCGTATTTATTTGTAGTTAAATAATTGTTTAAACCTGCATAAAAAGCTTCATTTCCTAAATAATTTCGCAACATATGTAAAATTGCGCCACCTTTGTTATAACTAATCGCATCAAACATATCTTCTTTGTCTTGGTAGTTAAAACGCACTAAATGTTTATCAAAATTCTGACCGTTTTTATACCCTTCAATATCTTCTAGTAAATGAGCATCTGCATCATTTTTTCCATATTTATATTCACGCCATAAATATTCGCTGTAGTTTGCAAAACTTTCATTCACGGTAAGATTACTCCAACTCTCTGCGGTTACTAAATCGCCAAACCAATGATGAAAAGCTTCGTGAGCAATTGTATTTTCTTGTATGTTTTCATCAATTAATTGCCCTGGCATTTGGTAGGCATTTTCTCCGTGAATAACAGCGGTAGTATTTTCCATAGCGCCACTTACATAATCACGCCCAACAATTTGCGCATATTTATTCCAAGGATATTCGATACCAGTAATTTTAGAGAAAAAAGCTAACATTTCTGGTGTTTTACCAAAAATTTCCTTCGCATAAGGAGCGTATTCTTTTTCTACATAATAATCTACCGGAATATTTTTATACGTATCCTTAACAATCTCATACTCTCCTACTCCCATAAAAAATAGATACGGTGCATGTTTTTGTGTGAAATTCCAATAATCGGTTCTTGTTCCGTTTGTATTAGTTATTTGACTTTCTAACTTACCATTAGAAAGTGTTACATACTTATTAGGAACAGTAATATAGATTTCTTGTGATGTTTTCTGATTTGGAGCATCTATTGTTGGAAACCAACAACTACTTGCTTCGGTTTCACCTTGTGTCCAAATTTGTGTTGGTTTGTTTTTATCCAAACCAGTTGGATTTATAAAATACAATCCTTTGGCTGATGTAATCGCTGCACTCCCTTTTTGTTGTACTTTCTCTGGACGAGCTGTATATTTTATATAAATGGTAAATTCTTCATTTCGTTTATATATGCGAGGTAAATCGATTATCAACTTATAATTATCGTAATTATAGTCTAACACTTTAGCATTCATTGTTATTTTATGAATAACCATTGCTTTAGCATCTAACGTTAATTTACCTGTTTCATAAAAATGAGGTTTTACTGTTAGCCATGTTTCCCCATTCAGTTGTTTTTCTTTAAAGTTAAAATCAACCTTTAATTTTGTGTGAATTAAATCGTGAATTTTATCTTTTTCTCCTCGATACGTATTCTCTACTTGCGCAAAAAAGGATACCGTAAAAAGTGCAACTATTAGTGTAAGGGTTTTTTGAAACTTCATAAATACTTTCGTTTGAGCATCAAAAATAAGCAAATCTATTGGGAGGCTTGTTAATGAGTCGTTAAAAAGAAAAAGCCATCAATAAATTGATGGCTTTTAGTTATTTTATACTAGTTTTTTAGTTAGAAGCTTCTACTGTATCTTCTTCAGTAACTTGCTTTTTATTTTTCATTGGTATTGTATTTCCTAACAGCGCTTTAAACTTACTTAAATCTAAATCACCACCATCTACTTTTGCTTTCTGCATCATCTGCATAATCTTACCAGGATTCATATTGTCACCTAAAATACGTGCAATACCTACTCCCATTTCTTTACCATAACCAAAGGCAATAATTTCATCTACAGCATCAGTTTCACCTGAATAATAGATTGTAGCATGCATACCATCTTTTTTAAAGTTGATTAATTTTTTATAATCAGATCCTTTTAAAATATCTTTTAACTTTCCTTTTTCCTCTTCATAAGTTGCTTCATCAGCATCTTTATAAGGTAAACCCGTTAAGTTTACTTTGCGAATGCTTTCGAATGCTTTTTTATCTTCTTCGGATGCTTTATCCATACTTAACTGTAGTATGCTCGCAGGAACATCTAAAGTTATAAATCCTTTTTTATCTTGACTGTCTACTAAATAACTTTGCAATGAAGCTTCTTTTTTACATGAAACTGTTACAAATGAGATTGCTAGTAATGAATATATAAATAGTTTTTTCATTGTATTTTTTATTTTTGAATTGGTTAAAAAAATAGGGTTAAAAAATTTATTTCTTAACCCTATATTAAAGAAAGTATTACTTGCTACTAACTTTTACTTTTACATTATTATCTTTCGAAAATGTTTCTGCTAGTTTCGACATTTTATTAATATCGATAGTTCCTGTTAAAGAAACAATAACCGATTCTACTCCACCTTTTTTAGATCCTTTATCTTTTACGAACATTAAAACTTCACTAACAAAATCTTTGTTTTTTGTAGTTCTAACGTAAATTTTAACTCTAGAATCCTTGTCTTTGATACGCATTAATTCGGTTAAATTACTTTTACTTACAGCAGATTTTACCATGTTTTCCATTTGCGAAGCAATACTTGCATTTTCTGTAGTAAATATTTTTAATTCATTTAATTCTTTAATCAAATTAAAAACTTCAACAGCTTCATTATCTCCAGAACCTACGTTAAATTTCGATAGCATTTCAAAAGCATCTTTGTTTACAACTACTGATGAGACGTCGTCTATATCTTCTAACTTATCAAATATTGATTGTCCGAAACTTAAGTTTGCCGTGAATACGAATGCGAATATTATAATTATTTTTTTCATGATTGTTTTAATTTATAAAGTACTTGGTTTTACTTTTTTGTTATTAATTTACTGTGTTTATTACTTTGTTTACTGTTTTTTCGTAGGTATTTAAGTATTGTAAAGCATCAGTTCCTTTGTTTAAGTTGTTTGAAACCGCATATAATGCGTCGTTTCCTTTGTTTAAATTGACTGAAAGCAGTTGCAACGCTTCTGTTACTTGCGCAAACTTTTTTCTTTGCTGATGTTCTTGGTACTTTTCATTACCTACAAATACACTAAATAGTAAGACTACTGACGCTGCTACCGATAACCATTTCCAGTTCTTCTTAGGTTTCTCAGGTTTTAACTGAATGGTTTTGGTAAACGTTTCGTGTTTACTTTGTTTAAAATATCCAAACAACATACTGTACTCTTGCAAATGTGGCGCCACGTTAGGCGACGTAAAATACTCTTGTAGTATTTGCTCTTCTTGCAAAGTAGTTTCTGCGTTTAGGTATTTTTCTACTAATTTATCTATGTTAGCTAACTCCATAGTTGTGTTTTTTTATTAATTCTTCTCTAATTGTTTTTCTTGCTCTTGATAAGGCTACTCTAACAGCAGTTGGTTTCATGTCTACCATTTTACATATCTCATCAAAATTATATTGCTCTACATCTCTTAATTGAATAATTGTTTTTTGTTGTTCTGGTAATTTATCAATCAATTTGTGTACTAAATTTACACTGTCATTATGTTCTACTTTCTTATCTAAAGAAGTTTCTTTTTCTTTATAATTACTATGAACCAATGTTAAATTACTTGCCTGCTTTGATTTTAAACGATCATAACAATAATTTTTTGTCATCGTCATAGCAAATGCTTCTACATTTTTATAGTCTGACAATTTTTCTTTGTTCCTCCATAATTTAAAAACCAGTTCTTGTGTAGCGTCTTCAGCTTCTTCGGTAGAAACTAAAAGTCTTTTTGCCAAACGAAAGACCTTGTCTTTAAATGGTAGTACAACTTTTAAAAAGTCTGATTGATTCATGGTTTAGTTAGTTAGTTTTGTAAACTTAGTATTAAAACACCGTCTTAACAATCAGGTTTACATAACTACGACGAGGTAGTTGTAAGTTTGTTACATCAAAATCTAAAAAAATAATATTAATCATTAAATTGCGTTGATATTAAAGCTAATATATTCCTTATGAAAATACTTAAAGCCTCTCTTATTGTTTTTTTACTACTATCAATAGTATCTTGTAGTGAAAAAGATGACACTCCTACTGATGTTCAAATTCAGAATTTTGTTTGGAAAGGATTAAACGCATATTATTTATGGCAAAGTGATGTTCCTGATTTATCAGACAGGCGTTTTAATAACGACCAAGAATTATATAGTTATTTATCTGAAGCAGGAAGTCCGGAAAATTTATTTAACAATTTATTGTTTTTACCAAACGAATACCCAAAAGACCCGAACAGAACTTATTCTTGGATTGTTGATGATTATATAGCCTTAGAAGAATCTTTTGAAGGTACACGCCAAACAACCGGAATGAAAGTAAGAGGAGCCGATTTTGAAGATGGTTCTAATAATTACTATGTGTATGTGTACGATGTTGTAAAAAATTCTGATGCAGAAACGAAAGGTGTTGTTAGAGGAATGTTAATTACCGAAGTAAACGGAACCTCTTTAACAAGAGCTAATGTAAATTCGCTGTTTAGTGCAGCTTCTTTTACGGTAACATTAGCCGATTATAATGCTGGGAATCCTGTTAGCAACGGAACAACCATCTCGTTAACTAGAGCTACAATAACAGAAAACCCAATTAAAGAAGCTAAAGTAATTGTTAATGGAGCCAATACCATCGGTTATATAATGTACAACCAATTTTCTCGTGATTTTGATGGCGAATTAAATGCGGAGTTTGCCAAGTTTAAATCACCACTTATTACCGATTTAGTAATCGATTTACGATACAACGGTGGTGGTTCTGTGCAAACAGCTGTATATTTAGGAAGCATGGTTACTGGTCAGTTTAAAGACCAATTATATGCTAAAGAAGTATGGAATAGCAAAGTGTTAGCAGCAATAAATCCTGAGTTTTTAATTAATAACTTTACAGATAAAATTTTAAATAAAGACAGTAATGGTAATGTGGTTTTAGACGAAGCTATTAACAGTTTAAATTTAAACACCATCTATTTTATTGTTTCTGAAAACACAGCTTCGGCATCAGAACTTATTATAAATGCGCTTTCTCCTTATATTGATGTAAAGTTAATAGGCGTACAAACTTACGGGAAACATGTAGGTTCTATTACCTTATACGACTCTGAGGATTTTAGAAGAAATGGCCCTAATTTTAAAACAAATCATGCTTATGCAATGCAGCCAATTGTTTTAGAAATTCAGAATGTAGATGGAGAAAATAAACCTGATGGATTTATTCCTGAAGTGACTATGGAAGAAGACCCAGGTAATTTGGGTGTAATTGGTGATCCTACCGAACCTTTACTAGAAAGAGCTATTCAATATATAACAACGGGTGCTAAAGGAGTTTCTTCAACTAAAAAAAGAAATACCAACTTTACGCCGCAGTGGAATTCTAACATGAAATACAGTGATTATAACAATATGTATATCAATTTAAAATAAATCAACTTCGTCAATCTGAACTTGTTTCAGGTTCTCATCTTAACATATATTATTATTATTATAAGTTTTTAAATAATTGAAAAATCCAGCTTTAAAGCTGGATTTTTATTTTACAACAAGCTCATTTGTTGTTGCGTATTTTCATTCGGAACTTTTAAATTTGTTCCTAATTCTTTGTTTAATTTTTTAATAAAATAAGCTCCTAACAAAGGCGATTCTAATTCTATATTCTGATGAATAAAAAAATGTATCTTCTTTAACCCTAAATCGTTCCATTCTTTTAATCGAATTACCCAAGCATCTAAACGTTCATAATCCGACGGATGATTTGCGCCTACAAATCGTATAAAAGCTTCGTTATTTGTCAATCTCATATGCAACATGTCTCGCCTACCAGCAGTGTCAACTAATATATTTGCGATATTATTTTCTTGTAATAATTGCGTAAACTCATCAAAAACTGTGGTCTTTAAAAACCATTCTTCATGCCTAACTTCTATCGCTAACGGAATTGCTTTAGGCCAACTAATTACAAAATTTTTAAGTGCT
This sequence comes from Tenacibaculum sp. HL-MS23, assembly GCF_032463465.1. Classification (NCBI taxonomy): domain Bacteria; kingdom Pseudomonadati; phylum Bacteroidota; class Flavobacteriia; order Flavobacteriales; family Flavobacteriaceae; genus Tenacibaculum; species Tenacibaculum sp. HL-MS23. The sequence continues at coordinate 514,632 of NZ_CP135989.1, read as the reverse complement.
TTAAAGTTTTCTGGTCCAAAATCAGCATGCATTTGTAAAAAAATAGTTCCTAGCCTATCTTGTAAATGTGCTGAATTATCTAAAAAAGAGTTTACAAAATCTTGAGTGCCTTGCAAGCGTTTAAAATGACTAATATCTTGTGTTAGCTTCGGAAAAAACTTAAATCCTTTAGGTGTTTTTAATTTCCACTTTTCAAACTGTTCTGCAGAGAAAAGACGGTAAAATGTAGCATTTAATTCAATTGAATTAAACTGTTTCGAATAATACCCTAATTCATCTTTTGTTCCCTTCGGATAAAATCCTTTTAAGTCGGCTTTATTCCATTTAGCACAACCTACATATATATTAGACTTTTCTACATCATCAAAAGAATTTAATAATTTTATTGTTCTCTCGTGAGTGCAGGGCAATGAAAAATCTACTAACTCTGGCAACTCTACTTTTCCGAACTGCATATTTTATCTATTTTCTAAACCCTCTTCTATTTCTTGATTCTCTACCATTTCTGGTCTAAATTGACTCATTTTTTCATCGTCTAGTCTTTTTGCATACAGATAACCTGATGTCCACCATTTTTTCATTTTTTCTTTATCAAAAACCAATGAATTTGTTGTTAAAACTGTTGGCGTGTAATATAAATTAAGCTTCACATCATTATGCTTTGCTGATAACTTACCTATGGTAATATTATGTCTTTCTACATTTTCGAGCATAAAATCAAAAACATCTAACATTAACGAAAACGGATTTTTAGCATGCATTCTATTAATTTGCGTAACCTCTGTTTCTAGAATAATAGCATCTATTTCTTTGGCTCCTCTTAAAATTGCTTCTCTAATTGGTACTAAACTACCAAAACCTCCATCTGCATATTGGCAACTGTTTTTTTCTAACAAACTCATAAAAGGTACATAATTACACGAACCCCAAATCCAATCACAAAAATCATCATAACTACATTCAGAAATAGCTTTGTATTCTATTTGATTTGCTGTTAAGTTAGACACTGTTACGACAACTTCTTTGTTGTTTTTTCGAATTTCTTCATACATTTCTCGCGTAACATTCTTCTTTATAAGTTTTCGCAAATTTTTACTCTCTCCAAAAGTTTTTCTGCCGTTTAAAAAATTCCAAAAAGTATTTATGTGGCGAATAGAAATAACTTTTTCTCCATGAACTTTTGTTATTTTAAAAGGGCTGTTACTAAAAATAGAATTCTGATTTACATTGGTATATAATTCTTTTAAAGCGTCTAGTTTTTTTAAAGCTAAGTGAGAAACCATTAAACTTCCTGTAGAGGTTCCTAAAAACAAATCATAATCATTTTTCTTTTCTTTCATCAAAAACTCAACTACACCGCCTGCAAATGCTCCTTTGCTTCCACCTCCAGAAATTACCAATGCTTTTTTCATATAATTGATTTGATTTTATCTATTTTTAGTTTTGTAAAAATAGATAATATTATTCAGTAGAAGATATTTATAAAAAATAACATTTTATTTTGCTTTTTGAGTTTTTTTTTTTTTTTAGATTTGAAAACTTTTAAATAGAATCTGATCAATTCTGACTTAAAAATTGCCGGTAGAAAAAGAATGTATATATAAATTGCGACCATTCTTTTTTAAATTATTCTAGATACACTTATACTTTAGAAAAACGTTTTTCTAAAGTATAAATATTGTTTTAAATGCAATAAATGTTGCATATAAATTTATTAACTAATTTAAAAAACACAAATAATGAAAAAAATAATATTTACTTTAGCTTTTATGCTAGTTAGCTCTATAACTTTTGCTAACAATTCTGTAAAAAAAGAAGAAATTAAAACTGTTAAGGTTGAGTTAATGAATAACAAACAAGCAGACATGTGGATGTCTACTTGTACTAGAACTGTTACTAATAGTGATACAGGTGAATCTTACACAGTTAGCGGTCTTGGTTTTGGTAGTTCACGAGCATCAGCTAGAGCTAATTGTCATTCTAATTCACTAAAAGTAGCTAATGATTTAGTAAGCGAATTAGGGAATTAATAATTAAAAAAATGTTAGGGAGGTATAAGGTTATTTAAAACCTAACCTCCTTTTTTTTATAAAACTAAAATTATTATGATAAAAAAAATATTTGCATTATGTCTTATTATAGTTGGTATTAATTCTATCTATTCACAACAAGATTCTATAAGTGTATATCAAATACAATACGAAAGAACATTGAATCTAGATCATCTATACAATCCTTTAGTAGCTACTTATGAATATACCAAATTTATTGAATATAATAAATCAATTTACAAGAAAAAAAGTAATGTTAAAAAATCAAATTCCTCTTTAGTAAAAGAAAAAGATAATGATTCTCCTATATTTTTTAATTTATCAGGCAAGAATGTTGGTACCGTTTTTAAAAATTATGGTAAAAATGAATTTTTCTACAAGCACCAGATAATAAATAAACCCTTTGTTGTTAAAGACAGTTTAACTATTTTTAATTGGGCTATTAAGAATAAAAAGAAAGAAATTTTAGGTTTTAGTTGTCAATTGGCTTCTATGGATTTTAGAGGAAGAAAATACGAAGCTTGGTTTAGCACAGAACTTCCTGTTGGAGGCCCTTGGAAATATGATGGTTTACCTGGTATGATTTTGGAGCTTAAATCTACCGATAATTTTATAGCCTTTAAAACTATTAGTATTAAAAATAATAAAATTAAGTTAGGCGCATTAAAGAATCCTTTTAAAACAAAAAAAACACTTACTTGGGATCAATTTAAGGCGTTATATAAGAAAAAAGCTCTCGAACTTTTCACCTACCAAACAGACAAACATCATCTAGGTACAGAAAGCTCTAGGGGTGGTATTGAAATGTACATAAGTGAAGATGATAGAGAATATAATAAAGCTTTAAAAGCACATCAAAAGAAACAATAAATTACTTATTAAAATTGAGTACAAAAGATAAAATTACGTTTATTCTGTTTCTTACTTTTTTTGGTTTAAAATTTAGTTATTCCCAAATAATAAAAGGTACAATTTCAAACATTAAAGGAAACCCTTTAACTGCTAATATTCTAATAAAAACACCTAATAATATTGAAACTATTAGTGAATTTATTTTAGTTAATAAGGGTAAATTTTCTTATCAATTAAAGAAGAAATATAATACTACTGGTGTAGTTTTAGAAGTTACTGCTGCAGGTTATACTCCTTATGAAAAAATTATAAAACCTTCAGAGTTTAAAAAAATTATAAATTTAAAATTTATATTACTAGAACAAAAAATTGAAAAACTTGATGAAGTTGTTATTGAAGCTAAAAAAAAGTTTACAATTAAAAAAGACACCGTTACTTATAAAGTAGCAGCATATAAAGATGGTACAGAAAGAAAAGTAGAAGATTTATTAAAAAACTTACCTGGTGTAGAGATAAATGATAGCAATGGCATCATTAAATATAAAGGAAAAACTATTGAAACGGTTACTATTGAAGGAGATAATTTATTTGATTACAATTACAGTATTGGTACTAAAAATATTAATATAGATTTAGTTAAAGAAATTGAAGCTATAGAGAATTACTCTGAAAACAGTTTACTTAAAGGTATTGAAAACAGCAATAAGGTTGTTTTAAACCTGAAATTAAAAGAAAACAAAACAGATTATTCACTAAGTACCGATTTAGGAATTGGAGATTTTCCTGACTCAAAAAAAACTCCGTTAGATGTCTCTGCTAATTTATTAGGTATCAATAAAAAACACAAATCATTTGCCATAGTAGCATACAATAATATTGGAGAAAATGCATCCCCTTTTAATTACTTTAATAATCAACTAAATTTAGAGCAAATTAAAGAGCTTAAGTATTTAGCTGAAAAAATAATACCCGAATTAACTTTACTACAAGTTACAAACAACAATTTATCTAATATAAATAATCAGTTTTTTGGTAACTTAAATAGCATTTATAGTTTTTCTAATAAAATAAAAGCTAAAGTAAATTTATATTCTATTTCGGATAAAATTGAAAGTAGTCAATTTTCAGAAAGCAACATAGAAATTAATAATCAAGTTTTCAATACTTTTGATAATCAATTTATTCAAAAAAGACCTGTACAATATAGAGGAGATATTGAATTAAAATATAACACTTCAAAATCATCATTATTAAAATATGATATCAGCATAAGAGATGAAGTTATTAATAATAACAAAACTATATTCTCTAACCAAAGTGATGACTTTCTTTCATATTCAAAATTCAAAAACATATTTCTTAAACAAAACCTAGAATACACTAAAAAAATATCTGATAAAAAAGTATTGCAATTAAATTTAGTAAATACAATAAATACTGTTGATCAAAAGTTAAACATTGAACCTTCTGTTTTTAACAGAAACGAATATGAAAAAGATATTCAAAATCTTAATTCAAAAAAAAGGCATACTTCTTTTAAAGCCATTTTACTTGGTAAAAAAAACAATAATAAGTACACGTTTTCAGTAGGAACTAACTTAATAAATCAAAATCTTAATTCTAATTTATTTAGTCAAAACAGTACACAAAATTTATCTATTGCAAATAGTTTAAATAATGTAAACTATACAAAAAATGAAATTTACAATCATGCTTCGTACAGTTTTAAGTTAGGAAAAACATCTATAACACCCAATTACTCCTTAAAATATTTATATCAAAATTTAAACGAAAATAACACATCATTAAATTCTGGAATAGTTGTCTTTGAACCTTCAATTAATATTAGATATAAAATAGATAGAACATCTTCATTAAGTTTAAATTCGGGGTTAAACAAAGATACTTCAGTTATGAAATATTTATTTTCTAATCAAATATTAATAGATAATAGAATTGTAAAAAATAACATCCCAAATATATCTTTACAGAATAACCAAGCATTTAATTTATTCTATTCAAAAAATGATTTATTTAATCAATTTCAATTATATATAGGTGCAAATTATATAAAACAAAAAGGAAACTTTTTTAATAATACTTCCATAAACGAAAATGCTACTAAAACTACAAACTTCTTTCTACCTGAAAGCACCGAAAATATTGCTTTAAATTTTAATGTTTCTAAGTTGATACCTGCTTTAAAAACTAATTTTAAAATTACTTCAGCTTATTCTATTTTTAATTATAAAAATATCATTAATAATTCAGAACTTAGAAATAATAAAAGTAAGTTTTCAACCAATAGTCTTTTTTTTAAAACAGCATTTTATATACCTATAAATATAGAAAACAAGACTACATATGTGCTGCAAGAAAATAAAAGTACCAATAATATCTTTTTAAATAAATCTTTAGAAAATAAACTAAAATTAATTTTTAAACCATCTAAAGAAATTTCTGGTTCAATTTCTTATAATTATTTTATACCTTCTTTTAAAGATAAAAAAAATAATTACTCATTTTTAAATTCTAAAATATCTTTTAGACCCAAAAATAAAAATTGGCAATTTAGTTTATCTGGTGTTAACCTCTTAAACGAACAGTTTTATACTCAAAAAAATACTACTGATATTTCCAGTGACACTTTTCGTTTAAATATACTTGAAAGACACTTTTTATTTAATTTTTCATACTCTTTTTAAAGTCATTTAATTAAATTAGTGATCTTAAAACTACAAAAATGAATCGATTATTTGCCTTTTTTCTATTAACTGCCTTAACAATTTCTTGCAAAAAAGAAAACTTACCCAGAACCCTAAAAAAAATAAATATCACCGAGTTTAAAAGAGATAGCGCAAGTATTAGAGCTATTTATCCAATAAATAAAACTAGTTTGTATTACGCTAGTTCAAATGGTGTGATTGGTTTTACCAAAAGCAATGGAGACAAGTGGGGTGAAAATTCTTTTATTAATATTAAAGATAATGACACCCTTATTCCTAATTTTAGAAGTATTACTTATAACGGAACTGCTGTTTTTGCGTTAAGTATTGGCAACCCTGCATTATTATATAAATTAGATAACACTAAAAAACAAACCACTTTAGTTTACAAAGAAGTGCATGACAAAGTATTTTACGATAGCATGAAATTCTTTGCCGATGGTAAACACGGTATCGCAGTTGGTGATCCTACCGAAAATTGTGCTTCTATTATTTTAACTTCGGATGGTGGAAATACTTGGAACAAATTATCTTGTGAGAACTTACCTATTTTTGAAGAAGGTGAAGCTTTTTTTGCTGCAAGTAACACCAATATAAAAATTATAAATAATACCGTTTGGATTGCTTCTGGAGGCACTAAAGCAAGAATTTTAAAATCTACTGACTACGGAAATACTTGGCAAATTTATGATACACCTATAATTCAAGGTAACGGGCCACAAGGAATTTATTCTATCGATTTTTATGATGAATTAAACGGTATTGCCATTGGAGGTAATTATGCAAAACCAAACGACAACTGTGCCAACAAAGCCATTACTTCTGATGGTGGAAAAACTTGGACGTTAGTTGCCGATAATCAAAACCCTAATTATAAAAGTTGTGTGCAATATGTACCTGATACTAATGGTAAAGAAATTTTTGCCGTAGGTAAAACCGGAATTTCATTTTCTAATGATGGCGGACATACTTGGACGGAAGTAAGCAGTGATTCTTATTATACCATTAAATTTGTTGACAAAAATACAGCATGGTTGTCTGGCGATCAAAAAATTGGAAAGCTAGTCTTAAAGTAATCTTAATTATTTGTTAAAACGTTATTTGCTCATTATTAAATAAATATCTTTATCACATAAATCAACTTAATTAATCAATGAAAAAAGTACTCATTCTACTCTTATTTCTTTGTGTATCAATAGTACATGCACAAGAATACTTTCCAAGTAATACAGGAGTTAAAACATCAAAAAATAAATTATATGCATTTACTAATGCAAAAATTTATGTAAGTCCAACCAACATTATAAAAAAAGGAACACTACTAATTAAAGACGGTAAAGTTTTAGAAATAGGTAAATCTGTTGCCATTCCTAAAGGAACTGAAACCGTTAATTTAAATGGTAAAACTATTTACCCTTCTTTTATTGATGTGTATTCTGATTTTGGAATAAAAGCACCTAAAAGAGAAGGTGGTCGCGGACAAGGACCACAATATGATGCTAGTAGAAAAGGATACTATTGGAACGATCATATTAGACCTGACGTAAATTCTTTTAACGATTTTAAATTCGATACTAAAAAAGCCAAAGAATTATTAAACTTAGGTTTTGGTACTGTAAATACGCATTTAGAAGATGGAATTATGCAAGGTAACGGAGTTTTAGTAGCTTTAAACCCTGCTACTTCTGATGCCTATCGTATTTTAAATAAGCAATCTGCTAATTACCTTTCTTTTAGTAAAAGTAATAAAACACGTCAGTCTTACCCTACATCGCGTATGGGAGCCATGGCGTTGTTAAGACAAACGTATTTAGATGCCGCTTGGTATGCTAAAGGAAATATAGAAAATACTGATTTAGCTTTACAAGCTTTAAATGATAAAAAAGATCTTCCTCAAATATTTAGAGCAGGTAATTATTTAGATGATTTACGTGCAGATAAAGTAGGTGATGAATTCGGAATTCAATATACAATTGTAGGTGGTGGTAACGAATACGAACGTATCAATGCTATTAAAAACACCAACGCTACTTTTATTATTCCTATCAATTTCAGAAAAGCATACGATGTAAGTAATGCTTTTTTAGCGGATAAAATTGAGTTAAGCGATATGCGTAAATGGAATCAAGAGCCTGCAAATCCTGCAGCACTTGCTAAAAATAATGTTCCCTTTGCATTAACTACTTATAAGTTAAAAAAAGCTACTGACTTTACAGCTAATTTACAAAAGGCTATAAAGTTTGGTTTAGACAAAACAACTGCCCTAGAAGCTTTAACAAGTATTCCTGCTAAAATTCTACAAAACGATAAAATAGGAAACTTAAACAAAGGTAGCTTTGCTAACTTTTTAATTACTTCTGGTGATATTTTTGATAAAAACACAACGCTTTATGAAAACTGGGTACAAGGAGATAAAAATGTAGTAAACGATATTACTATTAAAAATATTTCTGGTGAATATACTTTAGCTGTAAATGGAGAAACATATAAAATGTCTATCAGCGGAAAAGGAACTAAGCAAAAAGCTACTATAAAAAAGGATGCTAAAAAAATTAGTTCTAAGTTTTCATTTGTAGATAATTGGGTGAAAATTACTTTAAGAGATGGTGATAATTTTTCTCGTTTGTCAGGATTTGTTGATCATAAAAACCTAAACGGAACTGCGATTAATAATAGCGGAAACGAAACTAATTGGACAGCTACTTTCAACTCTAAAAAAGATGAGAAAAAAGATGAGAAAAAGGAAAAGAAAACTACTGTAGTTGCTGTTTCTTATCCTAATATAGGGTTTGGAAATTATACTAAACCACAACAACAAACTATTTTAATTAAAAACGCAACAGTCTGGACTTCAGAAAACAATGAAGTTTTAACAAATACGGATGTTTTAATTAAAGATGGTAAAATTTCTCAGATAGGAAAAAATCTTTCAAATCACGGTGCTAAAACTATCGACGGAACTGGTAAATTCTTAACTGCTGGTATTATTGACGAACATTCGCATATTGCAACTTCTGCAGTAAACGAATCTGGCCACAACTCTACTGCCGAAGTAACAATTGAAGATGTTGTAGATCCTGATGATATTAATATTTACAGAAACATTGCTGGTGGAGTTACTTCTATTCAAATTTTACACGGCTCTGCAAATCCAATTGGTGGTCGCTCTGCCATTATCAAGTTAAAATGGGGAGAAGAAGCTGATGGATTAATCTATAAAAATACGCCTAAATTCATCAAATTTGCTTTAGGTGAAAATGTAAAACAAGCGAATTGGGGAGATACTCAAACAGTTCGTTTTCCACAGACACGTATGGGAGTTGAACAGGTTTATATCGATTATTTTCAAAGAGCAAAAGAATACGATACTAAAAAGAAAAACGGACAACCATATCGTAAAGATATTGAGTTAGAAACATTGGCTGAAATTATAAATAAAGAACGTTTTATTTCATGTCACTCTTATGTGCAGTCTGAAATTAATATGTTAATGAAAGTTGCTGAAAAGTTCAATTTTAACATCAACACTTTTACACATATTTTAGAAGGTTATAAAGTTGCTGATAAAATGAAAGAGCACGGCGCTGGTGGTTCTACATTTGCAGATTGGTGGGCTTATAAATACGAAGTTAACGATGCAATTCCTTACAATGCTGCAATTATGCACAACCAAGGAATTACAGTTGCTATTAATTCTGATGATGCAGAAATGTCTCGTCGTTTAAATCAAGAAGCTGCTAAATTAATTAAATATGGTGGTTTATCTGAACAAGAAGCTTGGGCTACAGTTACCATAAATCCTGCAAAATTATTACACTTAAACGACCGTACAGGTAGTATTAAAGTTGGTAAAGATGCAGATGTTGTTTTATGGAGCGGTAACCCGTTATCAATTTATTCTAAAGCAGAAAATACCATTATTGATGGTGCGCTTTATTTTGATATTAAAAAGGATAAAGAAAAACGTGCAGTTATAAAAAATGAGCGTTCGAAACTGATTAATATGATGCTAAAAGAAAAATTAAAAGGCGCTAAAACACAAGCTCCTGTTAAGAAAGCTAAAAAATTATTTCACTGTGATACAGAATAAGAACTTAAAAATAATAAACATGAAATTTAAAATAATATATAGTTTAGTTTGTTTCTTATTCTTAGGAAATATACTAGCACAACAAACACCTGCGCCCAAACAAACGCAAGATTATAGCATTGAAGGTGCCACCGCTCATTTAGGAAACGGAAAAGTTATCGAAAATTCTTTAATCATGTTTTCTAACGGAAAAATTTCTTTCGTTGGTAGTGCAATGATGAAAATTGCTAGAAGAGGAACAGTAATTAATGCTAAAGGAAAACATGTATATCCTGGGTTTATTGCAGCAAACACTTCTTTAGGTTTGGCAGAAATAGATGCCGTAAGAGCTACAAGAGATTTTGATGAAGTAGGTTCTATGCTACCACATATTCGTAGTATTATAGCATATAATACCGAAAGTAAAGTAATTGAATCTATGCGTCCGAACGGAGTTTTAATGGCGCAAATTACGCCTCGTGGTGGTGTTATTTCAGGAACATCATCTATCGTACAATTTGATGCTTGGAACTGGGAAGATGCTGCTTTAAAAACAGACGATGGTATTCATATGAATTGGCCAAGTAATTTTAGCAACGGTCGTTGGTGGTTAGGTGAAGAACCTGGCTTAAAACCAAATAAAGATTATGCAAAAAATATAGCTCAAATAACTAGCTATATCAATAATGCAAAAGCATATTTGGTTGGTGATAAAGCTGCTAAAATTTTACCTTACGAGGCATTGCAAGGAGTTTTAAACGGATCTCAAAAAATGTTTGTTCACGTGAGTGGTCAAAAAGCGATTACTGATGCCGTTACTACTTTAAAAAAGATTGGAATCAATAACTTAGTAATAGTCCACGGACAAGAAGCTGAAAAGGTTGCAGATTTACTAAAAGAAAATAATATTCCGGTAATTTTAGAACGCGCACACCGTTTACCTAGTGCCGAGGATGAAGATTATGATTTACCTTATCGTGCTGCTAAAATATTATCAGACGCTGGTATTTTAATTGGTTTAGGTATGGAAGGTGACATGGAGCGCATGAGTGCTCGTAACATTCCGTTTTACGCAGGTACATACGCTGCTTACGGATTAGGAAAAGAAAAAGCTTTACAGTTAATTACTCAAAACAATGCTAAGATTTTAGGTGTTGATGATAAAGTAGGAACTTTAGAAGTTGGTAAGGATGCTACGTTATTTATATCTGAAGGTGATGCTTTAGATATGCGAACAAATATTTTAAACGAAGCTTTTATACAGGGCCGAAAAATTAGTTTAGAATCACACCAAACAAAACTTTGGAAACGTTATTCTAATAAATATAAAAATCAATAATAAAATTAGTATTTTAAGAAACGTCATTCCGAGCAACGTGAAGGAATCTTTAAGTTATGAGCTCCTAATTTTAAGAGTACTTCGAAATTAAAAATTTCACGTAACGACGTTATATATCAATATTATAATAGCTTTTTAATTCAATTATAAATTGTATTATAAATACTATCAAAAATACCCTTAATTGGGTATTTTTGTATTTATGAAACAGATTAGCAGCATACAGAATCCTTATATTAAAGATTTATTAAAACTTCAAGATAAATCTCGCGAGCGAAAAAAGAAAGGATTGTTTTTAGTTGAAGGGCAACGTGAAATATCTTTAGTTGTTGGCGGTGGTTATGAAATAGAAACTATTTTATTTGTTCCGAATATGTTCTCTAACGAAAATTTAGATAAGCTGTTAAAACATACTACAAACTGTATAGAAATCACCAAAGAAATTTATCAAAAAATAGCCTATCGAGATACTACCGAAGGTGTAGTTGCTGTTGTTAAGTCTAAAACATTTAATTTAAAAACGATTCAATTTAATACCACTACTCCACTTGTTTTAGTTTTAGAAGGCATTGAAAAACCAGGTAATATTGGTGCTATGTTGCGTACTGCTGATGCTGCAAATGTAGATGCTGTTTTTATAGCAAATCCAAAAACCGATTTATTTAATCCTAACATTGTACGCTCTAGTGTTGGTTGCTTGTTTACCAATCAGATTGGCATAGGAACATCCGAAGAAATTATTGAATTTTTACAACAGTATAAAATTAATATTTACAGTGCTACGCTTCAAAATTCTAACGAATATCACAAAAATGACTATACCAAACCAACTGCTTTAGTTGTAGGAACCGAAGCAACCGGATTAACACAAATTTGGAGAGATAAAGCAACGCAAAACATCAATATACCAATGCAAGGTCAAATAGATTCTATGAACGTTTCTGTGGCCGCGGCTATTTTAACTTTCGAAGCTAAAAGACAACGTGGGTTTTAGTCTATCTGTATCTAAAACATTTTTTTCTGTAAATTAGCTATTTAGTTAAAATGAAATGATAGCTTAAAATTACTTCTTGTTTAATTAAAAAATTATTTGATGAAAAAAAAAGTAATTATTTATTATAATAAAATCCGTCAGCAACTATGGTTTAGACCGCTTTTATTCTGTTTATTTTCAGTTTTTGGGGCACTCTTAGCACATCAAATAGATGGTTTTGGAATTAGCAAACATGTTCCTAGTATAGACACAGACTCTATAAAAGGGCTTTTAGATACCATATCTTCAAGTATGTTGGTAATTTCTATATTTGCTGTAACATCTATGCTATCTGCATTTTCATCAGCAAGTAGCACGGCAACTCCAAGGTCTTTTAAAATTGTAGTTACAGATGATGTTTCTCAAAATGCTCTATCCGTTTTTATCGGAGCCTTTATATTTAGTATAGTTGCTACTATAGCTCTTGATAATGGGTATTATCAAAAAGCAGGTAGGTTTTTACTTTTTTTATTAACCTTAATATTATTTACTGTTGTTATTTTAACATTTTTACGATGGGTAGATAAAATTTCAAGATTAGGTCGTTTAGAGCACACAATACAACAAATAGAAACGGTAGCTTCTAAAGCTATAGCAACTTATATTAAATACCCAAATCTAAAAGCTAATCCCATTAAAAAAAAATTTAATAAGGCTAATGCTATATGCGGAAACACAATTGGTTATATACAACACATTAATATAGAAGTATTACAAGAATTGGCTGAAGAAAAAAAAATAAAAATTCAACTAAATTGTTTACCAGGAAAATTTATTAATAAAAACTTTGTTGTTGCTTATGTTAGTAGCGAGACTGATATAGAAATTAAAGAAATACAACAAAGTATTAATAGTGCGATTCATGTAGGTCATAATAGGTTGTATGAAGATGATCCTAGATTAGGATTTACCTCTTTAACCGAAATTGCAAGTAGAGCTTTATCACCAGGGATAAATGACCCTGGCACAGCAATACAAATTATTGGTTGCCATGAGAGGCTCTTTTTTTTATGGCAACAAAAAGCTCAAGAAGAAGAACAAGAACATGAAGTTACATATAATCGTGTTGAAGTGCCCCAAATAGCTATCGCTGATTTTTTTGATGATGCTTTTAGACCAATTGCAAGAGACGGTGCTAATAATATTGAGGTTATGCTAAGATTACAAAAAACCTTTAAATCAATTGCAACCATTGATAATGATAAATTCAAAAAAAATGCTTTAAAAAATTCTGAGGACGCATATAATAGAGCTGAAAAGGCTATTGAGTTTAATAATGATTTAATTTTATTACGAAAAAAGTGTTTATTTTAAAATAAATCATCAATTAACATATTCCAAAATTACTATCTACACGAACCAATTTATTTTAGTAATTTCGAATTTCTAAATAGCGTTAATGAAAGTCTGTATTGCCGAAAAGCCGAGTGTAGCTCGCGAAATTGCTAATATATTAGGAGCCAATACCAAACGAGATGGTTATTTCGAAGGTAATGGTTATGCGGTTACCTATACTTTCGGACATTTATGCACACTTTTAGAACCTAAAGACTACAAACCGCATTGGAAAAGTTGGGATTTAAATAACTTACCCATGCTTCCCGAACGTTTTAACACCAAAGTAACCAACGATGGTGGTATAAAAAAACAGTTCAACATTGTTAAATCGTTATTTGAAAGAGCTGATGTTGTTATAAACTGTGGAGATGCTGGTACAGAAGGAGAACTCATACAACGTTGGGTAATAAACCAAGCAAATTATAAAGGTGAAGTACAACGCTTATGGATTTCTTCACTAACTGAAGAAGCTATTAGAGAAGGTTTTAATAATTTAAAACCAGCCGAACAGTATGATAATTTATACTACGCAGGTTTTTCTCGTGCCATTGGCGATTGGTTATTAGGTTTAAATGCAACACGATTATACACCGTTAAATTCGGGGGTTATAAACAAGTATTGTCGGTTGGTAGAGTGCAAACCCCTACCCTAGCGATGTTGGTGAATCGTTTTAAAGAAATTCAACATTTTAAACCACAACCTTATTGGGAACTACAAACTTTATATCGCGAAACACTTTTTAGTTACGAAGAAGGGCGTTTTTTAAAGAAAGAAGAAGGTCAGGTTTTTGCTGATAAAGTAAAAGAAAGCGATTTCGAAATTACTTCGGTTACCAAAAAGAAAGGAAAAGAATACGCACCTAAATTATTCGATTTAACAGGTTTACAGGTATATTGTAATAATAAATTTGGCTTTTCTGCGGATGAAACCCTAAAAATGGTTCAGAAGCTTTATGAAATGAAAGTTGTTACCTATCCAAGGGTTGATACTACTTTTTTACCTAACGATGTCTACCCAAAAGTAGCAGGTATTTTAGGTAAGCTTACAAATTACAGTCAGTTAACAAAACCTTTATTAGGACAGAAAATAAAGAAATCTAAAAAGGTTTTTGACGATAAAAAAGTAACCGATCACCACGCTATTATTCCTACCGGAATTCAGAATAATTTACAGTACAATCAACAACAAGTGTATGATATTATTACACGTCGTTTTATTGCTGTTTTTTATCCAGAAAGTGATGTTTCTAACACTTCGGTAATTGGTGAAGTTGATAAAATAGCTTTTAAAACAAGCGGAAAAGAAATAGTATCCAAAGGATGGCGTGTTGTTTTTGAGCACGGAAACGATACTAAAAAAACAGAAGCAAACACCTTACCTACTTTTGTAAAAGGTGAAAAAGGACCACATGAACCTAGCTTTTTAGAAAAAGAAACCAAACCGCCACGTAATTATACTGAAGCAAGTTTATTACGTGCTATGGAAACTGCGGGAAAGCAGGTTGATGATGATGAAATGCGAGAATTGATGAAAGAAAACGGAATTGGTCGTCCGTCTACTCGTGCAAGTATTATAGAAACTTTATTTAGAAGAAAATATATAGAACGTCAAAAAAAATTAGTGATTCCTACCCAAACAGGAATCGATTTAATTGATTTAATTGACAATGAATTATTAAAATCTGCCGAATTAACCGGTCGTTGGGAAAAACGTTTAAAAGAAATTGAACGAGGAGAATTTAATGCCGGAACTTTCATAAACAACATGAAAAAAATGGTAGACGAATTAGTGTACGAAGTCCGTTCTAGCACTAAAACAAAACGACTGTCTTCAGAAAATGAAGCTCCGAAACCAAAACCAAAAAAGGCAGCATCTAAGAAAAAATCAGTAGTATCTAAAGAATGCCCGAAATGTAAAAAAGGTCAGTTATTAAAAGGAAGTACCGCCTACGGATGTTCTGGTTATAAAAGCGGATGTGACTTTAAATTACCTTTTAGTTTTATGGATAAAAAAATATCTGAGAATCAATTAATTCGCTTGATTGACAAAGGATGTACTACTAATTTAAAAGGGTTTAAGCACGGCAACGATAAAGTTGAAGGATTGGTTCGTTTTGATGCTAATTTCAATTTAAAACTAGAACAAAAACAAACGTCGGTTAAAGCGCAATCGAAAACAACCGAAGTTTCTGAAACAATTATTTGTCCGAAATGTAAAAAAGGAACTGTTTTAAAAGGAAAATCTGCTTACGGATGTTCTCTTTACAAAAATGGTTGTGATTTTGTATTTACTTTTGATAACATTAAAAAAATAGCCAACGGACAAACGTTAACTAAAGAGTTGGTTTTAAAAATTATAAGTTCTAGTTAAATTAAATGTCATTACGAGTGAAAAACGAACGAAGGAATCTCTTCTCTTAACAGTAAGGTTGCTTCATTTTATTCGCAATGACAAAACATTAGAACACTAAATATACTATTTAACTTCATTACTAGTGAAGAATGAACGAAGTAACCTCTTACTTCTTTTAATAAGATTACTTCATTTTATTCGCAATGACAAAACATTAGAACACTAAATATACTATTTAACTTCATTACGAGTGAAAAACGAACGAAGTAATCTCTTACAATAAGATTGCTTCATTTTATTCGCAATGACAAAGCATTAAAACATTAAACTTACTATTTAACGTCATTACGAGAGAAGAATGAACGAAGTAATCTCTTACTGCTTACTAATTTCTTACTTCTTTTAATAAGATTGCTTCATTTTATTCGCAATGACGAAACATAAAAACACTAAACTTACTATTTAACGTCATTACGAGAGAAGAATGAACGAAGTAATCTCTTACAATAAGATTGCTTCATTTTATTCGCAATGACGTACACTCTATTATAAGAAACTGAAAAAAAAATAGGTTAACGGATGTATTTATTTACTAAGTTCTTTCTGATAATATTCAATTAACTTATCAGGGTTTTTAATGGTGTTTTTTATCCATTCAAAATACAACTCTTTCTTTTCTGCATCACTTAATTGCCAATCGATATTTGTCTTCTTTAAACGAGAAGTTACCTCATTTAAAGTAATTGCTGCTGCAACCGATATATTTAAACTTTCGGTAAAACCAACCATCGGTATTTTTAAAAATCCGTCAGCTTCTTGTTTAATATAATCTGAAATTCCGTCTTTTTCGGCTCCAAAAACAAAAGCAGATTTTTTAGTAACATCAAAATCAGCCAAAACACACGAATCGGTATGCGGCGTAGTACCAATTATCTGATATCCTTTCGCTCGTAAATCTTCTAAACAAGCTTTGGTATTATCGCCATCTTCTTTAAAACGGTTAATATTTAACCATTTCTGACTTCCTTTTGCCACATGACGAGAAACTTTATTGGTAAACCTATTTTCAATCGCATACACATCTTGTACTCCAAAAATATCGCAACTTCTCACCACCGCACTTGCATTATGAGGTTGGTAAATATCTTCTAAAACAACTGTAAAATGGCGTGTTCGCTCATTTAACACCCTATTAAATGTTTCTTTTCTTTTATCCGTAATAAAACCTTCTAAATATGCAAATAATCCTTCGTCAATCATAGTACAAACATACTAAAATTTCATATTTTTAAGGAGTAAAAATTTTACTGATGAAAAAACGAGTAGTAATATTAACAGGTGCTGGAATTAGTGCCGAAAGCGGAATAAAAACTTTTAGAGATGCTGATGGTTTATGGGAAGGTCATGATATTTATGAAGTTGCCACACCTGAAGGTTTTTATAAAAACCCTGAATTAGTACTCGATTTTTACAATCAACGAAGAAGACAATTACTAAATGTTTCTCCTAATGAAGCTCATTATAATCTCGCTAAACTAGAAAAAAATTACCATGTTGATATTATTACTCAGAATGTAGACGATTTGCATGAACGCGCCAAAAGCAAAAACGTTTTACATTTACATGGAGAATTGCGAAAAGCAAGAAGTACTACCAATAAAAACTTGGTTTATAACTGCTCAAAAGATATTGTTTTAGGTGATATTTGTGAAGATAAATCACAATTAAGACCGCATATTGTTTGGTTTGGTGAAGATGTGCCAATGCTTGACAAAGCAATTGAAATTACATTAAAAGCTGATATTTTAGTAATAATTGGAACTTCAATGCAAGTATATCCTGCGGCTAGTTTGATTGATTATATCTCAGATAAAACACCTGTTTATTTTATAGATCCAAAACCTGTTGTAAACAAAAACGCCTTTAGTAATTTAACAATTATTAAAGACGTTGCTAGTTTAGGAACTGAAAAGTTACTTACGATGTTAGCTTGTTAAAATATGTAAATAGCTCGCCTTTAGAAATAGTACTTCCTTTTTCTATCAAATCAAAAACTTCAGCGTTTCTTTCTTGTTCGTATTTTTTGGTTCCTGTAAAAAATTCTATTTTTTCGTCATTAGGGTTTTTCATCAACCATTCAAAACCTTCTTGCTCTAATAAATTTATTTCTTTATCAATTTTAATAACAATACGATGAATTTCTTCTTCATCACATTTAAATAAGTTTACCACTTTTGGGGAAAAATGTTCTAAATGTCTTGTTTTAGTAAGCACGTCATCCCAAACAACATCACTAAAAACATTCATTTCATCCTCAGCCACTTTAGGTTTCTCTTCTTTTAATTCTTTCCACTCTTTAGCATCAATGCTTTGAGAGGCTAAAAAACGAGCGAATTCTTCATGCAATCCTTCAAATTGTTCTTTGGTAAGTTGTCTATACTTCATTTGGCAATTTTAATAATAAATTAGGGTTTGGACAATTATTTTTATAAAAGTCTAACGTTTTTATAGATGAAACTCCCGGATAGTCACCTAGGTTACCTTCCATATCAATTATCAGTTGAAAATGTAAATGAGGAGCATAATCTCCGTTTATTGAGTTATCACCTAACATTGCTATTTTTTCACCTTGTAATACTTTATCTCCAACACTTAAGTTGTTTAGTGAATCTTCTGATAAATGACCATAAAGTGAATAAAAAACACAATTATCAGCAGTGTGTTTTAAAATGATGGTTGGCCCGTAATCACCGTGATTTGTGTTATTTTTAAAACTATGTATTTCACCATCTAAAACCGCTAAAACAGCAGTATTAGCATCGCACCATAAATCGATACCTAAATGAATATTTCGCTGATTTTCTTTGGATTGTTTATTAAAATATTCACTTCTATTGTAAATATCTCTAGTCTCTAAATATCCTCCAAAAGCAACTTCTTTATCATTTTCTTTAAGATAATTATTGATATAAACTTCCCATTCATCTGAAGAAGCAACATCAAAGGTTAAATCTTTATTTGAGCTCGCTATTGAGATAGGAATATATTTGGTAATTGGTATTTCTTTATCAATTACAAATAATGGTTTTTTTGAAATATTTTTGAGTGCTTGTATCATTTGACAAAAATAAAAAACTCCAGATAAAATCTAGAGTTCTTTTATATTAATTAGTTAGGCCTACTCTAAGCGTTTTGCTTTTTAATTAAGTTTAAAGCAGAACCTTCATTATACCATTCTATTTGCCCTTGATTGTACGTATGATTTGCCATAACTACATCTTTAGAACCATCAGCATGAACAACTTCAATCGTTAAAGGTTTATTAGGTGCAAAATCTTTTAAATCAACAAAATTAAAAATGTCATCTTCTTGAATTAAATCATAATCAGATTCAATAGCAAACGTTAAACCTAACATTCCTTGTTTTTTAAGATTGGTTTCATGAATACGCGCAAAAGATTTTACAATAACCGCTGCAACACCTAAATGACGTGGCTCCATAGCTGCGTGTTCTCTTGATGAACCTTCACCGTAATTATGATCTCCTACTACAATAGATTCTATTCCTGCTGCTTTGTATGCTCTAGCTACATCTGGTACACCACCAAATTCTCCTGTTAATTGATTTTTAACAAAATTTGTTTTCTTACCAAAAGCGTTTACGGCACCAATTAAGCAGTTGTTAGAAATATTATCTAAATGTCCACGGTAACGTAACCATGGCCCTGCCATAGAAATATGATCTGTAGTACATTTACCAAATGCCTTTATTAAAAGTTTAGCCCCTTTTATATTATTTCCTAAAGGTTTAAAAGGTGTTAATAACTGTAAACGTTCAGAGCTCGGATTCACTGAAATTTTCACAGCACTTCCATCTTTTAAAGGTTCTTCATAACCAGAATCTATAACATCAAATCCTAAAGGAGGCAACTCAATACCTTTTGGTTCATCTAATTTTATTTCTTCACCATCTTCATTAATCAAAGTATCGTTCATTGGATCGAAATCTAAACGACCTGAAATTGCAATAGCAGCAACCATTTCTGGCGATCCTACAAATGCATGTGTATTTGGGTTTCCGTCTGCACGCTTAGAAAAGTTTCTATTAAATGAATGTACAATTGTATTTTTTTCTTCGCCTTTTCTATCACTTCTGTCCCATTGCCCAATACATGGTCCACAGGCATTCGTAAAAATAGTAGCATCTAAATCTTCAAATATTTTTAAAACGCCATCACGTTCAGCAGTAAAACGAATTTGCTCTGAACCAGGGTTGATTCCAAAATCAGATTTCGGTTTAATCTTTTTATCTACCGCTTGTTTTGCGATGGATGCAGCTCTCGTTAAATCTTCATAAGAAGAATTTGTACAAGAACCTATAAGTCCCCAATCTACTTTAATTGGCCAACCATTTTCTTTTGCTTTTGCTCCTAACTCACCAACTGGCGTTGCTAAATCTGGTGTAAAAGGTCCGTTTAAATGTGGACGTAGCGTACTTAAATCAATTTCAATAACTTGGTCAAAATATTCTTCTGGATTTGCATATACTTCTTCATCACCTGTTAAATATTCTTTTACTTTGTTCGCTTCATCGGCAACATCACTTCTATCGGTAGCACGTAAATAACGCTCCATTGATTTATCATAACCAAAAGTAGAAGTCGTAGCACCAATCTCTGCTCCCATATTACAAATGGTTCCTTTTCCGGTACAAGATAAGTTCCTTGCTCCTTCTCCAAAATATTCAACTATAGCTCCTGTACCTCCTTTTACAGTTAGAATACCAGCTACTTTAAGAATAACATCTTTAGCAGACGTCCATCCATTTAAGCTACCTGTTAATTTTACTCCTATAAGTTTCGGGAATTTAAGTTCCCAAGCCATTCCTGCCATTACATCAACTGCATCTGCTCCACCTACACCAATTGCTACCATTCCTAAACCACCTGCATTTACGGTGTGAGAATCAGTACCAATCATCATACCTCCTGGAAAGGCATAATTTTCTAAAACAACTTGATGAATAATTCCTGCTCCTGGTTTCCAAAAACCAATACCATATTTATTAGAAACTGATGCTAAGAAATCAAAAACTTCACTACTTGTTTTGTTTGCGCGTTTTAAATCTACTGCAGCTCCTTGTTTTGCTTGAATCAAATGATCACAATGTACTGTTGTTGGTACAGCTACTTTTGGTTTTCCGGCTTGCATAAATTGTAATAAAGCCATTTGTGCTGTAGCATCTTGACACGCAATTCTATCTGGTGCAAAATTGACATAATCTTTACCTCTTTGAAATGCTTTGTTAGAAGTTTCATCCCAAAGGTGAGCGTATAAAATCTTTTCTGAAAGTGTTAACGGTTTACCTACAATTTCTTTAGCTTTTTCTACACGCTCAGCCATTGTAGCATAAACCTTCTTTATCATTTCTATATCAAATGCCATACTTTTTTTTTAAAAATTTATTGTTGTAATATACAAAATACAGCATCAATTTAAAAGTAGTTATCATATTATAGATTGATTCTAAAATAAGTTTTTTATATATCTTTTAACATTTTAACTAAGGCACAAAAAAAAGCCTGAATATATAATTCAGGCTTTTAACAATATATAATAAGTTTATATTTATCTAACTAACTGCTTTGTAGAAGGTTTAAACTTAGTTAGAACAATACCATCCACAGCTGCTTCATATTCTGCCATAGTTGGAGTTCTTCCTAAAATTGTAGATAAAACTACTACTGGAGTTGATGATAATAAAGATTCTCCTTTCTTCTCTCCTGAATCTTTTACAACTCTACCTTGAAATAAACGTGTTGATGTTGCCATAACTGTATCTCCAGGAGCTGCTTTTTCTTGGTTACCCATACATAGGTTACAACCAGGACGCTCTAAATACAACATGTTTTCATATCCTGTACGTGCGACTCCTTTTGGTGCGTTATCGTCGAATTCAAAACCTGAGTATTTTTGCAATACTTCCCAGTCTCCTTCTGCTTTTAACTCATCAACAATATTGTAAGTAGGAGGTGCAACTATTAAAGGTGCTTTAAATTCTACTTTACCATGTTGCGCTTCTACATTTTTCAACATTTGAGCTAATATTTTCATATCACCTTTGTGAACCATACAAGATCCTACGAAACCTAAATCTACTTTTTTAGTTCCACCGTAAAATGATAATGGTCTAATATTATCGTGTGTATAACGCTTAGAAACATCATCGTTATTAACATCAGGATCCGCAATCATTGGTTCAGCTATTTCATCTAAATCGATAACTACCTCTGCATGATACTTCGCGTTTGCATCTGGTCTTAAAGATGGTTTAATACCTGTTTTAAGCTCTACAATTCTAGTTTCTGCTTTATCAACAAGACCTTTAAGTACTTGCTTTGCATTGTCCATTCCTTTATCAATCATGATTTGGATACGACCTTTTGCTATCTCTAATGATTCAATTAAAGTATCATCTTCAGAGATACAGATAGATGCTTTTGCTTTCATCTCTGCTGTCCAATCTGTAAATGTAAAAGCTTCATCGGCAGTTAATGTTCCAATATGAACCTCAATGATTCTTCCTTGGAAAACATTTTCACCACCAAACTGCTTTAACATTTGAGCTTGTGTAGCATGAACTACATCACGGAAATCCATATAAGATTTCATTTGTCCTTTAAAAGTAACTTTTACAGACTGTGGAATTGGCATTGAGGCTTCACCTGTAGCTAATGCTAAAGCAACTGTTCCTGAATCGGCTCCGAATGCAACACCTTTAGACATACGTGTGTGAGAATCTCCACCAATAATAATGTCCCAATCACCAACTGTAATATCATTTAATACTTTATGAATAACATCCGTCATAGGAAAATATTTTCCTTTAGGATCACGACCAGTAATTAAACCAAAGTCGTTCATGAAACTCATTAATCTTGGTATGTTTGCTTTCGATTTATCATCCCAAACTGAAGCCGTATGACAACCAGATTGGTAAGCGCCATCTACAATTGGAGAAATAGTCGTTGCAGCCATCATCTCTAATTCTTGAGAAGTCATTAAACCTGTAGTATCTTGCGACCCTACAATATTAACTTCTACACGAACATCAGATCCTGCATGTAATGTTTTACCTGGTGTAGTTCCTACTGCATTCTTATTGAATATTTTTTCAACAGCTGTTAAACCTTGTCCTTCAATAGAAATCTCTTTTGATGGCGCATAAACAGGTATAACATCAATGTTTAATACTTTTGAAGCAAACGTTTGTAATTTTTTACCAAAAACAACAGCATAAGAACCACCTGCTTTCATAAACTCCATTTTTTGTGGTGTAAATGCAGCAGAAATATCTTTTAACTCTTTATCGCCGTTGTATAATTTTTTCTCTTTTGTATTAATAGTAAGTACGGTTCCTGTTGCAACAGAATACTCTTCTTTTAATACAGGGTCTCCGTTTTCATCACGAATTGTGTTTCCTTCTGCATCTTTTTGTTGTACCCAGTTTTTAAGGTCTAAACCAATACCGCCAGTTACACCAACAGTTGTTAAAAAGATAGGAGAAATTCCGTTTGTTCCCGCAATTGCCGGAGCAATATTTATAAATGGTACATAAGGACTCGATTTAATACCTGTCCATAATGCTACGTTGTTTACACCAGACATTCTTGATGATCCAACTCCCATTGTTCCTTTTTCTGCAATTAACATCACCCTTTTATCAGGATGTTGTGCTTGTACTGCTTTTAATTCGTTCTGTTGTTCTATGTTATGTTCAAATAAACACTGACCGTGTAATTCACGATCTGAACGAGAGTGTGCATCACCACCTGGAGATAATAAATCTGTTGAGATATCACCTACTCCTGCGATAAAAGTTACAACCTCTATTTTTTCATCTATTTCTGGTAATTTTGTAAAAAACTCTGCTTTTGCATAGCTTTCAATAAGCTCTTTTGCAATAGTGTTTCCTAGTTTAAAAGCCTCTTCTATACGAGCAGTATCTGCCTCATATAAAAACACTTGTGTTTTTAACACATCAGAAGCTTGTTTTGCCAAAACTACATCATTTCCTAAAGCTAAATCTAATAACACTTCTACAGAAGGTCCACCTTTCATATGAGATAACTGTTCGAAAGCAAAAGCTGTTGAAATTTCTTCAACTACAGATTCTCCTAAAATAATTTCTTTTAAAAATTTAGCTTTTACACCAGCAGCACTTGTAGTTCCTGGTAAAACGTTATATATAAAAAAGTTAAGAGAATCTTCTCTAAACTCATTATTTAAATCTTTAATTTGATTAATTATTTTACCCACCAATTCTGCACCGTCGATTGGTTTTGGATGAAGTCCTTGTGTTTTTCTCTCTTCTATCTCTTTTATATACTCTATATAAATACTCATTCTAAAGGTTTTTTTAAAACATTAAACACCTAATTACAATCTTTTAATTGTATTTATTCTCTTTTGGAGTTTTATACAAACACTCTTAATTATCTAAATATTAAAAGTAAAATTGTGCAATTTTAGTTGAGCAAAAGTACTGCTTTCATCTCAATTTTAAAAAATAAACACATAACTAGGTGAATTACTAAGCAAATAATAATTTATATTTCAAAAAAGAAGAAATCAACAATAAAAAAGACTTAAAATGTTAATATATTATCAAATTAACAATTTAAAACCATTGAGAAATTAGTAAATCAATGGTTATAATTAATAAAAATAAAAAAGCAGACCTATAAGCTGGATTCTGTTCCTTATAAATAAGGCTCTTATCATTTCTCTAGTTTTACAATTACTCGTAAAATCAATCTGCCTACCCCTTAGAATCGCGCGAGTAGCGCTCGAGCTCTAATGTACATGACATTGCACCGCATAGAGTTTACCTGGTTTCACTACAGCCTTACCTGTACATACTTTCTGCTGCACTTGTCCTCGGTTTGCACCGGACGGGTGTTATCCGCTATGCTACTCTTTGGTGTCCAGACTTTCCTACTTATACTAAATACAAGTCGATAAGATGGTCTGCTTCAATATTTTTATAAAATTTGCTATTTTCATAAAAAAACCCACTCAATAAATTGAGTGGGAAAATTGCTATGAAAAAGAAAAAGTGTTTAGAACGTCTTCTAAACGACTACAAATATAGTGCAGTTTTTTAATTAAAAAAAATATTTTACATAAAAATTAACATAGTTTTAATTTTTACAAAAAAACCACTCAAAATTTGAGTGGTTTTTTTAATTATACAACGAAAAAATAGGTTTAAGAGAACATATCTTTTACTTTGTCAAAAAATGACTTATCTGATTTTTGCGGTCTTGGGCTAAAATTTTCATCGGTTACCATTTTGTCAAAGAAACCACGCTGTTCTTTTGTTAATTCTTGTGGTGTCCAAACATTAATATGTATTAAGAAATCACCTGTACCATAACGCTCAATGCTTGGTAAACCTTTTCCTTTTAACCTTAATATTTTACCTGATTGAGTTCCTGCATCAATCTTTATTTTTACTTTCCCTGTTACTGTTTCAACTTCTTTAGAAACTCCTAAAACTGCTTCAGAAAAATTAATATATAAATCGTAATGAATATTACTTCCCTCTCGCTTTAATGTTTCGTGTTGAATCTCTTCTATTAAAACTAATAAATCACCTGGAATAGAGTTTTTACCTGGCGCTTCATTTCCTTTTCCTCCTACTTTTAATTGAACTCCTTCTGTAACTCCTTCTGGAATATTTATTGAAACAGTTTCTTCTTTAACAATTAAACCTTGCGCATCTGATCCGCTTGGTTTACTGTTAAGCATTTCTCCTGCTCCTTGACATGTACCACAAGTAGTTGCTGTTTGCATTCTACCTAAAATAGTATTGGTAACTCGCATTTGCTGTCCACTACCATTACATGTTGTACATGTTTTATAAGTAACACCGTCTGCCTGAACTTTTCTACGAACCTTTACCTTCTTCTCTACTCCGTTTGCGATCTCTTCTAAAGTAAGTTTTACTCGAATTCGCATATTAGACCCTTTAACTCTGGCTTGTCGTTGCCCTCTGCCGCCGCCGAAACCACCAAAGCCGCCTCCGCCACCACCGAAGATATCTCCGAATTGACTGAATATATCATCCATATCCATTCCGCCGCCGCCAAAGCCGCCACCGCCACCTTGTGGACCATCAAAAGCTGCATGACCATATTGGTCGTAACGTGCTTTTTTATTGTCATCACTTAATATTTCATAAGCCTCGGCACATAGTTTAAATTTTTCTTCGGCTGTTTTGTCATCCGGGTTTTTATCTGGATGATATTTTATCGCCATTTTACGATATCCTTTTTTTATATCTGCTTGCGACGCCGATTTTGAAATGCCTAATACTTCGTAGTAATCTTGTTTTGCCATTTTATTCTATTCTAGAATTGCTTATTAAATAAAGCAATTTTTAAAAATTATTCTTATACATGCACAAAGCTATTGCTTTGATATTAAAATCATTTTTATGCTTGTCCAACCACCACTTTTGGGTGGCGAATAATTTTATCTCCTAATTTATATCCTGTTTCTATACAATCAATAACTTTTCCTTTTAAATCATCTGAAGGAGCTGGAATTTGTGTAATTGCTTGGTGTACTTCTGCATCAAAAACATCTCCTTGCTTTACTTCAATAGCTGTTAAACCTTTTTGCTCTAAAGTTTTTGTTAACTTTTGATAAATTAACAATACTCCTTTGCGTAATTCTTCTGCTTCTTTATCATCACCTGCATGTGTCAAAGCACGCTCAAAATCATCTAAAATTGGCAGTAAAACTGTCATTACTTCCTGTCCCGCAGTTTTATAAAGCTCTACACGTTCTTTAGAAGTACGCTTTTTATAGTTTTCGAACTCAGCAAACAAACGTAAATGTTTATCTTTTTCAGTTGCTAATAACTCTTCAGTAGTTGGTTCTACCTTCTCTACAACCTCTTCTACTTCTTGTTTTTCTTGTGTTTCATCAATTGGCGCATTATCAATAGCGTCTTTTAACTCGTCTTCTTTTGTATATTGATCTTTACTCATTGTAAATCGTTTCTTTAAATTCTTCAGCATAATTTTATCAATAATATTGCCAATAAAAAAATCGTGTCATGTTGACACGATTTTTATTTTAATTTTGTTGCTTTATCTTTTTTAAAAAAGTTTTCCTTCTTCAACACCGTCAATTGTCACATACGGTATATATTCTCCTTTAATTAATTTAAAAATAATAGTTTTACCATTTTCAAGTTTTATAGAA
The DNA here is from genome assembly GCF_032463465.1 of Tenacibaculum sp. HL-MS23. Lineage (NCBI taxonomy): Bacteria > Pseudomonadati > Bacteroidota > Flavobacteriia > Flavobacteriales > Flavobacteriaceae > Tenacibaculum > Tenacibaculum sp. HL-MS23. The sequence goes on along the minus strand of NZ_CP135989.1, from coordinate 487,594 downwards.
TGTTTACTATTGCAGTTATATATATATTTTAATTTACCATCAATAAAGATTTTGGCAGTAGGACTTTCTCCTTCATCCAAAGAAATAACTCCAGAATTAGGATTTGAAATTAAAACAAATCTTTGTATAAAAATCTTTGAAAACTCTGTTTTTGTATTACCTAAGTCAAATACACCTTTTTCATTAATCTCTATTTCGTATACATATCTACCATCTTTAGTAATAGTATGTTTTTTTTGTTTTAAATTTTCTTCGACATATTTAAGTCTTTTTGCGTAATCTGAATAACCTTTATTAAAAACATCAAAGAATCCTGAATTTTTTTTTGCTATTCTTGAATACTCTGTTGCCTTTTCTATATCTCCTTTTATTATACTTGCTGTAGCTAAATTAGTATAAATTACTTTTAATTTTCTTTTTTGCTTTAATTTTTTACCATAGTCAATATCTAATTGTTTTTTCCAATAAGCTATTGATTTATCTATGATATCTATAGACTTAGTTTTTTTAATTTCTTCTATTAGCGGCTTAGAAACTTCATTAAATTCCTTTGCTTTTCCTTTTTTTGCTTTTCTAAATTCTCCAAAAAACAATTCTATTTCCGTTTTACCTGTAAATAACACTCCTATTTTACTATCAATATAACTTTGTACTACACTTGTTAAGATCATAGCTTTGGTTTTATTTCTATAAAACCTATTTTTTGTAGGAAACATACTTGAATTAGTAACAATAGATTGTATTCTTTTTGTTTCATTATGAACCAATTTATTATCGTCAATAATTATCATGAGATTCATTGTTCCTCGAAGCTCAACTCCTTTCTCTACAAATTCTAATTGATTTCCTATAAAACCTACAACAATTTGAATGTCACCGTTCTTTTCTACTGACTTTAATCCTTTGATTGTTAAACCATTTGTAAGAGATTGTAAATTCGGGTAATCTAAATAATTATCGGGCTTTTTCTCGTCTTCTTTATATTCATGATTCCAATAATTACCATCATCTTGAATTTCGTAACTAAATGTTTTTAAGTTTTTAAAAAATTCTGGTTGGTTAAATATCAATTCAAACTTCTTTGATTTAAACAAAGTGTTTTGAGAAAAAATATTCGAAAATGCAAATAGCAGGGTTAAAAACAATAAATTATTAATCTTTTTCATTTTTTTATTTATATTAATCTTCTATTCTTTCAATTTTGGCTCCGATAGATTTTAAACGAGCTTCTATATTTTCGTATCCTCTATCAATTTGTTCAATATTATTAATAATACTGGTTCCTTTTGCTGATAAAGCTGCTATTAATAAAGAGATTCCTGCACGAATATCTGGTGAAGTCATTTTTGTTGCTTTTAACATCGATTTAAAATCATGACCAATTACAGTTGCTCTATGCGGATCACATAAAATTACTTTTGCGCCCATATCAATCAATTTATCAACAAAAAACAAACGACTTTCAAACATCTTTTGGTGGATTAATACCGTTCCTTTTGCCTGAGTTGCAATAACTAATACAATACTTAACAAATCTGGTGTAAATCCTGGCCAAGGTGCATCTGCAACTGTTAAAACAGATCCGTCAATATAATTCTGAATTTCATAACTATCTTGTGCCGGAATGTAAATATCGTCTCCTTTTTTCTCTAATTTAATTCCTAACTTACCAAATACACTTGGTATTTGTCCTAGGTTTTTCCAACTAACATCTTTTATGGTTAATTCAGATCGTGTCATTGCTGCCACACCAATCCAACTACCAATTTCAATCATATCAGGTAATACTCTATGCTCGCATCCTCCTAAAGAAGTTACTCCTTCAATAGTTAATAAATTAGAGCCTACTCCTGTAATTTTAGCTCCCATAGAATTCAACATTTTAGATAATTGTTGAATATATGGCTCACAAGCTGCATTGTATATAGTTGTAGTTCCTTTGGCCAAAACTGCTGCCATAATAATATTAGCAGTTCCTGTTACCGAAGCTTCGTCTAAAAGCATATCGGTACCAACCAATCCATCTTCTGCTTCAACACCGTAAAAGTATTCTTCTTTATTGTAACGAAATTTAGCCCCAAGGTTAATAAAACCTTCGAAGTGTGTATCTAAACGACGACGACCAATTTTATCGCCTCCCGGACGTGGAATATATCCTTTTCCGAAACGCGCTAATAACGGACCAACTATCATTATTGATCCTCTTAATGAACTTCCGTCTCTTTTAAACTCAGGTGATTCTAAATATTGTAGATTAATATTATCTGCCTGAAAACTATATGAATTACTTCCTAACTTTTCTATTTTAACTCCTAATTCTCCTAAAATAAAAATTAGTTTATTTACATCAATAATATCAGGAATATTATTAATTACTACTTTTTCGGCAGTTAATAATACTGCACATATAATTTGTAATGCTTCGTTTTTTGCTCCTTGAGGTGTTATTACTCCGCTAAGTTTGTGACCTCCTTCAATTTTAAATGATGCCATTTATTTTTTTCTGTGTTTATTATTACTGTAATTCGTTTTTCCTTTAGGAGAATTTTTATGATTTGTCTTACCCTGTTGAGTAGTACGTTTTCTTAATAAGTTTTTACTTTCTGCTAACTTTTCTGTAGTTTCTCTTAAGTCTATTTTTTTATCTGATAAATTATATAAATGGTTAAAAATAACAACATCATCAACGGTATCTTTATTCCAATTTAAATAGCATTTTTTCATGTGATTAGCAATCGTAAAAACCAATGCTTCTCTTTTTTCACCTTCTTCCCAAGTCAATGCAATATTTATCATGGTTTGAATATTGTTACCGTAATAACGGTATCTTGAAGCAGATTTTGGATAATCCATCTTTTCTGGCTTCTCTGTCAATTCTTCTTTAGATGGAGTTTCGTATGGTGAATCTGCATCTAATTTAAAATCAGCAATTATATGTAACTGATCCCAAAGTTTGTGCTTAAAATCTGGCACATCACGTAAATGAGGCTGTAAATTTCCCATTACATCTACAATCGCTTTTGCCATTGTATTTCTTTCCTCTTTTGTTTCTAAAGCGATGCAGTGATTTATTAATTTTTGTATATGTCTTCCGTATTCCGGAATTATTAAGTGGTCTCTTTCTGAATTGTACTCTAAATCAAACGTCATTTCTCTATATTTTATATATGCAAAATAGGTAATTATTGCGAATTACATAGTTATCCGATTACCTTTAATTTTGCGAATTGTAATAATAATTTCTTTTTCCCTACGGTACCAAACTTAATTTCTGCCTTTTTATTGGGTCCTTTCCCTTCTAAAGCAACTACCTCACCTGTTCCAAAACGGTTGTGTTCTACAAAATTACCAACCACTATTTCACCATCAAATAAATTGATTGCAGAACTAACATCTGATACCTTTTTCATTTTACTTTTTGGCGGTATAATATTTGGTTTTTCTTTTTTTGCTAAAAACTCTTTTCGTTGTTTTTGAATTGGTTTTTGAAAACGGATATTCTTAGGAGTATCATCATCAAACATACTTGCATCAATAAATCTATTCGCTAATGCTACTGGCACTTTAGGTGCTAAATGCTCTACAAATTTATCATCAATTTCTTCTAAGAAACGACTTGGTTCGCCGTCTGTTAATTTTCCCCAGCGGTAACGTGTTTGTGCATACGTTAAGTAAGCTACTTTTTCTGCTCGTGTTAAGGCTACATAAAATAAACGACGCTCTTCTTCTAGCTCACTACGTGTATTCATGCTCATTCCAGAAGGAAACAAACCTTCTTCTAAACCAACAATGTATACATATTGATATTCTAATCCTTTTGATAAGTGAATGGTCATTAATGAAACCATTGGTGTATCGTCACTTTCACTATCAAAATCTGTTGCTAAGGCTACATCTTCTAAGAAAATAGGCAATGAAGCATCTTCGCCTGTTTCAATTCTATCTGTTATAAAGTCTTTTATTCCGTTTAATAATTCCTGAACGTTTTCAACTTTATTTACACCTTCTGGTGTACCATCTTTTTGTAAATCTTTTACTAATTGTGTTTGCTTTACTACCAAATCGGCAATTTCGAAAGCATTCATCTTTTGAGCGTCTATTTGAAAACGCTGAATCATTCTAGTAAAATTAGCTAGCTTGGTTTTGGTACCTGAATTTATTTTTAAATCAACTTTATCTAAATTTAATAAAATATCGAAAATTGATTTTTTATAGTGATTTGCTGCTATCGCTAATTTATCAATCGTTGTAGCACCAATTCCTCGTGCTGGATAATTAATAATTCTCTTTAAAGCTTCTTCATCATTCGGATTTATTAGCATACGTAAATACGATAATAAATCTTTTATTTCTTTACGTTGATAAAATGAAATACCTCCGTAAATCTTGTACTTAATATCTTTTTTTCGCAAAGCATCTTCCATTGCTCTAGATTGTGCATTGGTACGATATAAAATAGCAAAAGAATCACTTGTTAATTGATGATTCATTTTGTTTTCCCAAATAGATTGCGCTACGAAACGCCCTTCTTCTCCGTCAGAAATTGTTCGCATTACTTTAATGCTTTCTCCAGGGTCATTTGCTGTCCAAACTTCCTTATCTAACTTCGTTTTATTTTTATCAATTACACTATTGGCAGCTTCAACAATATTACTTGTTGATCGGTAATTTTGCTCTAATTTAAAAGTCTTAACATCCGGATAATCTTTTTGAAAATTCAAGATGTTGTTTATGTTTGCTCCACGGAAACTATAAATACTTTGCGAATCATCACCAACTACACAAATATTCTGAAAACGATCTGCTAATGCTCTAACAATTAAATATTGTGAATGATTTGTATCCTGATACTCATCAACCATTATATATTTAAAACGACTTTGGTACTTTGCTAAAACTTCAGGAAAACGCGTTAATAATTCATTGGTTCTTAACAACAAATCATCAAAATCCATTGCTCCTGCCTTAAAGCATCTTTCTACATAAGCTTTATAAATTTCACCTACTTTTGGCCTGCTTGCTTCTAGGTCTGCCTCTTGTAAATCTGAATTATTAAAATATGCTCTAACAGTTATTAAGCTGTTTTTAAACGAAGATATTCTGCTTAAAATCTGCTTTGGTTTATAGCGATCTTTATCTAATTTCATTTCTCTAATGATCGTAGATATCAACCTAACAGAATCTTGTGTATCGTAAATTGTAAAGTTAGAAGGATAGCCTAAACGATCTGCTTCTGATCGTAAAATACGAGAAAAAACAGAGTGAAAAGTTCCCATCCATAAATTCTTTGCTTCGCTGTAACCAACAACACCTCCAATACGCTCTTTCATTTCACGAGCTGCCTTATTTGTAAAGGTTAGCGATAAAATATTAAAAGAATCTACTCCTTCTTTCATTAAATGCGCTATTCTATAGGTTAAAACTCTGGTTTTACCCGATCCGGCTCCTGCGATAATTATCATTGGGCCATCTTTTTGTAAAACGGCTGCTCTTTGTGGTTCGTTAAGTTGCTCTAAGTAAGTATTCAATAGAAAAAATTTGAAATAATTTTTAAAACGGAAATTTAACCATTCTTTTAGGTTATATAAAGAATGTAACCTTTTTTTTATTCACAATTTTTATTCCCTTAAAAGCGGATAAAACAACATATTTGCTTTAGAGCAAATAAATAACAATATCTGCTTATTTACAGATATTTTTGGTCAATTATAAATATTTAAGTATTTTTAAGACTTATAAAAAACATTAATGACAAGTATTTTAACAGGAGACATTGTAAAATCTAGGAAATCCGACAGTAGTGTTTGGCTAGAAAAGCTAAAAACTATTCTTAATAAATTCGGAAAACAACCTATTGATTGGGAAATTTTTAGAGGCGATAGTTTTCAACTAGAGGTTCCTATAGAAAAGGCTCTTTATGTTGCTTTTTTATTAAAAGCTCAGCTAAAACAGGTAGATAATATTGATGTTAGAATTGGTATTGGTATTGGCAGTAAAGATTCTAAAAATTTACATATTACAGAAGCCAATGGAGAAGCTTATGTTAACTCAGGTGAAGTTTTTGACAGTTTGGTAAAAAAACAATTAATTGCAATAAAAACTCCTTGGTTAGCGTTAAATGAAGAACTTAACTTAGCTTTAGAGTTGGCTTTATTGACTATGAATAGTTGGACAAAAAATTCAGCTGAAGTATTTCAATTATCAATAGAAAACCCGTTATTAACTCAAAGTGAAATTGGAAAAAAAATAGGCATCACACAAAGTAATATTAGTGAACGACAAAAACGTGCTGGTTATGATGCCATTACCAAATTAGAAAAAAGATACAGAGAATTAATTCAACAAAAAACAACTTTATTATGATCTTATTCTTAAAGTTTTTAATTGCTCATTTTTTAGGTGATTTTATTTTTCAATCAGAAAAATGGGTAAAAAATAAAGAGAAAAAAAGATTAAATCTAAAAAACTATACTTACATATTGCAGTTCATTTATTATTGTTATTAATAATGGTGAGCTTTAGTTTAAAATATATTTTAGGCATACTTTTTATCACTACAACTCACTATTTAATTGATTTAAGTAAATTATATTTACAGCATAAAAAGAACAAAACTTGGCTGTTTTTTATAGATCAGTTTTTACATATTTTAATGTTAGCCTTGGTAACTTATTGGTATTTCCCTTATCGATTTAATATTGATTTTCTTTTTTTCTCTAAAAGCACTTTTACTGATATCTTGTTTGATTTTTGTGAGTTTTGTTGCATCTATAATTATACAAACGATAATATCGCAATGGAGTCCTGAAAAAGAATTTAAAAAAGAAGATGACTCTTTGGCTAAAGCAGGAAAATATATCGGAATTTTAGAACGTTTATTAATATTTACGTTCATTGTTATCGGACAATGGGCAGGTGTTGGGTTTTTATTAGCTGCAAAATCTATTTTCCGTTTTGGAGATTTAACTTCAGCTAAAGATAGAAAACTAACAGAATACATTTTAATCGGAACTTTATTAAGTTTTGGATTGGCAATTTTAACAGGACTTGTATATTCGCATTATGGAAGATAAAATTATTGAAGGATTCGCATACGCTTTACCAGCAATGGTAACAGGCTTTGTAGCCTATTTTATATTAGGCGCATTTATTAAACAAGATAACAACGAAAAAAAATTTAATGCTTTAGTTGATAAAAAACGTGAAAGCTTACCTATTAAACTGCAAGCTTACGAGCGCTTACTTTTGTTTTGCGAGCGCATAAACCCTACAAAATTATTGGTAAGAGTAATTCCTATTGGAGAAGATACTAACAGTTATGTGCAATTATTAATTGCTAATATCGAACAAGAATACGAGCATAATATGGTACAACAATTATATGTATCGGAAGATAGTTGGAAAGCAATAGTGGCTGCAAAACTAACAATCATCGCTAAGCTTCGTAAAACATCAGAAACAGCAAAAACGGCAAAAGATTTACGCGAAAATATATTAATTGATTATGCTCAGAATGAGAACCCAACACAAACATCAATTGCATATTTAAAACAAGAAGTTAAGAAATTGATTTAAATTATTTTTTATCCCTAACTATTATAAAATAAATTACATACAACCAGCCAAAAATACCGTGAATAAAGGAGTATAAAACTGATTTATTTCTATCCCAAGAAATAACAACAGCGATAACACTTCCTAAACCTATTCCGTTTTTAACGATTGTTTTATTTATAACAGCTTCTGATCCTTCATGTGCAAAAGTTTCAACAGCAACTAACAACAACATAAACACTAATATTTTTCTTTTCATAATTTATTTTTAAAAAAAATTATTTCTCAACTGGCAAGGCTAAAGTACTCGCCCATTCCGTCCATGAACCATCATATACGGAATAATTTGTATTGCCTGCTAATTCATTTCCTAATGCTAAAATACAGGCTGTAATACCTGATCCGCATGAAAAAATAACGGTTTCTTTCTTCGGATTTAATGCTGAGAAAATTTCTTGTAATTTTTCTTTAGATTTCATCTTACCATCAAGCTGTAATTCGGAATGTGGTAAACTTTTAGAATTCGGAATATGACCACCTCTTAAATCTTTTCTAGGCTCTGGCAATATTGCATCGAAGCGTCCTTTAGAACGCGCATCAAAAATATGTTTCTTATTCTTTGACGCTATCAATACATCTTTAGTAGTGCTTAAGTAGTTAATTTTAAAATATGCCTTAAAATTACCTTTTAATAGTTGTTTGTTTTTATAAGTCTCTATTGGAAATTCCGCTTCTTGCCAAGCAGGTAATCCGCCATTTAAAACAGCTACGTTTTCAAAACCAAACAGTTTAAATAACCACCAAGCTCGTGGTGAAGAATACACGCCTAAATCATCATAAATAATTATACAACTATCTTTATTGACTCCCAGTTTTTGAATCTCTTTTTCAAAATGCTCTTTTGTCGGAATTGTATTCGGAAACTCACCTTCTTTATTTAAGAAAACACTTTTTAAATCGAACAAAACTGAATTTATAATTTGCTCTTTACTATCTACTTTATTTTCTTGAGTGCCTACCTTGTAAATACTTACATCAAAAATAATTAAATTATCTGCTTTTATATTTTCAAATAACCAATGAACTGAAACAAGCGGACTCGGAATTGTAATTTTCATTTATCTCTTTTTAAAAATCAATTTATAAACTTAAAAAACATCAATGTTAAAATATACATTGATGTTTTTATTCTATTGTTCACTTTTGGTGATTTTTTTGTCAATTCGAGTGAGTTTTACGATTGAAATGAGCAAAACTTATATCGAGAATTAAAGCTGTTACTTCTAAATTAGTTCTCGATACTATTTTTTTTATCAAAAATCACTCGAACTGACATTACAAAAGTCTTTTTTAACTCAAAAATAACATTCATTTTTTATTTTACATCATCATAATTATCGTCCCAATTTTTAGGTTTAGGATCGTGTAATTTACCTACAGATTTTGCAACAACCATAGAAACAGTTGCATCACCTGTAACATTAATAGTAGTACGTAACATATCTAATGGTCTGTCTACAGCAAAAATTAATGCTAAAGCCACCGGATACAAATCTTTAGGGAAACCAATAGATTCTAACACAATAACCAACATTACCATTCCAGCCCCAGGAACAGCGGCGCTACCTATAGATGCTAACAAAGCCGTTAAAACAATTGCCATTTGATTTGCAAAGCCTAAACCTTCTGGCCATAAAACTTGCATTACAAATACTGCCGCTACTGCTTGGTATAAACTTGTTCCGTCCATATTTATAGTTGCACCTACTGGCAACACAAAACTAGATACTTCTTTATCTACACCAATATGTTCCTCAACACGCTCCATCGTAACGGGTAACGTTGCCGCACTCGAACTTGTAGAAAAAGCTAATAATTGCGCTGGACTTAATTGTTTTAAAACCCAAAAAGGATTTTTCTTTGTATAAACACTTACTAAAACTGAATAGAAAACAATCATTAACAATAAGCCTAAAACTACAACTCCGGCATATTTTAATAAAGCAAGTAAAATATCAGGATCACCAGAAGTAACCACAACATTTGCCAATAAAGCAAAAACAGCAAACGGAGAAATTAACATTATAAGGTCTACCATTTTTAAAATAGCTTCATTTAATGAATCGAAAAAATTCTTTAAAGGTTTTGCTTTCTTTTCACCTATTAATAACATTGATATTCCTAAGAAAATAGTAAAGAATATTACTTGTAACATTGCTTTATTATTACTCATCGCACTGACTGCATTATCTGGTACCATATCTACTACAAACTGTAAAGGACCGCTACTTTGTTGCCTTGTTGCTTCGGTTATTTTAGCTGTTACTCCAGAACTTTTTGCGTACGTATTTGTTAGCTTATCTACTGTTTCTGGAGATATTCCGTCTCCTGGCTGAATCACATTTACCAATACCAAACCAATTGTAATTGCAACTACAGTAGTACCAATATATATAAGCATAGTTCTTACACCAATACTTTTAAATTTAGAAATATCTTTTAAATCTGAAATTCCTTTAATTAATGAAGCTACAATTAACGGTACAGCTATTAATTTTAATAATTTCACAAAAATAGTTCCTAATGGCTTTATCCAGTCCTCTATAAAACTATTCCAGCCAAATTGCAATGCTAAAAATCCGAATAAGATTCCTAGAACCATTCCTATTAAAATTTTCCAATGTAACGCCAGTTTTTTCATCTAATTGATTTAAATTTTTAAAGGCTGTAAGATAAAATAAATATTTAAAAAATGTGACCATAAATACGTAACTTGTGTCTTAATTACCAATAACTAATTACAAACCTTATAACAACATTAAAATGGCAGGAATTTTAGACTTATTAAACAGCGACTTAGGTAAATCAATTATATCAGGAGTGGCAGGTTCTACAGGGCAAGACACTAACAAAACAAGCAGTGTTTTAACTATGGCTTTACCTGTTTTAATGAAAGCAATGCAACGCAATACTGCAACCCAACAAGGAGCTGAAGGATTAATGGGTGCTTTAAATAAACACGACGGTAGTATTTTGGATAATTTAGGCGGTTTATTTAATGGCGGTGTAAATGCTGATGTTTTGCAAGATGGAGGTAATATTTTAAAACACGTTTTAGGAAACAAACAACAAGGTGTAGAAAAAATCATTGGGCAAAAAGCTGGAATAGATGCAGAGTCTGTTGCTAATATCTTAAAAACAGCCGCGCCAATTTTAATGGGAGTTTTAGGTAAACAATCTCGTCAAGATAATGTAAACAAATCAAGTGATTTAGGTGGGTTATTAGGTGGATTACTTGGAGGTAGCTCTGCTGACAAAGAGCAAAGTTTTTTAGAGCAAATTTTAGATGCAGATGGTGATGGTAGTATTGTTGATGATATTGCTGGTATGGTTTTAGGCGGTGCCGATCAAAAAAAATCTGATGGAGGATTACTTGGAGGATTATTAGGTGGTATTTTTGGAAAAAAATAAATTTTACATTTATATAATATCAAAAAGGGTAAACATTTGTTTGCCCTTTTTCTTTTAATTACTTTTGCCGCCATGGAAAAATTGAAACAACGTTGGGGTTTAAATACTACTTGGGATGTAATAGCTGTATTAATTGTATTTTCTATTAACGGTTCGTTAGCCTCATGGGTTGCAAAACCTATTACTGCCTTTTTTGGACTTTCTCCTGAAACTACTTCGCCTTGGTTGTATTGGCCTTTACGTATTCTACTTATTTTTCCTGTTTACCAAACTACATTGCCTTTAGTAGGTTGGTTATTTGGGCAATTTAAATTCTTTTGGGCTTTTGAAAAGAAGTTTTTAAGTCGTTTAGGCTTAGGGTTTCTTTTTAAAAAATAATCCTTATTTCGATTAAGAATAAAAATTATACTTCTTTATTTTATTTCTAATATTTATTTTAAATTAATCACACTTAAAGCTACAGGTATTCATACTATTCTTTTTATTACTTTTTTTGTATGTTTATAGTTCATATCATAAGTTAATATTAAAAGTTCTGGCAGTCTTTTTTATCAAAAAAACACTTAATATTTATTTAAATTAGAATCACTAAAAAATAATCTATGAAAACTTATAAATATATAATTCTATTCTTAATAACTTCATTGTTAAACTCATGTGCTTTAAAACCAATAACTTCTCAATATACTTTTGTAGAAACAGGTTTAAATAAAGTAACGCTTGATAAATTAGGTAACGGAACAGTATTAATTTATAACGGCGCGGATATTTTACATAAAATAGATAACACTGCCAGATTAAATGTTTGGATAAACGATAAAGCATTAGGGCAGATTAGACCTAAAGAATATGTTATAATTAACCTAAAAAAAGGAGATTATACCTTTAAGGCTTTACATATTGATGTTCTTAAAATGAAAAGCATACATGATGTGAAAATTAGCGAAAACACAAAAATCATAAAAATTAAACCTAACATTACATCTAACAGGCTAACGATTACAAATGAGCTACCTAAAAAATTTGAAAAATATAAATACGTAGTAAAAAGATAACTAAAAACTCATTATACCTTTACTACTTTATAAATAGGTATCGGCAAAGCTACACCTTCAGCTAAAAATCGTTTATGAACTGCTTCTTTTAAAGCACATTTAGTTTTAAATTCCTGAAACGGTTCATTCAACCAAACATAAGCCCTTAAATGTATATGATCTGTATACACATCAATTACTCGAACATCTACTTGATCTGTATTAATAATTACTTGTTCTGGCGTTCTAAAATCAATTACTGTAGGAAGTTTAATCGCTTCTTCTTGTATAATTCTTCTCGCTAAATCGATATCTGCCTTTAAACCTAGTTTAAAATTATTAAAACTTAATACATGAGAATCTTCAATCGTATGGTTTAAAACTGAATCGGTACTTATTACAGAATTCGGTATAATTAATCGCTTATTTTCAAAATTATTAATTACCGTATGTCGCAACGTAATATCTTCAACAATACCAACTCTAGTATCATCTAACCTAATATAATCTCCAACACGAAAAGGTTTAAAAACAACAATAAATGCACCTGCTATTAAGTTTGATAAGGCGGCTTGAGCAGCAAAACCTATAATTGCAGCTAATATACCTGCTCCCGAAAAAATTAAAGTAGCTTTACTTCTAAAAGCTGGTACGGTCATAATAATATATATGATACCGAAAAGCCCTAGAAAAAACTTTACCGAATTACGCAAAAAAAGAATACTCGTCTTTCCATAACGATCTATTTTTCTGCGTTTTATTATCTGAACAATGATATAACGTATAATTCTAGATAATACCCAAGCAACAAAAACAACTATTAATACATACCCTAAAATTCCAAAAAAAGAATCTAAGTTAAAATGATATTTAAATAACTTATCCATTAAAATAATGCTGTTTGACTATCATCGTCTTCTTCAGTTTGCTTTTTCTTTTTTTGAAGCGCTCTTTCTAATGCTTTTTTTGCTTTATCTTCTTTAGAGTTTACAAACTCTTTTGGCGCTATTTCTTCGATATCAAGAGGTAAACTTTCTTCAGTTATCTCTTCCTCTTCGTTTACTTCAATATCTTCAACTTTTTCTTCTTCAGGCTCTTCGTATGGTAATGAATCTAATAAGTTAACCGTACGTATTTTATCTGTTGTTAATTGATTTCCTTGTGCCTTAATACCTTTTACGGCTATAAAATCTTCAAAATTTATATCAATCTTATCCAAACTACGCTTAGAGAATAATACCTCAGCCATTGGGCGATAATCTGTAGAAACAATTTCTAATTTCGATTTTTCTGTTTCTGATATAAATAATTCTTCTTTATCAGTAGTATCAATTAAAAAACGCTTAACATAATAACGCTCTTTTTCTCCATCGAAATAAATAGCTGAAATAGGTTTGTTAGGTTTCCATTTTTCTAACACAATCATGTCATTTTCAAAATGCATTGTTAGCTCTGGAGATACCGCTTTTATTTTACCTGATTGTGTTGCTATTAAAATTTTATCTTCTGCTCTAAACTCTCCTAATAACTCCCCTCTATCATCAACATTTAAACGCTGTACAGCATCATCAAACCATATTTTTCGTGGTTTTAAAGTAGATACTCCTGCTGATTTAAAATCAATTTTTCTAATAGCAAATTTAGTTATTTGATTACCACGAACTGCTCTACCTTTTATTGCTAAGTCAGAGAAATCTATATCCCATTTTAATTTTTTTATACTACCAACTGCTCGAAGATTTATAGTAACAACCTCAGCTTCACCATTAGGATTTGCTGAAAAGTATAACATTTTTGAACCTTTATTCCCTGCTGTTAAATCATATTCTTTATCGCGCGTTACACTTGTTACGTTAAAACGTTTCATATAACTCGGTCCTTTTGCACCATCTTTATACATCATGTTATAAACCGTACGCTTGTCTTTCTTTTTAAAGATTGCAATGTGAATAATATCTTTACCTACAAAAGTTTTAGCTGCCACTTTGGTAACAATCATTTTACCATCGCTTTTAAAGATAATTATATCATCAATATCGGCACATTCTGTAACGTATTCATCTTTTTTAAGTGAAGTACCAACAAAACCTTCCTCTCTATTTACATAAAGTTTTGTATTTCGCATTACTACTTTCGTAGCGATGATATCATCAAAAATTCTGATTTCAGTTTTACGCTCACGACCTTTACCGTATTTTGTTTTTAGGTTTTTAAAGTAGTTAATAGCAAACTCTATTAAATTATTTAAGTAATTCTTTACTTCAGCTATTTTCTCCTCTAAACTTTCTATATGCTGTTTGGCTTTGTCAATATCAAATTTAGAGATTTTCTTAATTCTGATTTCCGTTAAACGAACAATATCTTCTTCTGTTATTGCCCTTTTTAAATGTTTTATATGAGGCTGTAAACCTTTATCAATTGCCTCAATTACACCTTGCCAAGTTTCTACCTCTTCAATATCACGGTAAATTCTATTTTCAATAAAAATTCGTTCTAAGGATGCAAAATGCCATTGCTCTTGCAATTCGTTTAACTGAATTTCTAATTCACGCTTAAGTAAATTTACTGTTAAATCTGTAGAGTGTTTTAGCATTTCAGAAACCCCAACAAATACAGGTTTGTTATCTTCAATAGTACAAGATAGAGGTGAAATTGAATTTTCACAATTCGTAAATGCGTATAAAGCGTCTATGGTTTTATCTGGTGATATTCCTGTTGGTAAATGCACTAAAATTTCTACATTGGCAGCAGTATTATCTTCAATTTTCTTAATCTTTATTTTCCCTTTTTCATTTGCTTTTAAAATACTATCGATTAAAGTTGTAGTAGTCGTTGCAAACGGAATTTCGGAAATCACTAAGGTCTTTTTATCTAATTGAGATATTTTTGCTCTTACTCTAACTTTTCCTCCTCGTACCCCATCGTTATAATTAGTAAAATCTGCAATTCCCCCTGTTAAAAAATCGGGAACAATTGTAAAACTTCTTCCTTTTAAATATTTGATTGAAGCATCAATCAATTCATTAAAATTATGTGGTAATATTTTTGTTGATAAACCAACTGCAATTCCCTCTGCTCCTTGTGCTAATAGTAAAGGAAACTTTACTGGTAAATCTATAGGTTCTTTTCTTCTACCATCATACGACATTTTCCATTCTGTTGTTTTCGGATTAAAAACAACATCTAAAGCGAATTTCGATAAACGAGCTTCTATATAACGAGAAGCCGCTGCGCGGTCTCCTGTTAAAATATTACCCCAGTTTCCTTGCATATCAATCAATAACTCTTTCTGACCAATTTGCACCATCGCATCTGCTATAGAAGCATCTCCGTGTGGATGGTACTGCATGGTATGCCCAACAATATTTGCTACTTTATTATAACGCCCATCATCTAAGTCTTTCATAGAATGCATTATTCTACGCTGTACTGGTTTTAATCCGTCTTCAAGCGACGGAACAGCTCTTTCTAAAATTACATACGAAGCATAATCTAAAAACCATTCTTTATACATTCCGGTAACTTTCGTTATCGTTTCTGTATTTTCTATTGGTTGATTCAGCTCTTCGTCGTGCTCGTAATTATTATTTTCTTCACTCATTGAATAATGGGTATTCTTTTAAGAGTTATTGTTTTTTTTATTGAGGATAAAAATGATAGCAAAAACTACTGATGCTACTAACATATTTATATAATGCTTGCTATTAATCTCCCAGCTTAAGTTATCAAAATCAACATTTAACAAATTGATAAAAAAGATGGTAAAAGCTATAATTAGATATATTCTTGCTCTTCTTTCTTTATTCATTATTACTATTATAAAACACTTAAAACTTAGTTATTAAACTTCTTCCTCAACAACATCTAATTCAACTTTTAAATTCTCGATGATAAATTTTTGCCTGTCTGGAGTGTTCTTCCCCATATAAAATTCTAGCATTTGCTCTATCGACATTTCTTTATCTAACATAACAGGATCTAAACGAATATCATCACCAATAAAATGAACAAATTCGTTTGGTGAAATTTCCCCTAATCCTTTAAATCGAGTTATTTCTGGTTTTCCTCTTAACTTCTCTATTGCTTCTCGCTTTTCTTCTTCTGAATAACAGTAATAAGTATCTTTTTTATTACGAACTCTAAACAACGGAGTTTCTAATATATATAAATGACCTTCTTTTATTACTTCAGGGAAAAATTGTAAAAAAAACGTGATTAATAATAAACGAATGTGCATACCATCAACATCGGCATCAGTTGCAATTACAATATTGTTGTAACGTAAATCTTGTAAACCGTCTTCTATATTTAAAGCTGCTTGTAGTAAATTAAACTCTTCATTCTCATATACAATCTTCTTACTCAATCCGTATGAATTTAAAGGCTTCCCTTTTAAACTAAAAACGGCTTGCGTATTTACGTTTCTAGATTTTGTAATAGATCCAGATGCTGAATCTCCCTCGGTAATGAACAGCGTAGACTCTAAATAATTATCCTTTTTAATATCACCTAAATGCACTCTACAGTCACGTAATTTCTTATTATGTAAACTTGATTTTTTTGCTCTGTCTTTAGCTAATTTTCGTATTCCTGATAACTCTTTACGTTCTTTTTCTGCTTGTATAATTTTACGTTGGAGCTTATCAGCCGTATCTACATTTTTATGTAAATAATTATCTAATTTCGTTTTTAAAAAGTCGTTTATATACGTTCTTACAGTTGGCAATTCGCCTCCCATATCTGTAGAACCCAATTTTGTTTTTGTTTGACTTTCAAAAACAGGCTCCATCACTTTAATTGCAATGGCTGATATGATTGATTTACGAATATCCGAAGCTTCAAAATTCTTACCATAAAACTCACGAATGGTTTTAACAATAGCTTCTCTAAATGCTGCTTGATGCGTACCTCCTTGCGTAGTATGCTGTCCGTTTACAAACGAATGGTATTCTTCTGAATATTGCGTTTTACTGTGTGTGATAGCAACTTCTATATCATCTCCTTTTAAATGGATAATCGGATACAACATATCATCTTGACTGTTGTTATCTTCTAATAAATCTTTCAATCCATTTTCTGAAACATATTTTTCGCCGTTAAAAACAATCGTTAAACCTGTGTTTAAATACACATAGTTTTTAAGCATTTTAGCAACGTACTCGTTTCTGAATTTATAATTTTTAAAAATAGCTTCATCAGGTACAAAAGATACTTTTGTTCCTTTTCTGCGAGAGGTTTCTTCTAAAAACTCTTGATCGGTTAAATTTCCTTGTGAAAATTCTGCTGCTGCAGATTTACCATCTCTTGAAGATTCTACTCTAAAAAACGAAGACAGTGCATTTACGGCTTTTGTACCTACACCATTTAAACCAACCGATTTTTTAAATGCTTTAGAATCGTACTTTCCTCCCGTATTCATTTTAGAAACTACGTCTACTACCTTTCCTAACGGAATACCACGACCATAATCTCTTACAATAACTTTATTACCTTGAATAGAAATTTCGATGGTTTTACCGGCTCCCATCACATATTCGTCAATAGAGTTGTCTAAAACTTCTTTTACCAAAATATAAATTCCGTCATCAGCAGAAGAACCATCTCCTAATTTACCAATGTACATTCCCGGTCGCATACGAATGTGTTCTTTCCAATCGAGCGAGCGTATATTATCTTCGGTATATTTTGTTTCTTGAGCCATATAAATTGAGGAAATTGAAGTCTTTGCTAAAGTAGTATTTACTCTTTAAAAAACAAAAAACTCTGTTGAATTAGTTTTCAACAGAGTTTGATATTTATGGATTCTAAATAATATTATCTTCTACTATAATTAGGCGCTTCTTTAGTTATTGCTACATCATGTGGATGACTTTCATTTATTCCGCTAGAAGTAATACGTACAAACTTACCTGTATCTTTTAATGTTTCTATATTATTAGAACCACAGTATCCCATACCTGCTCGTAAACCACCAACAAATTGATGAATACTTTCTTCTAAATCTCCTTTATAAGGTACACGACCAACAATACCCTCTGGCACTAACTTTTTTATATCATCTTCTACATCCTGAAAATAACGATCTTTAGAACCTTGTTTCATTGCTTCAACAGATCCCATTCCACGGTATGATTTGAACTTACGACCTTCATAAATGATGGTTTCACCTGGAGATTCTTTTGTTCCTGCTAATAAAGATCCTAACATTACACAATCTGCACCTGCTGCAATTGCTTTAGGAATATCACCTGTATAGCGAATTCCTCCATCAGCAATTACTGGAACTCCAGAGCCTTTTATAGCTGCTGCAACTTCTAATACTGCAGAAAACTGAGGAAAACCTACGCCTGCAACTACACGGGTTGTACAAATAGAACCTGGACCGATACCTACTTTTACTGCATCAGCACCTGCCTCAACTAAATATTTAGCAGCCTCTGCCGTTGCAATATTACCTACAATAACATCTAGTTCAGGAAACTTTGCTTTTACTTCTTTTAAAACAGTAACCACGCCTTTTGTATGTCCGTGAGCCGTATCAATAATAACCGCATCTACACCTGCTTTTACTAAAGCTTCTGCTCTATCAACAGCATCTGCAGTAACACCTAATGCAGCTGCAACGCGTAAACGTCCGTAAGTATCTTTATTTGCTATTGGTTTTTGAGTAACTTTTGTAATATCTCTAAAAGTAATTAACCCTGATAGTTTATAATTATCATCTACAATTAATAATTTTTCAATTTTATTTTCTTGTAAAATGCTTTCAGCTGATTTTAATGAAGTTCCTACTGCTGCGGTAACCAAATTTTCTTTGGTCATTACTTCAACAATAGCTCTGTCATTTTTATGCTCAAAACGTAAATCACGGTTGGTAACAATTCCTTTTAAAATTCCGTTATCATCAACAACTGGAATTCCGCCAATACTATGTTCTTTCATTAACATTTTAGCATCTAAAACTACGGCTGTTAATGGTAACGTAACTGGATCGATAATCATTCCGCTTTCTGCACGTTTTACCTTACGAACTTCTTGAGCTTGTTGCTCGATAGTCATATTTTTATGTAAAACACCTATTCCTCCTTCTCTAGCCATAGCAATTGCCATAGCTGATTCGGTAACAGTATCCATCGCTGCAGAAACTATAGGAACGTTTATTGTTATGTTTTTTGTGAATTTTGTTTGAATAGAAACTTCTCTTGGAAGTATTTCTGAATAAGCTGGTATTAATAAAACGTCATCGTACGTTAAACCTTCGCCTACTATTTTTGATTCGTGAGCTTGCATGTGCAATTAATTTAGTGTGTTATTAATTAATTACATGCAAATATACTACAAATAACGGCAACTCAATTTTAAATTAAAGTTAATAAAAATCACTTGTTTACAATTATATTATACAACTAGATTAAATAAAGTTTTCCATATTTTATAATAAACATAACTTATTTTTGTTGCTATATGGATTCACTTACTCAAATAATATTAGGTGCCGCTGTTGGCGAAGCTGTTTTAGGAAAAAAAATTGGCAATAAGGCCTTGTTTTATGGTGCCATAGCAGGAACTATTCCTGATTTAGACGTGCTTGCTTCTTATTTTACTGATACAGTTACAGCACTCTCTATTCATCGTGGATTTACACATTCTATACTATTTTCTATACTCTTCGCTCCTATTTTTGGGTGGTTAGTTTCTCGATATGAGAAATACAAGAATTTTAAAGGTTGGTCTTGGTTGTTTTTCTGGGCTTTTATTACACACCCTATTTTAGATGCTCACACCACTTGGGGAACGCAGTTTTTTTGGCCTTTTGATATTCGGCTAGCATTTAAAACTATATTTGTTATCGATCCGCTTTACACAATGCCTTTTTTAATCTTTTTAATTTTAGCTATAAGACAAAAAAGAACATCAAGAAAACGTTACATTTATAACACCATTGGTTTAGTGGTAAGCTCTTCTTATTTAGTCCTTACATTTTTTTTTAAATGGATTGCTTTCAATCAATTTGAAGCTGCTTTAAAAAATCAAAATATATCCTATTTAGAATTAGATACTAGGCCTTCGCCAATGAATACTGTTCTTTGGAGCGCTAATGTAGCAACAGAAAATGCTTATCTATTAGCCAATTACTCATTTTTTGATACACAACCTATTACTTTTAATTCTTATCCTAAAAATCATCATTTATTAGGAAAAATAGCTGATAATATAAAAATAAAACAAATGATTGCTATTTCTGAAGGTTGGTATACGATTACAAAAAAGGATAAAAATCTTTATTATAATGACTTACGATTTGGACTTTTAAGTTTGGCGCCAAATTCTCAAAACTTTGTTTTTAAATATAAAATTATAGAAGATCGCTTAGGTAATATTCTTTTAAAAGAAGAACCTAAAGATAAAAGAGATGGGAAAAAATTACTATCAGAATTATGGATACGTTTAAAAGGAAATTAAATATGATATTTAAAAACTACTTTTTGTGAAGCATAACAAACAACTCCATACCTTTTCTATTATGATACGAATTATAGCAAGACTCCATTTTTGTTATTTTAAAATAAGGTTTAAAGTAAGATAAATATTCTTGTTTATTTCCACCAAAAGGCGGATGATCTTCATTTAGTTTTGCATCAAATAACAAACCAACTAACTTTCCGTTTTCATTCAATAAATCATTCATTTTTAAAGCATATTTCACACGTAAAATCGGATCTATGGCACAAAAGAAAGTTTGTTCGATTATCAAATCAAATGTAAAATTTATATCAAAAAAATTAGCATTAATTAATTGTGATGAAGGAAATTTTGGAACTCTTTTCTTCAGGTTATCTAAAGGCTCTTTAGATATATCAACTACAGAAACATTTTTAAATCCGTTTTTAAAAAGATATTCTGCTTCATAAGAATTTCCTCCTCCAGGAATTAAAATTTTTAGTTCTTTGTTTTCTAGTTGATCAAAATAAGCTTTTAAAGGTGGAGAAATAGCACCTAAATCCCAACCAATTTTATTGGACTTATATTTATTTCCCCAAAAATTTGCAGATAAATCCATTTATTGAATATCTTGTTTTAGAAATAAGGTACACTTTATTCTAAAGTCAACTTCTTTTTTGATATAATTTGACTAAAAATCATTAAAACTGCTGTTCCGAAAGAAAGCGTCATCAGTAAACCTGAAATCATAATAATATATTTCATCCAAGTAATACCTGTCCACATTAAATAAATACCACCAAAAGTACAAATGATTGATATAAAAGGTTCAATCATTAAAAATAATTTTAATTTTTTATTGATACTTGTTGTAGATACAATTACAGCCAATAAAAAGAAAATTACCGAAAGCGATAAAATATGATTGTGTACTGTTGTTTTTATTTCTCCTGCGGATTTTTTAAACTTCATTGTGGTAGCCTCTTCAACATCTTCGTTTCCTAGATAACGTTCTTCTATTCCTGTTGGATTAGAATTTGTTGTATCTCTAACAAATGATATTCCGCCAAAAAAACCAATACTTAAAGTGCATATAAAAGCTAGTATTAATAATTTTATTTCTTTCGGAAATTGATGAATTAGACCGTGAATTTGCATTTACAATACTTTATTTTGATGAAGGATTTCTAAATTTTGAAGGAAAGTATTAACTGCAATTGTCATTGAAGAAGCCGAAATTGTTGCTCCTGATATTGCTATAATATCTTTTTCGTATTTTAAAGTATCTTTTGATGTTTTACCTATAAATTGTTTTAACCAACGCTTACTACCTATTTCGCCACCATAATCTTCGCGGTATATTAATATCTTCGTTTTTATTACAATTAATTCTTTATCTAATAAAACCAAATAGTCAAACTCATCAGTTTTACTTGGTGCTTTATCAATAAAAGCAAATCCTAAAACTTTATCACCAATTGTAATCTTTAGCAGGTTTTCTTCGGTAATTTTCCCTTTCAACTTATTGCTAACTACTTCTGGAACAATAACTTTACTCAACGAAAACTCATCAACATTAAATGTTTTTTTAATTTCTTTTTCAACTTTTTTCTGTAAATTTTTAGGCATACTAAAAGACAACAGCCCTAAAGAAGTAACGATACATAAGAAAAGTACTACAAAACGATTTTTCATACCGCAAAAATAATTAGAATTAGTCTAAATAAAAAACAAAAACCGAACCAAATTTTAAAAAATTGGTTCGATCTCTACAAATAATAACAAACTTTTAATTTTAATTAGAACCAAACACCAAAACCTAAGTTTAATTGTTTGATTGTTTGACTACCGTCAACTGCATTATTTTTAAATTGGTAATCTGCCTTAAATGCAGCTCCTGGTGCTACCTTATATGTTAAACCAAATGTCCACTCATCACGATCATAAGCTAAGTTTTCAGCTAAACCACCATCTGTAGCTGCATGTGTATTATAATCCTCATATCTAGCGAATGCGATTAACTGTTGCTTTTTATCTTGAGCTAATAAATTATAAGCTGTTTCTAAATACCAACCTTGTAATGCACTTCCTAAATCAGAACCGTAATAAGCATTATATTCTTCACTATCTGTTACATTTGCATGAATAAACTGACCTCTTGCTGAAAAACGTTTGTATGCATAACGAGCATCTAAACCAACCATTGCAATACCAACATCTGACCCTTCAATATCTTCAACAGCCTTTTCTGATTGTGTTCTACCAAAGTATCCTGATAAACCTAGACGTAAGCCTGGTAATCCGTAATAATCTACTTTACCTGAAAAATTCACATTATTCATCATAGATTCAGCACCTTTCTGACGTCCGTTACGAAATCCGTTACTACCTCCTAAATATTTACCATCATTATCAGAAGTAAATCCGTTAAAAACATATGCTTGGTAACGTAAAGACGCTTCATCCCATCTACCAGAAACTCCTAAACCAATTTCTCTCCATGTTGTAGGTACAATCGATTTATCCATACTTGGTCTTTCAACTCCGTTAAAAGTAGTTGGTTCATGGTATTCATTGACAATACCCATTGGCACTAGCATTAAACCTGCTCTTAAGTTAATATTATCTGTTAAAGTATATTGTAAAAAAGCTTGTTCTATGTATACTTCTTTTACGTGTTCAAATTCAATTTCTGTAACAAACTGTGTTCTTTCGTTAAATTTATAACCAAATAACATTACAACTCTGTGCACGTCTAATTTTGCATTTTCTCCTGTAGCTCTATTATAATGAGCCTCTGCATAACCTCCTACAGTTAATCCTTTTTGACTTAAATTAGAAGACAAAATACGCTGTGCAGCATTCTGTTGACTTTGTGGGTTTGTAGGAATACTATCTTGCGGAGCTGATTGTGCTGTTGCGAATAATGATGCAGTTAGTAACACTGCAAAAAATACTTTTTTCATCTTTATTTAGATTAACTTTAAATAATTAATTGTTTTACGGGTGCAAATGTAAAAGAGTTAATCAATTTAACAAAGCTTATTAAGATTTATTTTAAATAAACTTTAACATATTATTTAAAATAAATCTTAATAATTTAAAAATCAAAAAGTTATTGTTTAGTTATTTTTCAAGTAAGTAATAATGGCTTTACGAATATCAAAGCTTAATTCACTTTCTTTTTGTTTATAAACCGAAATAACATCTGGATTTTTATCAGATAAACCAGGAATATCTAATCCTCTTAATAAATAATCTGAAAAAGCTACTGTATATACTTTATCTAAATTTATAGGTTCATTAGCTATTTGCCAACTCTCATCTACTTTATTTGCATTGTAACGCTGTAAATAAGCACCAGTACCTGCGGCATTAAAACCGTAATCTAAAACTTCTTTTAGTAAGTTTCCTTTAATTTCAACTTTTAAAACAGCTCCACCATAAGGTAAAACTCTAAAAATATCTATAACATTTATCTCCCCTTCTAAAACATCATCAATACGAACAGAACCTCCGTTTACTAAAGCACAATCTACTTTGTTATCATAAGCAAAACTCATTGCTTTTGTAATAATTTGCCCCATATTAGTTTGCACACTTCTTATAGCTGTTTCTGTTGCATCTAAGGGCGTTTTTGCCTTATAAACTACTTCATACGGATTTGGTACTATATCTTGAATTTTGTTCTTTAAAATCCCTTGCCATTTAGTTACAATCTCTCCGACGTTTTTATCTGCTGGAATTTGATCGTTAATCTCTTTTAATTCTGATTTTAATTCAACTTTTTTTGTTTCTGGGTCATATTCAAATCTATGAATGTAAGCTGTTTTTGCATTTGCATCTGCCTTTGCAATAATTACATCCTCTACATGTTCGTAAGTATTAGTATGCTCATGTCCACCCATTATTAAGGGAATATTAGGAAACATTTCTGCTACTTTTTTGTCTTGCTCTAATGTTAAATGCGTTAAACCTATAACAACATCAACTTTATCTTTTATATCATTATAAGCTCTTTGTATTTCTTCATACATATCTCCATAAAACACATAACCTTTCGGGTTTGACGGAATACAAGCGCTTATAAAACCTACTTTTAATTTTGTACCATCTTCATTATCAAACTCTTTAATAAAAGAATCTTTAAGGTTTTCTTTTTTTCTTTGATAACTTTATGGAAATAAGAGTGTTCTCCATCTTTATTATGCAATACATTTGATGAAATCCAATCGAAATTACTTTCATTTAATCGTTCTTGTAAACTAGTATAACTTAAATCTAACTCATGATTACCAAAAGCAACAAGATCGAAATTCATCGCATTCATTACTTCAACCATTTGCTTACCCCTTACTCGAGAACCATCAACTTTCATGGTTCCTATTAATGAAGGATTCAAGAAATCTCCTGCCAAAACAAGCATGGTATTTTTATTTTCTTTTAATAAATTTTGATGTACGGTTTCTACTCTAGCCATTCCTCCGAACTTTCCTCCCTGAATAGGTGCTATTTCATAAACATCGTTTAATTGCAGTATATTAAAGTAAGTTTTTCCTGCTTCTTTTTTAAATTGATGAGCAGCATTGGTGTTTTTATTAGAAGTACAACCTATTATAAAAATTGTTAGTGTAACTATAAATAGAATTTTAACTTGTTTCATTGTGTGTTTTTTAATGAAGCAAATTTACATATTCTAATGAAGATATTTACGGGTATTTTGTCTAATCATTTTTCTATATGCTACCAATTCTGGAAATTGATAAAAGAAGTTTATTTTTTTGTGTGCAGTTGTTTTTGGTCTTCTAATTTTAGATCTTAAAACAAAGGCAGTCCAACTTTCTACAATATCCTCTTCAGGGCTTTCGGCTGCATAATCAGTTAAAAACTCCGAGCGGTTATTATTGTATAAATCATATAGTTTTTCGACACAGTTTGCTTCTGTAAAGCAATATTCTTTCTGAATTGTATCCCAGCGGGTTAATAAATTACCTTTCCAAAATAAGTTTACAAACTTATTTATATAACTATCCTTGTACGCCTCGCCTTCTAGCGTTAAATACAACTCACCTTCTTGTTGTTCTTGTTTTTTTGTTGGTCTTATTTGAGTTTTATTCAGTGTTAATAAATGACCAAATTCATGAACCATCGTATAAATAGATTCATGTAATCTTTTTTTATCTCTAGATTTTAAGTTAACATCTTTAACATCTATTTCTAACTGCCATTTATCATTTCTAGAATTTAAAGAAACCAATGCTCCGGTTTTTTCATCAACACCATCAGTCATTAAAACAATTCTTCTTACAAACCTTGTTGTTAACTCTTGTGGAAAAATTCTATAAAACTCTTTCCAATAATCGTTTGCTAAATCATTTTTATTGGACCTATTTTTTATCAATTCTCCGTTTCGAATTTGCCATACTCCTACCCTTTTATCCATTTGAGATTGACAAAATGATGAGAAAAGCAGAAAAAGTATGATAAATTTAAACTTCATATTTTATTAAAAAACTTCAAGTGCTTTGTTGTAAGCACTTTCAAAACTCATTGGTTTTATATTTGTTGTTACTTTATTTGCAGTAAAATATGACAATAATTTTTCAGTTGGCATATTACCTGTTAAATCGTCTTTTGCCATTGGGCAGCCTCCATAACCTTTAATAGCACCATCAAAACGATGACATCCTGCTTTAAAAGCGGCATCTACTTTTTCATGCCATTTTGTTGGTGTTGTATGTAAATGAGCACCAAATTCTATTTGCGGGTAACTAGGTATTAGATTTGAAAATAAATAATCTATGTCCTTAGGCGTTGAGCTACCAACGGTGTCTGATAATGATAAAATTTTAACACCTAAATTAGATAATTTCTCCGTCCACTCTCCAACAATTTCAACACTCCAAGGGTCTCCATAAGGATTACCGAAACCCATTGATAAATACGCTACAACTTCTTTATTAGTTCTATTTGCTATTGCTAATACTTCTTTTAACGTATCTATTGATTGTTCTATTGTTTTGTGCGTATTTCGCATTTGAAAGTTTTCTGATATCGAAAAAGGATATCCTAAATAATCTATCTCCTCAAACTGCGAAGCATCATTAGCACCTCTAACATTGGCTACAATTGCCAACAACTTACTTGTTGTTGTTGATAAATCTAGTTTTGATAAAACCTCGGCAGTATCTCTCATTTGAGGAATTGCTTTTGGTGATACAAAACTTCCAAAATCTATAGTATCAAATCCAACTTTTAAAAGTGAATTGATATACTTTGCCTTTGCTTCTGTAGGAATAAAATGACTTTTAATTCCTTGCATTGCATCTCGCGGACATTCTATAATTTTTATACTGTCAATCATTATGCCAAATATACATATTTTGATTCGGTTTATTAAACCTCATTTTTCTTTAACATATTAAAAATTACAAGAAATATATTTTACTCAATTACAGATTATTACTAGTTTTATTGTATGATTTTTAGAATAAAATTTTATTTTTATCAAAATAACTGTCACAATTCAAAAACCAAATTGTCTCTAGTATAGAGTGATTTCATTGGAGTCTAAAAAAACACATATCAACCAACTAATCGAGCGCTGTAAAAAAAGCGATAGCAATGCACAAATGCAAGTGTACAATGCCTATTATAAAGCAATGTACAATAGTGCTTATCGTATTTTAAAAGACGAGTTTGAGGCTGAAGATTTAATTCAGGAAGCATTTTTAACTGCTTTTACTAAATTAAATACTTTTAAAGGTGAAGTTGCTTTTGGGGCTTGGTTAAAAAGAATTGTAGTAAATAAAAGTCTTACTCAATTAAAAAAAAATAACCGATACGAAGAAGTTAAGATGGATGTAATTCCTGATTATGAAGTTGAAGAAACGCCAATTAATTATAATTCATTAGATGTAAAACAGGTAATGAAGAGTTTACAAAACCTAAAAGAGAATTACCGAATTGTGTTAACTTTAAATTTAATTGAAGGTTATGATTATGAAGAAATCTCTGAAATTTTAAATTATACGAACGAAAATGTACGTACCACAATATCGAGAGCAAAAAAGAAATTAAAGCAAGTATTACTCGCTAATACTAATAAAAAACAAGCATATGGAGGATAAATTACATCAGTTTTTTGATGAGAATGATTTCGATATATTCGAACCTCATTCTGGTCATTCAGATCGTTTTCAAAGAAAAATTGAAACTCATAAAAAACAACAAAAACCACCTATTTTTTGGATTAGCATTGCTGCATCTATCGTACTAATTTTAGGTTTTCATATTGGTAATAGCCAACAACAAAACAGTTACGATCTTGCAGATGTTTCACCCAAAATGGCAGAAGCACAAAGTTTTTTTGTATCAACAATAAATCAAGAATTAAAAGAACTAGAGCAATATAGAAATATTGAAACTGAAACTATTATTGAAGATTCTTTAAATGAAATTGAAGAACTAGAAGACCATTATAAATCACTTGTTAAAGAATTAACTAAAAACGAAAATAAGCGTCAGGTTATTCAAAAAATGATTGGTAATTATCAACAAAGATTAAATGTATTAGAAAGACTTTTATTACAATTAGAGCAACAAAAAAACCCTGCAAAATTAGAACTCATAGATGATGAAATCATATAAACTTATATTCCTTTTTATTCTTTTACCAATTATAATGTTGGCTAATGATAAAAAACACGAAAAAAGTAAAACGATAAGTAAAGATTTTATCGTTAATAAAAATGCAACCTTATATATTAATAACAAATACGGTAATATAAACGTAGTAACTTGGGATGAAAATCGTATTGAAATTGAGGTTAAAATAACTGTAAAAGGAAACGATTTAAGTAGTGTTGACAAAAAACTTAATTCGATAAACGTTCTTTTCGAAGCTTCTAAAGATCTAGTGGAAGCTAGGACTAAGATAGAAACGATTAAATCTAATTGGTTATGGGGAAATAATGATAATATTAACTATAAAATTAATTATTTTATAAAAATGCCCATTACCAATAATGCCGATTTAAATAATAAATATGGTGCTATAGAATTAGATAAACTTAAAGGGAAGGCTAATTTAAATTGTGATTACGGAAACATAAATGTAGATCAGTTATTGAATGATTCGAATACTATTAATCTTGATTATTGTGGTAGTTCTGAAATTAACTTCATAAAGTCTGGGAGTATCAATATTGATTATTCTAAACTAAAAATAGATAAATCTGAAACGTTAAATGTGAATGCTGATTATTCTACTGTTAAAATAGGAAATACTGAGAATTTAAACTTTAATAGCGATTATGGTAGTATTTCTGTAAATGATGTTAAAAATATTTCTGGTAGTTCTGATTACGCCGGAATATCAATCGGAACATTAAGAAAAAAACTTAAAATTAATACAGAATTTGGAGGTATTAAAGTAGAAAACATCATGAAAGGCTTTGAAGAAATTATAATAGATGGTAGCTATGCTGGTATTAAACTAGGTACTAGAAAAGATAATAATTTTAACTTCACTATTGATTTAGATTATGCAGGTTTTAATTACCCTGAAAGCAAGGTTGAGTTATATAAAAGTATCAAAAAACATACATCAAAATATTACGAAGGTGTTTATGGGAACGATAATTCTAAATCAACCATTAATATAAAATCTAAATATGGAGGAGTTTCTTTAAAAACTAAAGACTAGATTTTTTATCTATCATTGATAAACAAATTAAATATCTTGCTATGTAATACATTATAGTGTAAACTATTACAAGAAGAATATGGTAATCTAAAAATTTATTAAAAGCTATTAAAATATCAGCAATGACAATTAGTAAAATACCAAATAAAAAGAACATATTCTTTTTATTCATTGCCTTTAAGTAATTAAAAAAAGACAGTCCTATCATTATTGCAGAAGTTATTCCCATTAAAAAAAAAGGCAATGATATTTCTTGAATATAAGGTTTTAACAAAACAAAAATCGTTATAAATAAAAGCAAACTTGGTATTAAATATGTTAATAAAATTTTAACCGAAGTATTAAACAATGCTTTTCTTGCAAGAATTATATATAAGAATCTATTTATTAATAATAATAAAATTCCAAACATCATAAAATCATCATCGAAGATTAAAAATGCATCAGAAGCAATAGAATTCATTAATATGAATACATAAAAATAATTTATTTTTTTAGAAGAGCTTAAATATAAAAATGACAAAAACATCAACGAAAAAACCTTGATAACCATCTCTGTAATTGATTTATCTATATCAATAAAAAATAAAGATAGCAAACATGCTGAAAAATAAACTAAGCTGTATGCTTTAAAACTTCTTGACATATTTTTATAAAAACTTAAAAGTAACTAATTATAACTCAAAAAACAATAAAATGAAAAAACAACTTTTTACAATTATTATAGTCCTATTATCAGTATCTATCAATGCACAAAGTTGGTGGAGTTCTAAAAAAGTTAAAGGAAATGGAAACGTTATCACAAAAACCAGAACAATCAAAAACTTTGACAAAGTAAGTATTGGTGGCTCTTTTGAAGTAAATTTAGTAGACGGTAATGAGGGGGAAATAATGCTTGAAGGAGAAGAAAACATATTACCATACATTGAAACAACTGTAAAAAACGGAAAATTAAATGTTCAATTTAAAGAAAACACAAATATTAAAACCACTGAACGATTAGTTGTAACAATTCCTTTTGAAAGCATTCACGCTGTTTCACTGGGCGGTTCTGGTAATATAAACGTCAAAAAACGTATAAAATCAGATGAAGCATCATTTAACATTGGTGGTTCTGGTAATATTACGGCTAATGTTGATGCCAATACCGTAAAAACATCAATTGGTGGCTCTGGTAATATTAAATTAAAAGGAAATACTGATAACTTTAAATGCTCTATCGCTGGATCAGGAAGTGTAAATGCTTATGAATTAGATACAAATAGTTTAAAAGCAAGCATTGCCGGATCTGGAAGTGTACAAACCACCGTTTCTTCTAAAATAAAAGCAAGCATTGTTGGCTCTGGAAGTGTTTATTATAAAGGAAATCCTAAAAACATTGATACAAGTTCAATTGGTTCTGGTGATGTAATTGATAAAAACTAATCTGTAATTTATTTATAAAAAAAACCGCAAAGCATGCAGCTTTGCGGTTTTTTATTTTTTACTAAATATGTTTTAACTTAAACTAGCTAAACTCGCTTTAATCGTTTTTATTTTTGCCAATGAATCAGCTTCTTTTTTTCGTTCGATAACAATTACTTGCTCTGGTGCATTGCTCACAAAACGCTCATTAGATAATTTTTTCTGAACTCCAAATAAAAATCCTTCAGCTCTTTTTAACTCAGCTTTTAACTTAATTATCTCAGCTTCTACATCGATATTCTCTAAAGATATCGGTACAAAATACTCGTTCGATTTTACTCTAAACGAAGCAGCTCCTTCAACCTTATCTGTTACATAATTAATTATAGAAGCGTTTGTTAACTTCTGTATTATTGCATCAAAATCAGTAGTATATTTTTCATTATTTACAACCGATAATTCCACTGCTTCTTTAAACGAAATATTTTTATCTTTTCTTATCGTTCTAATTCCCGAAATAATTTCTGTTGCAAAATCAAAATTATCAACTAAATCGTCATTTACAGTTTCTAACTTCGGATATAAAGCGATTACTAAAGCCTCTTCTGGAGTTCTTTCAGTAATATGTTGCCAAATTTCTTCTGTTAAGAATGGCATAAACGGATGTAATATTTTTAAGTTATTTTCTAAAACTTCTATTACCTCTGCATATGTTTTAGCATCAATTGGTTGCTGATAACCTGGCTTTACAATTTCTAATAACCACGAAGAAAAATCATCTGTAATTAGTTTATAAATAGCCATTAATGCGTCCGATAAACGGTATTTAGAAAAATGATCTTCTATTTCTACTAATGCTTTTTGAAACTTAGCTTCGTACCATTCTAAACCTATCTTAGCTGTTTCTGGTTGCGCTAAACTAGCATCTATTTCCCAACCTTTTATCAAACGGAAAGTATTCCAAATTTTATTAGAAAACCCTTTTCCTTGCTGACATAAGTCTTCATCAAACATTAAATCGTTACCTGCAGCAGAGCTTAATAATAAACCAACTCTTACTCCGTCTGCTCCGTACTCATCTATAAGTTTTAAAGCATCAGGTGAATTACCTAATGATTTAGACATTTTACGACGTTGTTTATCTCGCACTAAACCTGTTAAATAAACATTCTCAAACGGACGTTCATCTTTATATTCGTAACCTGCAACAATCATACGTGCAACCCAAAAGAATAAAATATCTGGTCCGGTAACTAAATCGTTTGTTGGATAGTAATATTTAATCTCTTCGTTCTCTGGATTATTAATTCCGTCAAAAACACTCATTGGCCATAACCAAGAAGAAAACCAAGTATCTAAAGCATCTTCATCTTGTCTTAAGTCAGATACTGACAGCGAAGTATTCTTAGTTCTGTCTTGTGCTAATTTCACAGCTTCTTCAATAGTTGTTGCAACTACAAAATCTTCTTTTCCGTCACCATAGAAATAAGCAGGAATTTGCTGTCCCCACCATAATTGACGTGAAATATTCCAATCACGCACATTTTCCATCCAATGACGGTAAGTATTTTCGAATTTCTTCGGATATAAAGTAACCTCACTATCTTCTCCTAAAACAGCTTCAATAGCAGGTTTTGCTAAATCTTCCATCTTTAAAAACCATTGATCCGATAATCTTGGTTCAATAACAGCTTTTGTTCTTTCTGATGTTCCTACTTTATTCGTGTGAACTTCAGTTTTCACTAAAACACCTTTTTCTTCTAATTCTTTTACAATAGCTGTACGCGCTACAAAACGATCTTGTCCTTTATAATGTAATCCGAAAGAATTTAAAGACGCATCATCATTAAAAATATCAATTACTTCTAATTTATGCTTATCTCCAAGAACTTTATCATTTTCGTCGTGTGCAGGCGTAACTTTTAAACAACCTGTTCCGAATTCAACATCTACATATTCATCTTCAATAATCGGAATTACTCTTCCGCAAAGCGGAACAATTGCTTTTTTACCTTTTAAATGTGTAAAACGCTCATCGTTTGGATTGATACAAATAGCGGTATCTCCAAAAATAGTTTCCGGACGCGTTGTTGCAATCGTTAATTTATCTTCAGATCCTTCTATTTGATATTCTAAATAATAAAGGTTTCCTTGTTTTTCTATATGAATAACTTCTTCGTCAGAAAGTGTTGTTTTAGCCTCAGGATCCCAATTTACCATTCTGTAACCACGGTAAATTAATCCTTTATTGTATAAATCAACAAAAACTTTAATAACAGATTCAGACAACGCCGGATCCATTGTAAAAGCAGTTCGTTCCCAATCACAAGATGCTCCTAATTTTTTTAATTGATCAAGAATAATTCCTCCATATTCATTTTTCCATTCCCAAGCATGCGCTAAAAACTCTTCACGAGTTAAATCATTTTTATCAATTCCTTGCTCTTTTAACTTAGCAACAACCTTTGCTTCGGTAGCAATAGATGCGTGGTCTGTACCAGGAACCCAACAAGCATTTTTACCTTGTAAACGTGCACGACGAATTAACACATCTTGAATTGTATTGTTCAACATATGCCCCATGTGCAACACTCCTGTAACGTTTGGCGGCGGAATTACAATTGTATATGGCTCTCTATCATCTACTTCAGAATGAAAGTAATTATGCTTCATCCAGTAGTCATACCACTTACCTTCTACTTCTTTAGAATTATATTTTGATGGAATATTCATCTGTTTTTTATATCTTTATAACCAAATTAGTAAGCTTTGTGCTTTTTTGGCATTATTTTTGAAATTCAATTAAGCAAAAATACAACTATCTCTGAGGTACAGAAAATAAGATGTAGATTTTTTTAAAACTAAAAAAATAACCCTAAATTTGTGGTGCTTTTAAGCCCCTAAATTAAATTTATCAATTATGAAAACAATTTTATCAATTATTGCTGTTTGTTTTATCACATTAACAGTAAGCGCTCAAGAATTTAAATTTGAAACTGAAACTATAGACTACGGTAAAGTAGGTCTTGGTTCTGAAGGAACACGTACTTTTGAGTTTACGAACGTAGGTGATGCTCCTTTAATTATTAAAGATATTAAGTCTACTTGTGGATGTACTGTTCCTAAAAAACCTGAAGCACCAATTATGCCAGGACAAAAAGGACAAATTGAAGTTTCTTATGACACTAAAAGAGCAGGTGGTTTTTCTAAAGCTATTACTGTAATCTCTAATGCTAAGAAATCAAGAACAATGCTTAAAATTAAGGGGTTTATTTCTAAAGATGTAGTTCCTGTAAAAACAAAGACAATAATGAGTGATAGTGAATAAACTATCCTTTTAAATATAAAAAAAGCGTCAATTTTTAAATTGACGCTTTTTTTATATCCTTTTTTCTAATCTAAATTCGAAATTTGAATTCACTCCTAACCTTTCTATTTTCATCTTTATCTTTCTATTAGGCTTTGTTTGAAAGATATGTAAAATCTCACTTAACTCAAACTCATAAGCTTTTTTACCATTTATAGACTTTATAACGTCACCTCTTAAAAGACCAATTCTTTCAGCTGGAGACCCCTTTACAACTCTATCTATTTTATACTTCGACTTAAATATATAATAATAAGTATCTACAAATGAAATAATATTATTTTTATTCGATTGATTATTCCCATAAGAATCCATCAATTTTGTTTTTCTTTTTTGTTTTACTAATTCTTGGCCGGCATAAATTAAATGTAAACCACTCATATTATAATAAAAACCATCTTTTAATGATGCACTCTTTTTTAACGTAACTGTTTTATTCGGATAATCTATCCAAATTTTAAATCGCTTTAAAATATTACCACCTATACTTCCATTTCTTTCTTTAAATTGACGTGCACTAAAAGTTGATGTAGCGTCTAAAAAAGAAACTGTAGGTTTATTTATTAAAAACTTACCTAAAGAAACATGAGGTATTTTACTCCTGTTTCCATAAATAGTTCCGCTAATTCCTTCTCCTAAAATATCTTTAAAGTGTTTTATTGGAGTCTTAATAACTTCTTTAGTATCTTCAAACAACCACATAGCGTCCGTACCTCCTGTATCTATCAATAACTTTACAGCTATCTCTCTATTTTTTATAGTATCAATTCTTGCTTTAACATCTATGTATGGTTTGTTTCTATAAAATTGTAATGGAAAAATTTCACATTTTCTACATTTAGATTTCTTATAGGTTTTCGGATTATAAAAAGTAACTCTTTTGCTATTGTAATTAATTTTAACAATAACATCTTTTAATAAATCGTAACCTATAATACCATGAATAGTCGTTCCCATTTTTGCTGATAAACTAAAGGCATCATTTAAAACAACATATAACTCTTGGTTTGAACTTAAGATGTTTTTAACTCTAAAATCATTTCCTTTAGATAATAAAGCTTCTACTGGTTCTCCGCTTCCCAAACCTCTTATCGATACTTTTTCTACATTATTTAAACCAACACTATCCTTTTCAGATAAATTAAATAAAATGGTTTTATTTACACCTGTATCTAAAATAAAAGATAATTTATGTCCGTTTATTTCTAAGGGAATAATGATTAAATTATTTATTAATTTAAATGACAATTCTTGCTTATTCTTGTTCAGCCCATAAAACTGAAACTTAGCTTGAGAATAAAGAGAGTAACAAAAAAAAGAACCGATAATAAAAAGTATATATTTTTTCAAACAGAAGGGTATTAATGATTAATCTTAAATATACAATCTTCAATTTATAATTTTATTGTTTTATGATTTTTTTAACCTTTAACTTTCATGCACTACTAGTTCTTTAAATGAAAAATAATTCGCAAATTTGCTTTTTAAACAACTAATTCTATTTACAATGCCACATATTTCTAGAAAAGGAAGCATTATGCCTCAATCACCAATTCGTAAATTGGTACCTTTTGCTGAAGCTGCCAAAAAAAACGGAACTAAAGTTTTTCATTTAAACATTGGTCAACCCGATATAAACACGCCTCAAGTTGCACTTGACGCTGTTAAAAACAATACTATTAAAGTATTATCATATGCCCGCTCTGAAGGTTCTGACGAATACAGAACCAAATTAGCGAATTATTATGCTAAAAATGATATTCATGTTAATGCTAATAATATTGTAGCTACAACTGGTGGTTCTGAAGCTTTATTATTTACTATAGGTAGTATTACAGACCCAGGTGATGAGATTATTATACCAGAACCTTTTTATGCCAATTATAACGGATTTTCTACTGCATCTGGAGTAACAGTTGTTCCTGTTATATCTAAAATAGAAAACAACTTTGCTTTACCGGCTATTGAAGATTTCGAGAAATTGATTACTTCAAAAACAAAAGCAATTTTAATTTGTAACCCAGGAAACCCAACAGGATATTTATACAGCAAAGAAGAAATCGAAAAATTAAAGCAAATTGTATTAAAACACGATTTATTTTTAATTGCTGATGAAGTATATCGCGAGTTTACCTACGATGGTGTAAAACACAACTCTATAATGTCTTTAGATGGCTTAGAGCAGAACGCTATTATGATCGATTCTGTTTCTAAACGTTATAGTATGTGTGGCGCAAGAATTGGTTGTATCGTTTCTAAAAACGAAGAGTTTATTAGCACAGCTATCAAGTTTGCTCAGGCACGTTTAAGTCCGCCTACTTATGCTTTATTAGCTAGTGAAGCAGCTTTAGAAACTCCTCAAATTTATTTTGATGAAGTTATTGAAGAATATCAAGATCGTAGAAATACTTTAATCTCTGAACTTCAAAAAATAGAAGGAGTAAAAGTAGCCAATCCTAAAGGTGCATTTTACTGTGTTGCGGAATTACCTGTAGCCGATACTGATAAGTTTTCACAATGGTTGTTAGAAGATTTTAATCATAATAACGAAACCATTATGGTAGCGCCTGCAAGCGGATTTTATTCAACCGAAGGAGAAGGTAAAAACCAAGTTCGTATCGCTTATGTATTAAATAAAACAGATTTAATACGTTCTGTAGAAATTTTAAAAATTGCTTTAAAGCAATACAATAAATAATTTATTGAACATTCAAGAAAACATATCTTTAAAAGAATACAATACGTTTGGTATTAATGTAAATGCCAAACGTTTTGTTTCTATTGATTCTTTTTATAGTCTACAGCAGCTTTTAAAAATTGAAAAAGATGTTTTTTTAATATCTGGCGGAAGCAACATGTTGCTAACTAAAGATATTGATAAGCTTGTTGTACACATTAATATGAAAGGAATTTCTATTGATAGAGAAAGCAACAATGAAATTTACCTAACCGTAAATGCTGGTGAAAATTGGCATGAATTTGTATTATGGTGTGTTTCTCAAAACTATGGAGGTCTTGAAAACTTATCTCTAATTCCTGGTAATGTAGGTACTTGTCCTATTCAAAATATTGGCGCATACGGTGTAGAAGTAAAAGATACAATTACACGTGTAGAAGCTATTGAAATACAAACAGGAAAATTAATTGAGTTTTCGAATACTGAATGTGAATTTGGATATCGAAATTCTATTTTTAAAAACATCCAAAAAGGAAAATACATAATTACTGCTGTTAGTTTTAAACTTACTAAAAACCAGCATAAACTGAACTCCACTTACGGAGCTATTGAAACGGAATTATCTTTAAAAAATATTAAAAATCCGACTATTAAAGATATTTCTGATGCAATTATTACTATTCGTCAATCAAAATTACCAGACCCTAAAAAAATAGGTAATAGCGGTAGTTTTTTTAAAAACCCCGTAATATCTAGAGCTCATTTTCTAAATTTAAAAGAAGAGTTTCCCGAAATTCCAAATTACCCAATATCTAAAGATACTGTAAAAGTACCTGCAGGCTGGTTAATTGAAAAAAGCGGATTTAAAGGAAAACGTTTTGGTGCATATGGTGTACATGAAAAACAAGCGTTAGTACTTGTTAATTACGGAGGCGCAACTGGTGGCGAAATTTATGAATTAGCTCAAAAAATTCAGAGTACTATTAAAAATAAATTCTCTATAGATTTAGAAATTGAAGTAAATATTATTTAATTAAATCAGTTACTTTAAAATTATTTTTACAAAGCAATTCTCTAAAAAAGGGAATTCGTATCTTTGCAATACTAAATTATATAAAATGAAACTACTCTTTGTTACTATCGGATTATTGGCCATAGCTTTTGCAGGAATTGCTATAAAAATTTGGGCAAAAAAAGACGGAGAGTTTGCTGGTACTTGTGCTAGTCAAAATCCTATGCTTAACGAGAGTGGTGAAGCTTGTGGGTTTTGCGGAAAAACACCTGATCAGTTTGATACTTGTGCAGAGCCCGAACACAAAGATTAAATAAATTATTCTACTATTGTCCTTACAGCTTTTTTTA
Source organism: Tenacibaculum sp. HL-MS23 (assembly GCF_032463465.1). Lineage (NCBI taxonomy): Bacteria > Pseudomonadati > Bacteroidota > Flavobacteriia > Flavobacteriales > Flavobacteriaceae > Tenacibaculum > Tenacibaculum sp. HL-MS23. The sequence goes on along the minus strand of NZ_CP135989.1, from coordinate 449,576 downwards.
GCTTAAACATAACATTTTTTTGGTATTGCGCTAAATGATTAAATTTATCAAATACAATTTCTAAACCTATATATTGGAAATAAATAAAGACAAAGTTTTAAAAAACATTCAGCTAGCTAAAGAAGGTAATCAAATTTCTTTTAATTTTTTGTTGGATACCTTTTGGAGCTCTGTATACCATTATCAATTGTCTAAAATAAAAAATGACAATGATGCTGAAGATATTACTATTCGTACTTTTTCTAAAGCTTTTGATAAAATAACTACTTTTAATGAAGCCTATGAATTTAAAACGTGGTTGATTAGTATTTCTAAAAACGTATATATTGATTCTTTAAGAAAGAAAAAAACATCTCTTTTAACAGAAACAACTAAAGAACAAGAAGAAGCTGCTTTTCGAATTATAGACAACGCACCTTCTCCTGAAGATAAAATTATTACAGAACAAAATTTAGCAAAACTTTTAAGAGATATAAAAAAGTTAAAACCAAAATACCAAGAGGTTATAAATTTGCGTTTTTTTCAAGAACTTAGTTATAAAGAAATCTCTGAGAATATTGGTGAACCTATTAACAACGTAAAGGTTAAATTACTGAGAGCTAAAAAATTATTAGCTGAAATAATAAAGAAGTCTTAACTTACCATAATTTTAGTTTTCAAATTATATAAAAATATAATCTCTACTAAAAAGACTTTTACAAAAATATCCCCAGCATCTTTACATGAAAAAATCTATTTTAAACACACTTGGTCCAGGATTTTTATTTGCTGGTGCAGCTATAGGTGTGTCTCACTTAGTACAATCAACAAGAGCTGGTGCCGATTTTGGTTTTGGATTACTTTGGGCATTGTTAATTGTAAATATTTTTAAATATCCTTTCTTTCAGTATGGTCCGCGTTATGCCGCTGCTACAGGCGAAACTCTTTTAGATGGTTATAAAAAATTAGGTAAAAGTGTTTTAATCAGTTATTACATTTTAAATTTTGCGACTATGTTTACCATTCAAACAGCAGTTACAATTGTTACTGCTAGTTTGGCTTCTACTATTTTTGGTTTTACCAACGACCTCGTAGTATGGTCTGTAATAATAACGGGGATTAGTATTATTATTTTAGGAATAGGAAAATATAAACTGCTTGATAATTTAATAAAATATATTATAATTATACTAATCATAAGTACCATTATTGCAGTAAACGTAGCTTTATTTAGTACACAAAAAGGATTTAATTTTCAACAAATAATACCAAGTGGAACGGCACAAATTACCTTTTTAATTGCTTTTTTAGGTTGGATGCCTGCCCCTTTAGATGTTTCTATTTGGCATTCTTTATGGACTGTAGAAAAAAGCAAAACAACATTTGAGCAAATTAAACCAAAACATGCTATTTTCGATTTTAATGTAGGTTACATTGCAACATTCTTTTTAGGAGTTTGTTTTGTGATGCTTGGCGCATTTGTTATGTATCAATCAGGAGAATCTTTTTCTAGCAAAGGAACTATTTTTGCTTCACAACTAATAAACTTATACACTAAAAACTTAGGTGAATACTCTTATTTATTTATAGGTATTGCAGCCTTTACAACCATGTTCAGCACTACTTTAACAACTTTAGATGCATCACCAAGAGCCATGGCAAAAACATCAAACTTGTTATTTAACAAAAAAATTAAGCTCAGTTATTGGTTTTGGTTAGTTTTATTAGCTTCTGGTACTTTTATCATATTAAAATACTTTTTAGCAGACATGGGCTTTTTAGTTAAAGTAGCCACTGTTTTATCTTTTTTAACAGCACCTTTTTATGCTATTTTAAATTACATGCTTATTACCAGTAAACATACACCTAAGAAAAATCAACCAAAATTATCTTTACGCATTTTAAGTATTGTCGGTATCATTTTTTTAGTGGGATTTAGTATTTGGTTTTTAGCTAATTTATAACGCTTTTTCTTCGTAAATTTGCTTTTCAATTTTTATTACAATGGCAAACGAATCTGTAACATTACCAGAAAGAGTAAAAAAACCAAAATGGTTACGTGTAAAATTACCTGTAGGTAAAAAATATACGGAATTAAGAAGTTTAGTGGACAAGTATAAATTGAATACAATTTGTGCTAGTGGAAGCTGTCCGAACATGGGAGAATGTTGGGGAGAAGGAACGGCTACTTTTATGATTTTAGGAAATATATGTACTCGTTCTTGTGGTTTTTGTGGTGTAAAAACCGGTAGACCAGAAACTGTTGAATGGGATGAGCCTGAAAAAGTAGCACGCTCAATTAAATTAATGAGTATTAAGCATGCTGTTTTAACCTCGGTAGATAGAGACGATTTAAAAGATGGTGGTTCTATTATTTGGGCAGAAACTGTAAATGCTATTCGTAGAGCAAATCCGAATACAACTTTAGAAACATTAATTCCTGATTTTCAAGGAAACGAAAAACAAATCGACAGAATCATAGAGGTTGCTCCTGAAGTAGTTTCTCATAATGTAGAAACTGTTCGTAGATTAACGCGTGAAGTTCGTATACAAGCAAAATACGATCGTAGTTTAAGTGTTTTAAAATATTTAAAAGATAACGGAATGCGAACTAAATCTGGAATTATGCTAGGTTTAGGGGAAACCGAAGAGGAGGTTATTCAAACCATGAAAGATTTACGTGGTGTAGGTTTAGATGTAATTACTATTGGGCAATATTTACAACCTAGTAAAAAACACTTACCTCTTAAAGAATTTATTACTCCAGAGCAGTTTAAAAAATATGAAACTTTAGGTTTAGAAATGGGTTTTATGTATGTAGAAAGTGGTCCTTTAGTAAGATCTTCTTATAAGGCGCACAAACATGCTAGCTAACTTTAATGATTCCTTAACATTTTAACTTTTTAAAGTTAAAAAAATGTCAAATATTTAAAATTTAAAGAATTTACTTAGTTTTATATTTACTTTTGCAGAGTACTTATTAAACAAGTATATGAAAAGAGCCTTGTAAACTGTTTTCATTGTGTAAATTATTTGAATTAATTGATTAATAAAATTCCATTCGTATGAATGGAATTTTTGTTTTTATGACTTTTTTATTACAACTATTACTCCTTTTCATAAAGTTTTATTTTTTCTTCAACAATATATAAGCTAACAACCCCAAAGCTAATTACTAATAAATCAATACTTAATTGATTTAGTTAACACATCAACACATTTACTGTCGTTTTTTAAACATATCGTAATACTAAAAGGCTAAAATGTTAATTAATAATAAAAACAGCATTTTTTAGATACAAAAATTACGAAAAACACTTTATGGCACAATACTTGTAAAAGAGTATTTGAAGACAGCTTTGTAAACTGTTTTCATTGTGTAAATTATTTGAATTATTTGAAAAACAAAAATCCCACTCGTATGAGTGGGATTTCGTTGTTATAAAAACAACGTAATATTAAATAGCGTTTATAATATCGTATTTAGTAATAATATGATGTTTACCATTTTCTAAATCGACTAATACAGCTTGATTTTCTTTTGTTATTAACTTAGAAACCTCATCTACAGAAGCTGTTAATTTTACAATAGGATACATTGCTTCCATTACTTCTTTTATAGGCGTATCTGCAATATTTTTATCCTCTATATAAGCATGTAATAAAACTGATTCATCTAAAGAACCTACAATACCTTTTGAATCACTTACCGGAATTTGTGATATTTTAAAATCACGCATTCTTTCAATAGCATGAGAAACCAATTCTTCTGTTTGTACCGTTATTAAAGGCTTATCAATATGTGACTGTATTAAATCTTTTGCGGTAGCCACTTCTTTTTCTTCTAAGAAACCACGCTCACGCATCCAATCATCATTAAACATCTTTCCTACATACCTCGTTCCGTGATCATGAAATATAACAACCACTACATCATCTTTCTTAAAATGATCTTTTAATTGTAACATTCCTTTTATTGCCGAACCTGCTGAGTTACCAACAAAGATTCCTTCTTCTTTTGCTATTTTACGAGTATAAACCGCAGCATCTTTATCTGTAACCTTTGTAAAGCCATCAATTACTGAAAAATCTACATTTTTTGGTAATATATCTTCTCCGATTCCTTCAGTGATGTACGGATAAATCTCATTCTCATCAAAAATACCTGTTTCATGGTACTTTTTAAATACAGAACCATAAGTATCAATACCCCAAACTTTCACATTCGGATTTTTTTCTTTTAAATACTTAGCTGTTCCAGAAATTGTTCCTCCTGTTCCTACTCCAACCACTAAATGCGTAATTTTACCTTCAGTTTGTTCCCAAATTTCTGGTCCTGTTTGCTCGTAATGTGCTATTGCATTACTTGGATTGTCATATTGATTAACATACCAAGAGTTAGGAGTTTCTGATCCTAAACGTTTAGATACTGAATAATACGAACGTGGATCTGTAGGTTCTACATCGGTAGGACAAACAACAACTTCAGCTCCTACTGCTCGTAAAATATCCATCTTTTCTTTAGATTGCTTATCAGAAAGAACAAAAATACATTTGTAGCCTTTTATAATTGCTGCTAAAGCTAACCCCATACCAGTATTTCCCGAAGTTCCTTCAATAATAGTTCCTCCTGGCTTTAAGCGTCCGTCTGCTTCTGCATCTTCAATCATTTTTAACGCCATTCTATCTTTTATAGAGTTTCCTGGGTTAAAGGTTTCTACTTTAGCTAAAACTAAAGCATCTATTTCTTTTGTTACAGAGTTTAACTGAACTAATGGCGTGTTACCTATAGTTTCTAATATGTTTTTTGCGTATTTCATTTCTTAATTTTACAGCTGCAAAGGTAATTTCTTTTTGGGCGTTCCACAAGTGTCGTGCTTTTCATTACTCGCTTTTTTTAGTTTTGTTCTCGATACCAATTTGTTCATCCTTCACAAATTAACTTCAATTAAAAATAAAAAAGAGCTCAAACAGACCATTCAATCACTAACGCAGCATATTTGCTAAGGTTTGTTTATCAATAAAAATCTATAGTTATATTTATTCTTACTAAAATAGTTCTCGATACTTTTTTATTCCGCTTTCCTTCATAAAAACACTCGAACTGACATCAATCCTTAAAACACCATTATTTATTCGCAATACAAGATTGAAGACCATCTTTTTGTAAAGACATTATGTTTTTACTCTTTGTTATTCTATCTATTGTTACTTCGAGTGATTTCGATGCAAGAGAAATTGTATCGAGAAATAATTGTTATTGAAATAGTTCTCGATACTTTTTTATTCCGCTTTGCTTCATAAAAACACTCGAACTGACATCAATCCTTAAAACACCATTATTTATTCGCAATACAAGATTGAAGACCATCTTTTTGTAAAGACATTATGTTTTTACTCTTTGTTATTCTATCTATTGTTACTTCGAGTGATTTCGATGCAAGAGAAATTGTATCGAGAAATAATTGTTATTGAAATAGTTCTCGATACTTTTTTATTCCGCTTTGCTTCATAAAAACACTCGAACTGACATCGTGCGTTAAAAAATCAGTATTTATAAGAAAAAAATATTTTAATGAGAATCATAAGTTTTAATTCTTCTTTATTCTTTCTATTGTCACTTCGAGTGATTTAGATGTAAGAAAATCTAAACGAAAAAGTAATTAGCTATAACTCCATAAATATGTTTAGCCCCGATTGTAGCATTTGTTTGAGCTCCTCGCAGAGAGCGAGTGCGAAAAGCGGGAAACAGCTTCTAAAAAAATGTTTTAAAATAAATGCGTCTATTAAAAATCGTTTTTAAGCAAACTTAATGGATTTTGAAGGCTGTATTTTTGTGATGATGTAAGACGGAATAATAAGCATTAAGAAACACAGTAAAAGCGTTCCTAAGCTCAATAGAATTATTGCCCAGAAGCTAATACTGACAGGTATTGTTGCTACTGAATATGTTTCGGGATCTAAGCTGATAACTTTAAAATATTTTTGAATTAATAAGATTGAAATTCCTATTAAATTCCCCCAAAACAATCCTTTTAAAATTAAATAAGAGGCATTGTATAAAAATATTTTCTGAATACTAAAACTAGCACTTCCTAAGGCCTTTAAAACACCTACCATTTGCACTCTCTCTAATATTAAAACTAACAGCGCTGTTATCATGTTAATACCCGCTATTAAAATCATAATGCCGATAATAAACCACACATTATTATCAAAAAGTTTAATCCATTCGAAAATTAAAGGATAATTTTCGACAATCGTTGTGCTGTTTAACGTTGATCCTATCGTACTATATATTTCATTACCTTTTGCTGTTAGTTGATTAAAATCATCAATTAACACTTCAAATCCGCCTATCTGATCATCGCTCCATCTATTAATTTGACGCACCTCTCTAATATCACCAATTAACATTGTTTTATCAAACTGCTGAAAACCTGTATTGTAAATGCCCACAATAATTGGCTTACGCATTTTATATTTTAGCCTACTTTTTTCTGCACTAAATAAGGTTTGTATCGTGTCGTTTAATTTAAAATGCAATCGGTTTGCAATAGATTCTGAAATTAATATTTCTTTATTTCTATTTTGATTAAAGTTTGGTAATCGTCCTTGGGTTAAATATTCTTTAAAAAACGTAAAATCGTAATCAGAAGAAACACCTTTAAAAACAATCGCTTCAAAATCGGTAGGCGTTCTAATAATACCACCAATATTACCAAAAACCTGAACGTTTTTAATACCTTCTATATTTTTAAATTCAGGGTAAAAATCTTGATTTATACTTATAGGAACTGTAGATATATCAGAATTATTAGTATCGTAATTTACAATTTGAATGTGACCTTTAAAACCGGTCATTTTATCACTTATTTTATTTTGAAAACCAGCCGCTATTGATACTGCTATTAACATAATAGCAATACCTAAAGTAATAGCAATCGTAGCAATTTTAATTATTGGCGATGAAATACTACTTTTATACTCCTTACCTGCAATGATTCGTTTGGCTATAAATAATTCGAAATTCAAAAGTTCTCTTTTTTAACGGTATCAAAAGTAATTAATTATAACTTAACTGATATTACGAAACACCTGATTTTAAATTATCTCCTCTTTTTCTTATAATAAGATTTTTAATGGTAATTTTATATTTTAATACTCTTTTAGATGAAAAACAATTTTAGTTACCTTATTTTATTTTTATTCACAGTTAGTTTTCTATTTACAGCATGTGCTAAACAGCAAAAATCAGCGAGTACAAAAACTGAAGAAATTACTAAAATAGAGACTCCATTAAAAATTGGTGCCGACAGAATAAATTTATATCTAAATAAGTTAAAAGGTAAGAGTGTTGCTATTGTAGCCAATCAAACATCTGTTTTAACAGTATCACAAAGAGCTGAAGTAGCGCCAAATGTGATGGGCAGTAAACTAGTACAGCATCATTTAGTAGATTATTTACACACGTATAACAATATTAATGTGAAAAAAGTTTTTGCTCCCGAACATGGTTTTCGTGGTAAAGCAGACGCGGGTGAAACTGTTGTGGATGGTATTGATACTAAAACGCAATTACCTATTATCTCTTTATATGGAAAAAACAAAAAACCTTCACCAGAGCAATTAAAAAATATTGATGTGGTGGTTTTTGATATTCAAGATGTTGGTGCACGTTTTTACACTTATATATCTTCACTACATTACGTTATGGAAGCTTGTGCTGAACAAGGCATTGAAGTTATTTTACTAGACAGACCAAATCCGAACGGACATTATATAGACGGGCCAACATTAGAAGCGAAACATAAAAGCTTTGTGGGCATGCATCCTGTACCTGTTGTGTACGGAATGACTATTGGTGAATACGGACAAATGATTAATGGTGAAAAATGGCTGAAAGACGGAATTCAATGTGATTTAACGGTTGTTCCTTTAAGTAATTATACTCATGACACCCAATATAGTTTACCTATAAAGCCATCACCAAATTTACCGAATGATAAAAGTATAAACCTATACCCTAGTTTGTGTTTATTTGAGGGAACAAATGTTTCAGTTGGTCGCGGTACTGAAATGCAGTTTCAAGTTGTTGGTTCGCCGTTATTCTCTTTAAAAAATGATTTTTCGTTTACACCCAATCCAAATTTTGGAAGCAAATATCCGAAGCATCAAAACAATGTTTGTTACGGTTATACTTTAACAGACAACGAGCGCTTAAATACAATCGATTTAAAATGGCTGCTTACTTTTTATAAAGATTATAGTGGTTTTAAAAATGCACAAGGTTATCCTTATAAAGAATCTTTTTTTAATACTTTTTTTACCAATCTTGCAGGTACAGAAAAACTACAACAACAAATTGAGCAAGGTTTAACTGAAGAAGAAATTAAAGCCACTTGGACTGATGATCTTGAAAGCTTTAAAATTATTAGAGAAAAATATTTAATTTACAAATAATTACCTTTAAAAAAAGCTAATTCAATTTTTGATATATTTGATTTACTACTATGAAAAAAACTATACTTTTAATATTATTTTTCAACACTTTTCTATCTTTTTCACAGCATTATAAATTTAATATTCTAACCAAATATAAATCTATGAATGGGTTTTATAAAGAAAAAAGTATTTATTCTAATAAAGAAAACAACTACTACTTTTTAAATATAGACAAAATTAACAATAAAATATCTGCCGAAATTTTAGATTTAAAAAGATCAAGAAAACACCGTTTTAGAGTAATTGAAAATATAAGTTCTCTTAATGAAAAATCTTATCAATTTGTTTTTTTAAAAAGTATAAAATTTAAAATACATGAACCTTTAAAAGGATATCGTCATAAATTTAGTATTATTTCAAAAGATAGTATATCAAAGGTTGTTAAAATGTCATTAGTAAATAAAAAAGGTAAGGTTATTAATAATGCAGAACTTAAAATAAAAAACTATCCTTTTAATTTATTTCCTGTTTTTAGATATATCTGCCTTCATCCTTTTGAGTTTTCTCAAAACACATATTTTAATGGAACAGGAATAGTTGAAAGCTATACTCAATACAATAAAAAAAATAAAGAAAATGTTCATATATATCTTGACTTTTTTGAGGAAGTAAACATGAGTATTACTGTGCCCCTATAAGAAAATCTATTTTTATAATTTTTAAAAAGGCTCTTCAGAACATTTAATTTAAAATTAACTGAATATGCATTAAAAAACTCTAAAGAGTTTTGTTTTAATAATACCTTTTTTATTATCTAAAACAACAGTTACTAACTCCTTTTCTGACGCTACTTTAAAGTTAAATGGAGACTCTAATAGGTTCAATCCGCTTTGTTTTTTAAGCCTAATACCTTGCCCTGAAATAATATCTTTATTCGGAATAAAATCTCCTTCTGGTAGATGCTCTGTTAAAATAACATATTTAAAGTTACTTAACTTTTTAACAACATTTTGCACTTCATTGTTTGATAAATGCTGTAACACTTGTCTTACAATAACACAATCGGCATATGGTAAATTATCTACCGCAATATCTAAACACTGAAATTCTAAATTAGTTTACTTAAACCTTTCTTTATTGTAAGTAATAAGATCTGATACAATATCTACAGCAATGTATTTTTTAGCGTATTGCATTAATTGTTTACCTATATTAAAATCACCACAACCCAAATCACATACTGTTATTGGGTCTTTAAAAGAAGTTAAAAATGAAGTTACAGCATCTATATAAGGAATAACAATATTAGATTGATGAGAACCATCTCCAGAGTAAAACTCGGCATTATTAGTCCCCCAAAGTTTCATTTCATAAACCTGGTCCATCGCCTTTTTAGTTGGCCAAGGGGTTTTATTCTTTTTTAATGATTTTTCTTTATTATTCATAAAATAGATACACAATTATACAAATGTACTTCTTTAAAAAGAAGACCTATTATTTTCATTTTAGATTTTCTGCCGTTATCATAAAAATGCTTTTTTTAGATGCTATTTTTTTACAAAAAAAGGGATAGCCATGGCTATCCCTTTCTATCCTGTAATTTATTTTTTAAATAGCGTTTGCTCCTGCGTCTGCAACTATATGATCATTTTCTACTGAACTTCCGCTAACTCCTAATGCTCCGATAATAGTACCATCAGCATCTTTAACAGGTACACCACCTGGAAATGTAATTAATCCGTTATTAGAGTGCTCAATATTATATAAAGGAGCTCCTGGTTGAGATAGTTCACCAATAATTCCTGTATTCATATCAAAGAAACGAGCTGTTTTTGCTTTTTTAATAGAAATATCTAAAGATCCTAACCAAGCGCCATCCATACGTGCAAATGCTACTAAATTTGCACCTGCATCTACAACTGCAATGTTCATTTTAGTATCAATTGCTACTGATTTAGATTTTGCTGCTGCTATAATTTTTTCTGCTTGTTCTAATGTAATATTCATATTTTTTAATTTTTAGTGTATTAGTATATACAACAAAGCTAAACTAATTTTATTGTTAATTGGTTATTGAAAATTCTATCCTAAAAAACCTTGCTCCATCATCCAACTATCTGAATAAATTTTATCCATATAACGTATTCCGTGATCTGGTAAAATAACGACTACAAAACTATCTTTATCAAATAAACCTTTGGTAGCGTATTGCGCTGTTGCCTGTATTACTGCACCAGAAGTATAACCACAAAATAAACCTTCTGCTTTTATTAATTCGCGTGATTTTAAGGCTGCATTTTTATCTGATACTTTTTCATACACATCAACCACGTCAAAATCGGTAGCTCCTGGTACTAAATTTTTACCTAGTCCTTCAATTTTATATGGTGCAATTTCATTCTCATCAAACGTTCCCGTTTCATGGTATTTTTTTATTACAGACCCAATGGCATCAACTCCTAAAACCTGAATTTTTTTATTCTTTTCTTTTAAAAAACGTCCTGTACCAGAGATGGTTCCTCCAGTACCACTAGCCACAACTATATGAGTGACTTTACCTTCCGTTTGCTTCCAAATTTCTGGGCCTGTAGTTTTATAATGCGCTTCAATATTTAATTCATTAAAATATTGATTGATGTAAATAGAACCTGGATTTTCTTTATGTAATTTTTTGGCTACTTCATAATAAGAACGAGCATCGTCCGCAGCAACGTTTGCCGGGCAAACATGCACCTCAGCACCCATTGTTTTTAAGACATCAATTTTATTTTGAGATGATTTATCGCTAACAGCTAAAATACATTTGTACCCTTTTACCAAAGCGATCATAGCTAAACTAAACCCTGTATTACCAGAAGTAGTTTCTACAATAGTATCGCCTGATTTAAGAATTCCTTTTTTTCTGCATTTTCAACAATATGCAATGCAATTCTATCTTTTGCAGACTGCCCAGGATTAAAAGCTTCTACTTTTGCGTAAAAACTACCAGGTAAATCTTTTGTTATTCTATTTAACTTAATTAGAGGTGTTTGCCCAACCAATTCTAATATGTTATTGGCAATATGTTGATTTCTATCCATTTTTGTCTAATAAAAAAACGTCATTACATGAATAAATGACGAAGTAATCTTAAGTTATGAGATTGCTTCTTTACTCTTGTAATGACGCTTACACTCAATTGAGCGCAAAAATATAATTATTTTTCTAACTTACCTTCTAACATTAAAAAGAAGCTATATTCTTCTGCTGTTTCTTTTAAAGCATCAAATCTACCAGAAGCACCTCCATGACCAGCTTCCATATTCGTATGCATAAACAACATATTATCATCTGTTTTTACATCTCTTAATTTTGCTATCCATTTTGCAGGCTCCCAATACTGTACTTGACTATCGTGTAAACCTGTTGTGATTAACATATTCGGATATTTTTGAGCCTTAACTTGATCGTAAGGAGAATATGATTTTATATAATCGTAATATTCTTTATCATTCGGATTTCCCCATTCGTCGTACTCACCTGTTGTTAACGGAATCGTATCATCTATCATCGTAGAAATTACATCTACAAAAGGCACAGCTGCTATAATACCGTTGTACAATTCTGGATTCATATTCACAATAGATCCCATTAACAATCCACCTGCAGATCCGCCCATGGCGTATAAATGTTCTGATGAAGTATATCCTTGATCTATTAAATATTTAGAGCAATCAACAAAATCGTTAAATGTATTTTTCTTATTCAACATTTTACCATCTTCATACCATTCACGACCTAAATATTCGCTTCCTCTAATATGTGCCAAAGCATATACAAAACCTCTATCTAACAAACTTAAACGAGTTGTTGAGAATCCGTCTGAAATAGTATATCCGTAAGATCCATAAGCATATTGTAAAATCGGAGTATCTTTTGTTAACTTGGTATCTTTATGATGTACGATTGATAATGCTACTTTTTTACCATCACGAGCAGTAACCCAAATTCGTTTACTTACATAATTATCTTTATCAAACTTACCTCCTAAAACCTCTTGCTCTTTTTTAATTTCTTTTGATTTATCTTTCATATTAAAATCAACGACCGAGCTAGGAGTTGTCATCGAATTGTATGAATAACGAATAATATCGGTATCAAATTCAGGATTTCCATAAACTCCTGCTGAATATGTTTCCTCATCAAAAGGTAAATAATAATCTGCTGTATCGTCCCAACGTTTAATACGTATTTTATTTAATCCGTTATTTCTTTCTTCTAAAACGATATAGTCTTTAAAAATTGAAAAATCTTCGAATAATGTATCTTCTCTATGCGGAATTACATCAACCCAATTTTCTTTTTCCGTTTTATTTTCTGGAGTTTTCATCAACTTAAAGTTAGTTGCTCCGTCTTTATTGGTTTTAATATAAAAATGATCTTCGTAATGGGCAATGTCATATTCTAAATCGCGCTCACGAGGCTGAATCATTCTTAATTCTTCCTTCGGATTATCAGCATTTAAAACTTGATATTCTGTGGAAACAGTACTATAAGAACCTACTACAATATATTTTTTAGATTTAGTTTTGGTTACAAAAGCACCAAAAGTTTCATCCTTTTCTTCAAAAACTAATTCATCTAATGCAGAATCTGATCCTAAAACATGCTTGTATATTTTTGATGATCTTAAAGTTACAGGATCTTTTTTAGCATAAAACAATGTTTTATTATCGTTTGCCCAAACACTTCCTCCTGTAGTATTTTCTATAATATCTTTATATAGTTTACCTGTTTCTAAATTTTTTATTCTGATAAAATACTGACGACGACTTACCGTATCTGTAGCAAAAGCTGCCAATGTATTATCTGGCGATACACTTAATCCACCTAACTGAAAATAATCGAAACCTTTAGCTTCGGTATTTACGTTAAACATAATTTCTTCTGCTGCCTCTAGGTTATCCTTCTTACGGCTATAAATAGGATATTGTTGTCCTTTTTCATAACGTGTTATATAAAAATATCCGTTGCTTTTATAAGGTACCGATTCGTCATCTTCTTTTATACGCCCTTTCATTTCTTCAAATAACTGCCCCTGAAACTCTTTTGTTTCTTTGGTACGCTCTTCGTAATAAGCATTCTCAGCATTTAAGTAATCGTATACTTTTTGAGTTTGTTCATCTTTAACATCCGCGTTTTTTTGCGCATCTGTTAAACGCATCCAAAAGTAATCATCAGTACGTATGTCTCCATGTTTTTCTAAAGTTGTTGCTTGCTTTTCAGCAACTGGAGCTATAATATCTTTCTTCATTTCTTGTTTTTTGCAGGAAGCAAAAATAAGACTAAAAGCTATAGCAGGTAGCATTAATTTTTTCATTTTTATTTAGTTTGGTTAATTTCTTTGTGAAAATACTATTTTTGCTATAAATAAATTATAAAATAAAGAATAGATGTTTGGAGATATTTCGGGAATGATGGGTAAATTAAAAGATGCTCAAAAAAAGTAGAAGAAACTAAAAAACGTTTAAATACGGTTTTAATTGATGAAACTACTGCCAACGAAAGCTTAAAAATTACAGTAACTGCTAATAGCGAAATAAAATCAATTTCGATTGACGAATCTCTATTAGAAGATAAAGAAGAGTTAGAAGATTATTTAATTTTAACATTAAACAAGGCTTTAAAAAGAGCGCGTGATATTAACGAACACGAACTAGCGATTGCGGCCAAAGACGGAATGCCAAATATTCCTGGAATGGATATGTTTAAATAAATAAGATGTATTTACAGTTAGAAGAATATATGTTGCCTTGTTTAAACAAAAAACTCTTTGGGGTTGATTGCTTAGGTTGTGGCATACAACGTGCTTTAAGTTTATTAATTCATGGCGAATTTATTGCCGCTTTTAAAATGTATCCTGCTATTTATACGTTGTTATTATTTGCTGGGCTTGTTGCTGTAAATTTCTTTTATAAAGTTAAAAACGGGCAAAAATTTATACTTATTTTAGCTGTTATTAATGTAATTATTATTGTGATAAGCTACTTTATAAAAATGAATCAACTAATTTAAATTTTATCAAAAAAACTATGGAAAGACAAAAATTACCCAATGCTACAACTTCATTAGTTCTCGGAATATGTTCGATAATAACTTGTTGTTGTTATGGAATCATCGGATTACCTCTAGGAATAGGTGCTTTTATTACAGGACAAAAAGCTATAAAATTAAACAATCAAAATCCTGACACATATGAAGGGGTTAATAATGCTAATATTGGTAAAATATTAGGTATTGTTGGTATTATTTTTAACTTGGTTGTAATAGCTGTAATCATTTATGCGTTGTACTTAGTCGGATGGGATGCTTTAAGTAACCCGGAATTAATGCAAGAACGAATGAATGAATTACAAAATAGATAAACATAAAAAAGCGACCAAATTGGTCGCTTTTTTTATATCATTCCTTTTGCCTTAAACTCTAAATACTTGTTAATTACGTTTACAGATAATTGCTGTGGTTTCGTTAAAATAGCATGTATGCTATTCCGTTCTAATTCTTTTACAATTAGTCTTTTTTCGTACGTATATTTCTCGGCTATTGTTTTATGATAAATACTTTGTAAGTCTTCTGAGTTTTCTTTTACCAAACTATCTAACTCAGTATTTTCAAAGAAAACCGTAACTAATAAATGTTTTTTAGCGATTGCTTTTAAATACGGAAGCTGTCTTTTTAAGGCTGATATATGTTCGAAATTTGTATATAAAATCAATAAACTTCGTTGGTTAATTTTTCTTTTAATCGTTGCATATAATAAAGCAAAATTAGCATCAGTAAAGTCGGTTGTAATATTATACAACTCCTCGTTAATTACCGATAAATTTGTTTTTTTATTACTCGCTGCTATAATTTTTTCTACATTTTTAGAAAACGTAAGCATTCCTGCTTTGTCGTTTTTTAACAAGGCTATATTAGAAAAAGCCAACGCCGAATTTATTGCATAATCTAATAAACTCAATCCTTCAAAAGGCATTTTCATAACACGCCCTAAATCGATGATAGAATAAATAGGTTGCGATTTTTCATCTTGATATTGATTTACCATCAAGGCGCCTCTTTTAGCGGTTGCTTTCCAATTTACATTTCGCACATCATCTCCCGGAATGTAATTTTTAATTTGCTCAAATTCCATTGTTTGTCCGATACGTCGGATTTTTTTCATTCCGAATTCCGTTAAGTTATTGTGCATCGCCAAAAACTCGTATTTCTTCATCTGAATATAAGACGGATACACTTTTACTTCTTTATCGTCTGAAAAAGTATATCTTCTAGAAAATAGTTGCAAAGTAGATACAACAAAAACATGTACATTTCCGAATTTATAAGCGCCTCTTTCTACTGGACGAACACTATACGTAAACGTTGATTTCTCTGCGGATTGAAGTGTTGTTTTGTAATCGAAATCTCTCTTTTGAAACTGCGTTGGCAATTCATCTATCACAGCAATAAAAACCTGAAACGGATAGTTATTTTCTAAGGTAATTGCAATTTCATTTTCATCAGAATTTGATAATTTATCTGAAACTACGCGCTTTGATGAAAATCCGTTTTTAAATCGATATAAAATAGCTAAATCGATACACATCGTTATTAAAAACAACCATACTAATACCCATGTTACATTGTAAATAACAGGAAACCAAAACGACAGTAAAAATAATGCCGAAAGCACGCTTATATAACTAAAAAAGCGGCTGTGAATGTATATGGATTTAAAGAATTTAATCACTATCTCGGAACTTCTACAGATTGAACAATCATCTCAATAACCTTATCTGTTGTCATCCCTTCCATTTCACGTTCTGGAGTTAACATAATTCGATGACGCAATACCGGATAAATACTCTTTTTCACATCTTCAGGAATCACAAAATCACGTCCGTTTATGGCTGCAAAAGCTTTCGAAGCCATTAAAACAGCAATACTTGCTCTTGGTGAACCTCCTAAATATAAATGTGTATTGTTACGTGTATTAGAAATTAATTGCGCAATGTATTTTATAATTTTTTCTTCTACCAATACCTCAAAAACCTTGCTTCTGTATTCTAATAAATCCGTTTCTGTTAAAACAGGTTCAATTTTAGATTGTGGCAATGCTCCTTTTCTGTCATTATGAGCAGTGATAATTTTTATTTCTTCTTCTAGATTCGGGTATCCAACATTTATCTTGAATAAAAAGCGGTCTAACTGTGCTTCTGGCAATGCGTATGTTCCCTCCTGCTCTATAGGATTTTGTGTTGCTAAAACCATAAATGGCGGATTCATAATATAACGTTCACCATCCATCGTAATTTGCTTTTCTTCCATCACCTCAAACAATGCTGCTTGCGTTTTTGCAGGCGCTCTGTTTATTTCATCAATCAATACAATATTAGAAAAAATTGGCCCTTTTTTAAATTCGAAATTTGATGTTTTCATATTTAAAATAGACGTTCCCAATACATCCGAAGGCATTAAATCGGGTGTAAACTGAATTCTACTAAAATCGGTTGCTATTGTTTTTGCTAATAATTTTGCGGTTACTGTTTTTGCTACACCCGGTACCCCTTCAATCAATACATGTCCGTCTGCCAACAACGAAACCAATAACAGTTCTATAAACTCTTCTTGACCAACAATTACTTTCGCTAATTGCTCTTTTATTTTACCAACTGCTTCTTTTAATTTTGATAAATCTATTCTGTTTGAAAATAGTTCGTTTTCTTCTGCTGGAGTATTTTCCGTATTCATGCTTTTATTTTTTATGCTTTAAACTCTTCAATTGCTTTATTTAAAGCAATCAACTCTTCTTGAGAAATCTTATTTTTAGCTTTTATACTATCAATATTTTTAAATAATTCCTCAACTTTTTCTAATGAATTACCACTTCTACTTGCTAGTTTATTATAAAAAATAGCATCAATTTTTAAAGTTGATAATCGATGTGTAATTCTTATATATTCTAAAAAGTAATTTATTTTATGTGTAGCTATATTTTTATGATCTGATTTTTCATAATACATATTAGCAATCGTACCCGTAAATGCTAATGTCTGATTTTTTAAAGGCGTGATTACAGGAATAAATCGCTGATTTCTTTTTCCTTTAAAAATCACAAAAAACAACACGCCTATTAACGCCATATAATACGCCCATTTAAGATGCTTAGAACTTAAAATGTAGTGCATTGGTGAAGAAATTCCGCTTTTTCCTGTTTTGTAATACGCATCCCAAAGAATTGTATCGTTAATACTAGAACTAGCCTTTTGTACTTCTGAACTATTATTGTTATTAACATTTAAATACGATAAAACACTTGCTACATAGTTATAATTAGTATCTAAAAGCATGTTGTAGTTGGTAAATGCCTGCGGAAATGTATGCAAGTAAAAAGTACCTTTTCCGAATTTGGTTTTAATAAAATTTGGTTTACGACTTACAACAGAATCTTTTTCATTTTTGATTAATAGCTCGCCTAAAACAGTTGTTTTTAATGTATCTATTTTAGAAAAATATGCTTTCGAGAAATCTCTATCGAAATGGTATTCGCTAGTATCTAAATTTTTATTTACGAGTTTTTGGTATACTTTTTCTTCAAAAGCTGTAGTACTTAATTGTTTTGTTTTAACATTAAGTGTGTCAATATGTATACCATTGGTCGCTATAAAAACATCGTTTCCTTTTTCTACAAAGTTTAGTAATTCGTTAAACTCCTCTTTACCAAAATTTAGCTTTCCATCAACAAAAAAATAAGTCCCTTTATTGGTGGAGTCTTTTAAAAATAAATAGGGAGATTGATATACATCTCGAATTTTTTTATCAGCAAATAATGCTGGCATTTGTTTATGCAACACATAGGTTCCATACGGAATTTTATGTTTCGCATCATAACTCGGAAACCAATTAATTTCTTTTGGTTTTATCGACTCGATATATACAATACCAAGCAGTATAAATACCAATAAACCAATATATACTTTTAGTTTTTTATCCAACTTATTAAATTTTAGCAATCACTTTTTTAAAGTTCGTTTCTGCTTTTAAAAACTTTTCTTTATCAATTAAAAACTCGCCATACCAAACATAATCGTATAAATGGGTTAGTGTTTCAAACTCTTTATGCAAGCTTTCATTTGTGGCTAATTCTTTTATATAATCTTCATTTGTTTTTTCTTGCTGCCAAGAAATATGTTCTTTTTCTGATAATTTTTTCAGTAACAATAAATAGTAGTAACGCGTTGCTAATTTAAAATTACCATTGGTTATTGCTGTTTTAATTAACGTAGGTAAATCCTTTTCTTTAATTAACGATTCTTCATCAGATAAGTTTACAATAGATTGTGCTTTTTTACCATCAATAATATTACGTACATTTACCTTTAAGAAAAATTTAATGATTAAAAACAATACTAAACCTGCAATTGCATAAGGTAAAACGTTTAAAATCCATTTTAAAAAACCCACGGCTGGCGAAATATCATCAAAAAGATAAGACAATACTTTTTTGATTGTTCGTTTAAACCAATTCCAAGCTTTTTCTAAAATAGTAGGTTCGTGTTTTTCTACAACATATATAAAAGCATCTTGCTTTTTATAAGCTTCAATTTTTTTGTTGTCGAATTTTTTCTGCTCGATAAATTCAGTGTCGAATTGAACTGTTTTCTCTTCAGGTGTTTGTGCAAACATCTGAAGAGAAAATAGTAAGAATAGTATGTTAAAGATGAGTTGTTTCAAAATATTATTGACCTAAACTATCAATTGTTTCAATGGTTCCTGTTAAATTTTTCTGTTCGTTAATATCAAAATATAAAAACACGTTAGTTACTAAAGTGATAGCATAAAACATTAATTGCCCTACGATAGAAATTAAATTTAGTAACAAGTAAATAGGATCACTAAATAAGCCAAATATAGCAGTTGGATCTTCATTGCTCATTCCTATTCCCATTTGTATAATTTGATATATAGCTGCTGGTATTTGAAAAATATAACCTAAAACTCCTACTAAAAGTGCTACCACAAAAACAACTCCGAAAGTTTCCCAAAAATGTCCGCTTACAAAACTAAAACATTTACCGATTGTACCAGTTGCTGATTCATTTTGAAAAACTAAAATCGACGCTCCTAAAGATAAGACCGTCCAAGTATAAAACATCGGAAAAACACATAACATTACACTAATAAAAAGTATAATTCCAGATAAGAAACCAAACCCCATAAAAGACCAAAAACGTTCTTTGGTATTGCGTGAAATTTCTTCTTGATCTACAGCTCCGTTATTATCAATATATGATTTTATATAGTGCATACCTGCTAAATTGATAAATACAAATGCTACTAAATATGCAACCATCATTATTAAAATAGCAGCAAACATTCCTATAGCTCCACTTGCATCTTCAGACATTAATGACGACATAGACATCATATAATATATCATTGCTACTACTGCTATTAAAATAGGAATTGCTGCTGTTTTTAAGATTGTTAAAAAGAATTGTTTTCCTTCTAATCGTATAAACTTAAAAGCATCGGTAATAATAGCGCCTAAATCTCTTTCTTTTTTAAATTGTATGTATTCTTTATTCATAAGTTGGTTGATTGATAATTGATTTTTTATGTAGTTGAATTGGGTATATTACGTAGTAAAATATAATACTTGCTAAGGATGTTAAAATAATAGTGATTGCTAGCCAATCTGGCATTTCGGTATGGCGCGTTACAAAACCTTCTAAAAATCCGGCGATAATAAAAAACGGAATCGTACTTACCATAATTTTTAATCCGTCTTTCATACTTCGTTTAAAAGATTCTAATCGAGAATAGGTTTCTGGAAATAACAATCCGTTTCCTAGCACCAAGCCTGCACAACCAGCAATTACAATTACTGATATTTCTATGGTACCGTGAATCCAAATTGTACGAGACGATTCCCATAGCAATCCTTTTTCATAAAAGAAATACAAAAACGAACCTAACATAATACCGTTTTGCATCATTATATATAAAGTTCCTACAGAAAACAGCATTCCTAAAACAAAAGCAAACATGGCTACTTTTATATTATTTATGGTTATGCCAATAAACATATCTACTTCGTTGGCTTTTTTATACACTGCCATCGGGTCTCCTTTTTCAATATTCTCTAACGTCATATTTACATAACTGTCTCCTAAAATAAGGCGAACGAAATCAACATCATTAGCAGAAGAAAAAGCACCAACCAAACTGAAAAAAGCGAATACACCAAAAGCTATGAATAACTGTTTTTGATGTTTGTAAAACGACAACGGAAACTCAGTTTTAAAAAAACTGATGAACCTATTTTTACTTTCTTTTTTAGTTTTATAAATTTTTTGATGCGCTACAGATCCTATCGAATTTAAATACACTACTGTATTTCCGTTCGGATAAAAGGTTTTGGCATAACTTAAATCGTCCGTCAGCTCAACATATAAGTCAGATAATTTATCTGGAGAAAGGCTTGTTTTCTTATACAAAGCATCTTCAAACAATTGCCACTTCTCTTTATTTTTTTTTACAAAGGCAGCTTCTCTCATTCAGAAAAAAAATTATAGCAAATTTTATGAGAAACGTCTCTAATCATAGAATATTTTTATCTTCGCTAAACTAAAAAAAGTTGAAAGAACTATCAATAAAAAATTGAAAAACTAATTCATGGATAATTTTCAAATAGAAACTGCTCAAAATATTTCAATAAATCAAAATGTAGCACATATTACTACCCGAATTGGTTCTTACTTAATAGACGCTTTATTTATTGCTGGTTATTACATTATCCTGTTTTTTATAATGGCAATGTTAAATATGGCTCCTAGTATGGAATACATGAGCATATATATGCTATTAGGATTACCTGCTTTTTTTTACAGTTTACTTTTTGAAGTTTTAATGAACGGACAAACACCTGGTAAATATTTTAATAGCACCAGAGTTGTAAAAATAGACGGATCTAAACCAACATTTGGCAGCTATTTAATACGCTGGTTATTGCGTATTGTAGATTTTACTTTAGCTGGTGGATCTGTTGCTGTTTTAACCATTCTTTTAAACGGAAAAGGGCAACGTTTAGGTGATTTAGCTGCATCAACTACCGTTATTTCTGAAAAGAAAAGAATTACTTTAAAAGATACTATCGCAAATGATGTTGACGATAATTACGCACCTGTTTACTCACAGGTTACTTTACTTTCCGATAGCGATATTCACACCATCAAAAAAGTGTACAACAACGCTAAAAGAAAAAGGAACCATCAAGTAATCATGAAATTACATATAAAAGTTAAGGAGTTAACGAATATTACTACTGATCAAAACCCGATGGATTTTATAGATACCGTTATTAAAGATTATCATTATTACGCGCAACAGTAAATAGAATTTTACTATTAGATAAAAGTATTCAACTTTACTTCATTTACTGTCAGGTCGAGCGCAGTCGAAACCTATTTTTTTTTTAAGAACCTGTAATTTCTCGACTGCACTCGAACAAATAATTTAGGCGTTCTTCAGCTTTAAAAAACAATTTGTTATTTCATTAAATACGAATCAGTTAAAAACTTGTTGATTTTTTGGTTGATAAAAAGACAAAGGCAAGTCTTTTTCAAGTTGATAATTATACTACTTTCGCCTTCCTTATCAATCTATAAATTCAGGATTTATTCAGCGCATGGAAAACGAAAAAAACTGGTTACAATATTACAAAAACAGCTTATCTGATAGTGAAAACCTAGCTATTGATATTTCTAAAATCAAGAATTTATTTCACCAACAATCTTCAGACTTAAGCAATGCGCTTATCAATACGAAACAAGCAAATGAATTACTAGATGTAGAAGAACGACGTATTAATCGTTTAAAAGGAATCACCAAAAAAGATAGTAATAAGTGGTATAAAGTTGAAGAAACCAAAATACTTATTTCTCCTTTTCATTTAGAATACCAAACGGATAATCTTAAATTTAAGCAACGTCACATTCATCCTTTTTGGATTGTTGCCGTTGTAAATCGCTCAGGGCAATTATCGGCTCCTAAAGAATTGTTTCCTTTAATTGTTCGTAATTATTTAACGCCAGTTGCCGATGTTAAAAATGATTTTATTTTTTCTGAAATAGACACTATTTTAGATGCCAAAGAACTTGAATCTCCAGAAACTGAATATGAAGAAGACGTTGTTTCGTGGGGGGAATATTGGGATTATATAAATGATATTTTTTCGGCAATAACCAACAGTAATTTAAATAACTATCAAGCAGAAAGATATAACACACAATATCAACTTACTTATTTTGCCATCAGTTCTAAAATTTCAACAGCAAAGAGTATTCTGTTTTTATATGAAAACTTGCTGAAGAACGAAGAAGAATTACCAATTTTATCAAAAATAATAGATCCTACTGCAAAAAAAAGAATAGAAGCTGTTACCGATACTGGTTTTTTAAATTACAATCATTTGCATTTAGGTCAAATGTCTAATGAGTTCCCGTTATCTGTAAGTCAGCGTAAAACGCTGCTCTCTTATTTAACCGCCGAAGAAAATGCAGTTACTGCAGTAAACGGACCTCCAGGAACCGGAAAAACAACACTTTTACAAAGTTTAGTAGCAACCGAATTTGTAAAAGCGGCAATTGCAGGGCAAGATGCTCCTGTAATTTTAGCTTGCTCTAACAATAATCAAGCAGTTACCAATATTATTGATAGTTTTGTTAATTCTGAAAGCTCGATGGAAGAATTAGCAGCGCGTTGGATTCCTGATTTTAACGGATACGCAACCTATTTGCCTTCTAACTCTAAAAGTGAAAAAGCCTTAAAAAATATCAATTTCTTAAAAGGAAATATGTTTGGTAATGAAGGCACTTTATGCAATCTAGAAGATGAAAAATACCTAAACGAAGCCGAATATTACTTTTTAACAAACTATTGCAATTATTTTAATGCAGAAACAAATTCTTTAGAAGATGTCTGCGATGCATTACAAAACGAGATCATTACCATTGAAGATACATTAATTGACGGAGTTCAGTTTTCTGCCGATTATATAACTTCAATCAATTACATTAATAACATTCTTTTAAACGAAACAGATTATATTCAAAAAGACGCTTTTAAAATAGGTAGTCTTAAAGAATGGCGAACTATACTTACCAATTTAAAATCAGCCACAAAACAAGCCGATTTTATTGATCAAGTAAAAAAATATTTTAAAACTGATATTGCTGAAAACAGTCAGGAACATATTTTTAAAATCACTGAAGAAACCATTGCTAGTAACGAAAAAACAATTGCTTTTATTAAAGAATGCATCGCTAATTTAAATTTAGCGCTACAAGCAAATCTTAAATTGAGAAATTGGAAAGCAGAAAACAAAATTAAAGGATTTCCTTTTGTATCAGAAGAACAAATGTGGACCAATGAATATGAAAAAATAAGTTCTAAAGACAATTCGCAACGTTTTTTTTATGATGAGATTGATATGGAATTACGTCATAAAGCTTTTTTATTAGCAGTTCATTATTGGGAAGCGCGTTGGTTATTAGCTACAAAAGATGCCTTTGAAAATAATACCGAAAAAGGAACAGGAGAAAATGCTATTAAGAATAAATGGAAGCGCAGAGCAATGTTAACACCTTGTTTTGTGGCTACTTTTTATATGGCACCGAGTCATTTTTTATACAGTCAATTTCAAGGAGAAGATGAAAACGGAAAACCTATTTTCGAATATCTTCCTTTATACAATTTTTTAGATCTTTTAATTATTGATGAAGCTGGTCAGGTAACTCCCGAAGTTAGTATCCCTGTATTTTCATTGGCTCAAAAAGCTTTTGTGATAGGCGATTTAAAGCAAATTGAACCTATTTGGTCTATTCCTCAAAAAATTGACGTTGGTAATTTAACAAGTTTAAACATGCTTCAAAATGAAAATGATGAAGATTATTTAACAAAAATGGGCTTTTTAGCATCGAGTGGTAGTATTATGAAAATGGCGCAAAATGCCTGTGAATTCGAAACACCTTTAGCTACTGAAAAAGAACAAGGATTGGTGTTATTAGAACACCGAAGATGTAACGATGAAATTATTAGTTTTTGTAACGAACTTGCTTACAACGGTATTTTAAAACCTATGAAAGGAAAAGCTAAAGACACTCAAGTTTTCCCATCAATGATGGCGTACCATGTAGAAGGCTTTAGTGAACGTAAATTTAACAGTCGTTGCAATATAAACGAAGTAAAAGCCATTATCACCTGGTTACAACAAAATAAAGAAAAGATACAAGAAGCCTATAATATTGAAACTATCGAAAGTGTTTTAGGTATTATCACGCCATTTGCAAGTCAGAAAGGCGAATTATCTAAAGCTTTAACCGAAGCTGGTTTTAAGGTAAATAACATTAAGCTAGGTACCGTACATGCTCTACAAGGCGCTGAACGAAACATTATATTGTTCAGTTCTGTATATTCTAACGAAGATGAAGGCACTATGTTTTTTGAAAAAGACAACAAGCCAAACATGTTAAATGTGGCCGTTTCTAGAGCCAAAGAAAGTTTTATTTTATTTGGTGATACCCAAATTTTTGATGAAACGAAAAACACTCCTTCTGGTATTTTAAAAAAGCATTTAAACGTGTACGAAATGGAGAAGTAATATTTAAGAACCTGTTTAAATTTCATTTAAAAACATTTTATAGCTGAAAACCGAATCCGTCTAACTGAATTTATTTCAGTTTCGCATCCTGATTTACCTTAGCTTAGCTTATTTATTAACTTTATGCGATGCTGAAATAAATTCAGCATGACGTTTGAATATTAAAAAAACACTTTAATTAAAGTTTAAACAGACTATAAAGCTCTTATATTTTTTTTGAAGCCATTTCCCGCTTTCCGTGCTCGCTCTCTGCGAGGAGCTCAAACAAACACTACAATCGGGGCTAAGTCTATTTATTCAGTTTTGTCTTTAATTATAAGACCTATTTTATCCTTTAGAAAACAAGAACACAAAAAAAGGAACGATCAAAATCGTTCCTTTTTTATATTTTTAAGATTCTAAAAAATTATTTTTTAAAATCAGAAATTGTTGTCTTAATAATATCGATACACTCCATTAATTGCCTTTCCGTCATTACTAAAGGTGGCGCAAAACGAATAATATTTCCGTGTGTTGGTTTTGCTAATAAACCGTTATCACGTAATTTCATACAAATATCCCAAGCAGTAGAGCTATCTTCAGTATCGTTAATTAAAATAGCGTTTAACAACCCTTTACCTCTTACCGATTTTACTAAATCATTACCTTTTGCAAACTCAGACAATTCTGTTCTAAAAATTTCACCTAAAACATATGCTTTCTCCGCTAGATTTTCTTCCTGAACTACTTCTAAGGCAGCAATAGCAACAGCCGCTGCAACTGGGTTACCACCAAATGTAGACCCATGATTTCCTGGTTTAATAACATTCATAATGTTATCGTTTGCTAAAACAGCAGAAACTGGAT
Organism: Tenacibaculum sp. HL-MS23; assembly: GCF_032463465.1. Taxonomy (NCBI): domain Bacteria; kingdom Pseudomonadati; phylum Bacteroidota; class Flavobacteriia; order Flavobacteriales; family Flavobacteriaceae; genus Tenacibaculum; species Tenacibaculum sp. HL-MS23. The sequence goes on along the minus strand of NZ_CP135989.1, from coordinate 423,622 downwards.
AAGCGCCTCCTGAAAGTGCTTTCCCTAAAATTAAAATATCCGCTTTTATTTCTGGTTCACCAGAACAATTTTTATCTCCACATGAACAATTACCACAAGTAGCCAATAAACGACCTGTTCTTGCAATTCCTGTTTGTACTTCATCAGCAATAAAAAGCACATTATGCTTAACACATAATGCTTTTGCTGCTGCTAAATATCCTTCGGTTGGCACATATACACCTGCTTCACCTTGAATTGGCTCTACTAAGAAACCTGCAATATTTTTATCACTTTCTAAAACTTCTTCTAAAGCTTTTAAGTTATCATATTCTATTTTAATAAACCCATCTGTGTAAGGTCCAAAGTTCTTACGCGCTACAGGGTCATTAGAAAAAGAGATGATAGTTGTTGTACGCCCGTGAAAGTTATTTTCACAAACTACTATTTGTGCATCATTTTCATTAATACCTTTTACTTCATATGCCCACTTTCTACATAATTTCAAAGCAGTTTCTACCGCTTCTGCACCTGTATTCATTGGCAATAATTTATCGAAACCAAAAAGTTCGGTAGCAAATTTTTCATATTTACCTAACATGTCGTTATAAAATGCACGAGAAGTTAAGGTTAATGTTTTTGCTTGCTCTACCATTGCTCCAACAATTCTTGGATGACAATGTCCTTGGTTTACTGCAGAATATGCAGATAAGAAGTCGTAATACTTTTTACCTTCAACATCCCATACATGTACACCTTCACCTTTACTAAGTACTACTGGTAACGGGTGGTAGTTATGTGCTCCGTATTTACTCTCTAATTCAATCGCTTGTTGCGAAGTTAATTGGTCTAAAACAGCCATTTTTAAAATAATTTTTAATTCATAAAAAACTATTCCTGTTCTACCTTTATTCTTTCAATAGTATTGTATAACCTTATATTTATAAACTTTGAAAAAGCAGCGTGGGAAAGAAATCATCCCTAAAAAACAAAACTATTAAATTTTAGCGACTTTACAAGAATCAAAGTATCTTAAATGAGTTAAAGTTAATTTTAGATGAATCACTGATAACAATAAAGTAGCTTTAAATTTGTAACATATTTAAAAACACAGAACATGAAAAAAATTTTAACAATTTTAGTAGCTTCAGTGCTATTTATTAGCTGTAAATCTACTTCAGTCGTAAATACTAAGTTAGATGGAAAAACGGAGCGAATGCTTAAAGGAGATTGGATAATGACTTCAGTTAACTTTCCTGGTTCAGACTATTTAAAAGTAAATTCATTTAATATAGAAGATTCTAAATGTTTTATTGGCAGTAACTGGAGCTTTGTTTCTAATAACAATAAAGGTCAAATGAGTCTTAATAATCCAGCTACTTCTTGTAGAGAATTTAATTCTCCAATAACTTGGTATATTAATAAAAGTGGTGAATTTGTTTTAAAAATAATTAATGACCACAAGTCAAAAAAAGTTAACACTGGTTTTGTGTTAAGTATTAATAATGTAACAGAAACAAGTTTCGATTTAGTTGATAAAATTAATGTCGCTAGCGAGATTAAAAACATAACATATTCATTTCAAAGAAAGTAATTAAAAAACATATTATGAAAAAAACAATTATATACAGTTTATTCGCATTAGTTATAGCTAGTAGTACAATTACATCTTGTAATTCAATCAAAAATGCTAACAACACTCAAAAAGGAGCGGCTATAGGTACAACAGCAGGTGCTCTTTTAGGTGCTGTTCTTGGTAATAATGTAGGAAACGGAAAAAACTCTGAATTAGGAGCCGTATTAGGTGGTGTTATTGGTGGAGTTGCAGGTGGAGTTATCGGTAACAAAATGGATAAGCAAGCACGTGAAATTGAAGAAGCATTACCTGGTGCTGAAGTAGAAAGAGTTGGTGAGGGTATTATGTTAACTTTAGGTGAAAATTCGGTTAGATTTAACACAAATCAATCTACTTTAACTACAACGGCTAAAGCGAACCTAAATAAATTAGTACCTGTTTTTAACAACTATAAAAACACAAACATTGTTATTTATGGTTATACAGATATTACTGGTAAAGCAGAATATAACCAAGCGCTTTCTGCAAGAAGAGCTAGCTCTGTAAAAAACTATTTATCGCAAATGGGAATTGACATCACAAGATTCGAAACAAAAGGTTTAGGTATTCAAGACCCTATTGCTTCTAACGAAACATCTGAAGGTAGAAGTAAAAACAGACGTGTAGAGTTTGCTATTTTAGCAAATGAAAAAATGGTTAAAGAAGCCAAAAAAGAAGCAGGAAATTAAACAACATATTTCTTTCATAAAAAAGACTACTCAAATGAGTAGTCTTTTTTGTATCAACAAACCATATCTTTTCATAATTTTGCAATCCATAAATTATAGTTTACAATGCCACGTAGAGAACGAAATAAGTTTGTTAAAAAAAATCAAGTTTTAGAATTAAAAATTGAAGATTATGCCTTCGGCGGAAAAGGAATTGCGAGAATTCATTCTGAAGAAGGAAGCTTTGTTGTTTTTGTTCCTAACACATTACCAGGGCAATTAGTAAAAGCTCAAATTGGTAAATCGAGTAAAAAATATGCCGAAGCAAAATTAATTGATGTTTTAGAACCTTCTGAAAATGAAGTTGAAGTTCCGTTTCAAGACATTCCTGGTGCTCCGTATATTCAATTACCAATCGATTTACAACATCAATATAAAAAAGAAAGCACCTTATCCTTATTTCAAAGAATAGGGAAAGTTGAAAATATTGAGGACTTGTTTGATGAATTTATTACTTCACCAAATGTATTTCATTATCGAAATAAAATGGAGTATGGTTTTTCGGCTATTGGTTACGACAGAGAAAATAAAACAGATGCTGACTTTTTTACCTTAGGATTTAAACGTCGCGGTGTTTGGTGGATGGGAGATAATTTAGATAAAGATTCTGGATTATTTGACGCTCAAGTTGAGGATAATTTAAAGGTAATTCGAGAATACTGTGAAAAAACCGGTTTAGCTCCTTGGCACGGCCCAAAAAAAGAAGGTTTCTTTAGGTATTTTGTAGTTCGTAAATCTTACAAAACAAACGAGTTATTATTTAATTTAGTAACCACATCTTACGACTTACCTAAATTTGATATGCAAGCGTTTGTTGCATTGTTAAAAGATATTTTTGGTGATCGTTTAGCCGGTTTATTACATACTATAAATGATGAAGTTGGTGATAGAACAATTGCTACATCTGGAAGTATAGAATTGGTTACAGGAAAAGATAAAATTGTAGAAGAATTATTAGGTTTAAATTTTGAAATTAGTATGAAAAGCTTCTTTCAAACAAACCCTAAATCTGCCGAAAAATTATACACAAAAGTTGTTGATTATGCTTTAGAAAATAAAGAGGCTATAGACAATACTGTGGTAATGGATCTTTTTTGTGGTACCGGAACTATTGGTCAAATTTTAGCATCAAGAAGCGAAAATGCAAAAATAGTTGGTGTAGATATTGTTGCATCTGCAATTGAAGATGCTAAGAAAAATGCAAAGCGAAACAACATAGAAGGTTTACAATTTTATGCTGCCGATGTTGGTAAATTCTTAAAAGAACACCCACAATATCAGAATAAAATTAGAACAATTATCTTAGATCCAGCTCGTGCAGGTATTGCTCCGAAAACATTAACCAAAATCATCAACTTAAATGCAGATAGAATGGTTTATGTATCTTGTAACCCAGCAACGCAAGCACGTGATACGGAACAACTAATGCAGGCAGGTTACTTTATTAAAAAAATTAGTTTAGTAGATCAGTTTCCGCATACAGCACATATAGAAACCGTTGTTTTATTTGAAAAATAAATCTTAAATGAAAAAATACCTCTTTATTATATTTATTTGTTTGATAGGAATTTCATCTTGTGAAAAGGATGATTTCTGTGTTCAAGATTCTATAACACCTAATTTAGTTTTACGCTTTTATGATAAAGACGATGTATTTCAACTAAAACAAGTGGAACGTTTTTCTATAATAGCCCAAGGAAAAACAGACAGCCTTTTTACAAATAGAACTACAGATAGTATTGCTATTCCGTTAAATTCTTTATCTGAAGAAACTGTTTACACACTTAAAATGAATAATATTGATGGTAGTAAAGCTACAAACCAAACAGCAACACTTACTATAAAATATGATTCTGAAGATGATTATATTTCTCGTTCTTGTGGTTTTAGAGTTGTATTTAAAGATGTAAATCTAGAACACACAGGTTGGATAAATAATTTATCTACTTCAACAATTTCAAATATTAATAATCAAACAAACGCGCATGTACAAGTATATTATTAGTCTCTGTTTGATTGTTATTTATGCAAATGGGTATTCACAAAAAAAAGAAATATCAGAAGCGAAAAAAGATAGTATAACATATAAAACTGGTTACGGATTACGTTTAGGTGTTGATATTAGCCGACCTGTATTAGCAATCGTTGATAAAAGTTATAGCGGGTTAGAATTAGTAGCTGATTATCGTGTTTCTAAAAAATGGTATCTAGCTACCGAGCTTGGCTATGAAGAGGAAATAACCTTTGAAGACTTTACTAAATCAACATCAAAAGGAAGCTTTATAAGACTTGGTGCAAATTTTAATGCCTACCAAAACTGGTTAGACATGAATAACGAAATTTATGTAGGTATGCGTTATGGTTTTGCTCTTTTCGATCAGACTTTAAACAGCTATCAATCAAATGTAGGAAGCACTTATTTTCCGTCTAACACTATTGAAACTCCTATTACAGAAACAGGTTTAACTGCTCATTGGACTGAATTTCAATTAGGTATAAAGGTTGAGACTTTTAAAAATTTATTTTTAAGCGCAGGCTTTTCTTATAAAATAATGCTAAGTTTAGATGATCAGAAGAACTTTAAAACCTTGTATGCTCCAGGTTTTAATCGCGTATTCGAAAGCAATACTGGTTTTGGCTTCAATTACACAATCTCATATTTAATACCTTTTGTTAATAAGTAATTTTAGAGCTTACAGTTGATTTCATTAACTTTACACTCTGAATAATTAAACTTATTAACAATGAATAAAATTCCAAGCGTAAATTTAGCAGACTTTTTATCTGATGATAAAAGCAGAAAACAAAAATTCATCAATGAAATTGGTGACGCTTATGAGAATATAGGGTTTGTGGCTTTAAAAGGTCATTTCTTAGACGATGAATTAGTTGATAATTTATATACTGAAATAAAAAACTTTTTCGACTTACCTACAAAAGTAAAAGAAAAGTATGAAATTCCAGGTATTGGCGGCCAAAGAGGTTATGTATCTTTTGGTAAAGAAAGTGCTAAAGGAAAAAAAGAAGGAGATTTAAAAGAATTCTGGCATTTTGGACAATATGTAGATGCTGCTTCTAAATATGCAAACGAATATCCTGATAATGTAACGGTTGAGGAACTTGCAAAATTTAACGAAGTAGGTAAACAAACCTATCAAATGTTAGAAAAAACAGCAAAATACGTGTTACGTTCTTTAGCATTACACTTAGATTTAGAAGAAACTTACTTTGATGAGTATATAAAGAATGGGAATAGTATTTTACGCCCTATCCACTATCCTCCTATTCAATCAGAGCCTAAAGGAGCTGAAAGAGCTGCTGCCCATGGAGACATTAATTTAATTACTTTATTAATGGGTGCTCAAGGAAAAGGATTACAAGTTCAAAATCATAAAGGAGATTGGATTGATGCTGTTGCACAACCTGATGAATTAATGATAAATGTTGGCGATATGCTATCACGTCACAGTAACAATAAATTAAAATCGACTATTCACCGAGTTACCAATCCGCCAAAAGAATCTTGGGGAACTTCTCGATACTCAATTCCGTTTTTTATGCACCCTATTTCTGAAATGAAATTAGATGTTTTAGAAAATTGTATCGACGAAAACAACCCGAAGAAATTTGATGATATTACTGCTGGTGAATTTTTAGATGAGCGTTTACGTGAATTAGGGTTGAAAAAATAGTACAATGGATTTACACGATCAATTAAAAAATTTATTTCCAGAACATAAAGAAACGGAAGTAAAAAAAGAAGAGAAATCAGAAATTTGGTTACAAGAGGATCCAATACTTTGTAAATATGAGAAACGCAAAGGAAAACCTATTACAATTTTAGATGGTTATACTGGTGCTACGAAAGATTTTAAAAAATTAGCAAAAGAAATTAAAACAACGCTAAGTGTTGGTGGCAGTTTTAAAGACGATAAAATAATTATTCAGGGAGATTATCGTGATAAAATAATGCAAATTTTAAAAGATAAAGGCTTTAATGTAAAACGCGTTGGAGGTTAAAAGCAAAAAAAAGTCAAGAATTTAAATTCTTGACTTTTTTGCTTTTATATTAGCTAAGTATTAAAAAATCAACCAATTAACAATAACGTTATCAAATGAGCGTTATTATATAGAAAATTAAATACTCAACTAAAATCCCATTAAATATGATTTCCCCTAAATTACATATTACAAACGGAGACTTTACTACTAAAAGACTTGAAGAATTAAACTTTGAAGGTAAAGTTATTACATGGCGAGAAATGCTATGTGAAGGAAAAACTACTGCCGATGTTGGTAGTGAAAGTTTCTGGAAAATACGTTTCGAGTTTCTAAAAACATCTTATAAAGTTTCAAAACAAAAGTTTATCGATAATACTTTAAAAGAATATCGCAACCTTTGTAACGAAAAAGCTCAAGACGAAATTATACTCTGGTTTGAGCATGATTTATTTTGTCAAGTAAACATGCTTGCTGTAATTAGCTGGTTAAAACATTACCGAAAAGGACGACAAATATCATTAGTTTGTAGCGGAAAAATAAATACTCAAAAAAAGTTAGTAAGCTTATCAGAACTCTCAAAAAATCAACTACAAGAACACTATAAAAACAAGATTACCTTAACGAAAGATGACATTGAATATGCCGATTATATTTGGCAATTATATTGTTCTGATAGTCCGTTACAGTTAGAAAACATTTATAAACTCGACAAAAATAATACTTTTAGCTACTTAGAAGAAGCCATAAAAAACCATTTACTTCGCTTTCCATCAATTGAAAATGGTTTAAATCATATTGAAAATAGTATTTTAAAAACGGCAAACAACAATCAATTTGAAAGTAAAACACAATTGGTTAACAAGCTATTAATCAACCAAGAAAACTACGGATTTGCCGATTCTCAATATTTTAATAAAATTGATCAATTAAAAAACATGTTCACTTCTTTTAATCCTATTAAACTAAGTAAAATAGGTAAAAAAGTATTGCATCAACAAACAAATTATTATGGCAAAATACGTTCTGATTTTTCGTATCTTGGCGGGGCTAAAAAATACAGCTACTTATATGTAAACACTACAAATAAGCTGCTAAAAATCACATCATAAATGAATATTCAAAATTCTGAGCTTATCTTAAATCCTGATGGAAGCATATATCATCTAAATTTAAGACCAGAACACCTAGCTAACGATATTATTTTTGTTGGCGATCAATATCGTGTAGATAAAGTTTCACAACATTTTGACACCATTGAGTTTACAACTCAAAAACGTGAATTTAAAACAACTACAGGAACCTATAAAGGAAAACGCTTAACCGTGGTTTCTACCGGAATTGGTCCTGATAATATTGATATTGTTTTAAATGAATTAGATGCTTTGGTTAACATCGATTTAAAAACACGTAAAATAAAAGAAACACATACGCAATTAAATATTACACGTATCGGAACTTCGGGCTCTTTACAAGCTGATATTCCTGTAAATAGTTTCTTATTAAGTTCTCATGCGATCGATTTAAACGGAATGTTGTTATCATATCAAACAGCAGAAATAGCGCATCCAGAAATTGAGCAAGCTTTTATTGCGCAAACTAACTGGAGCACTAAAAAATCATATCCACTGGTTGTTTCAAACGGAAAAAGCTTAGAAGATAAATTAATGTCTGGTATCGTTTTTAAAGGAATCACAGCTACCGCTGGAGGTTTTTATGGGCCACAAGGTCGTATTTTACGTTTACCTTTACAAGATGGAGATTTAAATAGAAAAATAGATAGCTTTAACCATAATGAAAACAGAATTACCAATTTAGAAATGGAAACTTCTGCTATTTATGGTCTATCAAAATTATTAGGCCATAATGCGGCCTCTATGAATGCTATAATTGCAAACAGAGCTAATGGTACTTTTAGTGAAGACCCTGGTAAAGTGGTGGCCGATTTAATTACATATACATTAGATAAATTAGTAGGATAATGCTAAACTTAAAAGTAGGTGGTGTACCAGAACACTTTAATTATCCTTGGTATATTACTTTAAAAAATAAAGAATTTACAAACCAAGGTATTAATTTACGTTGGCAAGATTTTCCTGGTGGTACAGGGCAAATGTGCAAAGCCCTACGCTCTGGCGAAGTAGATATTGCTATTGTATTAACCGAAGGAATTATTAAAGATATCATTAATGGTAATCCTTCTAAAATAACACAAACCTTTGTTAAGAGTCCTTTAATATGGGGAATTCATGTTGGTGATAAATCAAAATTTAAAAAAATAGCTGATTTAGAAAATGCCACTGTAGCAATTAGCCGTTTTGGATCTGGTTCTCATTTAATGGCAATCGTAAACGCACACAATAACGGTTGGGATATTGATAACCTAAAGTTTAAAGTTGTTGGCGACCTACAAGGTGGTATTAATGCACTAACGAAGGGAGATGCAGATTACTTTATGTGGGAGCATTTTACCACAAAGCCGTTAGTAGATAACAATACTTTTAGACGCCTAGGAGATTGCCCTACACCTTGGCCATGTTTTGTAGTGGCAGTTCGCAACGAAGTTTTAGAAAATAATTTTGAAGAAGTTAAAAATGTTTTAAATATCATTAATAATTGTACTGATGATTTTAAAGACATTCATAATATAGATGAAACTTTGGCACACAGATACGAACAGAAGATAGAAGACATTCAAGAATGGTTATCTATAACCGAATGGAATGACGGTAAACCTATCTCTGAAGATTTAATTACCCAAATACAAAATAAAATGATTGGGTTTAACGTTATTGATTCGAAGAAAGACTCTGGTGAGTTAATTAGAAATATGTATATTTGATTTTTATAAAACAACAAAAATGAAAAAAGTAGTATTTATTGCAATTTGTGTCGTTAGTTTAATAGGTTTTTCTTCTTGCGGAAGTACAAATCCTTGTGGTTTAGCAAAAAATAATCAAACAAAACAAAACCAACATCAATCGGAAATTATTGTTGCCGATGCAACAGAAATAGCTGAGTAACTTGGTGTTTCTTTTTATTCAAATTCAATAAATCCGCTTTTCTTAGGCGGATTTTTTAGTTTTTTTCTTCTAACATTGGTACGAATTTAAAATCACCCAATTCATATTTCTCAAATTCTTTTGGTGATTTTCTTACAAATAAAGTCATTATTTGCTCTTTATCTCCCACGGGAATCAACAACTTACCTCCTACTTTTATTTGTCCTAATAAAGCTTTTGGCACAAACGGAGCTCCTGCTGTAACAATAATTTGATCAAAAAGAGCCTCTTCTGGCAATCCTTTATAACCGTCACCAAAAATAAATCGTTTTGGACGATATCCTATTTTAGGTAAAAATCTTGACGTTCTTTTAAACAACTCATGTTGTCGTTCTATGGTAAAAACCTCTGCCTTTAACTCTAATAAAACAGCTGTTTGATACCCTGATCCTGTTCCTATTTCTAAAACTTTATCTCCTGGTTTTATTTTTAAAACCTGAGACTGAAATGCAACTGTATAAGGATGAGAAATTGTTTGATCTGCAGCAATAGGAAATGCTTTATTTTGATATGCGTGTGCCTCGAAACTGCTATCTATAAAAAGATGTCTCGGTATTTTTCGTATGGCGTTTAACACGTTTTCATCTTCAATCCCCTTTGTTTGTAAAACAATAGCTAATTGATTTCTAAGTCCTTGGTGTTTGGTAGTATCTATCACAAATGGTAAAATTTCAACAATTCAAAAATAGTAATAAATCTGTATAAAAGTGTATCTTTGTTTGCATTGCTTTTCTAGTGAAAACAGAAAAGCAAAATAGGTTAAAAACAATGGCATTTATAGATTAAATTGTTAAGTAATCTTCTTGTAAGAACTACTTCTTTTATTAAAAATGACCATACAAAATTAAACATACTATGTTAAAAGCTGGAGTTTTAGGTGCAGGTCATTTAGGTAAAATTCACTTGCGTTTGTTACAACAATCCGAAAAATATGAATTGGTAGGATTTTACGATTCTTATACTGAAAATGCTAAAAAAGTAGCAAAAGAATTTGGATATAAATTATTTGACTCTGTTGATGAGTTAATAGATGCTGTAGATGTTGTAGACATTGTTACACCAACATTATCTCACTTTGATTGTGCCAAACAAGCAATTGAAAAAGGAAAACACATTTTTATTGAAAAACCAATTACAAACACTTTACAAGAAGCTGAAGCTATTAGAACTTTAGCTAGTCAAAACCATATTCGTGGTCAAGTTGGTCATGTAGAGCGTTTCAACCCTGCTTTTACTGCTGTAAAAGATATGATAGACACACCAATGTTTATCGAAACACATAGATTAGCCGAATTTAATCCTAGAGGAACTGATGTACCTGTTGTTTTGGATTTAATGATTCATGATATTGATATTATTTTATCCGTAGTAAAGTCTAAAGTAAAAAAAGTACATGCAAGCGGAGTTTCAGTTATTTCTGACACGCCAGATATTGCCAATGCTCGTATTGAGTTTGAAAATGGATGTGTTGCAAACTTAACTTCTAGTAGAATTTCGATGAAAAACATGCGTAAAAGTCGCTTTTTTCAAAAGGATGCCTATATTTCTGTCGATTTCTTAGAAAAAAAATCAGAAGTCGTTAAAATGAAAGATGTTCCTAAAAATCCTGATGAATTTGCAATGATACTTCAAAATGCTGAAGGAGTTAAAAAACAAATTTATTTTGATAATCCTGAGGTCGTTGAAAACAATGCTATTTTAGACGAGTTAGAATCATTTGCTGATGCAATAAACAATAACACAACACCAATCGTATCATTAAGTCAAGGAACCGAAGCTTTACGTGTTGCTCATATGATTATTGATTGCTTTAAAAAATAATAAAACACAAAAAAATGAAAAATATCGCTGTAATTGGAGCAGGAACTATGGGTAACGGAATTGCGCATACATTTGCTCAATTTGGATACAACGTTCAACTTATTGATATATCGCAAGCTGCCTTAGACAAAGGTTTAGCAACTATTACTAAGAATTTAGATAGAATGGTTGTTAAAGAAAAAATATCTGAAGAAGATAAAAATACAACTTTAGGTAACATCTCTACCTATACATCTATTAAAGAAGGTGTTCAATACGCTAGTTTAGTTGTTGAAGCTGCTACTGAAAATGTAGATTTAAAATTAAAAATATTTAAAAACTTAGATGAAGTTTGTCCTGAAGATACCATTTTGGCTACCAATACTTCTTCTATTTCTATCACACAAATCGCTGCAGTTACTAATAGACCCGAGAAAGTAATTGGAATGCATTTCATGAATCCGGTGCCAATCATGAAATTGGTTGAAATTATTAGAGGCTATAATACTACGGATGAAGTAATGAATTTTACGGTTGATTTAACTAAAAAAATAGGTAAAATACCTGTTGAAGTAAATGATTACCCTGGCTTTGTAGCCAACCGTATTTTAATGCCAATGATTAACGAATCTATCGAAACATTATACAACGGTGTTGCTGGTGTTGCTGAAATTGATACGGTAATGAAATTAGGTATGGCGCACCCAATGGGACCTTTACAATTAGCTGACTTTATTGGATTAGATGTTTGTTTGTCGATTTTAAACGTAATGTACGACGGATTTAAAAATCCTAAATATGCTCCTTGTCCTTTACTAGTAAACATGGTAAATGCTGGTAAATTAGGAAGTAAATCTGGTGAAGGTTTTTACGATTATAGCGAAAGTAGAAAAGCTGAAAAAGTAGCAAAGATGTTTTCATAAAAAATATTTTTGCGTCATAAAAAAGAGGCAATTTCAATTGAAATTGCCTCTTTTTTTGATTTTTAAAGTATTTAACTTCTTAACACGAAGTATCTGCTATAATTTTCCATTCACCATTTATCTTTTTAAAAATAATCATAAACACTCCGTTTGCATTGCCTACTTTTCTTGTTAAGTGATATGCTCCCATTACAAAATAAGCATCGTTATTTATCTTTGAAATATCATTAACTTTAAACTTAAGCTCGCCGGAATGGTCTTTTGTTGGGTATCCTTTTTTATAATTCGCTAAGGTTTTATCCCAGCCAAAAGTAATTCCATTACTTCCGTAAAACTTTAAAGAATCACTTTTCCAATACCCTTGCATAAAACCTTCTAAATCGTGATTAGACCACGCTTCTTCTTGAGTTTTCATTATTGCTAAAATCTCTTTTTTCTCTATTTCTTCTGATACATTAACTGTAACTACTTCTCTTTTACAAGAAATTATTATAGCTAAAAACAACACACTAAATACAAGTAATTTCTTCATTAAAATAATGATTTAATAATTTCTTTAATTGTGATTCCTTCAGCTTCCGCCTTATAATTTTTAACGATTCTGTGTGATAATATCGGAATAGCAACTGCTTGAACATCTTCAATATCTGGAGAGAATTTTCCGTTTATCGCTGCATGCGCTTTTGCTGCTAAAATTAAGTTTTGTGAAGCTCTTGGTCCTGCACCCCAATCGATATATTTTTTAATTAGTTCTGTTGATTTATCTGATTTCGGACGTGTTTTTCCGACTAATCCAACTGCATATTCTACTACATTATCAGCTACAGGTATTCTTCTAATCAACTTTTGCAATTCTATAATTTCTTGTGATGATAAAATTGAAGTTACCTTTTGGCTAATTGTTGATGTGGTGCTTTTTACAACTTCAACCTCTTCTTCAAATGTTGGATATTCTAAATGAATAGAAAACATAAACCTATCTAACTGTGCTTCTGGTAAAGGATACGTTCCTTCTTGTTCAATAGGGTTTTGTGTCGCTAACACAAAAAAAGGTAAATCTAGCTTGTAATGATTACCCGAAATAGTAACCGATTTTTCTTGCATTGCTTCTAACAAAGCTGCTTGTGTTTTAGGTGGCGTACGGTTAATTTCATCCGCTAGAATAATATTAGAAAAAATGGGTCCTTTTATAAATTTAAACTGACGGTTTTCATCTAAAATTTCACTTCCTAAAATATCCGAAGGCATTAAATCGGGTGTAAACTGAATACGGCTAAATTGCAAACCTAATACATCAGAAATGGTATTTACTAGCAAAGTTTTTGCTAAACCGGGCACTCCTATTAAAAGAGAATGACCTCCGCAAAGAACAGACAATAAGGTATAATTTACAGCCTCTTGCTGCCCAATTATAACCTTACCTATTTCTTGTTGTAATTGACTAAACTTTTTTACTAAATTGTTTACAGCAGTAACGTCTGACATGAATTAAATTTTAAATGTTCTTTTTCAAAAAATCTTAATTTACAAACTATTATAAAATAAGATTCCCGCTTAACGCGGGAATCACAATATACTAAAATTATTAGTTCTTATTTGTTTTCTTTTTTCCAATCTTTTTCGAAAGTACAATCTTTATAATCGCTTCCTAATTTTATATACGTTTCTTGAATTTTCTCTTTAGTCCACTTTGCTATTGTTTCTTCTTTTTTCTTTGCTAATGCAAACTGTTGCATTCTTACATAATCTTCTACAAGGTCGGCTGTATGTGTTTCCGTTTTATCTTTCAATAAGATTACTTTATACATTTTTTCACCTTCACGAGTTTCATCGTAAAAAACATCAGACAAATCTCTTTTATTAAGTTCACTAATTCTACCAAATAAATCTGGTGCCATTCTTGTTAACTCAAAAGTAGTTTCTTGTGTATATGGGTTTATTAACAAACCTCCATTATTTTTTGTTTCCTCTTCTTCTGAATACTCTTTTACAGCTTCTTCAAAAGTTATCGTACCATCTTTTACATCTTTAACAATCTTTTCGATAGCTTGTTTTGTTTCATTTAATTTAGCATCAGAAATTTCTGGTTGCATTAATATATGAGAAACATCACGACCATTACCTCTTATTTTATTTAATAAAACAATATGGTATCCGAAAGGAGATTTAAATGGCTCTGAAATTTGACCTTCTTCTAATGAAAAAGCTACTTCTTTAAATTCTTTTACAAAACCAGTTTCTTTTGTAATTACTCCCATATTACCGCTATTTTGTGCAGCACTAGGATCGTCTGAATTTATAATTGCTTTTAACTTAAAACTTGCGCCTCCTTCAACTTGTTTTTTAATTTCATTAAGCTTGTTAATAATACGTTCGATTTCTTCTTTAGTTGGTTCTGCTTTTAAAACTAATTGAGCTATCTCTACCTCTGCTGGTATTTCTGGTAATTCTTCTTTATCTGCCAATCCTTTAAAATAAACTCGTATTTCTTCTGGAGTAACATCAATATCTTGCGTAATTTTTTGCTGTTCTTTTTCGATAAGAAGATTTTCTTTTTGTACTCTTTCCAATTCTTTCTTTAAATCTTCAATATCATTAAAACCATATGCTTTAACCACTTTTTCTTCACTACCATACTCATTAGTAAAGTAAGCTATACTTCTTGCTACTTTACTATCAATATCTGATTGCGTAACAACAACACTATCAATAACTGCATGATGGGCAAGCAATTTTTGTTCCATTAAGTCTTCTAACATTTCACAATTAGAAATCGTAATCTTACCCTCGCTTCTTTGCTCAACTTCTTGCTTAAATTTATCTATATCCGAATCTAAAACAATATTTTTACCAATAACTACTGCTACGCCATCTATTTTAGTTTCTTGTGCATTTATGGCACCTAAACTAGCTAAGAAAAAGGTAAATAAAATACTAGTATTCTTTAAAGTTTTTGTTTTGAATTGCATCATTTATCAACGTTTTTTCTATCTCTCTAATTAATTCTAATTTTCGTTTGTGTAAAATTATTTGTTTTATCCTCGGACTTACAAATAACAAAGGTGCTGTTGCATTTTTTGGCAACATATTTTTTACAGCGACCAAATATACTCCTAAACTATCTTCTTTTTGTATGTATTTAGATATTTTTAACAGTTTTTGATCAGTTTTTGACTCAAGAGCCGGAACTTTTTTCTGTAAATAAGAAAATGGTACCCAAGTTGAATCTTGTAGCCTATAAGATTTAAAGTTTAATAAATATCTTTCTAAATCTTCTCGCTCTACTTCATCTGAAGATTTAAAGTTTTTTATGGTTTCTTCTTTATCTAAAAAATCTTTACCAAAATGAATATACTCAAATTGCAAAAGTTCTTCGCTTAACTTGAAGTTTTCTTTATTTTTTTGATAATACAACTCTATTTCTTCTTGATTTACAACCGTATCTAATTGCTGTTTTATTAAACGCTCTTTGTAGCCATTTATATATAAACTCTTCTTATAATTATTTACTAATTTTTCTATCTTACCACTATTAACACCAGATATATTTTCTTCTGCTTTTGCTAGTAATAATTCTTTCTTTGCCCAAGAATTTATAAGGCCTTTTATGATTACCATACTATCTTTTTTGGTAATACCTTTGGGAATTAAATCAGCAATATCTTTCTTGTAAAGGTTTTTATTATAAACGGTAGCAATAGGCCTATGCTGTTCTACTCTTTTAGTTTTTAAACTAAAAAAATCACATGAAACAACAAGTATTATTATTAATAAAAGGATTATTTTCTTCACTTTTTATTGATTGTATATTTTTTTAAACTTTTGTAATTCTTTTTCTTTTATTTCTATTTTATTTTTTTCTCGTAGCTCTTTTACCCAGTCTGCTTCTAGCTGTTTTTGATAATCAGTAATTACATATCCTCTTACTTCAGTAAATGATTTGTTTTTATATTTTGATTTATTTAATTTATAAAACGCTTTTAAACCAATAGTATCATTTAAAGATGTATTCCATATTTTTTCTTGTAATAATTCAAACAAAAGCAATCCTTCTTTGTATTCTAAAAAAGCCTGCTTAAACTCAGGTTTTGTATTTAATAAATCATTTTTAAAATATGTTAATACCTCGCTATCTTTATAATCTTGGTACCCCCTTTTAATTGGTGTACTTTTATTCTTTTTACGATAATTATAAAACGACTTTTGATATATTTTCTTTTTATTAATCGTGAATAAAACACTGTTCAGGTTATCTTGATTAATTTCATCATTTTCTGACACTAAAAAAACAGCTAATGCTTTTTCTGACTCTTTAATTTTGTACTCTTTCTTCAACCTACTTAAAACTACTTGTTTTGATAAAGTTGCTCTACTAGAGTTTCTAACTTTTTTAGTTAACTCCTCTTTTAGTTCATCAAAAGAACCTAGAGGATGATTTTTTATGAGCTTAACAATATGCCATCCAAATTTGGTTTTAAAAGGTTTTGTATAATCGCCTAATTTTTTAATTTCTAAAACCTTGTTTTCAAAAACGGACACCATATCACCTGTACCAAACCTAGGTAAATTCCCTCCTAAAAAAGCAGTTGCATTGTCTTCAGAGTATTTTTTAGCAACCACATTAAAAGAACTACCAAATTTAAGTTTTTTATAAAGTGAATCTATCTTTTCTTTACTATTACTTGAATTTTTGACCAAAATATGAGCAACATCAAACGATCCTTTAGAAAGTCTCTTCCCAGTAACTTTTAAAATATGGTAGCCGTATTTTGTTTTAAAAGGCTTAGAAACTTGATTTAAGGGAGTTTTATAAGCCGCTTCCTCAAACGGGTACAACATTGAAAATACAGAAAAATAACCTAAATCACCTCCATTAATCTTAACCGATGGATCTTCTGAAACTTCTTTTGCTACTTTCTCAAAAGAATCTCCGTTTAAAATCCTATTTCTAACTTCTTCAATTCTTTTATAAAGCATTAGTGTATCAAATTTGATACCATTTTTAGGAAACTTAATTAATATATGGCTTGCTTTAACTTCATTTATTTTACGATAATACGCGTCTTTTATTAGTTTTGATAAAAACGCTTCATCTAGTAAATAAGGAGCTATTAACTGATTTTTATAAACTTCTAATTCCCTTTTGTAACTTTTTAAAGTATCTAATTTTAAAATATAAGCTTCCTTAACTTTTAGCTTATAATTAATATATAGCTTTAGGTAACTATCTATATTTTTAGATTCTTTATCAACTATAATTCCTAAGTTTTTTTCATAGACTTGTTTAAATTCCGAAACCATTACTGGCGAATTATTTATACTAAACAATTCTTTGTCTTTTTGAGCAAAAGAATTGTTAATTATAACCAAAACGAAAAAAAACGAAAAAAACTTACTCATTTTATAATGAAATTATCCCCTTTATAACATCTGCTTTTTTATAATACGCAATTACTTCCTCTGCGCTTTTTACATTTAAAAAAATAGAAAGACTGTTGTATTTACCTGTTTTAGATTTTTTTGTTTCAATAACAGCACCTCCTTTATTAAATAAATTCTTTACCTCTTCTACCTGATTTCCATCTGTTGGCACAATAAATTTATATAAATATTTACTAGGAAATGTTGTTGTATCTTCTAACTGACCTTTTAACTTGATATAAAATGCTTCTCTATCTGACATATTGCTTTATTAAACTTTTTCTGATAATAATTATCGTGTATATAAGATAATCTTAAAAATGAATGACAAAATTACACTATTTATTACATTTATAATTTGAAACTTATATTTTTGCACCATGCAACAAAAAATAGTTTTAATAGGAGGACCCGGAACAGGCAAATCTTCAATTTTAAGAGAGTTTATAAAACGTGGGTATCATTGTATGCCAGAAATTTCGAGAGAAGTTACCTTAAAAGCTCAAAAAGAAGGAATAGATCAATTGTTTTTAGAACAGCCTTTACTTTTTAGTCAAATGCTATTAGAAGGTAGAGAACAGCAATATTTAGAAGCTGAAAAATGCCCAAATGATATTGTGTTTTTCGACAGAGGAATTCCTGATGTACATGCGTATATGAATTATTTAGCAAGTGAGTATCCGCCTATCTATAAAGAAAAAAGCAATAAATACTTATATACAAAAGTGTTTATGTGTGCCCCTTGGGAGAAAATTTATAAATCGGACAACGAGCGCTACGAAACCTACGAACAGGCTGTAGAGATTGATACCTATTTAAAAGAAGCATATCAAGAAATAGGATATGAAATTATAGATGTTCCTTTTGATACCATAAAAAAACGCTGCGATTTTATTTTACAATCGTTATAAAACGATGTATGAAGAATCTACAAACATATTAAAACATTACTGGGGTCACAGTTCTTTTAGAGCTCCTCAGCAAGAAATTATAGCTGCCGTATTAGAAAAAAAGATACCATCACTTTATTACCCACAGGTGGTGGTAAATCTATTTGTTTTCAAATTCCCGCTTTAATAAATGATGGTGTTTGTATTGTTATTTCGCCATTAATAGCATTAATGCAAGACCAAGTAGAAAGTCTTGTTGCTAAAGGCATAAAAGCTACCGTAATTCCTTCGGGAAGCTCCCAAGATGATATTATTACACTATTTGATAATATCCGTTTCGGAAAAACAAAATTTTTATATGTTTCTCCCGAACGTTTACAATCTCGCTTTATTCAAGAAAAAATAAAGCAATTAGATGTAAATTTAATTGCAATTGATGAAGCTCATTGTATTTCTGAGTGGGGACACGATTTTCGCCCTTCTTATCAACATATTGCTATTTTAAAAGAACTACACCCAACAACAAATATTATTGCTTTAACTGCAACAGCTACCAAAAAAGTTATAGATGATATTATAGTTTCTTTAGGCATAGAAAATCCTACGGTTTTTAAGAAATCTTTTTACAGAGAAAATCTAGCGTATCAAATTTTTAAGACGGATGATAAACTCCGTAAACTGCACCAGATTTTTACTAAAACCAAAGCACCAGCAATTGTTTATGTAAACTCTAGAGTTAAAACTAAAGAAATCTGTGCTTATTTAAATGCTAACGGTTTTAAAAGTACTTTTTACCACGGCGGATTAACAAGTTTAGAAAAACAACTTTCTTTTGATAGTTGGATGACCGAAAAAACACCAATTATTGTTGCTACAAATGCTTTTGGTATGGGAATAGACAAACCAAATGTTCGGGTTGTTATTCATTTAAACCTTCCTGCATCTATAGAGAATTATATTCAAGAAGCCGGTCGTGGCGGACGAGACGGCAACAAAGCCTTTTCGGTTGTTTTAACAAATGATAATGGCATTAAACTTAGTAAAGATTTATTAGAGAAATCGCTACCTGTTATTGAAGAGATAAAATTGGTGCATCGAAAGTTATATCAACACTTTCAAATTGCCAAAGGAGAAATTATCGAAACTGCTTTCGATTTTAATTTTTTAGAATTTTGCAATAAATACAAGTTAATTCCCAATAAAACCTACAACGCTTTACAAATATTAAATAGTAACGGAATCATAGAATTGAATTCTAATTTCCAACAAAAATCTACCATTCAATTTTCTGTTTCAAGCAAACAAGTTTTATTATATTCTCAGAAAAATCCGTCTTCAAAAAACTTTGTCCAAACATTATTGCGTTTGTATGGTGGTGTTTTTGAAAATCTGGTGAAAATTGATGAGTTTTATATCGCTAAAAAAGTAGGCGTTACTTCTTGGCACGTTATTGAAGAGTTAGAACGAATGGCTGAAAAAGAAATGCTTGAATACAACAAAGCAACCAATAACTCAGAATTATTTTTTCTGTATCCTAGAGAAGACGATACAACCGTAAACCGTGTTTCTAAAAACATCAGTTTATATTTAGCTCAGAAAAAGCAAAAAAATGATGATTTACTAGAGTTCATTAAAAACAATGAAGTTTGCAGAAGTGTACAGTTATTACATTACTTTAATGAAACGACTAGCAAAGAGTGCGGTATTTGCGATGTTTGCTTACAAAAAAAACAAACTTTTACTATAGAACCACTTGCTATTCTTAATTTATTAAAAAACCATAAAGCCTTAACAGTTTACGAAATCAGTACACATCTAAACGAAAAAGAAGCAAACATTTTAATACTTTTGCGTACGCTATTATCCGAAGAAAAAATAAACGTTACTAACAATAAATACTTTTTATAAATGAGAGATTTACGCATTGTTTTTATGGGAACACCCGATTTTGCGGTGACCATTTTACAACACCTTATCGAAAATGATTATAATGTAGTTGGCGTAATTACAGCTGCAGATAAACCTGCTGGTAGAGGTCGTAAGCTAAATCAATCTGCTGTAAAAAAATATGCGCTGTCTCAAAACCTGCCAATTCTTCAACCAACAAATTTAAAAAATGTAGAATTTCAGGATGCTTTAAAAGATTGGAGCGCTAATTTACAAATAGTGGTTGCTTTTAGAATGTTACCAAAAGCTGTTTGGGCAATGCCTGAATACGGTACCTTTAACTTACACGCTTCTTTATTACCAGAATACCGTGGAGCTGCACCAATTAATTGGGCACTTATGAATGGAGAAACCAAAACTGGGGTTACTACTTTTTTTATTGATGATAAAATTGACACTGGTGAAATTATCTTACAAAAAGATATAACTATTAAAGACGATGAAATTGTTGGTGAGTTACACGACCGATTAATGCATTTAGGTGCTGATTTGGTTGCTGAAACATTAGATTTAATTGCTACCGGAGATGTAAACACCAGAAAACAGCCTGAATTAGAAGAAAAACCTGCTCATAAACTGTATCCAGATAATTGTAAAATAGATTGGTCTAAATCTTTAAACGATATTTACAATCATGTTCGCGGGTTAAACCCATACCCTGCTGCCTGGACAACTATAAAGAATGGAGATGAAGAAATTTCTGCTAAAATATATGATGTAACAAAAGAATTTTCTGAACATAAATTTATATATGGCGCTATTATTACATCTAAAAAGGAATTAAAGGTTGCAGTAAAAGACGGTTTTCTTATTGTTGATCAAATTAAAATTTCAGGTAAAAAATTAATGGATGCTAAGAGTTTATTAAACGGTTTTCAATTCGATAAAGAAGCAAAAGCGCTGTAACCCTTTATTTATAAGGTTTTGCTATTTTATAGTAAAAAGTAATCATGGTTATTAACAATTTCACTCTACTTATTAACAAATAAGCCTTTTTTCAGGGTCAAAACTTGCACGGTACCGCATTCCTACTATATTTGTTGAGCTATTTAGCGAAAAACAAAAATTAATTTTTAAAACTTATTAAGATTATGAACAAATCAGATTTAATCGATGCAATGGCTGCTGACGCAGGAATTTCTAAAGCTAATGCTAAAGCTGCATTAGACTCTTTAACTTCTAACGTTACTAAGTCTTTAAAGTCAGGTAACAAAGTTGCATTAGTTGGATGGGGAACTTGGTCTGTTTCTGAAAGAGCTGCTAGAACTGGTAGAAACCCTCAGACAGGAAAAGAAATTCAAATTGCTGCTAAAAATGTAGTAAAGTTTAAAGCGGGTGCTGGTTTAAGTGATTCAGTAAACAACTAAGACTTTTCTCAAAAACATATTTAAAACAGCATTTAGGCAACTAAATGCTGTTTTTCTTTGCAATAGTGTCACAAACAAAAAAAAGCTTTGTCTATTAAGTATAACACAAAAACAAAAAAATGAAAAATACAATTACATTCATTGCCGTTTTATTATGCTTAACTACTTATGCCCAAAAAACAGTAAATGCTTCGGATATTATTAGAGATGTTAAAAATGGTAAATCAGTAACTATTTCTAACGCGACTATAAAAGGAGTGTTAGACTTTACTTTTATGGATGAGGCTTTGCCTAAATTACCAAAAAGAAAAAGCTGGTGGAATAACGGAGGTTCTAATACCATAGAAAAACAAATTACTAATAAGGTATCTTTTGTTAACTGTACTTTTAATGATGATGTATTAGCATACATTCCTGATGAAAAAAGTGGTTATACTTTTATCGCTAATTTTGAAGATGAAGTAATATTTAAAGACTGTACTTTTAAACAAAAAGCCATGTTTAAATATTCTGATTTTGAAAGAAATACAGATTTTTCAAACACAAAATTTAATAATGACTCTACTTTTAAATATGCAAAATTCGAGAGAGAAATTTCCTTTGAAAACATTTTCTTTGATGAACCTGCAACCTTTAAATATGCCGATTTTAAAAAACATGTAAGTTTTGCGAATGCTGTTTTTAATGAAAGTGCTATTTTTAAATATACCGAATTTAATAACGGTGTTTCTTTTAAAAATGTAAAATTCGAAGAAGATCTAAACATAAAATATGCTAAAGTATCTGGTGATTTTAATATTACGAATATGAATGTAGCCTATGATATCGATTCTAAATACACTAAAATAAACGGACTAAGCTTTAGTAAATACTTATTAAAAAATAAATAATCTTTTTTCTTCACCTTATTTAACAAATCAGTAAAAACTCACAATGTATATTGTGAGTTTTTACTGATTTGTTTTTAAACTTAGTTTGATTCGTATCTCTATTTCTAATAAATTTGTTTATAATTGATTTAATTTATAAAAAAGAACTCTTATAATTAAAGTTATTTTCCATTAAAAATGAACGAACTGAGTATAATATTAAAAGAATTAATTGAATTAACAGAAAGTGAATGGCGTGAATTTTCTAAACAATTAAAAAGGAAAGAATATAAAGCGAAAGCCATATTAATTGAAGAAGGAAATACGGCAGAGTCTTTATACTTTATTCAATCGGGATTATTTAGAACATATAAAAATTTAGATATAAAAGATATTACTACTTATTTCGCTTGTGACAATCAATTTATAACGGTTTTTAATAGTTTTATAAATCAAACAACTTCATCAGAAATTTTAGAAGTTCTTGAAGATAGCATAATTTATGAAATATCATTTGATAGCTTGACTCAGTTATATAAAAAATCTTCAAAATTTGAAAAATTCGGTAGGATTTTAGCGGAAAAAAATCATCTTTGTGCCTTAGAAAGAACTTTAACAATGCAGACTAAATCTGCAAAAAAAAGATATTTAGATTTTTTAAAAAATTACAACAAAAAAATTACAAGTAGAGTTCCTCAATACCAAATTGCGAGTTTCCTTGGTATAGCACCTGAGTCTTTAAGTAGGATTAGAAAAGAAATTTTCATTTCATAACAAATGTCAATATATAAATATTAAAACCTGTTGTTACTTTGTTTTTTATAAATTAAAAAAACAAACACAATGAAATTATCAAAAAAAGTAAAAATATCAATCATTACAATATTTATCTTCTTCTCTATATTTATTACTAATGTATTATACAATTCCTGGTCACTTAATCCTTTAGCATGGTCACCACCAACAATCTCAAAACTAGATGGATTACTGGCAGAAAATGAATTATTAAGTACAACAAAACGGATTGAATTAAATGGCTGGTTTGGACCAGAAGACATTGCAATAGATAATCAAGGAAATTTGTATTGCGGAGTACATATTTCTAAAACAGATTTCACAGATGGCCGCATTTTAAAAATCGATACGTCTGGAAAAGTTACCGTATTTGCGAATTCAGAATCTTGGGTTACAGGTATGCATTTTGATAGTAATCAAAATCTAATCGCTGGCGACTTAGAAAGAGGTTTAATAAGTATAGACCAAAATGGCAATATTAAAACTTTGGCAAGTGAAGATGAAAACGGCAACAAATTCTTAATACCAAATGACGTTGATATTGCTAGTGATGGAGTTATTTATTTTACAAATACATCCTCAAAATTAAACTTTAGTAACAAACATATTTGGAAATTATTAATGGAGGTTAGACCAGACGGAGGCCTTTATAGTTACGACCCAAAAACAAAACGTGTAAAGACGTTAATTGATGGGACATATTTTGGAAACGGAGTTGCTGTTTCTCAAAATGATGAGTTTGTATTAATGGTTGATTTAGCAAAATATAGAGTACGTAGATACTGGCTTAAAGGAGAAAAAAAGGAACTACTGATATATTTATAGATAATTTAAACGGCTTTCCTAATGGAATTTCTAGAAGTAAAGATGGTAGTTTTTGGCTTGGTTTTTCAACTAAAAGAGATGAATCACTAGATAAAATACATCCGAAACCATTAATTAAAAAAATCGTTTATGGACTTCCATCTTTTATGCAGCCTAAAACAATACCTTATGGAATGTTAATGCACTTAAATAGTAATGGTGAAATAATAAAAACATATTACGATACAACTGGAAAATTTGTAGCGGAAGCAACTTCTGTCGAAGAACACAATGGTTATCTTTACCTTGGTGGAGATGTATCTGGTCATATTGGAAAATATAAACTAGAAAAATAACTTTAGACTAAGAAGATATAAAACTAGATACTTTAGCATATTTCTATAAATTACTATGGATTCTTTGTTCTATTAAACAAAAAACCAAGTTAATAATTGTCATGGATGATCTTGACGATTATTAATTTTTAAACAACAAAAAATCCGCTGAAATTTTTCAGCGGATTTTTTTATTATGCCTCGATATCAGATTCGAAATCATTCTTAATTCTTTTACTTCCTTCATAAAGTTCATACTTTACAAAACGACAATCTAAATCGGCATTTTTAAGCGGTATTCTCTTTGATGTTCTTAACCCTACATGTTTTAAAGCAAGCATATCCGAAGTAATTAACCAAGCTGTAGAATCGTGGTAATTATGCTTTAAGGTATCTCCTATCTTTCTATAAAACTCTTCTACATCAATATTTAAACGTTCACCATAAGGTGGATTAAATAAAATAGTTGTTTTACCAAATACTTCTTTCTTAGAGTTAAAAAAGTTTACGTGGTGTATACCTATAAACTCGTCTAAATTTGCATTTATTATATTTTGCTTCGCCTTGCTAACTGCAGACGGAGCTTTATCAAATCCCATTATTTTAAAATGAGAACTTGTAATTTTCTTTAACAAAGCATCTTGAATTACAAAAAATAAATCTTCATCGTAATCTTTCCAGTTTTCAAAAGCAAAATGCTTACGATTAATGTTTGCTGGTATATTATTAGCAACCATAGCTGCTTCAATTAAAATCGTACCTGAACCACACATTGGGTCGATAAAATTCTCTTCTCCTTTATAACCAGATAACAATACCAAACCAGCCGCTAACACTTCGTTAATTGGTGCAATGTTGGTAGCACTTCTGTACCCTCTTTTGTGTAGTGAATCTCCTGATGAATCTAAAGAAATTGTTAACCATTCATTATGAATATGAATGTGAATTTTAACATCCGGGTGCTTTAAATCTACATTCGGACGCTTTTTGTACTTGCTCATAAAATAATCAGCAATTGCATCCTTCGATTTTAAACTAATATAATGTGAGTTTGTTGTAAAATTCTTCGAATTTACTACTGCTCCAATAGCAAAAGTTCCGTCAACATCAATATATTTATCCCATTTTACACGCTGAATTGCCTCGTATAAATCTTCTTCATCAAAAATTTTACTCTTTTTAATCGGTTTTAAAATACGAATAGCCGTACGCAAAGCTATATTTGCTTTGTACATAAAACCTGTATCGCCTTTAAAAGTAACATTACGTATTCCTTCCTTAACATCCTGACCACCAAGCTTTCTTAGTTCATCTGCTAAAACTCCTTCTAAACCTGCCATTGTAACAGCAGTCATTTTAAAATCTTTTTCCATGTAATTGTAAAATTTCACTGCAAAAGTACAGCTTATTTTGGGTTGATGTGAATCTTTTCTTGTTTCAATCTAAAAAACGTAAGATTTGTGTACTTTTGCAGACCTTATAATTATGAAAACAACAGACTGGTTTACTTCTTGGTTCGATACTTCTTACTATCACACATTATATAAACATAGAAATGATGCCGATGCGCAGTTTTTTATGCGAAACATTACATCTTTTTTAAAATTACCTAAAACGAGTCATATTGCTGATTTACCTTGCGGTAAAGGACGACACTCAGTATACTTAAATTCTTTAGGCTATAAAGTAACTGGTGGTGATTTAAGTGGTAATAGTATTGCCTATGCTAAAAAATTTGAAAACGAGTCGCTTAATTTTGAAGTTTGGGACATGCGTGATCCTATAGAACACAAATACGATGCTATTTTTAACTTATTTACAAGTTTTGGTTATTTTGAGGATGACAATGAAGATATTGCTATTTTAAAAAGCATCAAAAACGGCTTAAAAGAAAATGGTGTATTTGTTTTAGATTTTTTAAACGTCGAAAAAGTTAAAGATTCTTTAGTTGCTAAAGAAGTTAAAACAATTGATGGTATTGAATTTCATATTAAAAGAGAAATTAAAGATGGTTTTATCTTAAAACACATTTCTTTTATTGCCGATGACCAACAACATTCATATACAGAGCAGGTAAAGTTTTTAACCTTAGATAAGATGGAAACCTATTTTAAAAAAGCAGGTTTAAACATAAAACATGTTTTTGGTGATTATAGCTTAAATGAATTTGATAAAAATACTTCTGATAGATTAATATTAATTGGAGAATGAGTTACATATTATTAATAATTGCTGTTTTATTAGGATCTTTACTTGTTTTATTTTTAAAACCAAACAATCAATTAGTTAGACTTTTGTTAGCCTTTAGTGGTGCTTATTTACTGTCGGTTACTATATTACACCTACTTCCTGAAGTTTATACACATACAAGCAATGCTAAGAAAATCGGAATCTTAATTTTAATCGGAATTATTATACAATCGGTTTTAGAATCGTTTTCTAAAGGTGCCGAACATGGTCATATTCATGTACATTCTGATTCATCTAAGTTTCCTTGGTTACTTTTTGTGAGTTTATGTATTCATGCTTTTTCTGAAGGATTGCCAATACATCATGCTGGCGACAATTTGCTTTGGGCAATTATTGTACATAAAATTCCTATTGCCATTGTTTTAACAACTTTCTTTTTACAGACAAACTATAGCAAAAAAACAATTGTTTTATTTTTAAGTCTTTTCGCTTTAATGAGTCCTTTAGGCGTATTAGTTTCAGATAAAGTGCCTTTTTTCATTGAATATCACACAGAAATAACGGCTTTAATTATTGGTGTTTTTCTTCATATTTCAACAATTATACTTTTTGAAAGTTCAGAAAATCACAAATTCAATTTTAAAAAATTTACTGCAATTCTTTTAGGAATTGTATTAACAATACTTACGCTTTAATATTTTTAAATAGTGCATATAAAAAAACATCAAATTGAAACAAATTCAATTTGATGTTTTTTTTGATTTAAGAAGTACTTTTATTATCAAATAAATTGAACGTAAAAAATCTCCTTTAAATTATACTATTCCTCTTCTCTATTCACCAAATCGATAGAAAAAGCAGGCATACAAACGGCTAAATACTCACATGATTCGTTAAATGGGTTTGAATATTGAACTCGTACTCCTTTTTCTATTTTAATCGACTCTCCTGCTTCTAAAACAATTATTTCATCGTTAATGATAAATTGTTTTTTACCTTTTATAATATAAGTATATTCCTCAAATTCTGGTGTTTGAAAAGGCTCACTCCAACCTACTGGTGCAACCATATGAGCTATACTTACTTTTTTATTTTTATCTGTCGCATTTCCAAAATGCTCTTCTATTAACTTTCCATCTGTAGTAGGTACTACAAACGGTTTTCTTTGAATTGTATATTTTTTATTCATCATATAAAAATTAAAAAGCCGAAACAATTGTTTCGACTTTTTTTATGTTTTAGTTAAACCAAATGGTTAATGATTTTATTTTAGCTAAATCAGGAATTTGCTCTATACTTACTTTTTGCGTGCTAAAGTCTTTTAAGCCTAAGTCTTCTTTATCTAATGCTATTGTTGCATTTAAATCGTCTATAAATAAGGTAGCTGACAAAAATGATGATTCAACTTTACTTATCGTATTATTAGCGTTAATTTCTTGAAATGAAGAGCCAATATTTAAACCCGTTTTGGTTTTAAAACGATTATCATAAATTTCGATACTTTTTATAGTTGATAAAGAATCTAATTGTTCATTTGGTATAATCGTTAACAAATGCTTACCTCCTTTTTCGAAGATTTCATATTTATCATCTTCTTGATAAAAATTATTTCCCTTAGCTCCTTCGCTTAATATTTTTACTACAGAATCGTTTTTAAAAATCCCTTCTATTTCCTGCATTGTTGTTTTTGTGGTTAATTCACCTACTTTCCCTTTAGAAACATCGTATTTATTGTTTCCACATTGTATAAATACAACTGAAATTAATGCGATTACTAGGGGTTTAATTAAGTTTTTCATTTATTTATTTGGTTTGTTATTATTAAAAACGGTTTTATATGCTATTTGTTTTATTTTAATACTTTTTTTAATATTCCGAAAACACTGCGAATAAATGTAGCACTGGTTAGTACTTTTACAATCGGGTTTTGTCGTGTGCTCCTACTTCTTGTCGCTGAAGATCTTCTGCTTGTTTTTGCTCTTTCTTCTTTAAGCACTTCTGCTGTTTTCTCCTTATTTATTTTTTCAATCTTCTCATTTAACAACTCGTAAGCACTTTCTCTATCAACAGTATCATTATACTTAGGTATCAATCTCGAATTGTCTAATACCTGCTTAATTTCTTTATCTGTAAGCACATCCATTCTGCTCATAGGAGCACGCAGCATAGTTCGTGCTAACGGAGTCGGAATTCCTTTTTCATTTAAAACAGATACTAACGCCTCTCCTATTCCTAATTGTGTTAATACTTTTTTGGTGTCATAATAATCAGAATCTGGATAGTTTTCTGCTGCTAACTTAATAGCCTTTCTGTCTTTTGCCGTAAAAGCTCGTAAAGCATGCTGAATTTTCATTCCCAATTGCGCCAAAACATCTTCTGGCACATCTTTAGGATTTTGCGTTACAAAGTACAAACCTATTCCTTTCGATCTAATTAATTTTACAATACTTTCTATTTGATTTAACAATGCTTTTGATGCTTCTTCAAAAACCAAATGCGCTTCATCAATAAATATAATTAATTCAGGTCTGTCACTATCTCCTTGTTCAGGAAACGATTCATATACTTCTGCTAATAACTGCATCATAAACGTTGAAAACAATTTAGGTTTATCTTGAATATCTGTTAATCTTAAAACTGATATTAACCCACGACCATTTTCATCAATGCGTGTTAGATCATCTACTTCAAATGATTTTTCTCCAAAAAACAAATCACCACCTTGTTGCTCAATTTCTATAATCTTTCTAAGAATAGCACCGGTACTTGCGGTAGAAATTCGGCCATATTCAGCCTGAATTTCTTCTTTTCCTTCATTCGTTACAAATTGAAGAATTTTCTTAAAATCTTTTAAATCTAATAATGGTAATTTATTATCATCACAATATTTAAATATAATTGCTACAATTCCCGATTGCGTATCTGTTAAATCTAAAATACGCGATAATAAAACCGGGCCAAATTCAGATACCGTTGCTCGTAAACGCACTCCGTTTTGTTCTGATATTGATAAAATTTCTATCGGGAACTTCGTAGCGTTAAAAGGAATACCAATTTTCTCATGACGCTCGTCTATTTTCGCATGACCAGGACTCGGTTGAGCCAATCCACTTAAATCACCTTTTACATCCATTAACAATACCGGAATTCCTTTGTCAGACATGTTTTCTGCTAACACTTGTAATGTTTTTGTTTTACCTGTACCTGTGGCTCCTGCAATTAAACCATGGCGATTTAAGGTTTTTAACGGAATATTTACCAATGCATTCGTTATGGTTTCTTCACCCAACATACCAGCGCCTAAAGTGATAAAATCTCCTTTGCTTTTATAGCCTTCAGTTATATATTTAAAAAACGCTTCGGATTTACTCATGTTGATTTGGTTCTTTTTATTGATAAAACACGTAAAAGTAACAAAAATCATCCATAAAATTTTAATGTTGACTATCTTTGCATCCTTATGTTGAAAAAAGAAGTACAAGAGTTAATAGATAAAGGTGAAATGCTTCCGTTAATGGAAGAATTTTATACAATACAAGGTGAAGGGTCTCATACAGGTACTGCTGCTTATTTTATTAGAATAGGTGGTTGTGATGTTGGTTGCCATTGGTGTGACGTGAAAGAAAGTTGGGATGCTAATTTGCACCCACCAACAAAAACAGATCTGATTGTTACCAATGCCCAAAAATGGGCTAAAACAGTAGTAATTACTGGAGGAGAGCCATTAATGTGGAGTTTAGATTATATTACCAAACAACTTCAGGACAAAGGGATGAAAACACATATTGAAACTTCTGGTGCCTATGCTTTTTCTGGAGTTTGGGACTGGTTTTGCTTATCTCCTAAAAAAACAAAATTACCCACAAAAGAGTGCTACAAAGAAGCTGATGAATTGAAAATGATCATTCACAATAAAAATGATTTTCAATTTGCTGAAGAACAAGCTGAAAAAGTTGGCAAAAAATGTCAACTCTTTTTACAACCAGAATGGAGTAAAAAAGAACAAATGACTCCTTTAATTGTAGATTATGTAATGAAAAACCCAAAATGGCGTGTTTCTTTACAAACCCATAAATATTTAAATATACCATAATAAAAAAAGCAACCAAATTTGGTTGCTTTTTTATTTATACTATCATTACAGTATTAGTCCCACCTATTATAAACTACATTAATATGATCAACCATATCTCTCATGATATAAAAAAACCCTGGTTGTTCTGTTTCTATATAGCATACTTCAGTTCTCCAATTATCTTCGTCAATAGCTCTACAAGCATATTTTGTAAAAATAACTTCTTCGTTTTCACAATTAAGTTCTTTTAAAGCTTTTCTTATAATTGTTTGTGCATAATCTTCACTCCATCCATTAAAACAGTTTGGATGACTTTCAAAAGTATCTTCTAAAAATGTTATTGTTTGTGTGTCTCTCATTATACTATATTGTTTTTATAACCGAAATTACTAAATTTCATAAAAAAACCTCATCTTAAAGACGAGGTTTTTTTATGAAATATGTAATAAGATTATTCTTTGTAAACACCCATATTAGCGTATTTATCCATACGTTGAGCTACTAAATCAGTATCATTTAAGTCTTTCAGTTCATCAAAAGCGCTTATAATTTGTTCCTGTACTGCTAAAAAAGCAGCTTCTCTATTAGAATGTGCACCACCTAAAGGCTCTTCAATAATTCCGTCAATTAATTTTAATCGCTTCATATCATCACCTGTTAATTTTAATGCTTCAGCCGCTTGCTCTTTATACTCCCAACTACGCCATAAAATAGACGAGCATGATTCTGGTGAAATTACGGTATACCATGTGTTTTCCATCATATATACTTTATCTCCTACTCCAATACCAATTGCTCCTCCAGATGCTCCTTCACCAATAACAATCGTTATAATAGGCGTTTTAAGACGAGTCATTTCAAGAATGTTACGTGCAATAGCTTCTCCTTGTCCACGTTCTTCAGCTTCTAAACCTGGGTATGCCCCTGGAGTATCTAATAAAGTAACTACAGGAATACCAAACTTTTCTGCCATTTTCATTAAACGCAAAGCTTTACGGTATCCTTCTGGATTTGCCATTCCGAAGTTACGATACTGACGTGTTTTTGTGTTGTATCCTTTTTGTTGCCCAATAAACATAAACGATTGATCGCCTATTTTACCTAAGCCACCAATCATGGCTTTATCGTCTTTTACATTACGATCACCGTGTAACTCCATAAAAGTATTACCACAAATAGCATTGATATAATCTAATGTATATGGGCGATTTGGATGACGTGATAATTGTACACGCTGCCAAGGCGATAAATTTTTGTATATATCTTTTTTTGCTTTTTCTAATTTTCTTTCTATCTTCTTACAGGTTGCTGTAACATCTACATCACTTTCTTTTCCTATATCAAAACATTTTGCCAATTGATCTTCTAACTCTTTTATTGGCAATTCAAAATCTAAATATTCCATTATATATAGTTTGATTTTATATTAGTCGTTTGTAAAGGCAAACATACTAAAAAATTGTAAATTTTAGCTTTTTCCCTTTTTTAATAATACTATTTTTTACTGAACTTGCTTTTTATGAAGTTGGTATTTTTTAAAACACCGTTTAATAAAACTACGAAAAGCACAATAAATGCTCCGTAATAAAACTCAGTACTCATTTGTTCTTTTTCTCCGAATATAATCAACGCTAAAATAATAGCATACACAGGCTCTAAGTTAATCGTTAACATTACGGTATACGGCGTTAAGTATTTCATTACTTGTACAGATGCGATAAAAGCATAGGCCGTACAAAAACTACTTAATATGATTAGATACAACCAATCATTTGTTGATATTTGAAAAAATTCAATCGAAAATTTTTGTGTAAATAATAAGTATAAAGTTATCCCTAAAGCACCAAACATTAATTGATAAAAAGAGATAATATTTGCATCGTATTTTTTGATAAACAAGCCGTTTAAAACAGCAAATAAGGCTGATAAAAAGGCTGAAATTAATGCATAAATAATTCCTAAAGTATATTGACTTTGAAAATTAAAGATAATATATAGCCCAGCAATTACCAATATGCCTAATAAAATTTCGATTGCTTTTATTTTTCTTTTAAAAAAAACAGGTTCAATTAATGACGCAAAGAAAGCTCCTGTACTCATCGTTACTAAAGCGACCGATACATTTGATACTTTTATAGCTTTAAAGAAGGTAACCCAATGCAATGCTATAATTACACCTGATATTGCAAATTTTAACAATCCTATTTTATCTACTTTAAATGATTTTCTACGGGTTATAAAATAGAGTGCTATAAACACTACTGCAAGCGACATTCTAAACCAAACTAACGGTATCGCATCTACAGATATTAATGCGCCTAGTATCGCTGTAAACCCCCAAATAAAAACAATAAAATGTAGGTGTAGGTAGTTTTTTAATTTATTTCCTTCCATTAATGTATAAGTAAATTGCATAAGCTCCAAATACCATATTTGGTACCCATACATTTAATAAAGCATTTGCGCCTGCTACTCCTCCTAAAACCTCTGCTACTTTTAAGAAAAAAACGTACACAAACATTACTGAGATTCCTAAGGCTAAGTTTAAGCCAATTCCTCCTCGTTTTTTCTTGTACGCTAAAGCAACTGCTATTAAAGTTAAAATATAACATGCCACTGGTAAACTGGTACGTTTATACAATTCTACCAAATAAACATTTAAGTTCTTAGCACCTCTACTTTTAGAAATTTCAATAAATTTAATCAATTCTGGAGATCTCATTTCTTGCGCTAAAATATTTTTATAATTAAAGTCTTTAGGTGTGAAAGCAAAAGTGGTATCTAGAGAAGTCCCTGAAAATATACTATCTCTATCTTTAAATATTTTTCTTATTTTCCAATTATAAAGTTTAAAAACACTGTCTTTTTCTTTCCAATTGATATTATCTGCTGTTAGCTGCTGTTTTAATTGAATTCCGTCATAAATCTCCGTAGAAAAATTATACCCTGAATTTCTTTTTAAATCAAAGCGCTGAAGGTATACATAAGTACTATCATTTAACTGTAAGCTAAATTCTTTAATGCTTTTATCTGCATACTTTTTTTTCTTTAAATACTTTTTTTCGAACGCTTTTCTAACCTTACTACTTGTAGGTACAAAAAAATGATTCATAGATAAAGCTACAAAACAAACTATCGTTGCTCCCATAAAATAAGGGAATAAAAAACGAGTAAATGATACTTGAGAACCATTTACAGCTACAATTTCTGTGTTATTTGCTAATCGCGATGTAAATAAAATTACGCCTATAAATAATGCCAAAGGCATAAATGTATTGGCATAATAGATAATAAAATTCACATAATAATCAACTGCTACCTCATAAAAAGTTAAGTTTTCATCACGTAAAAATTTATCTATTTTTTCTGCAATATCAATAGCTACCGCAATAGGTATTAGTATTAATAAAGTAAACAAAAATGTTACTAAGTAGCGCTTTAATATGTACCAATCAAGTATTTTCAAAAAACTAGTTTTTTATAAACGATTGTCCATTTGTTTTACCATTTTATCTTTCCACTCTGTAAAGTCTCCAGCTAAAATGTGTTTTCTTGCTTCTCTTGTTAACCATAAATAGAATCCTAAATTATGAATAGACGCTATTTGTTTACCTAACATTTCTTTTGCTGCAAAAAGGTGACGTAAGTATGCCTTCGAGTACATGGTATCTACCCAAGTAATTCCCATTTCATCAATAGGAGAAAAATCTTGTTCCCACTTTTTATTTTTAATATTTATAGAGCCGTGTGCAGTAAATAACATCCCATTACGTGCATTACGTGTTGGCATTACACAATCGAACATATCGATACCTAAGGCTATGTTTTCTAAAATATTAATAGGAGTTCCTACCCCCATTAAATAACGTGGTTTGTCTTCAGGTAAAATAGCCGTTACTATTTCTGTCATTGCGTATAATTCCTCTGCTGGTTCACCTACAGAAAGACCACCAATAGCATTTCCTTGTGCTCCTACAGACGCTATATATTCAGCAGATTGTTTTCGTAAATCTTTATAAGTACTTCCTTGTACAATAGGAAAAAACGTTTGTTCGTATCCGTACTTAAAAGGTAATTTTTCTAAATGATTTACACATCTTTTCAACCATCTATGCGTCATATGCATAGAGCGTTTTGCGTAATTATAATCACAAGGATATGGAGTACACTCATCAAATGCCATAATAATATCGGCACCAATGGTACGTTGAGTTTCCATCACATTTTCTGGAGTAAAGAAATGTGTAGATCCGTCAATATGACTTTTAAACTTAACTCCTTCTTCGTTAATTTTTCTTCTTCCAGAAAGCGAATACACTTGATATCCACCACTATCAGTTAAAATATTACGATCCCAATTCATAAACTTATGCAAACCTCCTGCGGCTTCTAAAGTTTCTAATTTAGGGCGTAAATATAAGTGATAGGTATTTCCTAAAATTATATCTGGATTGATCTCGTTTTTTAACTCTGATTGATGCACACCTTTTACAGTACCTACTGTACCTACAGGCATGAATATTGGAGTTTCTATTGTTCCGTGATCGGTTGTAATAACACCTGCTCGTGCTTTACTTTTTGGGTCGGTTGTTTTTAAGTCGAATTGCATAAGTGACAAAGATACGCTTATTTAAGAATTGGAAAAGTAAATAAAATCATAATAATTAGTAAGTAGCTGGCTGTTGCGTAAATTTTATATTTCATGCCTACAACTACCTTCTTTATAAAGGCCTTTTATTTACGTTTACGTCCAAATTTTTGGTTAGAATTTCTTTTTGATTTTGGTGAATTTTTTCTAAAAGCAGCACTTTTTTTATTAAAATCGTCTTGCTTTTGTACTTCCTTCTTTTTTGGTTGTTTTGGCTTTTTTTCTCAACAACTGTAGATGCTTCTTCTGTTTTAGAAGAACTAGCAATCATTTCGTTGATTTCTTTCATCTCATCACTTGTTAATTCTCGCCAATCACCAGGTTTTAGTTTATCTAAAGAAACATTCATAATACGTTCGCGTTTTAACTTCGTTACTTCGTATTCTAAATATTCACACATTCGTCGTATTTGACGATTTAAACCTTGGGTTAAAATAATTTGAAAGGTAAAATCATTTATTTTCTTCACCTTACATTTTTGAGTTACGGTTCCTAAAATAGGAATTCCATTACCCATTCTTGCGATAAAATCATCCGTTATCTGTTTATCAACCGTAACAATGTATTCTTTTTCGTGGTTGTTTCCTGCGCGTAAAATTTTATTAACGATATCACCATCATTGGTTAAAAATATTAACCCTTCAGAGGGTTTATCTAAACGTCCAATAGGAAATAATCTTTCTGGATGGCCTACAAATTTTACAATGTTCTTTTTTTCTTTACTATCGGTCGTACAAACAATACCTACTGGTTTGTTTAATGCGATGTAAAGTGTAGTAGGTTTTGGTTCTAATAAACGACCATCTACATGTACTTTATCTCCTTCAAAAACTCTATTACCTAATTGAGCAACATTTTTATTGATGGTTACTCTACCCGCTGCAATAAATTTTTCGGCATCCCTACGAGAACAAATCCCCGTACTGCTTATAAATTTATTAAGATTTGTTGATACTTTATTCTTGTTTTCCATTACTGCAAAGAAAAAGAAAATCCCCAAGTTTTAGCTTGAGGATCTTACTATATTATTTTGTTTTTTTAAAAAATCATCATTTTCTGCGTACAACGTGCTAAACTAGGTCTTCTATCGTAATCAAAACCAAGTGTGATCATGTGTGTACCATAATTAAAATCTTGTGTTTTATTTACATTAACACTAAAACCGTAAGACATATATAAGTTGTTCTTTTTTAAACCTATTAACGGTGCTATTGCATTAGGTTCAAAAAATTGATCATTTAAGAATGTATAACTTAAACCTGCCCAAACATACCCGTCATTAATACCTTTTCTTACTTTTACATTCATATCGGTTCTCGATCTTTTATCAGCTTCGTAGTATTCAACAAAAATAGACGGTTCTATCTCTACCATATTGCTAATTCTTGCCAATACATACGATGTATATAATGTAAATCTTCGTAAAGATTCTGGTTCGTTGGTAGCAAAGTTTTCTATTTTTTTATTTAACAGATTATTTGCGTTTACACTCACACTAAATCGTTCGTAACGGTATAACATACCTACATCAAAATTAGAGTTTGTAAGTGTTCTATTAGGCACTGTTTCTCCTGAATTATTTTCTGAAGTATCGATACCAAATTGAACAAAATTATAGCTTAAACCAAATGATAAAAAACTATCATGAAAATTACTTAATGTTAAGTGACTTGCCAATGATAACTTCACTCCTTTCTGAGAAGTAAATCCGTTTTTATCATTAAAAATAGTAATACCACCACCAAAACGATCTGCTAAACGCGCTTCAACCACTAACGATTGTGTATCTGGAGCTCCATCAACACCAACCCATTGGCTTACACCATTTAATCGTACTTGTAACCCACTTCCAATACCTGCATAACTTGGCGATATTAAAAAAGGATTATCTGCCATATGACTTATATATTGAGGTAAATTTACCTCTTGAGCTACTAATTTGACACTACAAATTAGGATACTTATTATTATTAATATCTTTCTCATTTTTATCTATATAATGTAAAGTGTCCCATTAACTTTTTCTCTTCTCCTGATAATTCATTAAAGTAAATAGTATACCAGTAATCTCCTGCTGGTAATGGTTTACCTTCATAAGTACCGTCCCATCCTTGCACAACACCTTGATAATTAACAATCTTACGAGCATATCTATCAAAAATATATACTTTTATATTATGATACGGTTCTACTTCTAATGGATACCAGAAGTCGTTTGTTCCATCACCATCTGGCGTAAATAAATTTAACACCGTAATAGTTACATAAACGCCTCTTATCGTAATTGTTACTTGACAACCTCTTGCATCGGTTACAGTTATGGTGTAATCTTTAGTTTGTAGAATTGTAAATTCGTTTTCCTCTCCGTAATCTACTCCATCAACTGTAAAGTTATAAGGAGGTAAACCAAAGTTTACATTTGCTATTAACTTATTTTTTTGTGAATCGTCAATAAACATCGTTAATGCTTGAATATCTTCAATGTCTATCGAATCACTTGAGCTTTGAGCACAACTTGATATTGTGTTTGTTGCTGTAACCGTATAACCGTTACCTGCAGCTACATCAACAAATTCACCTGTTGTATTTGTTGCAACAGCGCTACCTGCACCATCATATAACGTATAAGACATGTTATTCTTATATTGATCGGCAACAATTGCAACAATAATATTTCCTACCGGACAGGTATACTCCCAATCTACTGTTAAATCAAGGTCTATAGCTTCATCTGTTGTAATGGCTGGTAAAGCTACTGAAGGACATCCGCCACCACTATCTCTTACACTAATTACATATACAGTATCATCTTCAATACCTTCTGCCGCACCTAAACTAATTGTACCTGTATTATATGGCGCTGCAATTTCAACATTATTAATACTAATAAAGTATGGTTGTGTTCCTCCTTGTACATCAACAGTAATTATTGGTGAAGGATCATTTAAACACGTTTGTTGCGTTACGCTGTTTAAACCTATTTGTAATGCATCTGGTTCAGTTATAACAACTTCAATTGGTGGTACAATTGTACATCCTATAACATCTTTTATGGTTACATAATAGGTTGCTGCTGGTAAATTTTCGAACACACCGTTTGTTACAAACTTATCTGCTGGATATAGCGGATTTGCTGGTACCGAAATAATGTTATATTCATAACCTCCATTACCCTCAAAACCTTGTGCTGTAATAATACCTGTGCTACCTCCAAAACATGTTACATTTTGGGTTGCTACTGCTGTACCCGTTAATGCTATTGGTTCTGCTATGGTATACTCACCCGTTACAGTGCTACAAACTTCACCTGCTGCATTGGTACTTCTTACATTAATTTTATACGTACCAACTCCTAAACCTGTAAATGAATTATCACTTTG
The DNA here is from genome assembly GCF_032463465.1 of Tenacibaculum sp. HL-MS23. Classification (NCBI taxonomy): domain Bacteria; kingdom Pseudomonadati; phylum Bacteroidota; class Flavobacteriia; order Flavobacteriales; family Flavobacteriaceae; genus Tenacibaculum; species Tenacibaculum sp. HL-MS23. The sequence continues at coordinate 384,795 of NZ_CP135989.1, read as the reverse complement.
CCACGTTCTTATTTCAACATCATTTTCATCTACTAATTGATATTCATAGTTTCCAAATCCGTCTTGAGCATTCGCTATTAATACGCCATTTGCGTCACCATTACACGTAATAAATGCCGATGAAACATCTAAGGTTGCTGTTACATCTGTATAAGGATTAACTCTTACCGTTATGGCATCAGAAATACATGCTTCGTTATCTCTTACATATATTTGGTGTTCTCCTGCAGGAAGATCAAACCTATGGTTTGGTGCCGCATTAGCAGCTATAAAATTAATACCATCTGTACTAAATTCATAAGGTCCTGTTCCGCCAGTTCCTGAAACTTCTACAACTGCTTCTGCTCTGTTACAAGTAATAACCTCTATAATATCTGCTGATGCTACTACTTCTGTAGGATCTACAATATCAATAGGTCCAACTCTACCGTCACAAGAATAACCATCTGCTACTAATACATAATACCCAATACCTGCTGGTAAATTAGTGAACGTATTTGATGATTGACTTGCTGTTCTTGTTCCGTCAGGGTATTCTAAGATATACGTGTATGACAATAAAGGGGTTCCTGCTTGTAATTGACCTCCAACTGCATCAACCGAAATGGTTGCTGTACTTTCATCAATACAAACATTTGGTGTTACTGTAAAAGCACCCGTTATTGGTATACCATCCTCTAAAGTAAAAGTGATTGCTTCTATACAATTATTAGCATCTCTTACTGTTGCAGTATAATCACCTGCTGTTAAGCCTGTAATTACTGAATTATTATCGAAAGTCTGAATAGTATTTCCTGTTGTATTGTTTACTAACTGATATTCATAAACTCCCCAACCACCTGATGCAGTTAAACTAACTTGACCAGAATCTGATGGCGTACATTTTATGTACGTTAATTCTTCTGACAATGCTAAATCAATAGTTGGTTGTACAATTTCGAAAGGGTTTGATTCTGGTGAACAGAATGGTGTATCAATCATTGAAATTGTTACATAATAATTACCTGCAGCTAAACCTGTAATGGTTGTTGCTGTAGTTCCTACTCCTGCTCCTGTAATACCAGTGGTTACACCACCAACATTAAACACTTCATATGTGTAATCTCCACTATATGGTGATGTTGGACTAAAGCTTACATCTACACTTGCTGTACCATTAAAACATGCACGCTGAATGTTATTAATAATTAAATCGAATACTGGGGCATCATTTACGGTATAAAATTCTGTAAACACACAATTTGTATCGGTATTTTCTACTTCTATTCTGTAAACTCCTGTTGGTAATAAGGTAACAAAATCACCATCAACTATTCTTGTTTCTAATAATGTATTTGATGTATTATTATATAACCTGTATTCAACATTAGTTATTGATAATGTACTTGTATAAGTTGCTACAATATCTTCACCTTCATCACAATCAATCGCTCTGTCTGCAGTAATCGTTACTGTTGTTATTCTTGCGAAAGGAGCAATAGTTCTTGTTGCTGAGTCAGCACAGTTGTTGCTATCGAAAACTGTTACGGTTACCTCACCGCCTGCTTCGTTTGTTATTGTAAAGTTAAACACACCACTGTCTTGCGTTATATCATCTGATGTATCTGCTGGGGTATTGTTATCATATACAAATATTGCTCTAACAAAATCACCCGTACCACCTGCTCCTGTTGTATCAACAGATATGGTTGCATTGTTTGTAGTATTTGTTCCTACAGCACAATCAAAATCTGTTACGGTAACTGCTCCTGAAATATCAATAATTGGATTTTCATTTACAGTTTCAGTTACATCAAAAGTACAACCATTAGCACCTGTTGCGGTTATAATGTAAGTATCTGCTGGTAAACCTTCAAACGTATTTGTTGTTGCATCAAAAGTACCAACGTTAGGTGAAATTGTATAAGTTAATGGCGAAATACCATTATCTATAGCTGTTACTCGTATCGCTCCGTTTGATGCACCGTTACAAATATTATCTGTAATTACTGATGCTGTAAAACTTGGTAATGTAGCAGCTTCAATCTCAATTGTTCTTGTTACATCACAACTTGGATTTGCTCCAGTATCTATAACTGTTACCGTATACGTTCCTACTACTGTTGGATTAAAAGTTAACGGACTTGTAAAAGCAGTTCCTGCTGCTACTGTAGCACTTGGTCCTATAATTTCATACGTATAACTTCCTGAACCTGATGTTACTTCTATTACAACTTCTGCTGCCGTTGGTGCATTACATGTTAAGTTCTTGGTTTCATCTAAAGTGAAAATTAAATCTTCACTTATTATTACATCTATTGGGGCTTGTTGTGCACATCCGTTTGAATCGGTTACACTTACCGTATACGTATCTGCAGTTAAATTATTAAACGTATGCGTAGTTGTTGCAATTACACCTGTGTTTGCAATTTCTGTTCCGCCACTGTTGGTTAATACATAGGTATAACTTCCCGTTCCGCCTGCTGCTGTTACTAAAATACTTCCATCTAAATTCGTATCACAAGCATTATCTGTATCAACTGCTGTAAAACTTACTGCAATTGGATCGGCAACTTCTACATTTACTGATGTTCCTTCACAATCGTTTACATCTCGTACTCGTATCGTATAATTTCCTGCTGCTAAACCTGTAAACACATTGTTTGTTCCGTTGGTTGCAAAATCATAACCTACTATTGCTACATTAGTTGCTGAATCTTCTAATTGATACGTGTATCCGCCAAAACCGTCTGCTCCTGTTGCTGTAATTGTTGCATCAGAATCTCCTGTACAACTCACCTCTTTAGTTACAACTCCTGTTACTGCTAAAATAGCCGTTGGCTCATTTATTGTAAACTGATTTGTTTGTTCTGAACAGAAAGGTGTATTTACCATCGTTATTACTACATAGTAAGTTCCTGCTGATAAACCTGTAATTGTTTGTGTAGCTCCTCCATTTACTGGAACTCCTCCGCTTGTAATTCCCGTTGTAGTAGTATCTTGATTAAATACTTCGTAATTATAAACATCCGTAGCTCCGTTAAAAGGAGTACTTGCATCAAAACTAATATCGATACTTCCACCTGCAATTCCGAAACAAGTTGCTTGCGGGTTGTTTGCAATTACCGTAAAGTCTGGTGCTGTATCTACCGTATATGTTTTTGTAAACACACAACCTGTTACTGGGTGTGTTGCTGTTATCGTATACGAACCTGTTGGTAAGTCTGTAAATGTTAATGCTGGATCTGTTCCTGCTGCTACTGTTTCTGATGTTGGACCTACATATGCTGCTGGAGCATTTGTAATATCATAAATAACACCGTCAATATTTGTACTTGTTTTTACTTCAATATTTTCTCCGTCTTGACAATCGATATCTTTTACTGAATCGATAGCAATATCTGTAATAGGATCAAAAGCATTGATTACCGTTGATGTTGATACTGCTTCACAATTAGCACTATCTACAATACGTACATAATAACTACCGCCCGCAACATCGCTTATTGAAAATACATGTGTTGTTCCTGTTACTGTTACAGTATTTATTAAAACATCATCTGCTGTATTTGATAAGTTATCTACTGAATTATTTCCACTAACATCATGATACAGTTCTACTGTTGAATATACAGTTGTTCCGCCTGAAACTCCTGATCCATCTAATGCATTAATGCTTAACGTAGCGTTGTTTACATCATTTGCTGTAGTACAACCAAACTGAACTGGCGTTGGTGCGTTTACTGTTAATAATTGGTTATCTTCTACTAAAATACCTGGTTCATCAGTTGAACAACCATTATCTCCTGTAACAGTTACCGTATAGGTTCCGGCTGGTACATTGATAAATGAGTTGCTTGCCGCATCCCAGCTAGCTAATCCCGCACCTAAAGCTGGTAAATCTGTTTTAACAATACTGTATGTTAATGGCGTTAACCCTGCAGTTACAGCAACTGCTATACTTCCGTTGGCTCCACCATTACATGTTGCATCTGTTACAGCTGTTGTGAATGCTGGTAGTAATCCTTCTGCAATCTCAATTGTTCTTGTTACATCACAACTTGGATTTGCTCCAGTATCTATAACTGTTACCGTATACGTTCCTACTACTGTTGGGTTGAATATATCTCCACTTGTTAGGGTTGTTCCTGCTGGAATTGCCGTAAAACCTATTGGACCTGTGACTTCGTATGTATACGGTCCTGTACCTGAAGCAATGTTTATAACAACATCTGCATCTGTTGGTGCATTACATGTTAAGTTCTTGGTTTCGGTTAACGTGAAAATTAAATCTTCATTTATAATAACATCTGCCGGTGCTGGTGCAATACATCCGTTTGAATCGGTTACACTTACCGTGTATGTTTCTGCTGATAAATTACTAAAAGTATAAGGTGTAGTCGTTGTTAAACCTGAATTTGCTACTTCTGTTCCACCACTATTCGTTAATACATAGGTATAACTTCCGGTTCCGCCTCCTGCGGTTACTTCAATACTTCCGCCAACTGTTGTATCACATGAATTATCTATATGAGTAGTTGTTGCGGTTACTGGTGTTGGATCAGGAACAACTACATCTGCTGATATTCCTTCACAATCGTTTACATCTCGTACTCGTATCGTATAATTTCCTGCTGCTAAGCCTGTAAACACATTGTTTGTTCCGTTGGTTGCAAAATCGTAACCTGCTACAATAGTTCCTACTGGTGATTCTAACTGATACGTGTATCCGCCAAAACCATCTGCTCCGGTTGCTGTAATTGTTGCATCGGCAATTCCTGTACAACTTACTCCTGGATTTACAACTCCTGCTACTGAAATTGCTGCCGTAGGCTGATTGATTGTAAACTGATTCGTTGGCTCTGTACAGAAAGGTGTATCAGTCATTGTAATTTCTACATAATATGTACCAGCTAATAAACCTGTAATAGTTTCGGTTGTTACTCCGCTTATTCCTGTTCCTGTAATTGGAATTGCTAAAGAATTTCCTGAAGTATCTAAAACTTCATAGTCATAAACTCCTCCATAAGTTGTACTTGCATCAAAACTAATATCGATACTTCCACCTGCAATTCCGAAACAGGTTGCTTGCGGATTGTTTGCGATTACCGTAAACGTTGGTGGATTACCTACCGTATACTCTTTCGTAAACACACAACCTGTTAATGGGTGTGTTGCCGTTATCGTGTACGTTCCTGTTGGTAAATCTGTAAATGTTGCTGGGTCTGTTCCTAATACTACTGTTTCACTTGTTGACCCTAAATATCCTGCTGGGGCATTTGTAATATCATAAATTACTCCATCAATATCAGTACTTGTTTTTACTGAGATATTTTCTCCGTCTTGACAATCGATACCTTTTACTGAATTGATATCAATATCTGTAATAGGATCAAAAGCATCTATAACAGTTGATGCTGATACTGCTTCACAATTTGCACTATCTACAATACGTACATAATAACTGCCGCCCGCAACATCGCTTATTGAAAATTCATAAACTGGTAATGTTACCGTTACGGTGTTTACTAAAACATCGTCTGCTGTATTTGATAAGTTATCTGCTGGATTATCTCCATTAACATCATGGTACAATTCTACGGTTGAATAAGATAAACTTCCTCCTCCTACATCAGAAGCTGTATCAATACTTAACGTAGCATTGTTTACATCGTTACCTGTTGTACATCCAAACTGAACTGCTGTTGGTGCAGTTACTGTTAATGGGTCGTTATCATCTACAATAATACCTGTTTCATCAGTTGAACAACCATTATCTCCTGTAACAGTTACTGTATAGGTTCCGGCTGGCACGTTGATAAATGAATTGCTTGCTGCATCCCATGTTGCTTGTCCTGCCACTAATCCTGAACCTACTGTTTGAACTATACTATATGTTAACGGCGTTAATCCTGCGGTTACAGCAACTGCGATACTTCCGTTGGCTCCACCATTACAGGTTGCATCAACTACTGCTGTGGTAAAGGCTGGTTCAACTGCTGGTGCAACGGTAAATACTTTTGTATTGGTACAACCCTCTACAGTATCTGTAATCGTTATAGTGTATTCATCTGCAATTGCAGTGCTAAATACAAATGGTGTAGCTGGTAAAGCTGTAACTGCTGGAACAACATTTCCACTTACAGCACCATTTATTTCATAGGTATAAGATCCACTACCTGTTACATTCTCTATTCTGTAGGTTGCTTCTGTTGGTGCAGGATCACAAGTTAAGTTTTTAGTTAAATTAACTTCGTATTCTAAATCTGGTTGAATATCTACATTTGTATCAACCGTACAGCCGTTAGCATCTCTTACTGTAATTACATGGTTTCCTGGTGTTAAGTTTTGTGCAATAAATTCTGCATAACCTGAACCACCATCTAAAGCAATTACGCTGCTAAATGTTCCGCCATCTACAGAGAATTGATAAGGCCCTGTACCACTATTTACTCTTACTGTAATTGTTTTGTTTGCATCACAGCTATTAGGCTCGGTATATATAATTACTGGTGGTTGACTTACTGTTAAATCTACCGGACCAACTGTTGTTGCACAACTATTACCATTACTATCTGTAATTGTTACAGTAATATTTGTAACATCTAAAGTTGTATCTGTTACATCTGCGTACCCAAACTCAATAGTGTTTCCTACTACAGTTGCATTTGCGATGGTAAAATTATTGGCTGTTGCAACTGTATATGTATAAGGAGCAGTTCCTCCTGTAACATTATCAAGCCTTACAACTCCGTTTGTACTACAAGTTATATTACTTACTACCGATAAATCTGCAGATATAGGTTGTGTTTCTATAATTTCTATATCTCCACTTGCCCACTGACATGCAGTTGGTGCACCTGCATCAACTTCAATTACTACGAAATATAAACCAGATGATAAACCATCTAACCCACCGGCTCCTGTTACCGAACCGTCTAAAGTAAACGGATATGTTATTGGTGTTGTTAATGTACCATTAATACCTATAATTGGGCTATCTGTTATACCATCGTATAATTGCCAATTTACATCTTCACCTGCTAAAACACCATCTGTATCTTCTATTTCAAAAGACAAAGACCCGTTATTAGCTGCACTACAAGCTTGACTTGATGCTGTTGGTGTGATATTTACATCAAAATTAGAATCCGGAAAAATAACAGGGATATCAGGATCATTTGTTTGGATACAATTTGTATTTGTATCTCTTACATAAAATAAATAATTTAATCCTGGAATAATATCAGTAAAAACATATCTTCTAAAATCAGAATTAGGATTTGTTGAGTCTAAATCAATTGGCCCTGGTTGAATAGCCCCATACCAAGTATTTGTATTTATAGGGTCATCAGTACTAATTCCAAACTCAAAAGGTCCATTTCCTCCTTGCGCTACAACTTCTACTGTATAACCAGCTACACAATCTCCACCAGGAGTAACATCAACAACAATACCTGCTACCTGAAAAGGCATCACAAAAATACCATTGTCTAACTGGCAACGTGTTGCTCCACCATCAACAATCCTTATTGATGGGTAATAAGTTTGACCTTGAACTAAACCTCTAACACTATATAAATTATCTCCAGCTACAACTGAAGTTGCTAATGATGACATAGCAGTCCAAGTAGCTCCGTTATCTAAAGAATATTCTAATGTATAAGGTGTGTAATCTGCTAATGTTAAACTTCCAAAATTAAATTCAAAACCAGTATTAGCAGGATCTGCAACAAGACAATTAGGTGGCAAAACAGGCTCTATATTTATTACTATAGGCGTAGGATCTACCAATTCAATTGCTGGTGTTATGGTATCTGTACACCCTAAGGCATCTGTAATTGAAATTGTATAACTTTCTGCAGGTAAATTATTAAAACTAAAATTGCTTCCTGAAAAGTTAGAAATAGTTTCTACTAAAACAGCTGCGCTATTTGTAATGGTAATTGTATATGGCGCTTGCCCTGTATTGGCTGTTATAACACCATCTATACTACCAGTATTTCCGTTACATTGTGGTTGGTTTGGGGTAGCTGTAATTGCTACTGGTGTTATTTCATTTACAATAACATCTTGTATTATATATTCACAGCCAGCATCGTCTTGCACATACACATCGTATGTACCTGCATCTCCTGCCGCAAATACAATAGGGTTTGTTGCTGAAAATGTTCCTGCAGCATTACCATCTGGCACTGCTGAGAACACATACGTACCAGAACCACCTGTTGGGTTTACTAGTATTTGACCGTCTGCGCAACTTATATCTGTTGGTGTTGCAGAGGCAACTAAAGCATCGTTTATAGTAACGTTAGCAGTTTCTGTACAACCAGCAATATCTCTAATAGTTACCGTGTAGGCAATACTAGATAAACCTGTAATACTAAATGTTATAGCATTGGCTGGTGCAAATGGCGTAAAGTTAGTACCGTCTAAACTGTATTCGTAAGTTCCGTTACCATTAGAAACATCTAAATCTATAATTCCGTTAGCCCCGTCGTAACATTGTGGAGTTGCCGTAAATACAATTGTTTGCCTTGGTGGTACATTTACCAATACTGGATCTGATGTACAACCTTCTGCATCTGTGGCTACTACCCAATAATTGCCTGCGGTATCAATATCTGTAAAAGGTGCGCCTGTTTGAGTTAAAACTCCTGGTGCGCCTGCATTATCATCAAACAATTCGTAGGTATAAGGGCCTCCATTTCCACCTGATGTTGTTGGTGTTATGGTAATTGTTGCTCCGTCTAATGTAGGATCAGCATCACACGTAATTTGTTTGGTTACTGTTGCTGCTACATTTATTACTGATGGATCTGATAAAGTTACCGGTGCTAATGCAGTATTACAATCTGTAGTTGCTCCTGTTGGTCTTACTACAATATTGTATGTATTATCTTCTAAATTTGGAATTGTAAATGGATTTGTTGCTGCTGGATTCCAATTTGTTCCTCCATCTAATGAATACTCAAAGCTTGTTGGTGCTACTGATGGAAATGCTGCTGTTATTTCAATACTTCCGTTAGTATCATCAATACAAACAGGATTCGATTGGTCGGTTACTTGTGCTGTAAACTCTTGATTGTCTAAAATTGTAATATTATCAACCGTTGTTGTACAACTACTTCCGTAATCAATACTAACCGCATAAGTTCCATCCGATAAATCACTAAAAATCCCAGTAGTATTGGTTGTTCCTCCTCCTAAAGTATAATTATACGTTCCTGGTGCTGCTGGTGTTACTTGTGTTAATGTAATTGTTCCTGTACCATCACATGCATAGGTAACTGCACTACTAAAAGTTGGCTCCTCTGGTAATGGTGCAATGGTAATATTTGGCGTTACTGTATAACTACAGCTATTTGCATCTGTTATTGTTACCGTATATGTTCCGTCCGTTAAGTCTTCAAATATATGATCAAAAGTTACCATGTCTGTTGTAAATGTTGTAGCAGTAGTTCCATCACTTAATGTATACGTATATGGTGCTGTTCCTCCTGTTACATTTTCTACTGTAATTTCTCCTAATTGAGCACACGTATAATCTTGCGATTGCGCTGCTGTCCCTGACAATGCATTTGGTGCAGCAATTGTAATTTCTGCTGTATCTGAACATCCATTAACATCCGTGGTTACAATATCATAGGTTCCGTCAACTAAACCATTAAAAGAAACGCTAACATCTGATGATGTACTTGATGTTTGTGAAGTACCTGGTGCTCCTCGTAAGGTTATGGTGGTTGTATAATCTGCTGTTCCGTTACTGATAGCAATACTTACCGAACCTGTGTCTCCACTACAATCTGGTTGTGTTGGTGTAGCTACTATCGTAGGATCTGCTATTTTGGTAATGGTTATTTCTTGCGTAAATTCACAACTTGGTGTTCCTGTTCCGTTTTGATCACGTACATAAACATCATAAGTTCCAGCAGTAATTGTTGTTGGCGCTGTTGCACTAAAATCTCCTGAAACAACTGCTGCTCCTGCTGTTACAACTGCATACACATAATTACCATCGCCTCCGCTTGCGGCCATATTAATGGTTCCGTTATTACAAGTTTCATTTGTTGTGGTTACAACTGCTGTTAATTGAGGATTAATTACGGTTCCTGTTACTGTTGCCGTACAATTAAAACCATCTGTTACAGTTACATCGTACGTACCGTCTGTTAAACCAGTAAATATGTTTGATGTTTGCGTAGTTGTTCCCCCATCTAAACTATATAAATAGTTACCGTTTCCTGTTAAAATAGTGACTGTTAGCGTACCGTTATTGCTAGTCGCATTATAACAAACTTCTGGCGTTACAGTGAATGTTACAAGTATTGCATCTGGTACATTTACCATAACTGGATCTGATGTACAACCTCGTGCATCTGTAGCTACTACCCAATAATCGCCCGAAGTATCAATATCGGTAAATGGTGCGCCTGTTTGAACTGGTGGTGCAGTTGCTGTTGCATTGTCAAATAATTCATAAGAATAGGCTCCTACGTTTCCTCCGGATGTTGTTCCGGTAATACTGATCGTTGCTCCATCTAATGTAGGGTCTGCATCACACGTAATTAGTTTCGTTACTGTTGCTGCTACATTTATTACTGATGGATTTGATAAATCTTCATTCAACGATACATTACACGCTGCTGGTGAACTATTATCTGGTCGTACCGATATATTATGGGTTCCAGCTGCTAAATTTGGTATTGTAAACGGATTTGTTGCTGCTGGATTCCAAGTTGTTCCTCCATTTAATGAATACTCAAAACTTGTTGGTGTTACTGATGGAAATGCTGCTGTTATCTCAATACTTCCGTTACTATCTCCTATACAAACTGGGTTTGTTAAGTCTGTAATTGCTGCGGTAAACTCTTGATTCGCTAATACATCAATATTTGTTGCATCAACCGTACAACTACTTCCGTAATCTACTGTTACCGTATAATTACCTACTGGTACATTTGTAAAAATATTTGCATTTGCTCCAGTTTGTACAACTGGTGTTCCTGTATTTAATGTGTATGTATAAGAAGCATCAAAAGGATCTACAGTAATTATTCCTTCTCCCTCACAATCATACGCTACAGAACTGGTTAAAGTTGGTGCTGTTGGTAATGGTGCAATGGTAATATCTGGTGTTACCGTAAAACTACAGCTATTTGCATCGCTTATTGTTACCGTATATGTTCCCTCTGTTAAGCCAGTAAATGTATAATTATCATTTGATGTTGTTTCAGTAGTTGTCGTTGTTCCATCACTTAATGTATACGTGTAATCTCCTGTTCCTCCTGTAACATTTTCTACTGTGATTTCTCCTGGTTGTCCACATATATATGTTTGTGACAACCTTGAATCACCATCAAGAGCATTTGGTGCCGTAATTGTTATCGTTGAAGCTGCCGTTGCACATCCATTAACATCCGTGGTTACAATATCATAGGTTCCGTTTGCTAAATTATTAAATGTAATATTTGTTCCTACTGCTGGTCCTGATGTTTGTGCTGGTGCTCCAGCTCCTTGTAAGGTAATTGTAGTCGTATAATCTGCAGTACCATCACTTATTACAACTACTGCTGATCCTTCACCTCCACTACAATCTGGTTGGGTTTCGGTAACTACTATTGTTGGATCTGCTATTCTGGTAATGGTTACATCTTCTGTATATTCACAAAATCCTGCTGCACCGTTTTGATCTCTTACACTTACCGTATAAGAACCCGCGGCAACATCAATTGGACTTGTTGTACTTGTTATTACTGAACCTACTGTTGGAGCAATTGGTGTTACTACATATTGGTAATTACCATCTCCTCCTGTTGGTGTAATTGATATTTGACCTAAAGCGTTACACGTTTGGTTTGTTGTTGCAACGGTAGCATCTATTGGTGCGTTTATTGTTGCAGCTATTGACGGTATTGTACATCCCAATCCGTCTTGAACGGTTACATTATAAGTACCTTCTGTTAAATTAGAAAACACAAATTGATTTGGTGTTGCTGGATTTGGTGTTTCCCAAGTAGCTCCGTTATCTAAACTAAATAAATAATCATCGTTTCCACCTGTTACATTTACGGTTAAAGTACCATTATTACCATCGTAACATGTTTCTGGTGTTACAGTAAACTCAACCGTGTCTGGTTCTTGTATAGATACATTTACTGGGACACAATTATTTCTTGCAATGGTAATTTGAACATCATCAATAAAATTACCTACAGACCTTCCTCCTGCTGCAGATAAAGCATCAAAAGCTATAACTGTGGTTGATTGCCCAACTGGTACTGTATATGTACCATTATATTCACCCCATGCTGTATTGCCGTCAGACATTGTTTCTACTACAGCAGCTGTTGCTAAATCATCTCCAATTTTAACAGTTGCTACATCTGTTCCATTTCTACCTCTATGTGCTACCGACCAAGTAATTACATCCCCAGGCTGTGTACAATATTCTTGAAATAAAGAACCTGGATTTCTTGCATTTAATTCAGCAAATTGATTACCATCATGGGCAGGCACTCCTAAAAATCCACTTTGCCAAAGTTCAATAAAATTTGATGGGTCATTAGTATCCCAACCTGGCACGTCATCTTCATTTATAAACTGAAAATTTGGTGCTGGTGGCCTATTAATTAAAGGTTGCTCGAAACTACCGTTTTCGAATAAATTTGAAGTACAACCACATTCGTTACAGTTTCTACTATCACGAATCATTACTATGTAGTCTGTTACTCTTCCTGGTACATCATTAAATATATTAGATGATTGCCATGTAGCACCATCATCTATACTAAATTCATAAGGTGGTACCCCACCCGAAGCTGTTGCTATAATGGTTCCTGATGGTGGACCAGAACATGTTGGCTGCTGATCTACGGCTGCTGTTAATGTTAACTCGTCTGGCTGTGTGATTGTTACATCTCCTAAATCTATTACACAAGTTGTTCCGCCATCTACTTCTCTAATAAAAACATCATAAGTACCCGCTGCTAAACCTACAACTCTGTAAGGGTTGTCTGCTGTAAAAGACCAAGTTGTTCCGCCATCAACTGAATATTCAAAACTAGTACCTATTACATTACTTGCTCCTATAGTAATACTACCATTATCAGAACCAAAACATTCACTATCTGAAGTTGCTCTTATATCTCCAGAAAAAGCATTTCCTCCTGCAACAGTTACAGGAATATCTGTTCTACAATTTCCGAAATAATTTACTCTTACTGAGTGTGCTCCTACTGCTACCTCAGTAAAAACGTTTGCATTTGCACCTGTTTGTACTACTGTACCGTCTAAGGTATAGGTGTATGAAGCATCAAATGGAGTTATTGTTATACTTCCTTCTCCTTCACAATTATATACTACAGTTTGATTAAATGTTGGTGCACCCGGAATTGGGTCTATAACCACATCGGCTAAATCTCTTGGACATCCGTTAGCATCTTCTACTCTAATATTATAGGTTCCTGCTGCTAAATTAATTACTGGATTACTTGTTGCCGGGTCATAAGTTGCATCTGTATCTAATTTATAATAAAAAGTATACGCTCCTGTACCCCCTGTTGGATCTGTAAAACTTATAGTACCTTGTATCGTATTACCGTTAGCATCACAACTATGATCGGTATGTGTTGTGCTACCACCTGTTAATGCAGCTGGTTCTTGAATTTCAATATTTTCGATATCATATATACATTGATATCCTGTTTTAGATGCTCTAACCCTTACTGTATAAGATGGGTTTGCTGCAAGGTTAGAAAACACCCCTGTTGCGTTCCAATTAGCACCTGCATCTATGCTGTATTCAAATGTGTACCCTAAATCTGCACCATTAATACTTACCGCTATTTGTCCGTCCGTTAAACCATTACACGAAATATCGGTTGTATTGGTTGTAAATTGAACTTCAGGTTCTACAACAACTGTAGTTGTTGCTGTTGTAGCACAGTTATTACTATCTGTTACTTCGAAAACATAGGTTCCTTCATTTCCGTTTGCTACATTATACGTTGATCCTGTAATAGCTACAGGCGTTGTTACTGAAGCAGGAGCTGAAATAAGTGAAATATTATAAGTTAAACCTGGTAATAAGGTTCCTCCTCCTGGGGTTAACGTAATAATACCATCAGAAGATCCATCCACACATGAAATATTTTTTGTGGTGGTTGCTGTTAAAGTAACTGGTGGTGGTTTATTTATGATACGTGTTTCTTGCGCTGTACAACCATCTACTGTAGTTACTGTGATTACAAAAGTACCACCATCGTTAAAATCATAGGTTTGACTACTGTTTGCTATAAAACCACCTGAACTAGCTGCGGAAACTCCATCTCTTGTAATTTCATAAGAATACTCCCCTGGAACGCCACTAATACTTGCTGTTATTTGTATAACGTCATCTGAACAATCAGGAACTACTTCTGTTACGTTTAATTGGATCGGTGGCGATTGAATGTTAATATTTTCTTGTGTGTACGTACATGAACCGGCTGGCGCACCTATTAAACGTATTGATAAATCATAATCTCCAGCAGCCGCTATTGAAAAAGTAGCATTTGTAGAAAATGGTTCATTAAAACCTCCTGGGCCTGTTAAACTGTATTCGTAACCATCAGGAACATTTGTAATTGCTATACTACCTGGTGTATTACAAACAATATCTTGCGTAGTTATTGTTGGGTTTAACGTAGCCTTATATATATTAAAATAATAGGTTTGTGGACATCGACCATCGTATAATACCTCTAAACGGTATTCACCTTCAGTATCAAAATTCTTATCTAATTCTGCACCAATATTTGTCCATGCACAATCTGTATCTATATTAGCACATCCTTCTACTGCTTCAACAGTACAAGTAGCTACATCATCTAATTTAAACCAATTAACTGTAGTTGAACCTGTAAATGGTAAGTTTATATCTACAGAGCTATTAATTCCACATAAATAAATTTCTGATAATTCAAACCCATTACATTCCGGTAAAACTTGTGATGCAAAAGGTGCTAAAGGATTTGGTTCATCATTAAAACTAACAACATTTACTGTTTCGGTTGCATCAATACAACCTACTGGTGCTATTTTAGTTACAATATATCTTCCTGCTTGTGTTACTGTTAACGTTTGCGCTGTTCCGATAACAACACCTGGATTACTTGCTTCTTCCCAAGAATAAGTAGCAAAACCATTACCTGCAACAATATCTATACTTGCACCACAAAGCACTTCTGATCTTTCGAAAGTACAACCAGAGGTGTCAACCAAAAAGTTTGAAGTACCTGCAATTCCAAAATCACAATCATCAACTCCTGCAAAACTTGGTTCATTATCAATAAGAACACCTCCTCTAATTCCTAGGTAACTAGCAAACGCTTGATTTTCTATTTCATTAGAACACACATCTCGTAAATCATTACAGTCTGAAACTACCTGAACACGTATATCAATTTCATGTAAATCCCCCCTTCTAAAACCATACTATCAGGTACTGAGAATTCTAATTCTGCTCTAAAACCGTTACCAACAGCTGGCGGGTCATAGGCCACAATAGTTACCCCGGCTGGTAAATCTATATTAAAACGAGTACCATCTGGAGCAACAGATCCATTAGGTGCGGCTACTTCTAATAAATCAACATTCTTAGGCAACCTATCTGTAATAATAGTATTTGTAGCATCATCTGTACCTACATTTTGAAATGTAATCTTATAATACAATTCTGATCCCAAACCTACAGGAGTTCCTGATATTTCTAAACCACCTGGGTCTGTTATTGTTTTTAAAAGTTGTACTTCGGGCTGTATTATTTCTACCGCTAATGCATTTAAAAAAGGATAGTAAACATCTCCTGTTGTTGTAAAACGAACATTTGCAGATGTTTGACCGTTAGTAATAACACTATTATCAGGATTATTTAACTCGTATAAATCAACATCAAAACCTAGAGAATTTTCACTATCAGGTGTACGTGTAGTTACAAAACTATCATATCTACTAATAGATCCATTAAAAAAATTATTTGCTGGGTTTAAGTTTGTTGTAGATTGGTCTCTGTAAATACCTGTTGGCACTGTATTATCTTGGATTTGAAACCTATCTCCTCCAATACCTCTATCTCCTTCTAAAGCGGCTGCCAGTACACTTGCTCTAACTGGTGCTGGATCAGCTGGGTCTGGCCCAACAGGGATAGTTGTAAAACCTGAATATGTTAAATCTACATTATTACTTCCATCAATTTCAGCATAACCATCAAAAACAGCTATATTTTTACTAGATTCTGTTTCATTTTGATAGACAATAACCATTGTCCATCCCGCAGAACTACCATTACCACCTTGACCTGTTGTTGCTATAATATTGGCGGCAACATATGTACCATTATGCCCATCAGGGTTTGCGGGTGTACTTAAACCTTGAACTAAAGCTGTGATATCTTTATTAAAAATGTACGTGTATCCGTCATCCACTAACACCTCTCTTGTATTAGTTGGACTAGAAGGATCTGCTGTTATATTTTGATAACTACCACCTGGCAGCCTAAATTTCATTGTATTATAATCATCTCTTCTATCATCTGAGTCTGTATTGCTCCATGATTCATAAGGATAAACTGATGCCCAATATAAACCAGCATAAACGACCCTAGAACAAGCTGGTAAGTTTAATTCATCTGAACTAGAAGAAAAAGTATCATCATTGCTATCTCCATCTTCATCTACAAAACCATCAACATCAATGTATTGCATGTTAAGACTACCATTTTGTGTATATCCATCATAAGGCGAGTTAGATGAATATTCGGCACAGCCACCCCACCAATATGTTCTTACACAAACACGCGCATTTACTATATTATTAGCTACGAAGGTAATGTTACCCTTTATATTTATACCTCCTACTGTACCATCGGGATTTATAATACGTTGATCTAAACTATTAGCTCTTGCTTGAAACTTATTTTTAGCAATTAAAGATTGTTTAATTGTTTTATATTCTAAAGCTTCGTTTAACGCTTTTTTTTCTGAAGAAAAGTCTTTCTCTTGCGAAAAAGTGGCATTCGTTAGAAATAAAATTAATATTATAAGTATTTTTTTCATCATCTTTTCTCGGGGATTAATTGCTGTGGGGGCTTACAAATTAATTATTTTATACGTACTATCGTTTTACGATCGTAAAACGAACCGTTTAAATTATTATTATACAACTTAATAGCTTCTTCTCTTGTTTCTGTTTTTGCTATATATGTATGCATATATCCAGTTGTAGGATTTATAAAGTATCCTGCTTCTATACCGTCATTTCTTAATTCATCAACATTTCTGTCAGCTAATGCTTTATTACCATTTACATAAACTTGTAAATAGTATCCTGGTGCAACTCCTTGCATGTTAGACATGGTTCTTACTCTTGCTTTAGGTTGTGTTTTAGGTTCTTTGTAACTCTCGCCACTTGTACCTATGGTTAATTTAACCACATAAACTACATCCTTACCGCTTTTCTTTATTACTATTGATGATTTATCATTTTTATCATCACTCTCGAACATTCGCGTTTTATCTGTCAGCTCTTCTACTTTTTCAACGGCATCTTCTTCTTTTGCAAACCTATCTATATATACATAATAATATTTTTCGTTTGGTTCGAAAATATATTTTGCTTCAACATCTGATCTTTTCCATTTATCAATTAAAGGAAAAACATTTTCTTTATTCTTATACCTATCAGAAACAATATAATACATAGTACCTCCACCGCCACTACCTGCAGTTGTAATAGTACTTTGTCTCCATGGTTTATCTGATCTTCTTCTAAGTGACGTATCTTTTTCTTCTACCTTATTTTCTACAGGTGTTGGTACTATTACTTTTTGTGGAGCTGGTTGATTCTTTAATAAGCGTAAAACCTCATCAACTTTTTTATTTAAAATATCTATAGAGTCTTGCGCTGTTTGAATTTCATCTGATAAATCGTTATGCTCTTCGTTTTTATACTCTTTTTTAGGCGCTCTTTCTGGTAATGTTACATTTACATTACCCGATCTTCTTGTTGGTCTTTCTCTTGTATATGATTTTTTACCAAAATTATAAATCAACCCTATTTCGTTGGTTGCCGCAAAAGTACTTTTCTCATAACTAAAACCAACGGCTAGTTTATCTGAAATATTCACACCTATTCCTGCAGAGATTCCATAGGTTTTATCGTAACCTGCTTTTACCCAACCTGCTTTTGGTAAATCTAAGATTACATTACCTCCAACACTAAATTCATTTTCTCCTGGCTTTCTTGCCATTACTAATGTTCTTAAATCTGCTCCTTCTAAAATACCTGAAGCATAGGTAAACTCATATGAATACATTGCGTGTGCAGAAAATGTTTTTTCTCCAAAAGAAGTAGCCGTTTCGCTAGTCTTTAAATTAAAATCTACTAAATTCTCAAAAAACACTCCAACATCAAACTTACCAAACGATAAGGTAACTGCTGGTTGTAACATTACTAACGGTACATCCTGAAAGTTTGCTACTTGCGGATCTGGTACTGTTGAATTTACCTTTACAGCATCTGCACTTCTTCGGCTATATAAAAAATTGAATCCGAAAGTTAAATCCAAGTTTTCATTTAACTTTAATCGTTGTGCGTAGTTTATTAAGGCTCCAAAATCTTTAAACACGCCTACTTCTTGTTGATAAATAGCAACACCTGCGCCTACATTTTCTCGCATTTTGCCAGAATAGGTCCCAACATATAATCTTGGGTTGTCTTCAAAATCTACATTACTATTACGTACAATAGCAGTCATCTCTGTTTTACTTTCTCGCAAAGCCGAAAAAGTAGGAACCGTTAAAAAGCGGTTAAACTTCATAAAATTCCTTGAAGTAAAACTATTGTATTGCTGTGCATCATCAGACAATTGTGCTTCTACTGAAAACACACTTACTAATAACGCGATACATAATGTAATTTTTTTTATCATCTTAAATCTTTAATCTAATACAGATATTGTTCCTGCTTTAATTAATACATCTTCTTTTATAATTTTATAATAGAAGATTTTTTGATTACCTAAACTTTCTAATGGCCAATCATTTTTATAATCGGTTGTATTTAAAATTTCTTTTCCACTCGAATCATACAATTGTATTACTACAGATGGTTGAAATGCGTATTTGTTTGATAATTGCCAAGTATCGTTTATTCCGTCTTCATTAGGTGTAACAATATTAGGCACTATAACCTGATCATCTTGCTCAACTACTTCAATAGTAAGTATTACACTACAAGCACCTACTGAAGCTTCCACAGTATAAAAACCTAATGTAGTTACATCTAAAGTTTCGTTTGTTGATAGAACAGTTCCGGCAGTATCTTCACCCAAATGCCAAACATAAGATTCAGCCCCCGATGCTGTTACAGTTACTGTTTGCCCCTGTATAAGCACTACTTTTTCTGAAGGTGTAACCATTACTACCGATTCATCAAACAATACAACATTAATAGGTGCGTATGTTTTTTCACAACCAAATCCTGTTATTTTTAATGTATATTCACCAATTTCTGTAACAGCAAAATCTGTAACATCAGTTGCTGTTGCCTTAGTATCATCGTCTTTAAACCATTCGTAGGTATAACCTGCAACTAAAACATCTATTGTATATATGATATTGCCACCTGGGCATAATGAATTAGAAGATGATGTTGAGGTAATTTCTGGATCTTCAACAATAAGTTTTATAGCTAACTCATTAGAGTCTGTAGTTAATGTTCCTACACCTACTTGCAAGGTATAAACTCCATTATCTTGATAAGAACCAACATTATAGGTGGTTTCTGTAGCACCTGTAACAGCTACTCCATCTTTTTTCCATTGATAATTTAACATATCTATCTGATCAGCAGACAAATCATATTGCTCATCGTCCTGACCTATAGCTGTAACACCTACAATACTTAAATCGGTTGTAACCGTATTACACTCTTCATATGCTGTTTCGGCTCTAATAGTTACATCGAACGATTTTACAGCGATTAACTCATATTTTTCCGAATCGACGATAAGATTACACGTAGTAGCCGAAGTTTTGGTTACACGTGCAAAATACTCCCCTGAAGCTCTAGCGCTAACACACAACTGATTTGCAGACGCCCCCATTGAACTATCATCTTTATACCATTGAATAGTAGCTGAAGTAGCATCATGTGTTATACAAAGCTCTCTTGTTTCGTCTGGCAGAATAATTGTTTTTAAAGCACCTATGGTATTTACATTAAAATCGGCTGTTGTTTGTTGTGCTAATACAACATCATTAGATTTTACTTCACAATCACCTAATTTTACTATTAAATGATAGGTTCCAAACTGACCCGCTGTTGGTGTTGTGTACGTATTTGAATTAGATGTTTGTTTTAAAACATCATCTTGATACCATTCGTAGGTATAATTTGTATTGTTTGAACTAGCCGTAAACGTATGCGCTTCATCTCCACAAATCTCAACAGTAGCCGTACCTGTTATTTGCGCGTCTGAATTGCTGATTCCAATTGCATTAATAAATCTTGATTTTGGTCCTCCACAACT
This sequence comes from Tenacibaculum sp. HL-MS23, assembly GCF_032463465.1. NCBI lineage: Bacteria > Pseudomonadati > Bacteroidota > Flavobacteriia > Flavobacteriales > Flavobacteriaceae > Tenacibaculum > Tenacibaculum sp. HL-MS23. The sequence continues at coordinate 364,244 of NZ_CP135989.1, read as the reverse complement.
TCCGTAGTCAATCACCACAAAATAAGTTCCTGCTTGTGTTATTGTAAAAGTGGGGTCTTGGGTTGTTGCCACCAACGTATCGGTAGAGCCAACTCTTCTAAACCATTGATATTCACCAATAATTGTTGTTGTTAGCGATACTTCTTTGCTTTCGCCATTACACAATGCGAAATCTTCGTCATTATTAATTCCTAATTCCGAATCGACTACCATATCATGGTAAGCTTCAAAAAAAACTGACTCAGAGGTCATTTCTGGAGAAGTTGTACGAATTCTTATTTTATAATTTTTACCAAAAGTGCCATCTGGCAATTGTATTGTTGTGCTAATATTAAATGCCTGATTAAAATTATTAGCTGCTGTACTCTCTAATCTCCTTAATTCCTTCACTAAAGAAGCGTCTGCAAAGCTTCCGTCGACATCAGAAAGCTCTATAAAAAAAACATTCTCATCATCAAAAACACTACCACTAAAAGAAAAATCGACAGGAAAATCTGTTGCTCCAGAAGTATCACATGCAGAGCCACCACCTGCAATAACAGGGGTATTTAATGTTTGTGCTAACATTGTATTGCATTGAATACAAATAAGTAACATACCTAAAAGTATTTGTATGCTTCTAGTTATTTTGTTCATTTATAGAGGTACTTAAGGGGCGCTAAAAATACACTTTTTTAAAAAAAAAGCAGCATTAACACGATAATATTATAAGTGAATATATAAAAACTATATTAAACGAACAACTAAAGGCATAAAACTAAGGTAAAACACTTATTTACAAGCTCTTTAAACTTGTCTTAATTTTGAAGTTATTGACCTAAAAAAATAGATTTCTAATGTATATTTGTATTTTATCTTTATCATTTATGAAACAAAAAATCACCATTGCCATCGACGGATTTTCATCTACAGGAAAAAGCACTATCGCAAAGCAACTTGCAAAAAATTTAGGCTATATTTATGTAGATACTGGTGCTATGTACAGAGCCGTTACTTTGTATGCAATGCAACAAAATTACATTTCAGATTCGCACTTTAATCCGGAAGAATTGGTTACAAATTTATATAAAATCTCACTCTCTTTTAAGTTTAATGAAGAACTTGGTTTTGCAGAAATGTATTTAAATAATACTAACGTTGAAGCCACTATTAGAACCATTGAGGTTTCTCGTTTAGTTAGTAAAGTAGCCACTATTTCTGAAGTTAGAAAGAAACTCGTAAGCGAACAACAAGAAATGGGAAAAAATAAAGGTATTGTAATGGATGGACGTGATATTGGTACGGTTGTTTTTAAAAATGCTGAATTAAAATTATTTATGACTGCCTCTGCCGATAAACGAGCTACACGTCGTTATAAAGAATTATTAGATCGTGGTGATAAGGTTAATTATGCCGAAATATTACACAATGTTCAAGAACGTGATCGTATTGATTCTACCAGAGAAGATTCACCTCTTGTTCGCGCCGATGATGCTATAGAATTTGATAATTCTGATATGGGCTTGAAAGAGCAGTTTGATAGAATTATGAGTTTAGTTAACATGCGACTATAATAATTTACCTATTTTTATAGAAAAATAAATTCTATGAAAATGAAAAAAATTATTTTAACCATTGCTTTTTTCACTTGTCTTCAATCTTTTTCTCAGGATATTGATTGGCAAACAGATATTGACAGCGCTATAATGTACGGCAAAGAAAACAATAAAGATGTTTTTATATATTTAGGAGAAAAAAAATGTGTGCCTTGCAGAGCTGTTCAGAAATACGCATATGACACTAAAAAATTTCAAGATTTTTCTAAAAAATTTGTAATGGTAAAAGTTTACAACGATTTAGATAAAAGTAAAAAAGAAGCACTCGCCTATTTTAATAAAGCAAAAAAACGATTTAACACAAAAATGGTTCCTCGTTTTATTTTAATACGCAACGAAAAAGAAATTGCTAACTTTTTTGCTTATGTAAAATCACCCGAAGATTTAATTGATAAAATTACTCCTTATCTAAAAAAATAATTTTCTTAAACCGAAAACAAAAAAACCAGCTTCATGAAGCTGGTTTTTTTGTTTTATAATATATTTTAGACTTGTTCTTCGTGTTTCGAATTCTCTGAATAGGTTCTCCATTTTGCCAAACACGCTTCAATATCTGCAGGTATTTCTGTATTAAATCGCATAAACTCTCCTGTTGTAGGATGCGTAAAACCTAATGTCTTTGCATGTAACGCCTGCCTTGGCAATACTTTAAAGCAGTTATTTACAAATTGCTTGTATTTTGTAAACGTTGTACCTTTTAAAATGTCATTACCTCCATAACGCTCATCATTAAAAAGTGTATGACCTACGTATTTAAAGTGCGCTCTAATTTGGTGAGTTCTTCCAGTTTCTAATTTACATTGCACTAAAGTTACATACGTAAGACGTTCTAAAACTTTGTAATGCGTAACTGCATGCTTACCATAATCTCCGTCAGGAAAAACAGCCATTTGCAAACGGTTATTAAAACTACGACCTATGTTTCCTTCTATAGTTCCTTCGTCTTCTTTTACATCTCCCCAAACCAATGCGTAATACAAACGCTCTGTAGTTCTATCAAAAAATTGCTTAGATAAATGTGCCATTGCAAACTCTGTTTTTGCAACTACTAACAACCCGCTTGTATCTTTATCAATTCTATGAACCAAACCAGGTCGCTCATTAGAGTTTGTTGGTAAGTTTTCTATATGATGAATTAATCCGTTAACCAAAGTCCCAGAGTAATTACCGTGCCCTGGATGAACCACCATTCCTGCTGGTTTATTTACAACCATAACAGTATCATCTTCATAGACGATATCGATAGGAATATCTTCTGCAACCAATAAGTTTTCAGCTGGCGGATACGCTAAAACCACACGTACAACGTCTCTAGGCTTTACCTTATGATTGGGTTTAACAATCTCATCATTAACTAAAACATTTCCTGCTTTTGCTGCTTGCTGAATCTTATTTCGTGTTGAACCCTCAATAAAGTTCATTAAAAATTTATCTACTCTTAAAGGCTCTTGTCCTTCAGTTGCTACAAACCTATGGTGTTCGTATAAATCGTCGTTTTCTATTGCTAAATTTGCGTCTTCCTGCATGAATCAATTTTATAATTAGTTACCATCACCTAAAATAAGGTTGATCGTGGTTTTTTTTGGTAATTTTGTTCCTGGTGTAATTCTTTTTCCTTCGTGCTTTAATCCTCTAACAACATCTTTTCCTATATCTCTTACATAAGTAACATCTCTTCCTACAATAAAACCTTGAGATTGTAAATGTGTCGTTGCTTGCCTTTTTGTTCTTCCGTTTAAATCAGGAATTATAACATCTCTGTATTTAGATGGATTTAAAGTTAAGTATATTTTACGGTTTTCTTTTACGAAATCTCCTACTTCAGGATCTTGTTCTATAACCGATTTTTTTGGATATGCAGGATTATATGTTGCACTATCAATTATAATAAAATCTAAATTAAGTGTTTCTAATTTTTTCTCAACCTCTTCTAAAGACATTTCATGCAAATTAGGCACTTGTATTTTTTGATTATGGTTCGTTGTGGTTCCAAGCCACCATTGCAGCACAAAAACAACTATAAACAACGAAGCAATCGCTATTCCTATTTGAATAAAGAAGGTTTTACTTTTTAAAAATTGAAATAAATTTTTAAGCTTTTCAGAAAAATTACTCATATTATTTTTTTGTAAGGTGGCGCAAATTTACAGTAAAAATATTACTATTTTTAATTCATTAACTCTTAAACGAGTTTTTTTGGTAAGTTTGTATAAACTTAGACAAACAATTTTACATTATAAAACAATTCAAAAGCAGTAAAGTGAAAAAAAACATAGCTATTATTATGGGAGGATATTCTTCTGAAGTAGAAATATCTTTAAAAAGTGGTTCGGTTGTTTACAAGCATCTTGATAAAGAAAAATATACGGCTCACAAAATTCATGTTTTAAAAAACAAATGGGTTTTGGTTGATGAAGAAAATAATGAATATCCTATAAATAAACATGATTTTTCTGCGGATGTAAATGGCCATAAAATTGTTTTTGATTGTGTTTTTAATGCAATACATGGTATGCCTGGTGAAAACGGACTCATACTAGCTTATTTCGATTTAATCGGATTAAAACACACCTCTGCTCCTTTTTATCAAATGGCTTTAACCTTTAATAAACGAGATACTTTAAGTGTTATTAAAGAATATGGTATTGCTACAGCAATTTCGGTATATTTAAATAAAGGCGACCACATAAATATTGATGAAATTATTACCAAAGTTGGCTTACCTTGTTTTGTAAAACCAAACAATGCAGGCTCTAGCTACGGTATTTCTAAAGTTCATACGAAGGCTGAATTAATTCCCGCATTAGAAGTTGCTTATAAAGAAGATTCTGAAATTTTAATAGAAAGTTTTTTAAACGGAACAGAAGTTTCTGTTGGTGTAATTCAATACGAAGGAAAAACCAAAGTTTTACCAATCACAGAAATTGTTTCAGAAAATGATTTCTTTGATTATGAAGCTAAATACGAAGGTAAATCACAAGAAATTACACCTGCACGAATTTCTAAATCACAAGAAAAAAACGTTACCGAAGTAGCAAAACGCGTGTATGAAATTTTAAATATGAAAGGTTTTACTCGTGCCGAGTATATTTTTATAAATGATAAACCTCATTTCTTAGAAATAAATACCGTACCAGGATTAACGGAAGCAAGTATTTTACCGCAACAAGCAAGTTGTGCAGGCATCTCTTTAACAGCACTATTTGGCAACGCTATAGAAACAGCATTAAAAAACTAAACTTATGAAAAAAGCAGTTTTTCCAGGATCTTTCGATCCGATTACATTAGGACATGTAGATATTATTGAACGTGGTGTTACCTTGTTTGACGAATTGGTTATTGCCATTGGTATAAATGCCGATAAAAATTACATGTTTTCTTTAGAGGAACGCAAACGTTTTATTGAAGAAACTTTTAAAGATCAGCCTAAAATTAAGGTAGTTACTTATAGCGGCTTAACTGTAAACTTTTGTAAAGAACAGAATGCTGAGTTTATTTTAAGGGGTTTAAGAAATCCTGGTGATTTTGAGTTTGAAAAAGCCATCGCGCATACCAACCGTAAACTTTCAGAAATAGAAACCGTTTTTTTACTAACATCTTCTGGTAAAAGCTATATATCATCCTCTATTGTACGTGATGTTATTAGAAATAATGGTGATTATACAGGCTTAGTTCCCAGTACTGTAAAAAATTAAATTTTAATGAAAAAACTACTTATTCTACTTTGTTTAATTGCTTTCTTCGGATGTAAAAAAGAGCGCATCAATACGGATGATTTTACAACACTTTTCGAAAAATCAAACGGAACAGAAACTCCAGAATATAAAGACGTTATTTCTTTTTATGAAGATTTAGCGGAAACCTACACTGAAATATCTTTATTTGAAATAGGCAAAACAGATTCTGGAAAACCGTTACATTTAGTAGTTTTTAATTCAGACGGAAAAACGACTTTAAAAAACATAAAAGATTCGTCTAAAAGCAAAATACTTATTAATAACGGAATTCATCCCGGAGAATCCGACGGAATAGATGCTTCTATGTTGCTTTTAAGAGATATCGTTCAGAATGATTCTTTAAAAAAATTGTATAAAAATTCTTTAATTTCTGTAATTCCTGTATATAATATCGGTGGCGCTTTAAATCGCAACTCACATACTAGAGCCAACCAAAACGGACCGAAAGAATACGGATTTAGAGGAAATGCTCGTAACTACGATTTAAATCGCGATTTTATAAAACAAGACACTAAAAATGCCGCTGCTTTTGCAGAAATTTTTCATTTAATAAATCCCGATGTTTTTATAGATAATCATGTAAGTAATGGTGCCGATTATCAATACGCGATTACACATTTATTTACACAACACAATAAACTAGGTGGTAAACTTGGTGCTTTTTTAGAAACAGAAATGCGCCCGTTTATAGAAAATTCTTTATCAGAAAAACAAATTCCCATTACTCCATATGTAAACGTTTGGGGAAATACTCCCGAAAAAGGATGGTCGCAGTTTTACGACTCGCCAAGATATTCTACCGGATATACAACCTTATTTAACACTTTAGGTTTAATGGTAGAAACACACATGTTAAAACCATATAAAATTCGCGTTGAGCAAACCTATGAATTGTTATTTTCTACATTAGATTTCACGGAGAAAAACACTCTTAAAATTAAAGATTTACGTAAAAAAAATCTTAAAGATATTTTAAGTAAAAAAACATACCCTATAACTTTTCAAGTTGATAAAAACAATCCAAGTTCTTTAGATTTCAAAGGCTATGAAGGTTCTTATATAGATAGTGAAGTAACCAACGGAAAAAGGTTATTTTATGACAAAAGTAAACCATATACTAAAAAAGTAACCTATTACAACAACTTTAAAAGCACCAAAGAAATAACAATACCCAAAGCATATATAGTACAAAAAGGTTGGCATAAAATTGTTAAAAGACTACAGCAAAATAAAATAGCTTTTACACGTTTTAAAAAAGACACACTTCTAACATTAGAAACACAACATATAACAAATTTTGACACTCGCAAAACAGCCTACGAAGGACATTATCTACACTATAACACTTCTGTAGCAAAAGAAACTAAACCTGTTAAAATTAAAAAAGGAGATATTTATATTTCTACGCAACAAGAAGGTCTTAGATATATTATTGAAACATTAGAAGCCGAGGCTACCGACTCTTTTTTTAACTGGAACTTCTTTGATACCATTTTACAGCAAAAAGAAGGTTTTTCTGCCTATGTTTTTGAAGATGCTGCGGCTATATTTTTAAAAGAAAATCCGTTAGTAAAAGAAGCGTTGATGGATAAAATAAATAACGACACCCTTTTTGCAAAAAACACCTATGCACAATTATACTATGTGTACAAGAAAACACCTCATTATGAAGAGGCGCATATGAAATTACCTATTTATAAAAAATACTAACTTAGCTCCCCTATTTTACGGCTTTGTTTGTATTAGAAAAATAACCCAATGAGTAAAGACCTTTTAAAATCTGTTTGTGAGCAAAAAAATTTCGAAGAAATTTTTAACAAACACTCTCAAACCCTAAGAAACTACATATATTATAAATGTGGTAACACTCAGCAGGCAGAAGATATTGTTCAGGAATCTTACATAAAACTTTGGGATAATTGCTCTAAAATAATCTTTGAAAAAGCGAAATCCTTTTTATATACTGTTGCCAACAATCGTTTTTTTAATGAAGTAGCACATAAAAAAGTGGTATTAGAACATCAAAGAAGAAGTATTTCTACAGATAAAACTAACGAAACTCCACAATTTATTTTAGAAGAGGAAGAGTTTTATCAAAAGTTAAAAAAAGTAATCGCCGATTTACCTGAAAAACAACGAGAGGTTTTTCTTTTAAGTAGAATCGACAAGAAAAAATATGCTGAAATTGCTGAAATTGTAGGTATTTCTGTAAAAGCAGTAGAAAAAAGAATGAGCAAAGCGTTGCTGATTATCAAAGAAAAAATTGGTAAAATATAATAAAAAGGTAGGGTAATTAGTAAATTAATTGTTCTTAATATAAATAGCAAGAAAACGAAAATGAAACAAGAATATAACGATGAAACATTTTTAGCTCGATGGATTGCGAATGATTTGTCGTCGGATGAATTAAATAAATTTAAAGACTCTGAGGATTATCATCAATATAAAAAAATTAATGATGCTTCTCAATTACTAAAAGCTCCTCATTATAATAAAGAGACTGTTTTAAATAAAATAAAAGAAGAAAAAAGTACGAAAAAGAAATCTAAAAAGGTTTTTAAACTTTCGCCTTCATGGATGTATAGTGCAGCTGCTTCAATTATTTTATTGTTAACTGTATTTTACATCAATAAAAATAATACCAGTAATTTTTCATCTGCATATGGTGAACAAATAATAATTAAATTGCCTGACAATTCTACAGCTTATCTTTCACCTGGTGCTAGTTTAGAATTCGATAAAAAGAATTGGAGCGAAAAAAGAGATTTATTTTTAACAGGTGAAGCGTATTTTGAAGTTGAAAGAGGAAAATCATTTACTGTTAATAGCAAACAAGGTAAAGTGGTCGTATTAGGTACTAAGTTTACTGTAAATACTTCAAATAACTTTTTTGAAGTTCAGTGTTTTGAAGGAAAAGTAAAAGCTACCTCTAAAAACAATAGCCAAGCTATTTTAACAAAAGGAAAGGCGTTTAGAGTTTATGATAATAAGAACGAAAATTGGGAATTTTCTAAAGAGAAACCATCTTGGTTAAAAGGAGAAAGTAACTTTAACAATGCTCCTTTACATAAAGTTATCTTAACACTAGAAAAGCGATACAATTTAAAATTTAATACTAATAAAATAGATGTAAACAGACGCTTTACTGGTGCTTTTACAAATAATGATGTTAATATCGCCTTAAAAACTGTTTTTGCTCCTATGAAAATTTCATTTAAATTAGCAGAAAATAGCTCGGTTGTGTTAACCTCTGATGAATAAAAAATTAAGTATTCTTTTTATATGCTTAACAATGTCTGTTTTTTCTCAAGAAAAAATAGACATTGCTTTTTTTGATGCGCCTATGTTAGACGTTTTAAAAAAAACAGAAACTGATTATAAAATAAAGTTCTCTTTTGACTCTGATATTACGAAAGGAATTCTATTTTCTTTTTCTAAAAAAGCATGTATTCTTGAAAATTTAATTGATGAAATAGAAGTACAAACTATCCTTAAATTCAATAAAATAGATGAACGATACTATTTTATTACTGTTCAAGAGCTCGAAAAAAACTTTAATGTTTTAAAAGAAATCTCAGTAAAAAACTATATTACCTCTGGTATCAATCAAAACAAACACGGTTCTATAGCCATTATACCTAAAAAATTAGGCTTGCTTCCGGGGTTAACAGAACCCGATGTTTTAGAAACCTTAAAAATTATACCAGGTGTACAAAGTCCTAACGAAACAGCTTCTGGTATTTACATAAGAGGTGGAACTCCTGATCAGAACTTAATTTTATGGGACGGAATAAAAATGTATTATTCAGGCCATTTCTTCGGAACACTTTCTGCTTTTAATCCTTATACAACAAGAGAAATCACCCTATCTAAAAGCGGAACACAAGCAAGGTACGGCAATAAAATATCTGGCGTTATAGATATAAAAACAGAAGATGATATTCCTGAGCAAACAACTGGTGGATTTGGTTTTAACATGACACACGCTGATGCCTACATTAGAGTACCTTTAACTAAAAAAATAGCGATTACTACTTCGTTTAGACGCTCTTTTACTGATCTAATTAACACCTTTACTTTTAATAAATTATCAGACAGAGTATTTCAAACTTTCGATGCAAATCAAGAGAGAAACATTATAAACAATAACATTCCTTTTGTTAGAGATAATCATTTTTATTTTGCCGATTATTCTGCAAAAATAATTTTAAAACCATCTGTTAACGAAACTTTATCCGTAAGCTTTTTATACACTCAAAATAAGTTATCTAACAGCTTTAAAATACCTATTTATAAAGATATTTATTTAGATGATTTAAACATTAAGAATAATGGTTTGAGTTTTTTATGGAATAAAAGTTTCACTCCGAAATTAAAACAAGAATTAAAACTTTATTATTCTCATTTTAACCTAAACTATAAAGGTAATTACAATTATATTGATGATTATTTAATTAGGAAATCTATCAAAAAGAATTCAGTTAAAGATATAGGTTTTTCATACAGTCTAAATTATAAAACAAATAACAATACGAACCTTTTATTTGGTTACGATTTTCTTTCTAACAAAACGAAATACAGTTTAGAGTACCAAGCTGATATTAATAATGAAAATATAATAAATTCAATAAAAGAAGATGAAGGTACCAATAAAACTCATTCTCTTTTTACAGAATATATTTACGATACCAATAGTTGGAAAATAAATGCAGGTATACGTTTTAATTACTTTAATAAAATTAATAAATCGGTTATAGAACCGAGATTATATATAGAAAAAAGCATTACTTACGACCTTAGTTTTAAAGCTTCCTTAGAACAAAAAAATCAAACATTAGGCCAAATAGTAGAGTTTCAAACATCTAGCTTAGGGTTCGATCTAGAGAATGAAATTTGGGCGCAAGTAAATGATGATGATATTCCTCTTCAAAAAAGTTTTCAGGTTTCATCAGGTTTCCTTTACAATAAAAACAGATGGAAAGTAGATATTGAAACTTATTTTAAAAATGTAAATGGAATGACTTCTCAAACAAGAGGCTATAATGATCAAACGACTGATTTCTCTAAAGGAACAGGTAAGATATTTGGTATAGATATACTTGTTAATAAAAAATTTAATAATTACAGAACATGGATTAACTATTCATACTCTAAAAATCAATTCAAATTTTTAGATCTAGAAAATAAATTTTTCCCTTCTAACCACGATATTACAAATTATTTCTCTTGGTCTCATGCCTTTAAGTTTAATAATTATGAGTTTTCATTAGGTTGGATTCACAGAACAGGTAATGCATACACTCCTATTTCTAATTTTATTATTGATGCAAACACAGGATCACCTATTATTATTTTAGATACCGACAATATCAATTCAGAACGTTTACCTAAATACCATCGCTTAGATGCGTCTGTTACATACTCGTTTAATTTTTCTGATAAATGGAAAGGTAAACTTGGTTTTTCTATTCTAAACATCTACAACCAAAAGAATATAATTAATAGATCATATACTGCTGTTCCATTTATTAATAATACTAATGAAATTGATTACCGACTAGAAACGGTAGATAAGCGCTCGTTAGGTGTAACACCTAATTTAGTTTTTAGAGTTAGTTTCTAAAAAAAGCCTCACAATATTGTGAGGCTTTTTTTAATAATTTCTATTCTTTTTTGTTTCTTCAAATACGTGTTCTAGAATTTTTTTCTCTTTTTCATCAAATTCTATATTACGTCTTTTCATTACAACTTCTGCAACTTCAAAAACTTTTGATGTTTTATATTCTGTAAAACCTGATGCGCCTCCCCAACTAAAAGATGGTACAAAATTTCTTGGAAAACCACTACCAAATATATTTGCAGAAACGCCTACAACTGTTCCTGTATTAAACATAGTGTTTATGCCACATTTAGAATGATCTCCCATCATTAAGCCACAAAACTGTAAGCCTGTTTTTGCAAAACGCCCAGTTTCATAACTCCATAATTTTACTTCTGCGTAGTTGTTTTTTAAATTAGAATTGTTTGTATCAGCTCCTAAATTACACCATTCTCCTAGTACAGAGTTCCCTAAAAAACCATCATGTCCTTTACTAGAATATCCCATTAAAACTGAATTACTAACCTCTCCTCCTACTTTACAATGCGGACCTAAAGTAGTTGCCCCGTATATTTTTGCTCCTAATTTTAATACTGAATTTTCACACATTGCTAATGCGCCTCTAACAACAACACCTTCCATTACCTCAGCATCTTTACCTATGTAAATTGGTCCTGTAGAAGCGTTTAAAATAGCATAAGTTAGCTTTGCTCCCTCTTCTATAAAAATATCTTTTCTATTTATACAACTAACTGTTTCAGGTATTGGTTCTGAATCTCTTCCATCTGTAATTAAATCAAAATCACTTCTAATTGCTTTATCATTTAATGAAAAAATATCCCAAGTATTTTTTATTTGAATAATTTCTTCATCAAACTCGATTTGCTCATAAGATGAAAAATCTACCTCTTCTTGTGAATCAAACGTATAAAAAGCAATCACATCTTCTCCTTTAAAAATAGCTTGATTTTTCGTTAAGCTTTTAACCATTTCAATTAATGGTTTCGTTGGTAAAAATGAAGCGTTTAACAAAACATTTTCTTCCATTTCAACCATCGGGTATTTTTCTTCTAAATACGCTTCAGTTACTGTAGTTGTAGTTAAACCTAAGTGTTTTTCCCATTTTTCTCTAATGGTTAAAATACCAACTCTAATATCGGCAACAGGCTTTGTGTATGTAAATGGTAATAATGCGTTACGTACATCACCATCAAATAAAATATAGTTCATTGTATTTCTTTTTTGAAGATAGACAAACTTACTACTTTCCTTTCATTTTTTAAGTCTAAAATTTAACATTACTTTTGTTCTAAACAAACCTCTAAAGGTTTTAACTTCTAAGCAATGAAAAAGATTTTAGCTTTAATTATTAGTGGTATTTTATTAGTCGCTAGTTTATATTACGCTTTTATATATTATGTACCTTATAGTGAAGGTGTTCGTTCTGGCGAACTAATAAAAATTAGTAATAAAGGAATGTTTATAAAAACATGGGAAGGAGAAATTAGCCAAGGTATTTCTGGCGCGCAAATTTTTTCTTTTTCTGTTGAAGATCAAGCAGAAACGGTAATTGCCGATTTGCAAAAATTTCAAGGTCGTTATGTAAAGGTTACTTATAAAGAACGTTACGATTCTTACTTTTGGCTAGGCGATACAAAATATTTTATAACTAAAGTAGAAGAAGAAGTTTCTCCACATTTTAGAGGCTTAAAACCAGCAAATGAATAACAAAAAACATAAATACGTAAAAGAGACTTATATTACAATTTCTGAGTTAATGCTGCCTTCACATGCTAATTTTAGTGGTAAAATTCATGGAGGATATATTTTGTCTTTATTAGATCAAATAGCCTTTGCTTGTGCTTCTAAACATTCTGGTGAATATTGTGTTACTGCCTCGGTAGACACGGTAGATTTTTTAAGTCCGATTGAAGTTGGCGAATTAGTTACCATGAAAGCCTCTGTAAATTATACCGGAAGAACTTCTATGGTAATTGGTATTCGTGTGGATGCTGAAAATATTAGAACAGGAAAAAAGAAGCACTGCAATTCATCTTATTTTACAATGGTTGCAAAAGACAGTGAAGGAAAAAGTATTGAAGTTCCGGGTTTAATTGTAAAAAATGATATTGAGGTTGGTAGATTTTTAAAAGCCATAAAACGTATTGAAATGAAGAACAAACGTAAAGATGAATTTGATAGTGAAAACTTTGTACCTAACAATTACATTAACTATTTAGAAAAATACAACGTAAAAATTGAATTATAGTTTATGCCTGAAATTATAGATTTAAGTCAGGAAATTTTTGAAGGAATGCCAGTTTATAAGAGCCTTCCTCAAGTAAAAATGTCTGTTCATAATACACATGAAGAGTGGGATAACATTAAAAACCCAACAACCGAAACTCCCGCTGTTTATAAGTTAGAAATGTGCGAACATACCGGCACTCATGTGGATGCTTTAAATCATATGGCCGCAGAATATAAAGACGAATCTATAGACACAATGCCACTTTCTATGTTTTATACAGAAGGGATTTGCTTAGATTTTTCACATAAAAAACTACAAGAGTTAATCACTACTAAAGAAGTTAAATTGGCTTTGATCAAAAGCAACCAAACCATAAATAAAGGAGATACCGTTTTATTATATACCGATCATTATCGTAAATATTTTAATACTGATAATTGGGGCAAAGGACCTGGAATTACAGCCGAATGTGCTCGTTGGTTAGGAGAACAAAAAATAGCCGCTTTTGGTGTTGAAACCATGTCGCCAGGTGTTCCAAGAATTTCTAATAGAGAAGTACATCATATTTGTGGAGAATTAAAATTCACGCATTATGAGAATATGATTAATTTATATAAATTGATAAACAGAGGTCGATTTCGATTTATAGGTCTTCCTTTAAAAATAAGAGGCGGCACAGGCTCTCCCGTAAGAGCTGTTGCAATCTTTGAATAAAAAAATCCGAAGTTAACTAACTTCGGATTTTTTTCTATTTATGCTAAAATTCTATTTCTAGAAATTCTTATTATCTAATAAAGTTCCTGCTAATTGTAGCAATTGCAATTCAGCATTTTTTGCAGTGTACTTCGCATTACTTACACTTAATTCAGCATTAATTAAATTTACTTGAGCCTGACGAAAATCTATAGAAGTAACTTGCCCTAGTTTATAACGCTCATCAGTTCTATCAAAATTAAGCTTATTCGTAATTACATTCTTTTCTTGAACTTGTAATGAAAACAAGGCATTTTGATAAGTTTCCCAAGCATTATTTACATTTCTTTCTAATAACTCTTCTTGTTGCTCCTTTTGAATTTCTTGTGTTTCTAAAGCTATTTTAGCATTGGTTACATTCGTTTTTGTACGTCCACCATCAAAAAGATTCCAAGACAAGTTTAATCCTGCATTTAATCCTTTTCTGGTGTTAGAAATCGGACTAAAAGCATTCGTGGCATCGTTGTTACTTTTATTCCAAGCATACGAACTTGTTAAGCCTACATTTGGCATCCAACCAGCTTTATTAATCTTAATATCTAACTGTCGGAGTTCAATATTCTTTTTTGATTGGAGTAAAGTCGCATTATTAGCTTTTGCCTTTGCTAACACGTCCATTAAATTCAAATCAATCGCGTAAGTAACATCAGTACTTACATCAATAGAAGTATTTACATTTCGCCCTAATACAACGTTTAAATCTCTTTTTGCGTTGGCTAATTGTCTTTTTACACCTAAATAGGTAATGCTATCATTATTTACATCAACCTCAGCGTTTAAAACATCTAACTTTGTATTTTGTCCGTACTCAAAACTATACACAGCTCTTTTTAATCGGTTTTTAGAAATGCTTAGCGTTTCTTTTTGTGTTGTTTCATTTTCAGTTAATCTTCCTACCTCGTAGTATGCCAAAAACAGCGTAGTTAATGTATTTTCAATTATTTGTCGGGCTTGTAATTCGGTTAAATTATAAGATTCTTTTAAGCGTTTAAACGTGTTTTGTCTGTTAAAGCCATTAAAAATAGTATAATTTAACCCTACAGATGCGTTGTATGCCTTAGATTCTGCTCCTGTAACTGAATTTACTGTACCATCCTGAAACTCATTATCTGTATCATTACTACTATAGGTAGCTCCTGCATTTCCAACTACTGTTGGTAAATAACCGCTATTATAAATACTCTTATTATTTTTAGCTGTTGCTAAGTTGTTTTTAGTAACTCGTATATCGTAGTTATTCTCTAGCGTAACTTCTACCGCTTTTTCTTTCGTTAGTAGTTCTTGTCCGTAAAAAGAAATATTTACAAACAGAAATCCAATAATTAAATAAGTTGTTTTCATCTTTATATTCTTTTACTATGCTTCTTCAGCTTTTTCAGATTCCATTTCTTTAATAGCTCTTTCTACCGATTCTCTATTTGGTTTTTTACCTTCCCATAACCACAATGTATATACTTTAGAGTAATTAGCGATTGATAATAAAACTGGTAAAGTTAATAAGGTTAAAAAAGTAGCTATCATAATTCCGTATGCAATAGATATTGCCATCGGAATTAAAAATTGTGCTTGACGACTTGTTTCTAAAATTAAAGGCGCTAAACCAGCAACTGTAGTTATAGTCGTTAAAAATATAGCTCTGAATCTAGATTTTCCTGCAGCGAATATTGCTTCATCAAAACTCATTCCTTCTTTTAAATAGCTATTAAATTTACTAATCAACACCAAGCCATCATTTACCATAATACCTACTAAAGCAATGATTCCTAGAAGTGATAATATATTTACAGCAAAACCATGAAACCAATGCCCCCATGCAACACCAATTAAACTAAATGGTACCATAATTAACAACATAAATGGTTGTCCGTAAGATCTAAATGTAAATACGATTACAATATAAATTAGCAATAAAATTACAGGTCCTACCAATGCTGCTGAACTCGAAACTTTTGCTGCTTCTCTATTCTGCCCTTCGTACAATGCAGTTACAGATGGATATTTAGCTTTAATTTGAGGCATTATCCTTGCTTTAATATCATCTAAAACATCTGTAGCACTTCCTTGAGCATCTTTCATATCAGCATCTACTTTTATTTCACGTTGCCCTTCTATGTGATTTATAGATATTTCTCCTCGCTCTATTTTATAAGTCGCTATTTCCGATAACGGAACTCTACTACCTGTAGGAGTAGAAATTCGCATATCGTCTAAATTTTTAATCGACGAACGTTCATTTTTATCATAACGAACCCAAACTTTTATTTCGTCTTGTCCCCTTTGAAAACGCTGTGCTTGTCTACCAAAAAAACCACTTCTTATTTGCGACATTACCTCATTTAAATTCAAACCTAGTAAATACGCATTGTCTTTTAACTGAATGTTGATTTCTTTGATTCCCTGTGGATCGTTATCTGTAACATCTTTTAAATTCTGATTTTTACTTAATTCTGATTTTAATTCGGTTTTAGCCGCTTTTAACTCAGCGATGTTGTTACTTAATAATGACACTGAAACCGGACTTCCACCAAAATTACCTCCCGAACCAAAAGTTAACGATTCTACGCCGTAAATCTCTCCAACTCTTTTACGTATTTCATTTGTAATTTCTCTCGAGCCAAAAGTTCTTGTTTCCCCTGGTAATAAATTTATTCTTAAGGATGCTTTTGCCGATCCTGGTCCTATTTGTTTTAAAATATTTTCAACAACTGGCTCATCTGTAATTGCATATTTCTCTGTAAATTCTTTTTCAACTTCCCATGTTTTTGCTTCAATTACAGAAATAATACTATCCGTAATTTTTTCGTTAGTTCCTTGCGGCATGGTTAAATTTACAGATACTCTATCACTCGCTATCGACGGAAAAAAAGTTCCTTTTATGATTCCTCCTTGAAATGCACCGATGGTAATTACAAATAAAGCAACCGGAATTATCAGTCCGAAGAACTTATTATCTAAAACAAATCGCAATGCTGGTGCATATAATTTATCTCGCATAAAATCCATAAAATCTTCGGCATATTTATTAAATGCATACAATTTCTGATTTCTATCTAATGCTTTTGAATGTGCAACGTGTGCAGGCAAAATAATTAAAGCTTCTACCAACGAAAGAATTAAGGTAAGTGCAACTACGGTAGCTACTTCTCCAAAAAACTCTCCTATATTTCCTTCTAAGAAAAAGAATACTGAAAAGGCTAAAACTGTAGTGGTAATTGCCGATATAATTGGCGGAACAACTTCCATCGTACCATCAATGGCAGCTCTAATAGGGTTTTTCCCCATTTCATAATGATGGTAAATATTTTCAGCAATTACAATTCCGTCATCTACCAAAATACCAATAACGATAATCATCCCAAATAATGATAATACGTTAATGGTAATATTAAAGTATCCTGCCAACATAAACATTCCGAAAAATGCTACTGGTAATCCTGCTGCTACCCAAAATGCCAATCTAGGACGTAAAAAAAGCGATAAAAATAACATTACCAACAACATTCCTTGCCATGCGTTTTTAAACAATAACTCGGTACGCTGATTTAATGTGATTGATGAATCTCTTGTAATTTCAATCCTTATATTGTCATGTTCTTTATTAAACTTGGCTATATATTCATTTATTTTTTTAGCTGAAGTTAATAAATCTTCATTATTGGTATTACTTACCTGAATTCTTACCGCTAAGTTTCCGTTGTAAAAATTTCTATTCGGTGTTTCATTCCAAATATCTTTTACCGTTGCAACCTCTTTTAATCTGATTATTGTTCCGGAAGCATCTGCTTTTACAACCAAATTATCTAGCTCATCACCATAATAAGAGCGATTTTTTGCTCGGATTAAATACTCTTCTGCAACTGTTTTTACAGAACCTCCTGAGGTTAATATATTTGCCGTAGAAACTGCTCTTGCAACATCATCAAATGTTAAATCATATGCTCTTAAATCATTTTCTTTAACAGCTATTTCAATTTCTTCTGCTGGATACCCTGAAACAGAAATCTGAGAAATTCCGTCTATTCTACGGATATCATTTTCTATATCTCTTGCGATATTTTTTAATGATTTTAAAGGGATTTTATCTCCTGTAACCACAAAACTAATCGTTTCTGCAATGTTTTCTATTTTAGCAACCACCGCAGGTTCCATTCCTGATGGAAAGTTAGGTACTTTATCTACCGCGTTTTTAACATCAGCTAAAACTACATTAATATCATAACCTTTTAATATTTCTACTGAAATACTAGCTGAGTTTTCTGATGATGTAGATGTTACTCGATCTACACCTACCAATCCTTTTAAATTGTCTTCAATTTTCAAAACCACTCCTTCTTCCATCTCTTGCGGAGAAGCTCCTGGATATGCTACATTTATATTGATAAATTTAGCATCCGTTAGTGGAAAAAATGATGATTTTAAAGAAGAAAAACCAAAGGTTCCTAATACGACAAAGGCAATAATAATGATATTTACCGCCACTGGATATTTTATAAAATATGCAATTACTTTTTTCATATCTTATTTTTTTGCAGCGTTAGTTGTTTCTGAAAATATCTTAACAGGCATACCTACATAAGCACCTGCAACCGGTTTATTAATTAATTGAGCACCATTTTGCAATCCTTTTATAACCACCGTATTTTCATTAAAATGTACTGGATTGATATTTATCATATCTAAAACGTTATTCTTTACAACATACACCGCTTTATTTTCAACCAATAGTTTTCTATTTATCTCAATAGCTTCTGTCATTGTTTTTACAGGTACGTTTGCTTCTAAATACATACCTTCTCTTAACTCTTTTCCTTTTACCTCGATAAAAACTTGAACTGTTTGTGTAGCTTGATTTAATTTCCCGTTAATTCGGGCAACTTTACCTGACCACATTTTATTCTTTTCTAAATTTTGAAGTTCCACCGTTTTACCAACTTTTAAAATATCAGCAAAGCTTCCGTTTACAGACAAAGCCAATTCAAAAACTGAAGTATCTATAAATTCACCCATTTTCTGACCAACCCTTACCAAAGTTCCATTAGTAACCAAAGCTTCTGTAACTACACCACTAAAAGGAGCTCTAAGATTGTATTTTCCTAACCTCGACTCTAAATTTTTAACATTATAATACGTTGTATATATATTCTTACCAGTTACGAAATACTTCTCTTTGTCTGAGTTTGCCTCAGGAAGTGGTTGTACTGTTTTATTTATATCATAGTTTTTTAAATAGGTATTCCATTTTTCAAAAGAATTTGGATAGTCTAGTCGTAAATCTGGCATAATAGAAGCTATTAAATTTTGTAATGAGCTCCTTTGAGATTGAATTGAAGCATAAAACTCTTGACTATTAATATGCAATAATGTTTGTCCTTTGCTATATGATATACCGGCTTTAAATGGTTTTGATGTAGGTTTTAAAATTCCTTGCACCTCCGAATAAATATCCACTTTATTCTTAGCTTGCAAATTCCCGTTTGCAATAATATTTATAGCAACATCACCATTTTTAACTTCTTTTACAAAAACAGTTTTTTCTACCTTTGTAACTTTCTGTACAGGAAGTTCCTTACTGTCTTTTAAAATATTGGAGATTATAAATGACAATCCGAGTACTACGACTCCTGCTCCTACAATAATTAGTTTTCTCATGGTTTATTTGTTTAGCTGTTACTACAACTTTTAGCTGATTTTATATTTAAGTTTTCTTGTATTTTTTTAATCACATTAATTGTTTGTGCAATTTCTTCTTCTGATATATTTTCTTGTAATGAGGTTACAAATTGCGCCATTATAGGCAAGGTTTCTTTAAATAAAACATCACCCTTTTTAGTGATATAAATATTATTAATACGTCTATCTAATTTAGAGGGAATTCTAGCAACTAAACCTTTCTTTTCCATCGTATTTACTAATCGCGTTAGCGATGTTTTATCTCTACCTGTTAAAAAAGCTAATTCCTGTTGTGGTACTCCGTTTTTTTCTTGTACTTTTTTTAAGAATACCCATTGTATTTTTGTCAATGAAATATTATGTTCAAAAAACAAGTCATGAACATGGTTTTCAATCATTTTGGTCGTTTTTCCTAACCAAGGAGCTAATGTATTTTCAATACCCATACATATTCATTAATTGCTGCGAAATTACTAGAAACAAGTATTTTAGTTGCATATACAACAGGTTAATTTTTTGTTAAAAAAAAGCCTATCAATAAATATTGATAGGCCCTTAATAAATATGTTTAAAATCTACTTTGTCAAGTACATTTTACGTCTTGAATATAAATCGTAAAATTGATCGTCTTTTAAATCATCAATAAATAAAATACTTTCTCCGGTTGATTTCATTTCTGGTCCTAACTGCTTATTAACATTCGGAAACTTATTAAATGAAAATACAGGTTGCTTTATCGCATAACCTTCTAACTGCGGATTAAAAGTAAAGTCCGTTACTTTTTTCTCTCCTAACATTACCTTGGTAGCATAGTTTACATACGGTTCTTTATAGGCTTTCGCAATAAAAGGAACTGTACGAGATGCACGCGGATTTGCCTCTATAATATAAACAATATCGTTTTTAATTGCAAACTGAACGTTTATTAAACCAACTGTTTTAAGCTCTAAAGCAATTGTTTTTGTGTGATCTTTTATTTGTTGTAATACTAAATCACCCAAGTTAAACACTGGCAAAGTTGCATTAGAATCTCCAGAGTGCACTCCACAAGGCTCAATATGCTCCATTATTCCGATAATCTGCACGTTTTCACCGTCACAAATTGCATCTGCTTCTGCTTCAATTGCTCCATCTAAATAATGATCTAATAATAATTTATTACCAGGCATTCTTCTTAATAAATCTACAACATGCTCTATTAATTCTTCTTTATTGATAACAATTTTCATTCCTTGCCCACCTAAAACATAAGATGGTCTTACTAGGATCGGAAAGTCCAATTTATCTGCTAAAGCTAAGGCCTCATCTGCAGTTTCTGCTATCCCGAATTCTGGATACGGAATATTATTATTTTTTAATAAGTCAGAAAAACTCCCCCTATCTTCTGCTAAATCTAAAGCTTCGAAAGAAGTTCCTAGTATTTTAACACCATATTTGGTTAATTTCTCTGCTAACTTTAAAGCAGTTTGCCCACCTAACTGAACAATAACTCCTTCTGGTTTTTCATGTTTAATGATATCATAAATATGCTCCCAAAAAACAGGCTCGAAGTATAATTTATCTGCCGTATCAAAATCGGTAGAAACCGTTTCTGGATTACAGTTAATCATAATCGTTTCGTAACCACATTCGGCTGCAGCTAAAATTCCGTGCACACAACAGTAATCAAATTCAATTCCTTGCCCTATTCGGTTTGGTCCTGAACCTAAAACTATAATTTTCTTTTTTGGTGTAACTTCACTTTCATTTGCGATTATCGTAACGCCTTCTTTGGTTACAATATCACTTTCGAAAGTTGAATAATAATACGGAGTTTTTGCTTTGAATTCAGCAGCACAAGTATCTACTAACTTATAAACTCTATTAATATTTAACTCTTCTCTCTTTTTATATACTTCACTTTCTAAACATCGTAGCATATGTGCAATCTGACGATCTCCATATCCTTTCTGCTTTGCTTCTAATAACAAATCTCTATCAAGCGTATCAACACTGTATTTAGAAATTTCTTTTTCTATTTCGTGTAATTCTTCATATTGCTTTAAGAACCAAATATCAATCTGCGTAATTTCGTGGATTTTACTCAACGGAATTCCCATTTTAATGGCATCATAAATAATAAAAACACGATCCCAAGAAGCATGTGTTAACTTCTCTATAATTTCTTCGTAATTTTTATTTTCTTTTCCATCAGCACCTAAACCATTACGTTTAATCTCTAATGATTGAGTTGCTTTGTGCAATGCTTCTTGAAACGAACGTCCAATTCCCATTACTTCACCTACAGATTTCATTTGTAACCCTAAAGTTCTGTCAGAACCTTCGAATTTATCGAAATTCCAACGTGGAATCTTTACGATTACATAATCTAATGTTGGCTCAAATAAAGCAGAAGTAGATTTTGTAATTTGATTATCTAACTCATCTAAATGATATCCTAATGCTAACTTCGCTGCAATTTTTGCAATTGGGTAACCAGTTGCTTTACTCGCTAAAGCGGATGAACGTGATACACGTGGGTTAATTTCAATTGCTATTATATCTTCCTTTTCATCAGGAGAAATCGCAAACTGCACATTACATCCACCTGCAAAATCACCAATATTACGCATCATATGAATTGCCATATCACGCATTTTTTGAAAAGTTTTATCAGAAAGTGTCATTGCAGGAGCTACGGTAATAGAATCTCCTGTATGAATTCCAATAGGATCCATATTTTCAATAGAACATATAATAACTACATTATCATTTGCATCTCTTAATAACTCTAACTCATATTCTTTCCAACCGATAAGTGCTTTATCAATCATTACCTCATGAATAGGAGAAACTTCTAATCCACGAGTTAACAAAGCATCAAAATCTTCTTCTTTATATACAAAAGACGCTCCTTCACCACCTAAAGTAAAAGATGCTCTAATAATTAAAGGAAAACCAAACTCTTGTGCTATCTCTTTTCCTTTTAAGAAAGAGGTTGCTGTAGCTTGTGGTGCCATCGGAACTCCAATATCTAGCATTAAGTTTCTAAACTTCTCACGATCTTCGGTAATATTAATAGCATCAATATTAACTCCTATAATCTCTACACCAAAATCTTCCCAAATTCCTTTTTCATCAGCTTCAATACATAAATTCAACGCTGTTTGACCACCCATTGTTGGTAAAACGGCATCAATTTGCGGATGCTCTTTTAAAATTTTTATTATTGACTTTGTGTTTAAAGGCAAGAGATATACATGATCGGCCATTGTTGGGTCGGTCATGATTGTTGCAGGATTTGAATTGATTAAAACAGTTTCAATTCCGTCTTCACGTAAAGAACGTAAAGCTTGTGTTCCAGAATAATCAAACTCACAGGCTTGTCCAATAACAATTGGTCCCGATCCGATTATTAAAATAGATTTAAGGTTTTGATTTTTAGGCATTTTGTTTGTTGTGTTGTGTTGTTGACAAAAATAAAAAATGTTTATATACAAAAAAAGGTGTTACTAAAAAATAGTAACACCTAATATATTAATGATAATTAATCATTATTTTTTTGGTCTTGGAGCTGAAGATACACTTAAGTTCTTTCTTCCCTTTGCTCTTCTTCTTGCTAGTACTTTACGTCCGTTAGCAGATGCCATTCTTTCTCTGAAACCGTGTTTGTTTCTTCTTTTTCTTTTCGATGGTTGGTAAGTTCTTTTCGGCATTATTTATATTTTTAAAAATGGTCTTTAATTATACGTTGCTTTTATGAAATTCCGTCTGCTAAAAGCGTGGGCAAATATACAACAGTTTTTTTGTTTAACAAATACTAGTTTTACTTTTTTCTAATATTTTTTCACTTGGCAAAAATAGTGAAATTTTATATATATTTTATCACTTTTTTATTTGTTCGAATAGTTAGACTTCTTACTTTTGCCCAAACCTAACAACACCATGAACAACACTAAATACGTTTTTGTAACAGGAGGCGTAACTTCATCACTAGGAAAAGGGATTATTGCCGCATCTTTAGCTAAGCTATTACAGCAAAGAGGTTTCTCTGTAACCATCCAAAAATTAGACCCATATATAAATATCGACCCAGGAACATTAAACCCGTATGAACACGGTGAATGTTATGTTACTGATGATGGTGCTGAAACAGATTTAGATCTTGGGCACTACGAGCGATTTTTAAACATACCAACCTCTCAAGCGAATAATGTTACTACTGGTAGAATATATCAATCTGTAATAAATAAAGAGCGTAAAGGAGAATTTTTAGGAAAAACTGTTCAAATAATTCCGCATATTACAGATGAAATTAAGCACCGAGTCCAAATTTTAGGAAATACAGGAGATTATGATATTGTGATTACTGAAATTGGTGGAACCGTGGGTGATATTGAATCACTACCCTATATAGAAGCTGTTCGCCAATTACAATGGGAATTAGGAAATGACAACGTTATTGTTGTTCACTTAACACTAGTACCTTACTTAGCTGCTGCGGGTGAATTAAAAACAAAACCTACACAGCATTCTGTAAAAACATTAATGCAAAGTGGTATTAGCCCTGATATTTTAGTGTGTCGTTCTGAACACGAGATTAGCGATACTATTAAAAATAAGCTAGCTTTATTTTGTAATGTTAAAAAACAAGATGTAATTCAGTCTTTAGATGCTGAAACTATTTATGATGTTCCAAACCTAATGTTTAAAGAAGGTTTAGATTATGTGGTTTTAGATAAATTAAACTTATCTACTCGTAAGCAACCTAAATTAAAAGCATGGAATCAGTTTTTAGAACGTCATAAGAACCCTACTTCTACCATAGAAATTGGTTTGGTAGGTAAATATGTTGAATTACACGATTCTTATAAATCGATTACCGAGTCTTTTATTCATGCCGGTGCTACCAACAAAACAAAAGTAAATGTACGTTGGGTTCATTCTGAAGAATTGACTCCTGAAAATGCGCCTTCAAAGTTAGCCGGATTAAATGGTGTTTTAGTAGCACCTGGTTTTGGAGATCGAGGAACTGAAGGTAAAATAGCTGCTGTACAATATGTTCGTGAAAATAATATTCCTTTTTTAGGAATTTGTTTAGGGATGCAAATGGCTGTTATTGAATACTCACGTAACGTTTTAGGTTTAAAAGAAGCAGAATCTACCGAAATGAATAAAGATACTGCACATCCTGTTATTAACTTAATGGAAACTCAAAAAGACGTTACTCAAAAAGGAGGAACCATGCGTTTAGGTGCTTGGGATTGTGAAATCATCGAAGATTCTAAAGTATTTAAAGCCTATAAATCGAAATTAATTAGTGAGCGCCATCGTCATAGATTTGAATATAACAACGATTATAAAGAACAATTAGAGAATGCTGGAATGAAAGCTACAGGAACCAACCCTAAAACAGGCTTGGTAGAAATAGTTGAAATCCCTACACATCCTTGGTTTGTTGGTGTACAATATCACCCAGAATATAAAAGTACGGTGTTAAATCCACATCCACTATTTGTGAGTTTTATAAAAGCAGCTTTACAGCAATCAAAAAAATAAATTTAAAATCCTGTAATTTTTAGTTACAGGATTTTTTTTATTAAAACGGAATACTATTTGAACTATTAATCTTATCAAAATTAATCACAGTAAAACCTCATAAAATATATAAGGTTTCGCTACATTTGTCGGGTTTTTCAATAATGAGAAAAACAAAAAATGACAAGTTGACATTATAATTCATATCAATGGAACAAAAAAAATTTGATTTAAATTCCTTTATAGGAATGCTTTTATTAGGAGGAATATTACTATGGTGGATGAACACTCGTGAGCCAGAAGTAACTCCTGAAACAACGAAAACAGAACAAGTTTCTGAAACAGCAACTACTCAAAACAATTTAGCAGAAACAACTGTCTTAAATGACTCTTTACAGCAAATTGCTTTAAAAAACAAATTAGGTGCTTTTGCATACGGAGCTTCAACTAGTAAAAAGGGAAGTACTTCTATAGAGAACGACCTTGTTAAATTAACTATTGATAATAAAGGTGGACAAATTACTGAAGCTTTAATTAAAAACTTTAAAACATACGATTCACTTCCTTTATATTTAGTAAAAGATAATAATGCATCTTTTAATATTAATTTCGGAACAACCGATAACCGTATTTTAAACACTAAAGATTTATTATTTACGCCTACTTTAACTAAAAACGGAGATACTCAAATACTTTCTATGAAACTGAAAGTGTCTGAAACTAAATTTTTAGAATATCGTTATGAAATTAAAAAAGACGATTACCGTGTAGCTTTTGCTGTTCGTTCTCAAGGGTTAAATTCAGTAATAAACAGCTCTCAAGCAATTAATTTAGATTGGAGTTTAAAAGGTTTTAGACATGAAAAAAGTTTAAAAACCGAAAACATGTACTCTTACTATTATTATAAAGCGGATGATGAAGTTGATTATTTACAAATGAACGACGATGAAACGGTTAGTGATGTAAATTGGGTTGCTTATAAACAACATTTCTTTTCTTCAATTTTATCTTCTGATACACCTTTTAACGACGCTAGTTT
This sequence comes from Tenacibaculum sp. HL-MS23, assembly GCF_032463465.1. Classification (NCBI taxonomy): domain Bacteria; kingdom Pseudomonadati; phylum Bacteroidota; class Flavobacteriia; order Flavobacteriales; family Flavobacteriaceae; genus Tenacibaculum; species Tenacibaculum sp. HL-MS23. Next base: position 338,083 of record NZ_CP135989.1, on the reverse strand, counting down.
AAAATCTGTTGATTTTGATGGCGAAGAAAAAGATAGTGTTTTCACAAAATCATATGGTTTAAAAACGCCTTTAGCATTAACTAACGGAGAGTTAAATTATAATATGCAATGGTTTTACGGACCAACAGATTATAATTTATTAGAGTCTTATGAAGGTACTGGTTTAGATGAGATTTCAGATTTAGGTTGGGGAATTTTCGGATTCTTAAACCGTACTGTATTCTACCCTGTATTTAACCTGTTAAAAGGATTTATTGGTAACTTCGGATTGATTATTATATTAATGACAATTGTTGTTCGTATTATCATGTCTCCAGTACTTTATAAATCGTATTTATCGAGTGCAAAAATGAAAGTGATTCGTCCAGAAATGGAAGAAATCAACAAAAAATATCCTGGTAAAGAAAATGCAATGAAACGTCAGCAAGAAACAATGGCGGTGCAACGAAAAGCTGGTGTAAACATGATGTCGGGTTGTATTCCTGCATTAATGCAAATGCCTGTATTCTTTGCTTTATTTAAGTTTTTCCCTACCAATATAGAGTTCAGACAAAAAAGCTTCTTATGGGCGAATGATTTATCATCATATGATTTAATTTATCAATTACCTTTTAATATTCCTTTTTACGGAAACCATATAAGTTTATTTCCAATATTAGCTTCGGTTGCTATTTTCTTTTACATGAGAATGAACCAAAGTCAGCAAGCAAATATGCAAGCTCCTACGCAAGAAGGAATGCCTGATATGCAAAAAATGATGAAGTATATGATCTACTTCTCTCCTATTATGATGTTGTTTTTCTTTAACAACTATGCAAGTGGATTAAGTTTATACTACTTTATATCTAACTTATTAACCATCATTATTATGTTAATTATTAAGCATTACGTAATTGATGAAGATAAGATTCATGCAAAGATTGAAGAAAACAAAAAGAAGCCTGAAAAAGCTAAAAGTAAGTTCCGTGAGCGTTTAGATAATGCTATGAAACAAGCACAAGAACAACAAGCTGCTCAGCAAAAAGCAAAAAAGAAAAAATAAGCAAAAAGTATTGTTTAGAAATAAAAAAAACCGAAACTTAACAGTTTCGGTTTTTTTTATGCTTTCTGTTTATTAAAATAATCTGATTTAATATTTTTATTTTCACCCTCCTTATACAAGTTATAACTAAACCATTCGTGAATTGAGTAAGCACCCGTTTCTCCTTGTTTATTCACAGCAATATAACCTACCTGAAAATTCTTAAAATCTTTCCCTTGTTTATTTACAATTCTACCAATAGCAATTTCGCAGGCTTCTTGTGGCGATTTTCCTTGTCGCATTAATTCAACTATTAAAAAACTACCTACCGTTTTTAATACTTCCTCTCCTAAACCAGTAGCCGAAGCTCCTCCTATTTCATTATCAACAAACAATCCACCACCAATAATTGGAGAATCTCCCACTCTACCAGCCATTTTATATGCCAATCCACTTGTGGTACAAGCACCAGAAATATCTCCGTTTTTATCAATCGCTAACAGACCAATAGTATCGTGATTTTCTATATTGATAATTGGCTTGTATTCCGATTTCACTTTCCACTGTTCCCAAGCTTTCTTAGAAGAATCCGTTAACAAGTCTTCTCTTTCAAATCCTTTAGAAACGGCAAACTGCTCTGCTCCTTCTGCCACTAACATTACATGTGGCGTATCTTCCATTACTTTTCTTGCTACAGAAATTACATGCTTTATATTTTTAACACCTAAAACTGCTCCGTAATTCCCTTTTTCATCCATAATGCAGGCATCTAAAGTTACATTTCCTTCTCTATCAGGTAGCCCACCTTTCCCTACAGATTGTCCTTTTTCATTTGCTTCTTCAATTCTACAACCTTGTTCAACAGCGTCTAATGCTGCCCCTCCGTTTTGCAAAATTTTGGCTGCAGTTTCAACCGCCAATGGCGTATTCCATGTTGCAATTACTACTGGTCGTATAGGCTGTAAAACCGTTGTAGAACCTCTTTTTTCTTTAACCGTTTTATTACACGCTATAATGGTTGATGACACAGCTACTAAACCTAAACTAGTAACAGATAATCGTTCTATAAACTTTCTACGCTTCATTACTCTTTTATTAAAAAATTAAAATTGATTATTATAATTAAACCTTATAAATTAATTACAATGTCACCAATTAAAATAAGCCTTATTTTTTCTTGCTCCTAATCTACAAATTTTACATTTTACCTTGATTTTAACTTTAGGTTTTATTTAACAATCCTTTAACTAAGCAAGATTAAACCTTTAAAGAACTTCGCAGTCTTATCTCTTTACACAATAAACTACTCAATGAAAAAAATAACATTTCTTTTTGCATTACTAATCGCTCTTTCTGCATTTGCACAAAAACCTACTCGTAAAAAAAATTCTAAAGTTACCTTAACAGGTAAAGTTATAGAAGCCAGTTCTAAACAACCTTTAGAGTATGCTACTTTAGTATTAACTCATCTTCAAAACAAACAAGTTTCTGGAGGAATTACAGATTTAAACGGAAATTTTTCTATTACAGTTCCTTCTGGGGAGTATGCTTTAAAAGTGGAGTTTATAGGGTTTAAAACTAAAAACCTTCAACAAAGACAAATAACAGAAAACATCAACTTAGGTACAATTACGCTTTCTGAAGATGCAGAAACCTTAGATGAAGTAGAAATTATTGCCGAAAAATCTACCGTAGAAATACGTTTAGATAAAAAAATATATAATGTTGGTAAAGATATGACTGTAAAAGGTGGTTCAGCTTCTGATGTATTAGACAATGTTCCCTCTGTTAATGTAGATGCACAAGGAGCGGTTAGTTTACGTGGTAGTGAAAACGTACGTATTTTAATTGACGGAAAACCATCCGCTCTTGTTGGCTTAACAGGTACAGATGCTTTAAGAAATCTTCCTGCTGATGCTATTGAAAAGGTAGAAGTAATTACCTCGCCATCGGCACGTTATGATGCTGAAGGAACTGCAGGTATTTTAAATATTATTCTAAGAAAAGGTAAAATAACCGGTTTTAATGGTTCTGTAAACCTTACCGCTGGTAATCCAGATATGTTACGAGTTGCTCCAAACCTGAATTACCGAACAAAGAAAATTAACTTATTTTCTAATCTTGGTTATTCGTACAGAAAAGGTCCTGGTAATTCACAAACCGAGTTTTCTTATTTAACAAACGGCGTTTTAGACAGCACACAAACCGAGGACAGAACCTTTGATAGAAAAAACAAAAACTTCAATGCTTCAATTGGTTTAGAATATTACATTAACGATAACAGCTCTATTACAGGTAATTTTGTATATAGAAAATCTGAAGGAAATGATATTGCAACCAACCTAACAGACAGGTTTTTATTTAACGACCCTAATCAGGTTTTACTTGAAGAAATTAGAGTCGAAAACGAAGATGAAGATGGAGTAGACAAGCAATACTCTATAAATTATACTAACAGGTTAAATGATAATGGTGAGAAATTAACGATCGATTTACAATACGGAGACAGTAATGAAACCGAAAATTCACCTATTAGTGTAAACGGAATTCCGTCTGAAGACAATTCACAAATCACTAGCTCTAAAGAAAAGTTAGTTCAGGTAGATTATGTGTTACCAATCGGAGAAAACAGTCAGTTTGAAGCTGGACACAAAGCTACTTATCAAGATTTAAATTCAGATTTTAGAGTAAATATTTTAGACCCTAATATAGATTTTAACCCTTCTAACGATTTAACTTTTAAGCAAAACGTATATGCCTTTTACACTCAGTATGGTAGTAAAATAAATAAGTTTTCATACCTTTTAGGTTTACGTGCTGAAATTACAGATATCGATATCGATTTACAATCAGACACACAAAATAAAAATTCAGACAAAAATTATACAGAATGGTTTCCTACTGTAAACCTTGGTTACGAATTAAACGACAATGAAAATGTAACTTTAGGATATAGCAGGCGTTTAAGAAGACCACGTCACTGGTTTTTAAACCCTTTTGAAAGCCGAAGTTCTGCGACAAGTGTGTTTAGAGGAAATCCTGATTTAAACCCAACATTTACCAGTTCTTTCGATTTAGGTTATAACACTAAAATCAGAAAATTTAATTTAGGAGCTTCTATATATTATCAAATTTCTACCGATAAAATTGAGAGAGTTTCAATAATCGAAGAAAGAAACGGAACCAATGTATTTGTTAGTCAGCCTTTAAATTTAAATAGCGAAGATCGTTACGGGTTTGAATTTACAAGTAATTACAATCCAACAAAAAAGGTGCGTTTATCTGCTAGTTTCAACTACTTTAAGTTTAACACAGATGCTTTTTCATACACTTACACAGCGCAAGACAATTCGCAAGTTACTACCAATCTAGCAGAAGTAAACCAAGACAGTTGGTTTGCCCGTTTTAATGCACGTATAACGTTACCTGCTAAGATAGATTGGCAAACACGTATTATGTACCGTGGCCCACAAACAAATGCACAAAGCGACAGAGAAGGTATGTTTATGGCAAACCTAGCATTTAGTAAAGACATCTTAAAAGACAAAGCATCGGTTGTTTTAAATGTAAGTGATTTATTTAACTCACGTAAACGAGAAAGTACTACATATTATGGCGGTAGAGAAAATCCTTCAACAATTTCAAATGGAGAATTTCAGTGGAGAGAGCGTCAAATTTCATTAAGTTTTACATATCGTTTTAATCAGAAGAAAAAAAGAGAAAGACCTGAAGGTGGTGGTCAAGAAAATGGTGGAGGAGATTTTAACGGCTAAAATTTGGGCGTTCGAGCGGGCTTTCATTACTCGCTTTTTAGTTAGTATGTTCTATAAACACACAAACTAAAAGAGCTCAAGCAAACCATTCAATCCCTAACGCGATTATCTAATATATACCAAAAAGCTCGTTCTTATTCAACGAGCTTTTTTATTTCTTATATTTTAAAAAAAACATACATATAATGGCTACACGTCATTGCGAGAAACGAAGCAATATCTCCCATACAAAAAGCATAAATGTGTTAAGGATTGCAGAGACATCCTTTTTTTAAACTTTATAAATCTCCGTCATTGCGAGGAACGAGGCAATCTACACTATTCTTAAACTGTTATAGTTTACTTAACAATAAACATAATAGATACCCGTCATTTCTAGAAACGAAGCAATATCCCCATACAAAAAGCACAAATGCGTTAAGGATTGCAGTGGCATCCTTTTTTAAAGCTTAATATTATCCGTCATTGCGAGGAACGAAGCAATCTCTTCCTCATAAAAAGTACACGCGTTAAGGATTGCAGTGGTATCCTTTTTTAAAGCTTAATAGAATATGCGTCATTGCAAGGAACGAAGCAAACTCATCAAATTCTTAGACTGCCATAGTTAATTAAAAAGTAAACCTTGCTTTTGTAACCATAAAAAAGATATAATGAAAAACCTGTTTAAACTCCCAAAAACAAAAAAAGCTCGTTCAAATACATGAACGAGCTTATTTTATATCAATTTAAAAACTACTTACCTTCAGCAGCTTTTTTTGCTTCTCTCTTTAACTTTATATTTTCCCAGATTGTTCCACCAATCCAATATGGAACTACAAATGTTAATAAGAAAATTAACAACCAAAATCCGGTTGTAAAAATAAACATGAATAATACCAATCCTGAAAATTCTGAAAAATCTAACATTTGTTTCCTATTAATAATTGTTGTGCGACAAAATTATAACTATTTTTCTTTGAAAGCAATAAAATCTGATAAAAATCACCTACTAAAACTATTAGAATTTGTAATTTTGACTATCGTTAATTTATATTCTTTTAAATCATTTTAAAATGACAAAGTACAGAATCGAAAAAGACACAATGGGAAATGTTGAAGTTCCTGCTGATAAATATTGGGGAGCACAAACAGAACGCTCTCGTAACAACTTTAAAATAGGTGCTGCTGGCTCTATGCCATTAGAAATAGTATATGGTTTTGCATACCTTAAAAAAGCTGCTGCCTATACAAATGCTGAATTAGGTGTTTTAACTGATGAAAAAAGAGATTTAATTGCACAAGTTTGTGACGAAATCTTAACAGGTAAACACGACAATCAATTTCCGTTAGTAATCTGGCAAACAGGTTCTGGTACACAATCTAACATGAACTGTAACGAGGTAATCGCTAACAGGGCTCATGAAATTGCTGGGAAAATAATTGGTGAAGGCGAAAAAACTATTCAACCAAATGATGATGTAAACAAATCACAATCATCAAACGACACCTTTCCTACAGGTATGCACATTGCTGCTTACAAGAAAATTGTAGAAGTAACCATTCCTGGTGTAGAGCAATTACGTGATACTTTACAAGCAAAATCAGAAGCTTTTAAGGATGTTGTAAAAATTGGACGTACGCACTTAATGGATGCTACTCCCCTAACCTTAGGGCAAGAATTTTCTGGTTATGTTGCACAATTAAACTTTGGTTTAAAAGCATTAAGAAACTCTTTAGAGCATTTATCGCAATTGGCTTTAGGAGGAACTGCAGTAGGAACGGGTTTAAACACACCTGCTGGTTACGACGTATTAGTGGCAAAATATATTGCTGAATTTACAGGTTTACCATTTATTACTGCTGAAAATAAATTTGAAGCTTTAGCTGCTCATGATGCATTTGTTGAAACACACGGATCTTTAAAGCAATTAGCGGTTTCTATTAATAAAATAGCAAACGATATTCGTATGATGGCTTCAGGGCCACGTTCTGGAATTGGTGAATTAATTATTCCTGCAAACGAACCAGGTTCTTCTATTATGCCAGGAAAAGTAAATCCAACCCAAGCAGAAGCAATCACAATGGTTTGTGCACAAGTTATGGGTAACGATGTTGCTGTAACTGTTGGTGGTACGCAAGGACATTACGAATTAAATGTATTTAAACCAATGATGGCAGCTAACGTATTACAGTCTGCTCAGTTAATTGGAGATGCTTGTGTATCTTTCGATGTAAATTGTGCTGCTGGTATTGAACCAAATCACGATAGAATTACAGAGTTGGTAAACAATTCTTTAATGCTAGTTACTGCTTTAAATACTAAAATAGGATATTATAAAGCTGCAGAAATTGCAAACACAGCACACGCAAATGGTACAACTTTAAAAGTTGAAGCAGTACGTTTAGGCTATGTAACACCTGAAGAATATGATGAATGGGTAAAACCTGAAAACATGACTGGTGGATTAAAATAAAAACTTACTTTTGTAAACTGAAAAAGCTGCATTATGTGCAGCTTTTTTTTAGCGATAGTAAATAATCATATTAAAAGAAATGAAGATGAACAAACACGAAGAATATATGAGCGAAGCTGTAAAAGCAGCTTTAAAAGGAATGAGCAATAACGAAGGCGGACCATTTGGTTGTATCGTTGTAAAAGACGGTGAAATTGTTGGTCGTGGTAATAATAAAGTTACTTCTACAAACGATCCTACTGCACATGCTGAAGTTACCGCTATTAGAGATGCCTGTAAAAATTTAGGCTCTTTTCAATTAGATGGTTGTATCGTTTATACTTCTTGCGAACCTTGCCCTATGTGTTTAGGTGCAATTTATTGGGCAAGACCAGATAAAGTATACTACGGAAGTAACCAACAAGATGCTGCTAATATTGGATTTGATGACGAGTTTATTTATAAAGAAATTCCGTTACCATATGAAGAACGTAGCATTCCGTTTGAACAAGTAGGGAGAAAAATTGCCTTAGAGCCATTTGAAAAATGGAGCGAAAAGCAAGATAAAATAGAATACTAGCAATAAAAAATCCCAAATTAACCTTTGGGATTTTTTTATGTCTTTTATTTACTTGAACATCTATTAATCTAAAAATAGATCCATTAGTTTTTTGGCTTAATTTATTAAAATGAAATTATCTTTTTAATCCCTCATACTAAGAGCCCCTTAAATGAATGAAACTCTTTTTTGTATATTTGTTTACTAATTAAATAATCATGGATATTCAATCAACAAAAATAGAATTAATAAAAACTATTTTAGCTATAGAAAATAGTGATTTAATCCAAAAATTAGCAGATTTTATTAATAAAGAAGAAGTTGATTTTTGGAATGAGTTAAGTATTTCTGAACAAAATGAAATTAAAAAAGGAATTAATGAGCTTGATGGTGGAAAAAGAATCTCATACAATTCATTCTTGAAGAAAATATCTTAATGAAAGTATTTTTATCTGAATTAGCTGAAAATAAACTTTTAAGATTATCTGAATATCTTTTAGAAAAATGGAATCTAAAAACTCGTGATAAATTTATTGAAAAACTAACAGAAAAAATTGAGCAAATTTCCTTACAACCTGAAAGTTGCCCTAAATCTGCAGAGTTTAAAGGCTTATATAAATGTGTTGTAACAAAACAAACAACTTTTTACTATCGAATTTCAACAGAGTTAAAAGAAATTGAAGTTATCACAGTTTTTGATACAAGACAACATCCTAATAGCTTGCAAAAAGACTTTTAATAGTCAATTTCGGAAGTTCAGTAAAAAATATAATATTTTTAAACTCTATTTAATTATATCTAACCTACAAACTACCAACACAACATATAACACAACATCTAACACAACATCTAACACAACATCTAACACAACATCTAACACAACATCTAACACAACATCTAACACAAAAAGCTCCAAGTTTATACTTGGAGCTTTTTTTGTTTCTAAAATCTAACTTATTTCGTTTTTCTAAACATCAACCAAAAACCGATTAAAACAAGTGGTATACTTAATACTTGCCCAGTGTTTAGTGAGTTAAATACCCAATCTTCTCTTCCGTCTACTTGTGCTTTCTTTAAAAACTCTATAAAGAAACGCAACGACCATAAAACCACCATAAACAATCCGAATAAAAACCCTGATTGGTTCTTTTTATCTGTTTTCCAATAAAAATGCCACAACGCAAAGAACAATGCTAAATAACTAAATGCTTCATATAATTGTGTTGGATGACACGGTACGGTTTCTCCAGCTCTTTTAAAGATAACCCCAAAACTGCTTCCTGTTGGTTTTCCATAAATTTCTGAATTAAAAAAGTTCCCTAAACGGATAAAAAATCCTGCTAAGGCAACCATAATCCCTAATCTATCTAAAATAAACAGCCATGGTTTGTTTAAATGTTTTTTTGCATAAAAATATAAAGCTACAGGAATACCAATTGCTGCACCATGACTTGCAAAACCAGTAAATCCTGTAAATTTCCAAGAACCATCTGCCATCTCCTTCATTGGTAAAAATATTTCTAACAAATGATTTTGATAATAATCCCAGCTATAAAAGAAAACATCTCCTAATCTCATTCCTACTAGCATTGCTACAAACACATACATGAATAAAGGATCTAGTTTTTCAACAGGAATATTATCATTTATATAAATTTTCTTCATTAAACGAAGTCCCAATACAAAGGCTGCGATAAACATTAAACTGTACCAACGAATACCTAGACTACCAATTTTTATAATTTCAGGATCTAAATCCCATACTATAGATAAAAAATTCATTTATTCTTATTTAATTTGTCCCTCCGAACATAACAAAGTAAACTAACAAAAGAGTACTTCGTCATTCTTCTTCGTAATGACGATTATTTTTTCTTCTTTTCAGGCACTGGATCGTAACCACTCCCACCCCATGGATGACAGCTAAAGATTCTTTTTGTTGCCAACCAACCGCCATAAAACAATCCGTGTTTTTGCAATGCTTCAATTGTGTAACTAGAGCATGTTGGCGAATACCTGCATGTTGCTGGTGTAAATGGTGAAATGGCTGTTTGATAAAATCGCACCAATAGTATAAACGGATATGTGAGTATTTTTTTCAATTAATTAACAGAAAAACTCGTTCCTTCTTTTCCGTCTTTTAGCTGAATTCCTAATGCTAATAATCTATCGCGAATTTCATCAGAAAGTGCCCAATTTTTATCTTCTCGTGCTTCTTTTCGCATTTGAATAAGCATCTCTACTACTCCGCTTAATTTATCAGAATTATTTCCTTCAGAAACTTCGTTTATCAATCCTAAAACATCAAAAACAAACGCTTTCATTGTTACTATTAGCTCTTCTAAATCATCCGAAGTTAAACTAGCGTTTTGTTCTTTTATCTGATTTACAATTTTAACGGCTTCAAATAAATGAGAAATTAATACAGGTGTATTAAAATCGTCGTTCATGGCTGCATAACATTCTGTCTTCCATTTCTGAACATCGAAAGTTGAAGTGTTTCCTGCTTCAATCTTATCTAAGTAATTTACAGCATCCATTAATTTGGTATGTCCTTTTTCTGATGCTTCTAAAGCTTCGCCAGAAAAATCAAGAATACTTCTGTAGTTCGCTTGCATATTAAAGAAACGTACCACACTTGCTGAAAATGCTTTTGGTAATATTTCATTTTCCCCAGATAAAATTTCGTTTGGCAAAATAAAATTACCTGTTGATTTTGCCATTTTCTGGCTATTTAACAACAACATATTGGTATGCATCCAGTAATTTACTGGAGTGACACCACTACAAGTTTGTGATTGTGCTATTTCACATTCGTGATGTGGAAATTTTAAATCCATTCCTCCACCATGAATATCAAATTGCTCTCCTAAGTATTTTGTACTCATTACCGAACATTCTAAATGCCAACCCGGAAAACCATCACTCCAAGGAGAAGGCCAACGCATAATATGACGCTCATCGGCTTTTTTCCAAAGGGCAAAATCTTGTGGATTTTTCTTATCCGACTGTCCGTCTAAGGTTCTTGTATTATGAATAGCATCTTCTATTTTTCTACCAGAAAGGATTCCGTAATTACCAGTTTCGTTGTACTTTAAAACATCAAAATATACTGATCCGTTTACTTCGTACGCCAACCCTTTTTCCATGATTTCTTTAATCATTTCAATTTGTTCAACAATATGACCTGTTGCCGTAGGCTCGATACTTGGCGGTAAAAAATTGTAATTTTTTAAAACATCATGAAAGTCTACAGTATACTTCTGCACCACTTCCATTGGTTCGATTTCTTCTAAACGTGCTTTTTTAGAAATTCTATCTTCTCCTTCATCTGCATCATTTTCTAAATGCCCAGCATCGGTAATATTACGCACATAACGCACTTTATAACCTAAATGTAATAAATAACGATATACCACATCAAAAAACATAAATGTACGTACGTTTCCTAAATGGGCATTGCTATATACGGTAGGACCACAAACGTACATACCTACATATCCGTCGTTTACAGTTTTAAAAGGCTCTTTAGTTTTTGATAAAGAGTTGTATACTTTTAATTGATTTTCTTTATATAATTTCATCGAAAAAGTGGCTATTTACAGATGCTAAAGATAGGCACTTTATAAGGAATAATGAAATGGAATTTTAGTGAAGTTTTAGTTAAAATATAACTCGAAAATTATTTAATTTCTAAATTACCATAACTACCTGAAACACTTATTATATTATTTTTAGGGGCATTTTTGGTAATTAAATTTACTCTTTTGTTTTCTAGTCTAATTTTATTCACTTGGTACTTAAAATTACTTTTTGTATCTCTTAAATTCAATATAGCATCTGAATTATTCAGGTTTAATGTAAAGCTACCAAAATCTGAATGAAAATCATTTACAGTTAACACACCAAATTTATTAATTATCTCCACGTTTTTATTTAACATATCTATAATTAATTTTGATGAATTAGTATTTAATGTCGAATTAGCAACCGATGCTATATAAGCATCGGTTACATTATTTAAAAATAATTTAGTAGTATTTAATGAGTTTATTGTTACTGGCGAATATGATATATTTAATTCTCCTCCATCTAAAGTATCTGCATTAAAAGTACCGTAACTAACTTTTCCCGAAGCTTTTGTTTTTGGTAATTTCACTTTACAATGACGTGTATTTAAATCGAAGGTTGCATTTTTAGGCACTTTAACATTTATTTTCTTGGTTACTTTTACTTTTTTTCCGTTTACAGTAACTGTTCCTGATTTATTCAAAAAAACAAAATCTAATTTGGTGTTTTTAAGTGATTCCTGCGCTTTCCTTAATGCTTCTTTAACTTCTTTCGAGTATTCTTTTTCTGATAAACGAGATTTCTGTAACATCTCTATAGCATTTTTACGAGCTTTATTTCTAGATTTCTCAGCCATAGCTCTATGTTTACTCGCCGTTTCTCTGCTTTTCAGCATCGTTAAACGACTTTTTCTCATTGTTTCTTTACTTTTTTTAATACTCTCTTTAAACTTCTTATATTTTTCACTTTTCTTAAACTTCTCCCATTCTTTTTTTGACTTTATAGTAATACCGTTAACACCATCTTTCCACTGAAAAAAATAATTCTCACCATCTTTGGCATACTTATCAAAATCGAACTCCATATAATCTAAATCAGATACTATTTCTTCAAAGTTGATTTCAGGGATTTCAATCTCCGACATATCGGGCATTTCTGGTAATTCAGGCATCTCTGGCAATACAATAACATTCGATCCATTAGTATTATAATGATAAACGTTAGCGTTATTGTTTTTTGACGAATTAAAAAATATTATATCATCCGTATTTAAAGAATGAAAACTATTGCTTTTAGCATTAATTTGCACTTTACTTTTATTACCTAAAGCTTCAAATTTCCAGTTTTCAAAATACTTTTTAGCTTCAGCTTTATCTAATCCTTCTATTTCTATAACAGCCTCTACAGAAACTTCATTTTTATTCCACGTAGTTACATTTACATCCGCATTAGATGCATTAATATTAACGATTACATCTTTATTTGTTTTAAAGTTTTCGCTAAATTTCTTATCGTATTTCTGAGCAAACACAACACTTGTTGCGAGTAATAAAAAAGTACTTATTTTAAATTGTTTGAATGTCATTTTGAATTGGATTTTTAAGTTCATTTAATTGTTTTTGCATACGCTTTAACAGCTGTAAACGCAATTGCAGGTTCCCAATCAATGCATTGATCGTATTATCGTTAATTCCTTTTTTATTGAGCTCTTCGGTTAACGATTTATATTCGTTGGTTAGCTCGCCTATTTTAGCAAAATAACCATCAAAAAAGTCTTTAGTATCATCAGTTAATTCTAACTGACTTAGTTCGTAGTTTATCGTATTTATATAATACGATTCTATTGTTTTTAATTCTGGCGAAATAGTACCTAAACTAATAGTATTTGGGGTGTTATTAATTGGTGTATTTATATTTTCTGACGGATAAAATGTTATTCCTAACCCTAAGGATATTACAATTGATGCTGCTGCATATAACCATTGAAATGATTTTTTTCCTGATGATTTATCATGCAATTCGTCCATCATTTTTTGTTGAAAACGTTGCCTATGATTTGTTGATAACTTTGCGTTATCTTCACTATTATTTTTTAATATTTCTCTAATATCTTTAGACATTATATACTGCTTTTAATTGTTCTTGCACTTTCTTTTTACCTCTTAACAAATGAGTTCTAGATGTTGATTCTGAAATTCCTAATATTTCGGAAATTTCACCATGATCATAACCTTCTAGCAAAAACAAGGTTAGTACTACGCTGTATTTATCTTTTAATTTTTGAATGCAGTTTATAATTTCTTGGTATGAAATAACGGTTTCCACCTCCCAATTATCATCTGCTGTTATTTTTGTAGTTTCTTCATTTATTGCAACAAACTCAAGCTTTTTCTTTTTTAACCAATCAATACTTTGATTAATTACAATACGTTTTAACCAAGCTCCGAATGCTACTTCCTCTTTATACATTTTCATATTTTTAAAAGCCTTTATAAAAGCTTCTTGCATAATATCTTCTGCTATAAATGTATCTTTCACATAACGATTTGCAACAGTAAGCATCGCTTCGCAATACAAATCATACAACTGCATTTGTGCTTTTGCATCGTTGTTTTTACACGCATTTATAATTGATTGATGTAACTGTTTGGTTGACTTCATTATTGATTTCTTATACTAAAGACGATACTTTTTAAGCTTCGTTGCATTTTGCTGAATTTTTATTTCTAAATTTACCTTATTATTTCGTTTTTACTAAAATATGGCTAATATCAACAAATCTGCTCTTTCTGAAAAAGATGGCGTTTCTCAACCAGAAACGACCAGTAAATCTGCTGCTGAAAAAATAAAAATAAGTAGAAGAAAAAAGGCTGACACTCCTAAATATATTCGTGAAATACTAGCAGGAAGTATTCCTTTTTTAAGCAGAGCAATTACTTTGGTTGAAAGCACCAATGCAAAACATCAACAACAAGCTAATGAAATTTTAGAAGCTTGTTTACCACACTCAAACAAATCGGTAAGAATTGGTATTACGGGTGTTCCTGGAGTTGGAAAAAGTACATTTATTGAGGCTTTTGGTAAGCACTTAACTTCGTTAGGTAAAAAAGTAGCTGTTTTAGCTGTAGACCCAAGTAGCTCTATTAATAGAGGTAGTATTTTGGGAGATAAAACTCGAATGGAAGAATTGGTTACCGATAAAAATGCATTTATAAGACCTTCTCCGTCGGGAACTTCTTTAGGTGGTGTTGCGCAAAAAACACGTGAATCTATTATTTTATGTGAAGCCGCTGGTTTTGATACTATTATTATAGAAACCGTTGGCGTTGGGCAGTCTGAAACTGCCGTACATTCTATGACCGATTTCTTTTTATTATTAAAACTTGCCGGTGCAGGTGACGAATTACAAGGTATTAAACGAGGAATTATAGAAATGGCTGATGCCATTGTTATTAATAAAGCAGATAGTGGTAACGAGAAAAATGCAAAAATTGCAAAAGTTGAGTTCAACAGAGCACTACATTTATATCCACCAAAAGATAGTGGTTGGCAACCTAAAGTTTTATTAGCAAGTGCGCTACATAATAAAGGTATTGCTGACGTTTATAAAATGATTAACGAATATATAACCTCAGCAATTAATACTTTTTATTTTCAACAAAAAAGAAATGATCAAAATAAATACTGGTTATTAGAAACAATCAATCAGCAGTTAAAAAGTAATTTTTATAACAATTCTGAAATAAAAATTTTACTAAAAGAAGAGTTTAAAAAGTTAGAAAACGGAAAAACAACGCCATTTACTGCTGCCAATAGATTGCTAAATAAAAACTATGAAAACCCATAATGGGTGTTTGGTTAAAATGCTACCTGTAATAATAAATATTTTTAAACTCCTTAACATTTATGAATGACAATACTTTAACTTGGGATGATTTTATAAAAGTAGAAATGCGCGTAGGAACAATACTTACTGCCGAAGTTTTTAAACAAGTAAAAAAACCTGCTTATAAAATGCAAATAGATTTTGGCGAATTTGGTATAAAAAAAACTTCTGCTCAAATTACAAAACTATACGCTCCAGAAGAATTAATAGGCAACCAAATAGTAGCTGTTATTAACTTTCCTAAAAAACAAATTGCCAACATAATGAGCGAATGTTTGGTATTAGGTGCTGTTGGCGAACAGCATGAAATAACGCTTATTTCTCCGGATAGGAAAATTAAAAACGGAACACGAATTGGGTAGATTTAATTCTTTATATTACTTACCTATAATTTTACCTAACCTTTTTAATATATTCTCTAACCATTAATAAAAAAAGCCATGAAAAAAACGTTTACTTTAATTACTATTTTAATTTATTTATTACCTCAAAATGTAAAAGCTCAAAATAATGGAGCAATAGCTGCTGCTGGTGCGCTAGTTACTATTGGTGCCGGGATTGCCGCTGTTAAACAAATGGAGGAAAGAGCTGAGTTAACAGCTACACAATGGGTTTTATCAAACAACCCTGAGCTAACAAGTTTCTCTTTAAAAACACTTTCTTTTGACGGTAAAAAACTAAAAGACATGTCGTTAACCTCTGTTATCACATATAAAATTCAAGAATTTACACCTACAGACAAGCCTGAACTAGATGGCAAAAAACAGGTTCTTTTTGGTTTTACTAGTCAAGGATGGATTAGTCAAAATGGAATTAATTTTGATAAAGTAAGATGGTTTTTAATTGATGAAGAGGAATGGATGAACATGATGGTATCTTATGTTAAGGTTTCTTCAAGTGAAAACAATGAAGAAACTCTTGTTAACACTTTAAAAAATGGTAAAGTTGTAAATAAAGGTGTAAAAGTAAAAAGCAAACTAGTTATTCCTTTTTATAAATTAAAAGGAGACATGTATGTTGTTACTGATTATTCTAATGATATGAAGTTAGTATACAATGAACGATCTCTTGGTATATTACTAAAAGAAACAAGGAATCTTGTACAAATGGGAAGAGGTGACATTATTGAAATACATGATTTCTTTTTTGAAAAATAAGAATTACATCTAGTTATCTTTTTTAAATACCAACACTTTTTACTGTGTTTTTCAATACCGTATTCAAATATAATTTAGAGACAATAAATAATAACATATTTTAGAACTTAAAGAGGTTTAACATATGTTATTTACTCTAAAACGAAAATTATACATAAAAAGAACCAACATTATGACAATAAACAACACTACAATTACAAAGGGATTTATTATTGCCGGATTAATGAACACAACAGTCCTTATTTTTTCGAAATTTTTCACGAATACTGTTATTAACGAAGCTGATCCGGTCGTAATGTCTAATTTCGGACTTTTAATGATACTTATTTGGGGATTGGCATATATGAGTATCGCAAAAAATTACTCCAAAGTAAAATGGTTAGTAGGTGTTTTTGCTATTGAAAAATTTATTTATGGTTGTATTTGGATAAATTGGGTACTTAACAATACCATTTCTAATGTTTTTGAAAAAGACCTAATGGCAGGTGCTTTCTTTGCTATTTACGGAGTAAATGATTGGTTATTTTTCATCTTTTTTACTACCGTATTTATTCGTTTATTAAAAGAAAAAACACACCTTTTAAAAAACTAAAGACATCTGTATTTTATGGTTGTTTAAAAGTATTCTCATTTAAAAACTATAGCTTTTATTGTTTTTACCGTAAGTTTGTGTAACAAATTTCATAAAACGATAATGACAACATTATTCATAAACATCAAAGAATTAATTCAGGTTAGAGAAGCTAATATTAAGAAAGTTTCTGGAAAAAAAATGAGTATTTTACCTACTTTAAAAAATGCTTTTCTATTAATTAAAGATGATAGAATTCTGGATTTTGGTACAATGAATAATTTATCTGCTAAAGCAGATAAAACTATCGATTGCACGGGTAAAATGATTCTTCCTACTTGGTGCGACTCTCACACTCACATTGTATATGCTGGTAACAGAGAACAAGAATTTGTTGACAGAATTAACGGATTAACTTATGAGGAAATAGCAAATAATGGTGGCGGAATTTTAAATTCAGCCAAGAAACTTCAAGAAACTTCAATAGAAGATTTGTATGAGCAATCAGCAGTTCGATTAGAAGAGGTTATGAAACTTGGTACTGGCGCTGTTGAAATTAAATCTGGCTATGGATTAACTGTTAATGCTGAATTAAAAATGTTACGCGTTATTAAAAGGTTACGCGAAAACTACAACTTACCCATCAAAGCTACATTTTTAGGAGCACACGCTTTTCCAAAAGAATACAAAGATGATAAAAATGGTTACATCGATTTAATTATTAATGAAATGTTACCCAAAATAGCTAAAGAAAAATTGGCTGATTTTATAGATGTTTTTTGTGAAACCGGTTATTTTTCGGTAAAAGATACAGATAGAATTTTAGAAGCGGGTAAAAAGCACGGATTAATACCAAAAGTACACGTGAACCAGTTTACAACTATAGGCGGAGTTCAGGTAAGTGTAAAACACAATGCTTTATCTGTAGATCATTTAGAGGTTATGAGTACAGATGATATTTATGCCTTAAAAGGAACAAGTACAATGCCTGTAGCATTACCGTCTTGTTCTTATTTTTTAAGTATTCCGTACACTCCAGCTAGAGATATTATAAATGCAGGATTACCACTAGCTTTGGCAACTGATTTCAATCCAGGTTCTACACCTTCTGGTAATATGAATTTTGTAGTTGCTACTGCTTGTATTAAAATGAAAATGACACCCGAAGAAGCTATAAATGCAGCTACTATAAATGGTGCTTATGCTATGAATTTATCTGATGAAGTTGGAAGTATTACAAAAGGTAAAAAAGCTAATATTATCGTTACAAAAGAAATTTTAAGTTACGGTGCTATTCCTTACAACTTTGGTTCTGTATTAATTGATACGGTATTTATTAACGGTAAATCAATTTAATATGTTACAGTTATTTACGCAAAAAAACATTAATGATTTTGTAAATCCTCGTGAAGGAGAAACAAAATTAGGGCAATCCGTACAAGTAATTTCTACTCTTGATAATATTAAAAACGCTACTGCTAAATTTGTTGTTATTGGTGTACCAGAAGATATTGGTGTAAAAATGAATTACGGTAATGGTGGCGCACATACTGCTTTTACACCTGCTTTAAAATCGTTTTTAAATACCCAAGAGAATCAATTTATTAACGGAAAAGATATTCTTGTTTTAGGCTATTTAGACTTTTTAAATGAGGTTTTAAATTTTGATGGATCTGATAGAGAAAAAGGAGATTTGCTTGTAAAAGCGATTGATAAAGAATTATCATCTGTTATTAAGATAATTATTGAAGTTGATAAAATTCCGATTGTAATTGGTGGCGGGCATAATAACGCTTACGGAAATTTAAAAGGTTTATCCGAAGGAAAAAAACAACCTATTAATGTTATTAATTTAGATGCACATACCGATTTACGTCGTTTAGAAGAACGTCATAGCGGCAACGGATTTTCGTATGCTATAGAACATCAATATTTAGAAAAATATTTTATGTTTGGCTTACACGAAAACTACACTCCGCAATATGTTTTCGATTATATTCATAGCAACACAAACATTGATTATAATACTTATGAAGAATTACAAGTTTACAAATCAATTCCGTTTGAAAATGAGTTGTTGCGTGCTAAAAACTTTATTCAAAAAAAGTCTTTTGGTATTGAGATTGACTTAGATTGTATCCAAAATTTTCCTAGTAGCGCTATGACTCCCTCTGGATTCACATCGCAACAAACTAGAGAGTTTGTACATCATTTTGCTAAAAATAAAAATGCAAGTTATATTCATATTTGTGAAGGTTCGCCCACTATTATTCAAGACCCTTCGGCTATAAATCAAGTTGGTAAATTTATTAGTTATTTAATTTCTGATTTTATAAAAGCAAAGCAATCGTTGCTTGTTAAATAATTAGAGTTTATTTTCTTATAATTTCTCTAAATAACAAACAGTATTTTATATTTATCTGTTTAATCTTTACATCTTCGTACACACTTTCTTTGTTTTTTTTATTTTTTTAAAACCTCTAACAAAAGCTTATACTAATGAAAATAAACTTTACTATAAAATAACTCTATAATTAAATAAATTATTACACTGACTAATAAAGCTTTATAAATAATAGTTTATTAAATTTGGGTATCAATAATATATTAACTTCATAAATACTTTCATAGATGGAAAAAGAAAACGATTCAAACTCATTAAATAATGAAAGCAAATGCCCCATGCATAAAGAACAAAAAGAAAGTGTTAAAGTTACATCTTCTGGTAAATGCCCAATAATGCATGGAGGTAATACAACTACAAAATCAGCTGTTACCGATTGGTGGCCTAACGCACTAAATCTTGATATTTTACATCAACATGATACAAAGACAAATCCTTTAGGAGAAGATTTTAACTATCATGAAGAACTAAAAAAATTAGATATAGAGTCATTAAAAAAAGATATGCATACGTTAATGACAGATAGCCAAGAATGGTGGCCTGCAGATTGGGGTCATTACGGAGGTTTATTTATCCGTTTATCTTGGCACTCTGCTGGTTCTTACCGAATATCTGATGGTCGTGGTGGCGGTGGATCTGGTAACCAACGTTTTGCTCCTTTAAATTCTTGGCCAGATAATGCTAGTTTAGACAAAGCAAGACGATTGTTATGGCCTATCAAGAAAAAATATGGTAATAAAATTAGCTGGGCCGATTTAATTATTTTGGCAGGTACTATTGCTTATGAAAACATGGGTTTAAAAACTTTTGGTTTTAGTTTTGGCCGTGAAGACATTTGGCAACCAGAAAAAGATACCTATTGGGGAGCAGAAAAAGAATGGCTAGCACCAAGTGATGAACGCTATGAAAATGTAGATGAACCCAAAACGATGGAAAATCCTTTAGCTGCTGTACAAATGGGATTAATTTATGTAAACCCTGAAGGTGTTAATGGAAAACCAGATCCTTTAAAAACAGCCGCCCACGTACGTGAAACATTCGCACGTATGGCAATGAATGATGAAGAAACAGTTGCTTTAACAGCTGGGGGGCATACTGTTGGTAAAACACATGGTAATGGTGATGCTAGTATTTTAGGCCCAGATCCTGAAAGTGCAAATGTAGAAGAACAAGGTTTTGGTTGGCACAACCCAAACAAATCAGGAAAAGGTCGTTATACGGTAACAAGTGGTTTGGAAGGAGCCTGGACTACACACCCTACAAAATGGGATGATGGTTTTTTTCAAATGCTGTTTAATCATGAATGGAAATCTGTTAAAAGTCCTGCTGGTGCTTGGCAATGGGAACCTGTAACTATTAAAAAAGAAGATAAACCAAAAGATATTGATGATGCTACTATTCGTCATAATCCAATGATGACCGATGCAGATATGGCTATGAAAGTAGATCCTATTTACAAGGAGATCTCTTTGAAATTCATGAAAGATCAAAAATACTTTTCCGAAACATTTGCACGTGCTTGGTTTAAACTAACACACAGAGATATGGGGCCTAGCGCAAATTATTTTGGTACAGACTTACCTAAAGAAGACATGCTTTGGCAAGACCCAATTCCCGCAGGAAATACTAATTATGATGTAAATGCTGTAAAGAAAAAAATTGAGGAATCAGGTTTAACTATTTCAGAAATGGTAACGACTGCTTGGGATAGCGCTCGTACATTTAGACAATCAGATAAAAGAGGTGGTGCTAACGGTGCACGTATTCGTTTAGCTCCTCAAAAAGATTGGGAAGGAAATGAGCCAAAACGTTTGGCTCGTGTATTAGCTGTTTTAGAACCTATTGCTTCTCAGTTTAATATTAGCATCGCTGATATTATTGTTTTAGCAGGAAATATTGGTGTAGAAAAAGCTGCTAAAGCTGCAAGTTTTAACAAAACTGTTCCTTTCTCACCAGGTCGCGGAGATGCTACTGATGAAATGACAGATGTAGATTCTTTTGAGCCTTTAGAGCCTTTAGCTGACGGATATCGTAACTGGAGTAAAAAAAATTATGTCGTAAGCCCTGAAGAGTTGATGCTGGATAAAACACAACTAATGGGTTTAACTGCACCAGAAATGACAGTTCTTGTAGGTGGTATGCGAATGTTAGATGCAAATTACAACAATACAAAACATGGTGTTTTTACTGATACTGTTGGGAAATTAACGAATGATTTCTTCGTAAACTTAACAGACATGAGTTATACATGGAAACCTATCGCTGATAATTTATATGAAATTTGTGATAGAAAAACAGGTAAAGTTATTTGGACAGCCACTCGTATGGATCTTGTTTTTGGTTCTAATTCTATTCTTAGATCATATGCTGAGGTTTATGCACAAGATGATAATAAAGAAAAATTTGTTAACGACTTTATAAAAGCTTGGACTAAAGTAATGAATGCTGATAGGTTTGACTTAAAATAAAAACAACCTCTTTTTAATAAATACAGTAGCTCACATTATGCTTAACTCTTAGCTAATGTGAGTTACTTTTTATAACTAATTTTTTAATCAATCCAATTTTTAAATTCCTTTACACGCTCTCTGCTTACTATTATTTCGGCATCAGTATAAGAATGTAATACTAATTGCAAGCGTGAGTTTGTATATGAAACAATATCTTTTATGGCATTTATATGCACAATAAAAGTTCTATTTACTCTAAAAAAATGTTCTGGATTTAATTGCTCTTGCCAATGCTCTAATGAATCGTCTATTAAATAATTTCGATTAGAGTTTGTGTGTATATAAGTTGCTTTATTTTCTGAATAAAAACACTCTATTTCATCAATATGTATGATCTTTATATGCTGGCCAATCTTAATTGTAAATCGTTTTTTAAATTTTCTATCAACCGGATTTATCAGTAGTTTACGAATATCATCAATATTAACTTTTACTTCAGATTTTTGGGTTTGATTTTCTTTAAATTTATCTACTGCAACCTTTAGTTCGTCTTCATCGAGGGGTTTTAATAAATAATCAATTGAATTTAATTTAAATGCTTTTAATGCATATTCATCGTAAGCTGTTGTAAAAATAATGGCCGATTTAACCTCAACTTCTTCAAAAATCTCAAAAGATAACCCGTCTGATAATTGAATATCTAAAAAAATTAAATCTGGATGTTTATTGTTTTGAAACCAATTAATAGATTCTTCTACAGAATGCAACATCGTTTTTACTTCTATTTCTAATACAGACAACATTCTGTTTAACCGTCTTGCTGCTGGCTTTTCATCTTCAATAATAATAACATTCATAGTTCTTATTTATTATTTTTCATCCATGTATTCTTTTATTTTTCGCTCTTCCCAGTTTTTACTAAACAGGTTTTGTTTGCTATACACTTTTACACCGTGTAGTACCAAAATAATTCCCCACCACAAGAAAAAACGATAATTATCTATATCAAAAAAAGCTTCTTTAAATGAATCACCTAATTTAATATCTTTATAAATTCGGCGTGCTATAAAAAACAAATTTACAAGTATATATACAGATAAATGTTTGTAAAATTGTTTAAGTTCTTCAACTTTTTTTTGAGCTACTAGGTATTTTTCTGAGTAATTATTAGTTTCCATAATTTTATTTTTTTTCATTCATAAACTCCTTTACTTTTTTGTTTTCCCAGGCATCAAAAAAAGTTATTTTACTTTTAAAAACATACAAACCGTGAATTAAAACACCAAAAGCCCATAATAAAGAGTTTATCCACATATTAGCTCGTATCCACTTTAAAGTTCCTGCATTATGAATATGGTTTTCAAAAAAACTAAATATTGTATTCGAAAAAACCGCTAATACAACCATCATAATTACAAATATTTGCAAATGGTTATAAAAATTCTTGATCCTTTTTACTTTTTTTTCTGCTTGTAAATAATTTGTTTCCGATTCCATAATTAAAATTTATTATCGTCCATATATTGTTCTATCTTTTTTTTCTCCCAATCTTTTCCGAAGAATAAATTAGAACCAAAAACTCCTAACCAATGAAAAAACAATCCTATTCCCCAAAACAACCAAGTAGAATACGTGCCAAAATGCGTAACCGCTTCTATAAAATTATAGGTACCATCGTTCATTAAGCCGAATACAATAACTGCTGATATGAAAATATTTATAACAATAAAAACTGCTAGATGAATATAAAATCCTTTAATTTTTTCTACTCGCTTTTTTGCAAGTATGTATTTTTGCTCTTCAGAATAATCTCTTTCCATCTTATTTATAGTTTTTATCTTCGTTCATTAATTCTTTAATCTTTCGTTCTTCCCAGTTTTTTGTTAAACCTGTTTTGTTAAACACAAAAACATTTAACCAATGGCAAAAAAGACCTGTTCCCCACCCTAATGCAGAAAACCAAAACCAATGAAAATGTGGTTCGAATTTTAAGTTTACAAAAATTATTACAGGTATAATAATACAGTATATTGCTAAGTGTGTATAAAACCCTTTAATTTTTTTTACTCTTTTTTTTGCTTGTGTATACTTTTGCTCTGCTATATATTTATCTTCCATCTTACTTATAATTTTTATCGTCCTTCATCATTTCTTTAATCTTACGCTCTTCCCAATTTTTTCCTAAGAAAATATTGTAATTATTTACTTCTAAAAAATGAAACGTTAAGCCTACTCCCCATCCAAAAATCGGAAACCAAAACCAATGAAAACCTGGTGAAAATCTTAAATTTATAAATATTAAAAAAGGAATTACAATACAGTAAGAGGCTAAGTTTTGATAAAATTCTTTTAATTTCTCTACCTTTTCTACAGCTCTTACATACTTGCTGTTTTCTATATTTTTTGAATTGTATGACATATTATTTGTTTTTGTTAACAGCGGTAAACTCACTGTAAATGTTTTATTATTATTTTTAATTTCTACCCGTTCATCAGTTATTAAACCATAACGATCTGCAATATTTCTTAACCCTACTTTTGTGCTTTTACCTATTGCTTCTTTAGGATTAACCGTATTTTGAATTTGTAAAAAACCATCTTCTTCAAAAATGTGAATTTGTAAAGGTTTTTTTGATGAAACTACATTGTGCTTTACTGCATTTTCGAGTAATAATTGTAAAGACAATGGCACTATTTTTAAATCTGAGTTACTTACCGTGGTTGGAATATTAAATTGCACAGCATCTTCAAATCGCATTTGTAACAACTCCATATATGTTTTTGCAAACCTTAATTCTTCTTCTAACGGAATTAATTCTTTATTTCGCTGCTCTAAAACATAACGATATACTTTTGATAATTTGGTGGTAAACCTTTCTGCTTGCTTTGGATTTTCGCCTATTAAAGAGGTTAAAACGTTTAAACTATTAAATAAAAAATGCGGATCTAACTGACTTTTTAAAGTTTCAAACTTTGCGCTTTCTGTTTTCGCTACAATTTCGTGTTGAGTAGTTTCTTGTTTTAACGAAGCTTTCCAATTAATCATAAAACTACGTGCATGAAAAAAGCTTGCAATTCCTAAAGAAATTATAATAGCAAATAAATGAGACCAAAATAACTTCCCATCAAAAAAACCAGAAAAATCATGCTTAAAAATTAGTACATATTGTATGTAATGAATTAATAAAACCGCTATAATAGTGTAACAAATGGTTGCAATTACTCCAGCCCAAACTCTTTCGTTCGTTTGTGTAGCCCAGTTCCATCTAGTATTTAAATAATTATTAATTATTCCGTTTCCTAAGCCCAATATAAAAGAATACATTGCTGAAAACAAAAATACAACTGCAGCTCCTTTAATAGTAAATTGCTGATTTATAATTGTAAAAATTACACCAAAAATGATCGTAAGTTTTAAACAAACTAAAAAATCTTTTTTCAAACTTATAAATGTATTGGATGTATATTTTTCCATTGCTATCTTATTACTAAAATTTAATTTTTAAAGATACATTTTTATCTGCAACCGTAAATTTTGCTTGCTCATATTGTGGCGGCCCATATGGATTAATTACATTGTTTGATGAACCGTAATCTTCTAATGGCATTCCGTTCGATTTAAAATCCATTTTACCATTATTATTTTTATCGTGAAAACAAATAACAGCATATTCTCCTAATGGTACGTCTTTAAAAACAACCGTACTTTTACCTTCTTTTATTATCGTTGATGCTGCTTTTATTGGTTTTTTCCTGAAATTGTCTTTAGTATATAAAGCATAACTTATTTTACCTAAGTCTGAAGTCGCATTTACAACTGTTACTTGTATTTCTTTATTCTGAGCTGTTAATTCGGCCACTATAAAGAGTTGAATTAATATTAATGTTGTAGTTAAGAATTTCATGATTCTTCTTTTTTATTGGTTAATTACACTACAAATATGCTGCTGATCTATCGTTTTTAAAACTAAAAACAACTGAACTGTATTTTTTTTAGGATGAACTGTAACAATTCGTATTTTTGAGCTACTTATAACCAATCAACCATACTAAACTTAGTGAATAAAGAGTTAGAAAATAAATTTTTATCTGATTTTGAAGCCAATCAAAACATTGTGCATAAAATTTGTAGGCTTTATACTACAAACCAAGATGCTCATAACGATTTGTTTCAGGAGGTAACAATTCAACTATGGAAAAACTACAGTAAGTTTAGAGGAGATGCTAAATTTAGTACATGGATGTATCGAGTGGCTTTAAACACCGCAATTTCTTTATACAGAAAATCTACTAGAACTGTAAAAACACAAGATATTACCGACTATGCTTTTAAAATTAAAGCCGTTGACTATGATGAAACAGAAGAATTACAATTAAAAGCACTTTACAATGCCATTAGAAAATTAAATGACATTGACAAAGCACTAATATTTTTATATCTAGAAGATAAACCTTACAAAGAGATATCTGTAACTTTAGGTATTAGTGAAGTAAATGCTCGTGTGAAGATGAACAGAGCAAAGGATAAATTAAAAAAAGTATTAAACCCATAATAATGGATTTAGATAAATATAAAAAAGCATGGGATAACCAGCCTCAAGAAACAGATACGGTTTCTAAAGTTGATATCTATAAAATGGCACATTCAAGATCATCATCAATAGTAAAATGGATTTTTATTATTGGAGTATTAGAGTTTATACTCTTAAACTCCATGTATTTTTTCGTTGATATGGATGAAGCCAATAAGGAATATGAAAAAATAGGTTTAGGTCAATTTGTTTTTTATTCTCAAATAGTAGCTTACATCATATTGTTTTATTTTTTGATGAAGTTTTACTTAAATTATAAACGTATATCAGTTACAGACTCTACCAAAGAATTAATGACAAAAATTGTAAATACGAGAAAAACAGTTAAGTATTACGTTTTGTTTAACTTATCGTATTTATTTGTAATTGCTGTTGCTGTTGCTGTTGCAACTGTTAAATCTCATCCAGAGTTTACCAATTCAAAAATGCTAGTTTTTATTGCTGTTACAGCTATTATGTCTTTAATAATGTTAGTATTACTTTGGTTATTTTACCAGTTAATTTACGGTATTCTATTACGTAAATTAAACAAAAATCATAAAGAGTTATCTAAACTAGAAGACTTGAATTAAGTACTTAAAAAAGAGATTGTTTCATTACAATCTCTTTTTCATTTTAACCAATTAAATTTCTTATTTTTACGCGAACTATATTAAATACTTTCATGAAAAAATTTATTACTCTTTCTTTATTTTTATTATCAATAAGTTTATTCTCTCAAGAATCTGATTTTTGGAACAACACACGTTTTGGTGGTAGTTTTGGTTTTAGTTTTGGTAGCAATACGACTACTCTTTCTATATCGCCAAGCGCCGTTTATGATTTTAACGAAGAGTTTTCTTTTGGTGGTAGTATCGGTTACCTATACAATAAAAGTAGTGACTATAGTGCAAATATGTATTCTGCAAGTGTTATTGCTTTATATAGACCAATACCTCAAATAGAATTTTCTGGTGAGCTTTTACAATCTTATGTTAGTAAAAAAATTGGTACCGTTAAAGATAACTATAGCTATCCTTCTTTAAATATTGGGGCAGCTTATATTACTGGTAAAGTTACTTTTGGTGTTCAGTACGATGTATTATATAAAGAAGATAAAAGCATTTATGCAAATGCTTTCTCTCCTTTTATTAGAATCTTTTTCTAAAAACTTTTAAGTTCTTTTAGTAAAATAGTCAGCATTTCATTTGTTAAATTTAAATGCGTAACAATTCGTATTTTCCCTTCCCCCATCGAGATTAATAAAATACCTTTTGATGCCATTTTATTGATAAAATCCATCGGATCAATATTATCATCTACATAAAAGATAATAATATTAGTTTCAATAGGTTCTACTTTTGTAACATAAGAACATCCTTCTAAAACAGTTCCTATCTGTTGCGCTTTTTGATGATCCTCTGCTAAACGATTTACATTATTATCTAACGCATAAATTGCTGCAGCTGCTAAAAAACCAGCTTGTCGCATTCCCCCACCAAATAATTTACGCACACGTAAAGCTTTTTCCATATCCTTTTTACTTCCTATTAAAATAGAACCTACAGGAGCTCCTAATCCTTTAGACAAACAAATAGAAATCGTATCAAATAATTCGCCATACTGAGCAGGAGTTTCGTTTTTAGCCACTAAAGCATTAAATAAACGCGCGCCATCTAAATGAAAAGCTAATTCATTCTTTTTAGCTACTTTCTGAATCTTTTTTAATTCTTCAAAATCCCAACAAGCACCTCCTCCTTTATTTGTGGTGTTTTCTATACAAACCAAACGACTGTATGGTGCATGAATATCTGCTCTTCCTGATACGGCTTCTTTTAATTGGTTTGCGGTAAACATACCTCTATGCCCATCGATTAAATGAGAGGTTACTCCTGAGTTAAAAGCGGCTCCACCACCTTCATAATTATACACATGTGCCCATTTATCACAAAACATTCTATCGCCAGGTTGTGTATGAATTTTAATAGCTGTTTGATTTGCCATTGTTCCCGAAGGGAAAAACAAAGCAGCCTCCATATTAAAAAGTTTAGCAACCTTTTCTTGCAATGCGTTTACCGTCGGATCAGCACCAAAAACATCATCACCAACTTCTGCATTCATCATTGCCTTCATCATTAATTTTGTTGGCTTGGTAACAGTATCGCTTATTAAGTTTATTTCCATTTTTATCTACGATTTTAAAATGTATTTTTGTTGTATGATTACACACGAACAGCTTAAAAATATTACTGAACGAATTGGCAAGTTAAAAGGATATTTAGAGATTGACAAGAAGTTGATTGAAATTAATAATGAAGAAGAAAAAACTGTTAATCCTGATTTTTGGAACAATCCTAAAGAAGCCGAAGTTTTAATGAAATCGCTCCGTTTTAAAAAGAAATGGGTAAGCGATTACAATTCGGTTATTTCAATGAATGATGATCTTACTGTTTTATATGATTTTTATAAAGAAGATGCTGTTGATGAAACCGAAGTAATAGAACAGTTTGAAAAAACGGCTGCATTTTTAGAAGATATTGAGTTTAAAAATATGCTTTCTGAAGAAGGTGATAATTTAAGTGCAACCATTCAAATTACTGCTGGTGCTGGTGGTACCGAAAGTTGTGATTGGGTAGAAATGTTAATGCGTATGTACACCATGTGGGCAGAAAAGCAAGGTTTTAAATTAAAAACACTTAATTACCAAGCCGGTGATGTTGCCGGTGTAAAAACAGTTACTATTGAGTTTGATGGTGATTATGCCTTCGGATGGTTAAAAGGTGAAAATGGTGTACATCGATTGGTTCGTATTTCTCCTTTTGATAGTAACGGAAAACGACACACCACATTCGGCTCTGTATATGTGTTTCCTGTTGCTGATGATACCATTGAAATAGAAATAAATCCTGCTGATATCGAAATTGTTACAGCACGTTCTAGTGGTGCTGGTGGACAAAATGTAAACAAAGTGGAAACCAAGGTTCAGTTGACTCATAAACCAAGCGGAATTCAAATTCAGTGTTCAAACTCGCGTTCGCAACACGATAACAGAGCCACCGCTTTAAAAATGTTAAAATCGCAATTGTATGAAATTGAATTGCAAAAACGTTTGGCTACAAGAGAAAATATTGAAGCAGGTAAGCTAAAGACTGAATGGGGAAGTCAAATTCGTAATTACGTAATGCATCCTTATAAATTAGTAAAAGATGTGCGTACAGGACACGAAACGGGAAATGTAGATGCGGTGATGGACGGAAACATAAATCCGTTTTTAAAATCGTATTTAATGTTAAACGGACAAAAAGATAACTCATAAAATAGTTCTCGATATAATTTTCTCATAAAATCGAAAATCACTCGAACTGACAAAAATTTAATAAAAATGATAAAAATATTTCATAATAACAGATGTAGTAAATCGCGTAGCGGATTAGAAATTTTAGAAAATTCAGGTAAGGAATTTGAACTTATAAAATACTTAGAGAATATTCCTACAGAGACCGAATTAAAAACGATTATTAACTTATTAAACATCACTCCTATTCAATTAGTTCGTAAGAATGAAAAAGTTTGGAAAGAAGAGTTTAAAGGAAAAGAATTGTCTGATGCTGAAATTATACAAGCCATGATTGCTAATCCTAAACTAATAGAACGTCCTATTGTTATTAATGGAGATAAAGCTGTTATTGGGCGCCCACCAGAAAGTATTTTAGATATTATTTAATATCAGCTTCATTGTTAACCAAGCGAAGTAGTCTCTTTTTTATGAAGCAAAATTACTTCGTCATTCTTTCTTGTAATGACGAAGTAATCATCGTCTGTCTGAACTTTTTATCTAGCTTTATAGTTACCCCAGATAAACTCAAAATGATGTAGTAAATTCTGATCGTCATTGCGAACGAAGTGAAGCAATCTCTTTTTGAGAGGTAAGATTACTTCGTCATTCTTCCTCGTAATGACGATACATTTCCCGTCAAGCTAAACTTGTTTCAGCTTGACATCATGATTAATTGTCAACCTTTATGGGGTTCCGAAATAAATTCGGAATGACGTAATTTTATTTTTCAGGAAAAAACTTTGATTCTAAAAAACCCAAACCGTAACCAATAAACTGTGTAAAAGAAGTGATAATACTTAAAAAAGCTACTTTTATATTTTTATTCTCAATTAATGCATCTATAAACAGTAGCGTAAAGTAAAATCCGTAGAAAGCAATAAAATACCAATAGCCAAAAATTGCAAAAAGAGCACTCATATCAAATCCGATAATAAATAAACTCGGAAACCAATACGTGATTTTAGCTGTTTCTGGATACTTTTTATTTAAAATTGGCCTTGCTGTTCCGAATGAATAAATTTGTTTAAAAAACTGAAGTATCGTGCTTCTACGTTTATGATATACAAAGGCTTTTTCAATTAACTGTGTTTCTAATCCGTTTTCCCATAAACGAAATGTTAAATCGATATCTTCACCGGTTTTCATTTTAGAGAACCCATTTGTTTTTCCGAAAGCTTTCCGCGATAAACCTAAATTAAAACTTCGTGGCTGAAACTTACCAACACCTTTTTTCTTACCTCTAATTCCGCCTGTAGTTAAAACCGACGTCATCGAATAATTAATTGCTTTCTGTAAATCGGTAAAACTTTTATGCGCGGCATCTGGACCACCAAAAGCATCTGTAAAATTATTTTCTAAGGCTTTTTTTACTTCTGATACATATTGAGGCGGAACGATAACGTCACTATCTAAAATTATAAAGTAGTTTCCGGTAGCTTGTTGCATTCCGTAATTCCTACTTGCTCCTGCTCCGCTATTTTCTTTAAAAAAATATTTTAAATCAAGTTGATTTTTATATTTCTCTACAATATTCTCCGACGAATCTTCTGAGCCATCTTCTACAATAACAACTTCAAAATTATCAGAAAAATCTTGTTTTGTAAGACTTTCTAACAATTCATCTATTTCTTGCGGACGATTGTAAACCGGAATTATTACGGAGAAATTTAGTTTCATTAGTTCACAGTATTGTATATTATTTGCCTTGATATTCCGTCCCAAAGATTAATTCTTTTCCTTAAAGATTCTTTAGCATAATATAAAACATCATTCCACTTTTGTGCATCATTACCGCATAATTCTTCTATCATCCTTAAAGATAATGGCCCATGTTCGTCTCCATCTAACTCTATATGTCTTTTTAAATAATAGGTTAGTTTATTGTAGTTTAAAGTTGAGTTATCTTCTGTATTCTTAATAATTTCTAAAAACATATCCGGAATCACATCTTCTCTTCCAAAAGTAAAACTAGCCGCTATAATATGAGGTTCTTGAGTGTTAATTACGTTAAAAGAAAATGACACAAACTCCTTTACTTCTTTTAAAACTAAACACTTGTTTAAAGATTCATCAATAGTATTATGCTCTATAATGCTATTTATAAAACTAGCTATTTCAACTGTACTTGCTTCTGCTTGCTTCATAGCATCAATATACATTTCGAAATGACTTTTAGGTTCTCCTAATTCATTTACATCTGTTTCTTCCCCTAAAACTATTTCATTAATAAATCTTGCTGTTTTAGGATTTACTACAGGAAGCCAAGGCAAGGTAGTACATGTTAATTTTTCTTGTAAAGCTTTTAACAACGACATAAAATCCCATACCGCAAAAACATGTGACTCCATAAATATCTTTACATCCTCTATCGTTTTTAAGGATGTATATAAAGTATGCTCTTTTAACTGTTTTCTTAAAGGAGCCAACTCTTTTTCAATATCTAAAATTGTATTCATTTTAATAATTTTATCAATAAAAAATGCAAATCTAACGACTTGCATTTTTTATTCTTTATCACTTTACCTAATATTACTCAAATTTTTCCATTACGGCTTCACTCACTCCCATATTAGAGAATCCGCCATCATGAAATAAATTCTGTAAAGTTACTTTTTTAGTTAAATCAGAAAACATCGAAATCGTATAATCTGCACATTCTAATGCGGTTGCATTACCTAGTGGAGACATTTTTTCGGCGTATGAAATAAATCCGTCAAACCCTTTTACTCCTTGTCCAGCAGTAGTTGGTGTTGGTGATTGAGAAATCGTATTAACACGAACTTTTTGGTCACGACCAAAGAAGTATCCAAAACTACGAGCAATCGACTCTAAATAAGCTTTATTGTCTGCCATATCGTTATAATCAGGAAAAACTCTTTGCGCCGCCATGTAGGTTAACGCAACAATGCTCCCCCATTCATTCATAGCTTCTTTGTTGTATAAAACATTCATTACTTTGTGAAAAGACACCGCAGAAACATCCCAACCTTTGGTAGTAAAATCATATTTAGAATCGGTATAATGACGTCCTTTACGAACATTTACCGACATACCGATTGAGTGTAAAACGAAATCGATTTTACCTCCTAAAATTTCCATAGACTTTTCAACTAAATTTGTTAAATCTTCCATAGAAGTAGCATCAGCAGGTATAATTTCTGATCCTGTTTTGGCTGCTAATTCTTTAATATTCCCCATACGCATTGCAATCGGTGCATTGGTTAATACAAACTCTGCTCCTTCTTCATGTGCACGTTCAGCTACTTTCCAAGCAATAGAGTTTTCATCTAATGCGCCAAAAATAATTCCTTTTTTACCTTTTAATAAATTGTACATAATTATATGTTTAATCGTTAATAAGTTTTAACTTTTGTAAAATACTCATTTTACTTTTAACCCTATTTACAGATGCATATACTTCATCTATAAACTGGTTATTAATAGCTGATTTTACAGATAGTTTATATTGTTTAAAAGCATTCATTAATTCCCCTTTTAACTCATATGCTTGTCCCATTTTATTATAAATAGTTCCCTTGTCTGCAATATTATTATCAATTGCTTTTTTCCCGAAAACTAGCATTTCATCAAAAAGATTCATTTCTATAAGTAAATAGGCATAATTCGTATAAACTCCTTGATGATTTGAAGCGAATTTTATAGCCAATTCTAAGTGGTTTTTGGCTTTTGGATGATTGTTAAATTTCACACTGTACAACCAACCTAAATGATTATGTGCCCTACCGTAATCTGGATATTCATTTAATAAATCTCTTAAAACTTCTTTTGCTTCAATAATTTTATTTTCTTCTATTAATTGATCTGCTTCAAAAAATAAATTTTCTGCATTGTCTTCGCTCATAATTTTAATTCAATAACTCTTTGGCGTGTGTTAAAGCGCTTTCAGAAATGTCTTTTCCGCTTAACATTTCTGCTATTTCTATTACTCTTTCATCATTAGACAACAACTTTAAATTAGATGTTGTAACGCCTTTTTCTTCGCCTTTATAAACTTTATAATGCTGTAATCCTTTCGCTGCTATTTGTGGTAAATGTGTAATAGTAATTACCTGCATACTTGTACTCATATCTTGCATTATTTTTGCTATTTTGTTTGAAACTTCACCTGAAACTCCAGTATCTATTTCGTCAAAAATAATGGTTGGTAATTGTATGTTTTCTGATAATATTTTTTTGATTGATAACATTATTCTAGATAATTCTCCTCCAGAAGCTACTTTTTTAAGCTCTCCGAAATTACCACCTTTATTTGCAGAGAATAAAAAATCTAATACATCTTTTCCGTTTGTAAAATACTCTTTTGATGCTGTTATTTTTATAGAAAAACGTGCATTTGGCATCCCTAATTCTGTTAACAAAAACTCTAAGGCTTTTTGTAATTTCGGAATTGCCTTGTTTCTAGATTTTGTTATCATTACTGCAACTTCATCTAGCTTTTTAGAAACTTCATTTATCTCAGCATTTTTTGCTTCAATTAACGTTCCTGCATTGGCTACTTGGGATACTTTTTCTGATAATGTTTCGTGGATAGCCTGTAAATCTTTAATCGAATCTACCGAGTGTTTTTTCTGAAGGTTGTAAATTAATTGCAATCTATCATTTAATTCTTCTATTTCATTCGGATTAAAATCTACCGCTTCATTCTCATTTTCTAGTTCAGCAACAACATCATCTAACTCTAATTTAATACTTGTAACTCTGTTAGAAATTTCTTCATATTTTTTAGAATATCCTTTTATTTTTTGCAAACTATTTTCTAGCGAATACAATAAATTTTGTAATCCTATTTCTTCATTTACTGATATCTCTAAAGATTCTGATAAACTCAGTTTTATTTCTTCTATGTTATTTAATCGCTCTAATTTTTCTTCTAAGGCTTCTTGCTCATCACTTTTTAAATTTGCTTCTTCTAACTCGTTAAATAAATGCAAATTATACTCATGCTGTTCGTTGGATTTTTCAGTTTCTTGCTGAAGAATTTTAAGCTCTTTATTTAATGCTGAATACTTTTTTAACCCTCTTTTATAAGATGCTATTTTTGGTTGGTTTTTAGCCAAGGCGTCTAGCACAGAAAACTGAAAACTAACATCGGAAAGTTGTGATGTTTGATGTTGAGAGTGAATATCAATCAGTTTTGTTTTTAAAGCTGTTAAAACCGATAAGTTTACAGGTGTATCATTTACAAAAGCTCTCGACTTACCAGAAGGAAGAATTTCTCTTCGAATAATCGTTTCGGTTTCATAATCTACATCTAGTTTTTCGAATAAACGTTGTAAATCATAACCTTCAACAGCAAATTTAGCTTCAATAACACACTTTTTTTCAGTGTTTTTTAAAGATGATAAATCTGCACGGTTTCCCATTACCAAGCCCAAGGCTCCTAATAAAATGGATTTCCCTGCTCCGGTTTCACCTGTTATGATTGATAAACCTTTTGTAAAATCAATCGATAACTGATTGATTAACGCGTAATTATGTATGGATAATTGTATAAGCAAATTCTATTCTTTAAAAGAATAAAAATACAAATTTTGATTGAATTATAGCACTTTAAAAAGAACGGAAGTTTATTGTTTTTTTCTTCTTGAGAATACGTTATCAATTATAATTGATAAAAGCACAAAAGCTAGTAAAAAACTTCTTGTTTTACCCAAGCCATTATTTATAATTCCAGTTGAAATCACATATAAGATACTAATTGAAAGAACTGTTATAGAAACTATTCTAGTTTTTAACCTACTTAATTTTCTTCCACTTACCTTTATAGGTAGGTGCTATTTTCGATAAAACACTTAACATTTGCTGTGTGTTTTTAGTAGGCTTCCCGTCAGAAAAAACACTTGCTATTTCATCACTTTTTGCATCTAAAAAAACACGTACCATATAATTGCCTATTGCTATATTGTATAGCTTATCTAACGCTATTACATTTTTCTCTATAGTTTCTTTAGCAACTTCTTTAGTATTTAAGAAGTTATCAAATCCGTTTCTATGATAATCGTAATAAATAGTACGCAACGAACTAAATTTAGATGACAATAAATTATCTATCAACGCAAAACGGTTTTGTTTTCCTACTTGATTTTGCCAACCTAATTCGCCATTAGATTGTGCTTGTAAGATTACATTTTCTGCTGCTTTCAGGTAATCTGTTCCTCCTTTTAAAGCAAACGTATCTGCATCTACACCAATAATTGTATATGCATAAAAAGCAATGATTGATATTAAATTTGATTCGTAAGTATTAGGGTTAAAATTTAACGGATCAAATTCGTTGTAACGAAAATTAAAATTAGTATCATTAAGGTTTAATACAGGTGTTGCATAGCTAGAACCGTAAACAGGTCTTGTAGATTGTACCTGAATACTTGCTCTAAAATTATTGCCATTTTGCTCGTTTACAATAATTGTAAAAGCGCAATTAATACGTTCTTGTTGTTTAAAACTTTTGTTTGTCCACTGTTTTTCATTAATAAATTCAGTTAATGATTTTTCAAGGGTTTCATAAACCTGCTTATTACTACTCTGAACTTTATCTGTATTTATAGTAACTAAAGCATTAAGCTCTTGCGACTGTATTGTAAAACCTGATGATAAAATAAAAACTAAAAAGAAAAACTTACGCATTTAATATAATTTTATTTGTCAGTTCGAGTACAGTAGATATCTATTAAATCTTTCGATAAACTGCGTTTATATCTTCAAAGTAAAACATTCTACCTTTCAATAATACTCGAGAAGACGATCGTTATTTTAACTAACTTTGTTTATAATCTCGTTTATAATATCTACCGCTACTGCTTTTTTAGATTTTAACTCGAATGATTTCTCATTGAATTCTGCATCAATAACCGTAATTTTATTTGTATCAGTTGCAAAACCTGCCCCTTTATCTTGCAGTGAATTTAAGATAATTAAATCTAAATTCTTTTTTACTATTTTGCCTTTAGCATTTTCTACTTCATTTTCTGTTTCTAAAGCAAAACCGACTAATAACTGATTCTTTTTAGCTTCGCCTAAAGATTTTAAAATATCTTTTGTAGGTTCTAACTCTATTACTAACGATGAATCTTTCTTTTTTATTTTCTGTGTAGCCACATTTTTTGGTCGATAATCTGCTACAGCTGCCGATAAAATAGCAATATCTGCTTCACCGTAATATTTATGACAAGCATTATACATTTCTTCTGCAGATTTCACATCAACTCTATGAATAAAAGAATGATTTACTTTTTGATGTGATGGCCCTGAAATTAAAAAAACTTCGGCTCCTAAATTAGCAGCTGCTTTTGCTATTTCAAATCCCATTTTACCTGAAGAATGATTTCCTATAAAACGAACAGGATCAATTGCCTCATAAGTTGGACCTGCAGTGAGTAATATTTTTTTTCCTCGAAGTGGTAATTTAGAAACAATATCTTTTTCTATAAAAGAAACAATATCTTCTGGCTCTGCCATACGACCTTCTCCAACCAATCCGCTTGCTAATTCACCTGAAGTAGCTGGAATTAATATATTTCCAAAGTCTTGTAAACTATCTAGACTCTTTTTAGTTGATGGGTGTTGATACATATCTAAATCCATTGCTGGTGCAAAATAAACTGGACATTTTGCTGATAAATATGTTGCTAACAATAAATTATCACAAGTACCGTTTGTCATTTTAGACAAGGTATTTGCGGTGGCAGGAGCAACAATCATAACATCTGCCCAAAGACCTAAATCAACATGATTGTTCCATAACTCGTTTTCATCTTCTTTTTCGTAAAAAGTAGAATGAACCGGGTTTTTAGATAATGTGGAAAGTGTAAGTGGAGTAATAAAATCTTTAGACGCAGGAGTCATTACTACCGTAACTTCTGCGCCAGATTTTATAAATAAACGAACTAAGTTCGCTGTTTTGTACGCGGCAATACCAGCGGTAACACCAAGTAATACTTTTTTACCGCTTAATACAGACATATTATTCTACGTCTGGAGTTCTGTGATATACTTTACCGTTTAGCCATTCGTCTAATGCTATAGCATGAGGCTTTGGCAAACGCTCGTAAAATTTAGAAACTTCAATTTGTTCTTTGTTTTCAAACACTTCTTCTAAGCTATCGTTATAAGTAGCAAACTCATCTAACTTATCAACCAATTCTTTCTTTAAATCAGAATTAATTTGATTCGCTCTTTTTGCTATGATAGAAATAGCTTCGTAAATGTTTTCTGTTGGAGCTTCGATAGCTTCTTTGTTATAAGTAATAGTACTTAATGCCGCTTTCGTTTCTTTATAATCCATTTTTTAACTTTTAACTAATTGTTCTTGTTCCTTGTTTAATGTTGCTAACATTTCATTTGAATCTCCCATAAATTTAGATTTAGGGAAGCTTCTCTTTAGCTTATCATACGCTTTTATAGCCGCTTTAATTCTTTCAGCTTTTCTACGTTGCGTACTTTTTAACACAAAATCATGTGCTGCTTTTAAACGAAAATATAATGCTTCTTCTTTATATTTAGTTCCTAAATAATCAGATAACAAATTATCGAAAGCAACAATTGCTGCTCTGTAATTTCTAGAATCATAAGCAGCTGTTTTGTAATATGTTTTTGCAATTTCAAATGCTTTTTTCTCTAATTTATTACGCAACTCAGCATAATACTTATTTGCTTCGTCTAATTTATCAGAATCTGGATATCTATCAATAAATCCTTGAAAAGATTCTAAGGCTTTATTTGTATCTGTAGGGTCTAAACTAAAACTTGGCGCTGCTTTATAGTAACTTAATGCTGATAAAAAAGCTGCTTCTTCTCTTTTAGAACTTTTAGGATAATTTCTTGTAAATCTATTAAAGTAATACCCTGCTATACTATAGTTTTTCTCATTAAAATTAGATTGAGAAACCATAAATTGTATACGTTCCATTTGTGGTTTACCACGAAATGAAGGTGTTACTTTCTCGAACAAACGTAAGGCTTTACTGTACTTTTGTGTTTCGTACATTTTTACGGCCATTTTGTATTGCTCCTCAACACTTCCCTTATTTAAGGTTTTGTGATATGAACTACAAGATTGTAACATTATTAGTGCTACAACTAAATACGCTAAATTTTTAATTTTTTGCATTTGGCAAAATTAGTGATTAATTATGGATTATTAAAACGTTTTTTAACTCTAAGTAGAGTATTGCAATAAACCATAAAATCTGTTATAATAACAGGTATAAATACCTAAATGTTTGTTAATCTTATTCAGCAGTGTTAGCAGCACCTTGCGCCACTATTTGCTTTATATCATTATCAAATAAATATAAACCTCCTTTATCATCGCCAATTAAATTAATTTTATCTAAAATATTTCTTGCCAAGGCTTCTTCTTCTATTTGTTCAGATACATACCATTGCAAGAAGTTATGTGTTGCATAATCTCTTTCTTGTAACGTAATATGCACCAAATCATTAATAGATTCTGAAACCATTACTTCGTGATCAAATAAGGTTTGAAACATATCTTTAAAAGAACCAAATTCTGCTGGTGGCGCTGCTAAGTCAGAAACTCGTGCATGCCCGCCTCTTTCATTTACAAACTTTACCATCTTTAACATGTGCATACGCTCTTCGTCTGAATGTGCATACATAAATTGAGAAACTCCTTCAAAACCTTGAGTTTCTGCCCAACATGCCATTGATAAATATATTTGTGATGACTCTGCTTCTACTTTTATTTGCTTATTTAAAGCAGCTTCTATTGACTTTGATAACATATTTTTACTTTTTTGAAATTATATTTCTTACCATAACTTAATTTAGATAAGAAAACTATTAAACAAAGATGCTAAAAAAAGACTACAATTAAAACACTGTAGCCTCTTATAAATGATATTTTTGTTTAGACAAATTATAGATTGTCTATAAAATCAGATATTTTTGTTTGTAATTCTTCCGTTGCTTTTACTAATGGTAAACGAACCTCATCTATACAAATTCCTTGTTTCATTAATACTGATTTAATTCCTGCAGGGTTATTCTCTTCGAAGATATAGTTTACAATATCCATTAATTGATAATGAATTTTGTACGCTTTTTTATTTTCTCCTACCAAACCTAACTGAATCATCTTTGAAAACTCTTTTGGCAATCCTTGTCCTATAACAGATATTACTCCTGCTCCACCAGCTAAAACAACTCCTAAAGCTAAATCATCATCACCCGAAATAATTAAAAAATCTTCTGGTTTATCTTTTAACAATTCTAAATATTGTTGCTGACTTCCTGCTGCTTCTTTAACACCTATTATATTTTTAAAATCATTTGCTAATCTTAAAATAGTAGCCGGTTCCATATTTTTAGCAGTTCTACCAGGCACATTATATAAAATAATTGGCTTAGTGCTTACTGCAGAAATAGCTTTAAAATGCTGATAAAAACCTTCTTGTGTTGGTTTACTGTAATATGGCGCTACCGATAAAATAGCATCGATATTAGATAAATCTAAAGAATTTAATTCGTCTATAACTGTTTGTGTGTTATTACTACCAACACCTAAAACTAAAGGTAACACACCGTTGTTTTCACTTACAATTACTTTAATTATATCTTCTTTTTCTTTTACTGTAATAGTTCCACTTTCTGCCGTGGTTCCATTAATAACTAAGTAATTTGTACCGTTATCGATATTAAATTTCACTAACTTTTTAAGTGCGTTAAAATCTACACTTAAATCTTCGTTAAAAGGGGTTACTAAAGCGACTCCTGTACCAACAAATTTTTGCATTATATTTTATTTAATATTGTTAAATATTTTTTTAATTCCTGATTTAAAACAGCCTCATTTAATCCTTTATCAGAAATAACAAGATCATACAACCTATCATCAATTCCTGCAAAACCTGTTTTTAGAGATGCTTTAGATAACAAAGTTATTATATTGGTATATAAATTTGGCGTTTTTACGTAGTTAATAAGTAAATCATAATCGTTTTTAACGAAGTTTTTTAAATTGTCTGATTTTAAACTCGCTTTATAGCCAAAATCATTATCTGTAAAAAATTTAGAAGATGTTTCTTGTTTCTTTGAATATTCTCTAAAAATTAATACAACAATATTCTCTTTCTTAAATGGTAATTTATTTATCAAATTAGCCACCATTACATTTTCTAAAGATTCATTATCTAGTAAAATTACCACCTTGCTTACTTTGTTGGCATTATAAATCTTTGTTGTATTTTTTACAATACTATTATCGTAAATTTTCTGAATAGATTTTTGTTTAAGTTTACTTATCATCTTTAATAATTACTACTGCTAAAGTACATTATTTCTCTTCAATTTCTAGTAATAAAAACTGATTGAGTTGCTTGCCATATATTTGAAAATTATCATCCGATACCAAAATTAAAGATCGGTTTCCGTTTGATAGTACCGGACCAAAAGTAATTCCTTCAATATTATCAATAATTTTATCTGTTAATACTTCTTTAATATCTGTAAAATCGAATAATAATTCTTTTTTAAGAGTAATATACTTTTCTTCTTTTAAAGATTGAAGTGTTAATGTATTTGTTGTTTTTTCGTTAATGGTTGCTTTAAAAATCCTAACCGTATTACCAAAAGACCCATAACCACTTTGATAAATTCTTTCTACAACGAAAAAACTATTTTCGGTATATTCTAAAATAGCTGTTACACCATTTAGGTTCACCTTTCCTTTTGCTGGTTTGTCTATTTTTTCTAATTGATAAGTAAATTGCTTTGTTGCTGATGTTGTTTTCTTATCAAAATAAGTAATTCTTATGGGCGATTGTGTTTCGTAAAATGTTGACTCCTCTCCGTCTGCTTCAAGTGGGGCTTCCATAGCTACCCAAAAACCTTTTTTATCGTAACTTTTCGAAGAACCTTCAAAAGTTCCGTTGTGCTTTGGTTTTGCTTTAGAACCAGCATAGAAATATGCCGGAATTTTAGCACTTTCTATAAACTTACCTAAACTATCTATCTTAAAAACACTAGGATTTTTACCCTTATTTATTGACCCTTCGCTTACCAAATTAATTTGATGGTTTTCAACGAAAACAGATTCTATATCTAATATGTTATTTTTATAAAACTGACTTGTAGTGTCTATTTGAGTTATAGTCTTAAAATCTACTGATTTTATTGAATCGTTTTTCACAAATATGTTCCCTATTAAAACTCTAGGATTCTTGGCATCATCAACAACCATGTAATATTGGTTATTATTAAAGTCAATTCCTGAAATACCGCCTATTATTGTATTTTTAAACCTCAATGAGTCTTTAACTACAAATTCATTTAAAAATTTTAACGACACTCTTTCTGGCTTACATGCTGCACTACAAAATACAACAAGTAAAATTATTATTTTTCTCATTTTTATAAAATATCACTTTATAGCCTCTACATATTTATCTTTTAATATAATTGCTCTTACTATTAAATATTGAGCTGTTATATATAACAGGATTACAAAAAAGTCAAGTATTTTACTGTACTCATTATAAATATTTAAAACAATAAAACCATCTGAAATTACAAAAAAAGTTGCACTTAATAGCAAAAGAAAATTGGCTTTTGTTTTTTGTTTTTGATAATTTATAAAAGCAACTGATCCGAAGATTGATATTACTAATCCGAACTCTACTACCGGAACCAACATATCTTTTAAATTATCATAAACAACATACATTATAGCTAGAAAATATAATATATATGGTATTAACGAAAATACTATTCTTGTAAAGGATATATTCTTTATAAAATCTATTGTCAGTTTTATATACAGCACATGTGTAACTAAAAAACATGCAATACCAAATACAAAATATTTTTTTTGATCTAATAAAAGAACATCACCTAAAAATGCAAAAAACAAACCTGCCACTAACCATAAATTAACTTTTCTAATAGAAAGAAAGTATATAGCTATAAGTGAAAGCATCAACAATGGCTTAAATATAATTTCCATTGTTTTATTTTGAATTATCACAGCAAATATATCTGCAACTGAAACAATAAAAAACAACATCAACAATACTAACAGTATCCTTTTTCTTATCATGTTTTATAGAATTTTATAAAAAAACAACTCTAAATTTCACTTTTTATCAATAACAATATACATTGATTTTCTTTAAAAAGACGGCAAAAATAAGAAGTTTTTTCTTGTTAATACACTTTATTATAGCTCCTATATTCAATTTAATTAACTCCCTATGATATAGTCTCTCTAGAATATTATTATTAATTTTTACTACAAATCAAACTCAAATATTAAGGGTATAATAACTTCAAAAAAAAGAGTTTTTATATAAATGTAAGGCGTTAAAATACTGACCGTCTATAACATAAACTTAATATAAATGAAAAAATATTTTCCTTTTTT
Organism: Tenacibaculum sp. HL-MS23; assembly: GCF_032463465.1. NCBI lineage: Bacteria > Pseudomonadati > Bacteroidota > Flavobacteriia > Flavobacteriales > Flavobacteriaceae > Tenacibaculum > Tenacibaculum sp. HL-MS23. The sequence goes on along the minus strand of NZ_CP135989.1, from coordinate 294,950 downwards.
ATTAAAACTACTTATTAGTATTATTATGATACAAACATTGTTTTTTAAGTTTACCGGTGCACAAGAGAGTATTGAGTTATTTACCAAGTTAGCTGTTAAAAATGAAGCTTTTATGAGAATAATAACTGGCATATTAGAGTTTGTCGCCGTTGTATTACTATTTACACCTAAACACTTATGGTTAGGTGCTGTATTAACAATAGGTTTAATGAGCGGAGCAATTAGTGCTCATTTAACAAAGCTAGGTATTGAACATAATAATGATGGCGGGATTTTATTTATAAGCGCTACAGTAACTCTTTTTTCTGCAATTATACTAATATTTGTAAACAGAAAAAAAATCCTTCAATAAGGGATTTCTCATAACTTATACATACTCAAACCTTAAAAAAGAAGACATCTAATTTTTAACAATTATTGTTTTATTGCTTTTTTATTTTTATCAGTAAATCCTGTATAAATAACATAATAAGAAAACCAATACAGCAACTCCGCTAAAAACAAATAATATGATTTTTTTTCATCGAGTAAATCAATTGCATACACCGAATCTGAAGCAATACTCATAAAAAAACCTAAAAGAAGTAAAAAATTAGCTTTGTTCATTTTGTATAAAAAATTAGCAAAAGCTAATGCGCCTAAAGAAAACGCTGTAAAACCATAAACAAGAACTACTATATAACCTATATCTCTTTCTGCCTCTCCATAAATCATTAAAAATAGTAGTATAAAAAAAGCTAAAAACAACAAGATATACAAAGGCACTAAACCTCTTTCTTTAGGTTTTATATAACTTATTATTAGCTTTATAAATAGCAAGTGCTCTATAAAGAATAAAACTACTGCTAACAAGTAAAACTCTTTAAAAGTGCTAAAAACACTTCCTAATATCGTTAAAACAAAAGCTATTACTACTAAAATATCTTTCTTTTTAACTTTTAACACATAGAGAGTACCTAGAAAAATTACTGGTAAGGATATTAAAAATGGCTTTAAAATATCTATCCCCATAAAAACTACATATAAATATATTGCGGAAACAATAAAAAAAAATGTTCTTAATATAAGCTCAATAACTCTGGGAGACATTTACATCTATTTTAAAATTAACGCTTTACATATAAAATATTGAGATACAATATACAAAACAACTATTAAAAAATCTAAGAAATATATTGGACTGTAAAAGTTATTTAAAGCAATTAAACTATCGGATACTATAAACAAGATAGCACCTAGCAATAACCATAAATTTGCTAATGATTTTTCTTGTTGATAATTTAACAAAGCACAAGTACCAAAACCTGAAATTGCAATTCCGTATATAATTACAGGAACTAACATTTCTCCTAAATTATCTTTTATTAAATACAATACTCCCAAAAACAACAGCACAAAAATCACCGCTGCTTTTAATATTTTAACAATAGATTTTTTTGCTAAAAATTTAGAAATCATTTTTATGTACAAAACATGTGCTATTAAAAAAGAAGCCAATCCGAATACAAAATAATTTGTTTTATCTAATAAAAATACATCACCCCAAAATGAAAAAAACAATGCTGAAACCAACCAGAAATTAGGTTTCTTAACAGATAGTAAATAAACTATTACCAAGGTTGTCATTAGTAAAGGTTTAAAAATCATTTCTAAACTTTTATCCTGAATTATCACCGCATACACATCTATAATAACTACTAATAAAAAAATAATGGATGCAATCGTTATTTTAATCTGTTTTGTCATATTACAATATGAGTTTGAGTAAATTTATGTTTTTAAAAATATTTTCTTAATTAATCATATTGATAAAATCTTGCTCAGAAATAATAGAAACACCTAAACTTTCTGCTTTCGCTAATTTACTTGGTCCCATATTATCTCCAGCAACAATAAAACTTGTTTTTTTAGAGATTGATGAACTTACTTTTCCGCCGTTATCTTCAATAGCTTTTTTAAGTTGATTTCTACTCATTTGATGAAAAACACCAGAAACCACAAATACTTTTTCAGCAAGTTTATCTGTCTGACCTTCTAAACTTTCTGCAGAAACCTCTAACTGAACTCCGTGAGTTTTTAACCTATTAATTAATTGAATATTTTCTAAATTGTTTGAAAAATCGATAATACTTTGGGCTATTCTACTTCCTATTTCATCTACAGAAATTAGCGTTTCTAAATCGGCCGCTAATAAATTATCTATCGTCTTAAAATGCTTTGCTAGTTTTTTTGCTACAGTTTCTCCCACAAAGCGAATTCCTAAAGCAAACAGTACTTTTTCAAACGGAATTTCTTTTGACTTCTCAATTCCTGCTATCATATTTCTAGCAGACTTTTCAGCCATTCTCTCTAACGGAATTACCTGATCAACTGTTAAATCATATAAATCAGCATAACTCTCAATCAATCCTTCTTTACGCAATAAATCGACCGTTTCTCCTCCTAAACCATCTATATCCATGGCTTTTCTACTGATGTAATGTTGAATTCTTCCTGTAATTTGTGGTGCACACCCAAACTCATTCGGACAGTAATGTTTTGCGTCACCTTCATTTCTTATAAGTTCGGTATTACATTCTGGGCAATTGGTTGCATATTTTGTAGGTTCAGAATCATCAGGTCTTTTTGATACATCTACTGCTATAATTTTCGGAATAATCTCACCTCCTTTTTCTACAAAAACAGTATCATTTATTCGAATATCTAATTTTTCAATCTGATCAGCATTATGTAACGAAGCTCTTTTCACTACAGTTCCTGCTAATTGCACAGGTTTTAAATTTGCTACTGGCGTTATAGCTCCTGTTCGGCCTACCTGATACGTTATTTCTTCTAAAACTGTTGATACCTGTTCTGCTTTAAACTTATAAGCTATTGCCCAGCGCGGTGCTTTTGCCGTATACCCAAGTTCTTCTTGTTGTTGTAAATTATTAACTTTAATTACAACTCCGTCTGTTTCATATGGCAAATCATGTCTTTTAACATCCCAGTCATTTACAAAATCAAAAACAGCATCGATAGTTTTTGCTAGTGTAATTGTTTCTGGCACTTTAAAACCTACTTTTCGAGCATTCTCTAAATTCTCATAATGTGTTTTATATTTACGTTCTTCTGTAACTACTTGATACAACAAACAATCTAATGGGCGTTTTGCAACCTCAGCACTGTCTTGCAATTTTAAACTTCCACTTGCTGTATTTCTAGGATTTTTATATTCTTCTTCTCCATTTACAACTCTTGCTTCATTCATTTTACGGAATCCTTCAAGAGGTAAGATGATTTCTCCACGCATCTGAAAATCAGCAAGAAAATCACCATTAAGTGTTAACGGGATTGATTTTATAGTACGAATATTAGTGGTTACATCATCTCCCTGAAAACCATCTCCGCGTGTTACCGCTTTTACAAACTGACCTTTTTCATAGGTTAAATTTATAGATGCGCCATCGTATTTAAGCTCGCATGTATATTCAATATCATCAGAGCCTAACATTTTTTGAATGCGCTTTTCCCAGTCTTGTAAATCTTCTTTAGAATAAGAATTATCTAAAGAATACATTCTGTTTTTATGAGTAATAGTTTCGAAATTTTTAGTGATTTCTCCCCCTACTCTCTGCGTTGGTGAATTTGAATTAAAAAATTGTGGATTATCTAACTCTAACTTCTCTAACTCTTTCAGTTTTATATCGAAATCATAATCTGAAATAGTTGCATTATCTAACACATAATAATTATAATTGTGCAGATTTAGTTCATCGCGAAGCGATTGTATTTGTTGTTGAATTGTCATTAAAATAGTAGGACTAACAATATATTATTTTTTTACTGTACCTGTTAAAAACTGAATTCCTTTTGATATTGGATTCCCAGAAGAACGACGAAAAGAAACTATTTGACCAACGTGCCAAGTTGCATCCGATATTGGTCCGTTTAAAGTGTTCCAAAACGGAAATTCTTTTTCTCCAAATATAATTTTATATTGTGATACATCTTTGCTTACTCTTAAAATATCACTTGCATCTTTTAAATTTTCTAACGTCTTTTTACGTTTCTCTGTAAATGTCATTTCTGGTTGTTTTTCTCCATTCGGTTTCTTTAACATCGCATTTAAAGTAACCTGAGATAAGCCTAAAATATGATCTATTGTTTCTATTGAACTTCTTGATTCTTTATTTGGCTTAAAATCCAAATCTTTAACTGTTAATCCTTCTGTTGCCCAATAATAACGAAAACCTAATCCGTCTATGATTCTACTAGCAACTGCTCCTGCAGTATATTCCGTTGCTGCTTCCGGAATCTCGTAATATGGTAATCTTGTTTGCGCATTAGTTGTTGCAATCATTAATATTATTAAAATAGAAGGAAAAAATAATTTCATATCTTTAATTTTAAAGCTAATTTAAGAAAAAGTTTTGGGTATTAATCGTCAATAACAAAAGTTGTGTAGTTGTTTAAAATAGAAATCACTAATACATATACAAGTAGTAATATGTGCAATTGATTTTTAACTCAATCACTAAAAAAACACAAACAAAAAAGCATCACCTAAAATAAGTGATGCTTTTTTAAAATTTTCCATATTGATTAATCCCCCAATTTATCAATATGATTTCCCCTGTGTATTATACTACAAATATGCAACGAAAAAACGCTTTACAAAAACACTTTTGTATAGATGGTATCATTTTATGTATAGATTGTTTTCACTACTACATAAAACCTTCAGTAATATAATTTATTCTTAAAAATAAAGTTAATAAATTTAATTATTTACAATTAAAAACCAAAATTTAAAATACATACTAATTTTTTAACAAAAAAAAGACTAAAGCTTTCGCTTTAGTCTTTTTTTTAATATATGATGCTTTATATATTATTTTCTTAATTTCATCGAGTAAACGATATCTCCTTGTGTTGCAGAAAACAAAAGCTCTTTGTCATTTAATAGCTTAATTTTTAAACCATCAATTAAACTTTCATCTCCTTCTAATTTAATAGATTTGGTAGCTTCTACAAACTTCCAATTACCATTCTTTTCATCATCACTCATTACAACTTGGTACTTACCATCTTTGTGAAAAACCATCCAACTGTTATCATCTGAATAATTTTGAATTTCATCACCGATTTGTACTGATTCAACCTGCCATTTACCTGACGTTAAAAAATCTAGTTCATTAATTTCTTGCGAAAAAGATGTTGTTACGACACTTAGCAACAACAAAAGCATAGGGAATACTTTTCTCATAATTTGGGGAATTAGGGGTTATAATCCTCAAATATAACAAAATAGGTCGAAACAAAAAATATTTCAACCTATTTTAGTAAATTTATTATACTATGTTAATAATAGGTATAACGTCTAACTTTTGCGATATGCTTTGCTAAACGCATTACTTGATGAGAATATCCGTATTCATTATCATACCAAACATATATTACAATTGTATTACCATCTGCAATAGTTGCTTTACTATCAAAAATTGAAGGAGCTGTTGTACCAACTATATCTGATGATACTAATTCATTATTCATAGAATATTGAATTTGCTCTACTAAATCACCTTCTAAAGCATACTGCTTCATTATTGCATTTACAGCCTCTACAGTAGTATTAGAATTTAACTGTAAGTTTAAAATAGCTAAAGATCCGTTTGGTACTGGTACACGAATGGCACTTGATGTTAATTTACCTTCTAAAGCTGGTAATGCTTTTGCAACAGCCTTACCTGCTCCAGTTTCTGTAATTACCATATTTAAAGCTGCTGCTCTACCTCTACGGTATTTACTATGCATGTTATCTACTAAGTTCTGATCGTTAGTATAGGCATGAATGGTTTCTAAATGACCTTTTTTAATTCCGAAGTTATCTTCTAATACTTTTAATACTGGTGTAATAGCATTGGTTGTACATGAGGCTGCAGAGAAAATATCTATATTATCAGGGTTGTTTTCGGCATGATTTACTCCGTGTACGATATTCGGAATTCCTTTACCTGGCGCAGTTAATAATACTTTACTTGCTCCTTTTGGTACTAAATGACGACTTAATGCTTCTTTATCTTTAAATGCACCTGTGTTGTCTATAATTAATGCATCGTTGATTCCGTATTTAGTATAATCGATATCTTCTGGTTTCCCCGCAGATATCATATAAACCGTAGTTCCATTAATAATTAACGCATTGTTATCTGCATCAACCTGAACAGTTCCTAAGAAATCTCCGTGAACTGAATCTATACTTAATAAGGATGCTCTTTTTTCTAATACAGCTTCGTTAATTTCTCCACGAGTAACAACTGCTCTTAATCTTAATTGAGAACCTTTACCCATTTTACTCATTAACTCACGTGCTAATAAACGACCGATACGACCAAAACCATATAAAACAACATCTTTTGGCTGAATCTCTTCTGCCCCTGTAGCGTCTTTTAATTGATTTTGTACAAAAGCTAATTTATCTGCATTGTTATCATCTTGTAAATGATATTCATATGCTAATTTACCGATATCTAATTTTGATGCTGGTAAATCGATAGATTGTATTGCTTTTGCTATTTCTAAAGCATCGTTTATAGAAATTGGTTTTGCTACGAATTCTCTAGCATAATCTATTAAATTTAAAACCTCACTAGCTCTTTTATCTACTAACGGATTTCTAAATAATACTAATTCTATAGATTTATCGTACCATAAATCATTAACGATATTAATAAACTCAACCGTAGCTCGTCTTACTTGTGCTTGACTTACTACTTCTTTTTCGTAATTTGTTATTGTTGACATAGTTGTGTGTTAACTAAATTTTTAAAAATTTGCTGTAAAAATAGGGATTTCAAACGGTTTCATAAATAGTTTCACCAAAGAAAAATGTCGCTGAAAAATAATTTTCAACGACATTTGTACCTTTTATTAAAATATTTTAAAATCGAAAATATTCTTTTTTTCCTTCAGGACTCATCAACTCTAGTATCATTTGTTGATTACCTGTATAAGCATCTAAAACAGTAACAGCTTCAGAAGCATTGGTTATTTCTTTGCCGTTTATTTTTGTCAAAATATAACCTGCACCTATTTTGTAGTATAAAAAACCTTTATTATTGGCGCCTGTAATTTTAGCTCCTCCAGTTATTGCATGTTTTTTTCTTTCTTTTTTTGATAAATCTTTTAATTGTACTCCGAATGAATATGATGTAAACGTATTTTTCTTAGCCAACTTAACAGTTTTCATTAAATCTTCGCCATTTCTTGTAATCGTTAAGTTTACATATTCACCAGGTCTTTTTGCGGTTAATTGTCCTTTTAAATCAGAAAACTTAGTTATTTTAATATTATTAACTTTTGTTATAATATCTCCTTCTAACAAGCCTGCTTTTATTGCTTCACTATTACTTTCTATTTCGCCTATTTTAACACCTTCAATATCTTTTATTGAATTATCAACGCTAATACCAATTATTGCCTCTTGTACAGATCCGAATTCTAACAAATCATCTACTACTTTTTTAGCAATGTTAGATGGCACCGCAAAAGAATACCCAATAAAAGAACCTGTTTTAGATGATATCGCTGTGTTTATTCCTATTAATTCTCCTCTAGTATTTACTAAAGCTCCACCACTATTACCAGGATTTACGGCTGCATCTGTTTGAATAAAAGCTTCAATATTTCTATTCCCATCTAAATCACGTCCTTTTGCACTTACAATACCTGCTGTAACTGTTGATGTTAAATTATAAGGATTTCCTACTGCTAAAACCCATTCTCCTATTTTTGCATTATCTGAATTACCAAAAGGTAAATATGGTAAATCCTCGTCAGAATCTACTTTTAACAAAGCAATGTCATTACTTTTATCAGTTCCTACTAAAACAGCTTTTAACTTTTTACGATTGTTTAAGGTAATTTCAATTTCACTAGCCCTATCTATTACGTGATTATTAGTTACAATATATCCGTCAGGAGAAATTATAACACCACTCCCCGTTCCTACTTGCTCATATTTACGTGTACCGCTTCGTCCGAAAAGTTGCGCATATGGATTCTGCTGTGTTCTTACCGCTGTATTTTTAACATGCACTACTGCATGCACTGTTTTATCTGCCGCTTCGGTAAAATCAGTAGGACTTAATTCCGAATTAATGACTGTTGATGGATAGTTTGCTGGTATTGTTTTTAATGGTGATTGTATTTCGCTCACCTGAATTATTTCTTGCGGATTCTCAATTATCATCTTATATCCTGCAAGTGTAATTACGCCTCCTAAAATGGCGATTCCTAATGTTTTAATTGTTTTTTTCATTTGCTTACAAAATTTATCTATTCAAATATAATATTTTAACATTTTCAAAAAAGTTGTTTAACGTTGTTTTAACGGATTTTAACCGCTATTTAACACATTTTAATTCATTAGAAATCTTGTATATTTGCTTCTTATGAATTTAGTTTTTTACAAATACCAAGGAACAGGTAACGACTTTGTTATAGTCGATAACCGCACAAAAATATTTCCGAAAAATAACATTGCTTTTATTAATAAACTATGTAATAGAAATTTTGGAATTGGTGCCGATGGCGTGATTTTAATTGAAAATCACAACACAACCGATTTTAGAATGATTTATTTTAATGCAGATGGAAGCGAAACTATGTGTGGAAATGGCGGAAGATGTGCCGTTGCCTTTGCTAAAAAACTAAACATTATTGATCGTAAAACAACCTTTACTGCTTTTGATGGTGCACATTATGCCGAAATTGACAATGGCATTATTTCATTACACATGGTAAACGTAAACGAAATCAACATAAAAAAAGACGCTGTTTATGCATTTACAGGCACACAACATCATGTAGAGATAGTTGAATCCTTAGATAATTACCCTGTTTTTGAAAACGGGAAAAAAATAAGATATAGTTACGATTCTCCTGGTGCTAACGTTAATTTCACACAACAAATAAACAACAATACTTTTAGGGTTAGAACCTATGAAAAAGGTGTGGAAAATGAAACTTTAGCCTGCGGAACAGGCGTTACAGCAGTTGCTATTGCAATGCACGCTACTAAAAGAACAACTGAAACTTTAATTAAACTACCTGTAGAAGGCGGTTTATTAGAAGTTAGTTTTGATGAAGAAAACGGAAATTACACAAATATTTTTCTAAAAGGACCTGCCCTTTTTGTCTTTAAAGGCGAAATTGAATTGTAATGAATACATTAAAAGGTACACATATAAATTTAAGAGCGCTTGAACCCTATGATTTGGAGTTTCTATTTCAAATAGAAAACAATGAATCTTTTTGGGAAATTAGCCATACGCAAGCACCGTTTTCTAAATTTATTCTAAAGCAATATTTAGAAAATGCCCATTTAGATATATATGAAGCTAAACAATTACGCTTAGTTATTGAAAATAATACCTCGTTGAATGCTATCGGAATGATTGATCTTTTTGATTTTAACCCGCAGCATAAAAGAGCCGGCATCGGAATTTTAATTCACCCTGATTATCAACAAAACGGATTTGCTTCTGAAGCTTTGCAGCTATTAATTAATTATTGCTTTATACACTTACAAATACATCAGCTATATGCAAATATTACTGCTGACAATAAAAATAGTATCCGTCTTTTTACAAAACACAATTTTAAAGAAATCGGTGTTAAAAAAGATTGGATTCTAAGCAACAATATATATAAAGACGAAATTTTATTTCAATTGATAAATGAATAAGAAAATAATATACATAGCTATTGCCATTATATTTTTAATTGGCGGAATTATTAGTTTTAATTTTTATCAGAAAATATTTGGCAATGCGGTTACTAAAAGCGGGGCTATTTATATAAAATCTGATGATACTTTTGATGGATTAAAAAAACAGCTCTCTAATTACATCAATAAACCTGAAAACTTTATTTGGGTTGCCGAAAAGAAAAAATTTACAAAACCGAAAGGCGGAAAATACATTCTTAAAAAAGGAATGAGTTTAAACGATGTAGTAAACTTATTGAGGAGCGGAAACCAGACTCCGATAAAATTATCTTTTAACAATCAAGATTCATTAGAAAAACTGGCAGGTAGAATTGCAGAACAAATTGAAACTGACTCCATTTCTTTAGTAAAAGTAATGAGAGAGAATGACTTTTTAGTGAAAAATGGTTTCAATCAAAAAAATGCGTTAGGTATGTATATTCCTAATAGTTATGAATTTTATTGGAACACCTCTGCTGAAAAATTCCGCAGTAAAATGCTTATTGAATACAATCGCTTTTGGAATACAGCAAGATTAGCTAAAGCTAAAAAACTAAACTTATCAAAAAAGGAAGTTATTACCTTGGCTTCTATCGTACAGAAAGAAACTGCGCAAAAAAGCGAACGCCCAATTGTAGCTGGTTTGTATTTAAACAGGTTAAGAGATGGTTGGCCTTTACAGGCAGACCCAACAGTTATATATGCGATTAAACAACTTAAAGGTGATGACTTTATTGTAAAACGTGTACTTAATAACGATCTTAAAATTAAATCGCCTTATAATACGTATCAAAATACAGGTTTACCGCCATCATTAATTGCAATGCCAGATGTATCATCAATAGATGCAGTTTTAAACTACAAAAAACATGGTTACTATTATATGTGTGCAAGTGTAGATAATATTGGTTTTCATGATTTTGCAAGTTCTTTAGCACAACACAACAGAAACGCGGCTAAATACCAAAGATGGATTACACAACGTGGAATAAATAGGTAAGTTTATTCTTTAGAACCTATATTCCAAACCTATTAGTATAGATTTTGGCAGCAGATTGTATTCTGTTGTCGAAGTTCCAATATCGCTTATATTAGAATCTCTGAACTGCTTTACATTAAACAAATTCTTACCAACTAACTCCATTGTTAATTTATTTTTAATTAACGTGTAAGTGCTTTCAAAATCTAAAAAAGTATACCTATTATTTACTTTTAAATTTCCAAAAGAATAGTGTTCTAATTTTATTTTAGAATTAAGACTTTTGTTAAATGCAAAGGATAAATCTAAAAAGCTAACATTATCTACAAAAGAATTATTTTCTATAATTTTTATTTGAATATCTTTCCATTCTGACCCTATATGGTAATTAAAAAAACCTCGAAAACTAGAACGTAATTCAAAACCATAATTATAATTCTTTGTTATTATTTCTCTTAAACTAGAATTATTAATTGTGTTTTTATATTCACTCTTAACATAACCAGTTTTTAGTTTTAAAATTGAATTAATAAACTTAAAATAGTAGTCTGCATTTGCTACAATTCCTATTAACTTTCTATCTTTAATTAAAACTTTATTTACTTGAACGTAATTTTGACTTAAATTAATATCTGAGGAAAAAAAATCATGATTTACATTATAAAACATTGAAATGTTAGCAAAAAAACGATCACTCCAATTACCTAAATTATAGTTAAACCTTAAGTTAGATGTGCTCAATTGATTTAATTCATTGATTCCTCTTGAAAAAGATCGAAAATCAGTTAGTAAATAATTACTATAAACATCTATTATACTTGTATTTGTTTTATTATAAGAATAATAAGATGAAATTTTATTTCTATCATTTATAGCCCAACTAACCCCTATCTTAGGGTTTATAAAAAAAGGTTTTTGTTCTTTTGTAGTATTTTCATTTTTTAGAAAATTAAGAATTTGATGAAAATTTAATTCTCCCAAAAATTTAATTTTTTTAAGCTTATAAAGATATTTACTCTTAAGATACAAATCATTTACCCTATAAATAGTTTTATTTTGATATCCAACAGGCGTACTTATAACATTAGTATTCTCTAGTAAAGACAAATTAGATGTAAGCTCATCTCCTCTAAACTTATTACCTAATTGTAATTCTAATAAACTCCCATTTTTTTTTCTATTTAATAAATGAGCACTCACACCTGCAAATTGCATATAGTTCGCACTATATTGTTTTACATTGTTAACTTTATCGGTGTTTACAAATAAATCACTAAACAAAAATCTATCTACTTTGTAATTTTGAGGTGTTTCTTCATTTATTAATCTCCCTGTTAATAACAACACCTTTTTGTCATCTAATTTATGAGTATAGGTTATTTTTTGATCAAACAGTTTATTTTTAGATTTTACTCCTTCAATTGTTGTATCACCATTAAACACTAAATTGGAAACGCTATTAAAATCTCCTTGATTATACTTTAGAGAAGATACCAACATTTTATTTTTAGATATATTATAATTTATATCCAGTTTACCAAAAGCGATGTTATTCTTTTTTGTTAGCTTATAATTTTCTTTATTATCAAAACTAATATTATCTAAATCAACAATCTCTAGGCTGTTTTTAGTAAAACCAACAATATCACTATTAAAAAAACCTAAAGCTTTTATCTTTAGTTTATCTGAAGGATTAAAAATTACATTTAATGATAGTAACTTTGCATTATTAAAATTTGTACGATTTTTATTAAAGCTTAAATTTATATTTGATAATTCTAATAAACTTGTTGCTTTTTGATCATCTCCAATACTACCAGGTTCATCTAATCTATACGGATTTATTAACTCTTGTACATCACCTACCGCATCATATCCTAAATTATTTAAATTGGTAAGAAAATAATACTTATTCTTCTTTCCAAAATTCATTAAATTCCCCTTGAAATGATAAAAATTATTATTACCAATACTTGCTTTAGAATTACCAAACCAAATTCTTTTTGAATTTTTATCTAGTTTTAAATTTAAAGCAACTTTATCACTATCTTCTATACCTTTTAATAAACGATTATTAGAATATTTTTTTAGTATCTCTACTTCTTTTATAACATAAGAAGGCATGTTTTTAGATAATATCTTGTAACCTTTTTCAAAGAAATCATCACCATCTACCATTAATTTTTCTATCTCCCTATCTCCTACTTTTATAGTTCCTTCACTATCTACAGTAAGCCCGGGAATTTTCTTTAATAAATCCTCTACAGAATATTCACTTCCATCTATAAAAGATGACACATTAAAGAGTATTGTATCTTTTTTAACAATAATTGAACGTTTACTTTTTACAATTACTTCATCTAATGTTATTTTATTATCCTCAAGAACAACCTTTTTTTCAATAACTACTAGCTTATTATCAACAAGTAAATCAATAGTTAATTCTTTATAAGGCAACGAGGAAAATGTTAAAGAATAATGTCCCTTTTTAACTTTATCAAAATAAAAATATCCTTTTTCATTTGAATAACAATAAGACACAATACTTTTAGTGTTTTTATCTTTTAAAATAACAGCAACACTATTAATATTTTCTTTACGGCTATTCTTTATATATCCATGAATTTTAGATTGAGAGAACAAACTATTAGCAAATACCAATAAATAAACTGTAAAAAATAAATTTATTTTTCCCATTCATATACTAATTCAAGGTCATTTCTATCATTTTTAGGTATTGTAACAATTGCATCTTTTGGTAATAAACTCATAAGTTTAGCCCTCATTATTTTCGAATTCTCTTCTTCAATTTTAATAAGTTTTCTTAAGGATACTCTTTTAACTTTTTTGTAAGGAACTTCAATTTTTTTTACACCTGGATATTTAATTTTACTTGCTCTCCATTTAAAAGTATTCGTTACATCTTTTATTTCTAGAATTAAACCTGGTAAACCATTAAATTTCCATGGACCAAAAGAAAAAGGTAATTTTATAGAGTACCATGCTTTATAATCTCTACCTCTAAAATTAACTGTTGCTTTATTACAATTATAGTTAGCTATTTTTTTTGTTTCTGTATAATCTATTTTCCAATTCATTTTTGGAATTTCTTCAACTATTTCATAAATAGTTTTTTTTCTTATATCATAACTAATAAGTGTATTGTTTTTTTTATTGGTTAATCTATAAATATCAATTCTATCTCCACCTATAGTAATCTCATTAGAAGAAGTTATTCTTGCCTTGTTACCTGTATTTAATTTTTCTAAAAAAGTTTTAAATATGGCTTTCTCATTATCACAATTTAATACTGCAATTGTTTCATTATATCTAGAATTATCATAAAAATCATACTCAACAGTAATCTTATTTTGTTGTGAAAACCCTAATAAAGGCATAAGTAATAGTAAAATAAATTTCATTTTTTTCTTATTAAATAAAAGGTTTTACATGTTTTTTAATACATGCAAAACCTTTAAAATTAATTATTACTGTAATGCATCTAACAAGTCTGACAATAGCTGCTTACAATCTGCTGCCGTCTCTGTTTTCACAGTAATATTAACTACAGTTTGTCCTGTTTGATTATTCTTAATATGAATACTACAGTCACCACTAACTTCATCATAACTTATAGTAGAAATTGTTTTAACATCTTTTTTTACAAAGTTTTCTACTTTAAATGACTCAATATTGTTATCATTCATTTTTTCTAAACCTGTTGCATTCGCTGTAACAAAAGCACCTAAAAATAGTGCTGTTAAAAATACTTTTTTCATAATTTTTAATTAATCTATGAAATATTTATAGTCAACCATAGCATATTGACTAAATTGCAATGTTTTTCAAAACTATACATTTAAAAAACTGACACAAAAATATTCCTACTCCTTTTGCGACTAATGGTTAACCCTATTTTAAAATAGGGTTAACCATTAGTCGCAAAAGCTATTTTTATAATAATAATAATAATATCTTTAGCACAAAAAAAGAGCATGAAAAAGTCTACAGAAATTGAACTTTCTTTAATTCTTATAAAGTTAAAAGAAGAAAGATTAAAAACGGGGATGTCGCAAGTGGATTTTGGAGAAAAAATTGGTTTAAGTCAAAACGCATACTATAAATTAGAAACTGGAAAAACGAAACTTGATATGTATCGTTTTTTAGCTATCTGTAAAATTTTAGATATTGAGCCTAAATCTTTTTTCTAATGTACTATATAACTAACACTATATCTGTGCAAGCTTTGAAAAAATTGGTTTTCATGATTTTGCAAGCTCTTTAGCTCAACATAACAGAAATGCTGCTAAATACCAAAGGAGGATTACACAACGTGGAATTGTTAGGTAATTTTAACAAAATTTTATTCTCAGTAAAACATCAAAAAAAACATAAATAAGATAATATAATTATCATTTCATTGATTTTTAAACAACAAAAACATCCATAATCGGAGATATTCACATTTTACAACAACCTTAACATATTGATTGCTAATGATTTACATTAATTAGTGTACATTTGCATCGCTAAACAGAAAGTAACTAATTATCAAGTATTTAGTATTTTTATTAATAGGTTTTGTAGCGCTCGTTAGTTTTACAACTCCAAAAGTTAAAAAAGATAAAACAACACCTAAACCAAAGAAAACAGCATATTATGCTGATAACTTTAATATTCCTTTCTTGGTTAAAGATTTTGTTGGCTTTAAAGAAGCTTTAGCTTTTAAAGAATCACAAGGAAAATACCGAGTTGTAAACAAACTAGGCTATTTAGGTAAATACCAATTTGGAAGAGAAACCTTAAAAAGGTTTAGAATTTACAATACGCAAAACTTCTTAAAAACTCCTGAATTACAAGAAAAGTCATTCGTGGCTTACTGTAAAGTAAATAAATGGATTTTAAGAAAAGACATTAGAAGAAGTGTAGGTAAAACTATTAATGGTACTAAAATTACCGAATCTGGTATTTTAGCTGCAGCACATTTAAGTGGTGCTGGTAACGTTAAAAAATACTTGCGATCAAACGGTGTTTTTAGATTTAACGATGCATTTGGAACATCTATAAAATCTTACATGAAAAAATTCGCCGGTTATGATGTTTCTAACATCAAACCTAATAAAAAAGCGCGCGTTTAAAACGTTAAAAAACATAAAAAAATCGCATCTTAGTAAGATGCGATTTTTTTATGTTTTATGAAGTATAAAAATGGTAGGTCGTTTGTGTAAATCGGTTTTTATATTTTTCCATTCATTAACCGTATGTGTTTTTATATATTCTGATGGTAATGTTATATCACACGCTACACACACCCTTGTTTCAGGAGATAAAATTGTACGCAAATCATCTAACATCTTTTCATTACGATAAGGTGTTTCTATAAAAATTTGAGATTGATTTTTATCTCTAGAAATTTTTTCTAGTTCTTTTATTGCTCTTTTTCTATCCGATTTATCGATAGGTAAATAACCGTTAAAAGCAAAGTTCTGCCCATTCATACCAGAACCCATCATTGCCATTAATATTGACGAAGGTCCTACTAAAGGCACTACCTGAACACCTCTTTCGTGTGCCAATTTTACAATACTTGCGCCAGGATCTGCAACCGCAGGAACACCTGCATCTGATAGTAAACCAATTGAAATTCCTTTATCACAAATATCTAAATAATTTCGAATTTCAATATCGTTAGAATATTTATCTAACAATAATAACTCTAAAGAAGGTTGTGCTTTATTTGGTGTAATTCTTTTTATAAATCTTCTTGCAGATTTTTCATTTTCTACAATAAAATGGTCAAGATGTTCTATTACTTTTTTAACTGATATAGGCATCACCTCTAATGGTTCGGTTTCGCCTAAAGTTGTTGGTATTAAGTATAATTTCCCTTTCATTAGTTCTCTAATTTTGAAGCAATAATTTCACAGGCTTCATCTAACATTTTATATACATTTTCAAAACCTTGATTACCTCCGTAATATGGGTCTGGAACATTTCTGCTTTCTGTTGGATATTGCTCGTTTAAAATCATTTTTACTTTTTGAGCATCTTCATTATCATCAATTATCGAAAGAATATTGTGATAATTACTTTCATCCATTGCATAAATTAAATCAAATTCCTTAAAATCTGATATCACAAATTTTCTTGAGCGTTGGTTTGTTATATCTATTCCGTATTTTTTAGCTACTTCAATAGATCTTTCATCTGGTAATTCACCAACATGATAACCAGCAGTACCAGCAGAATCAACTTTAAAAAATTCGCTTGATAATTTTGATTGTAAAATACCTTCGGCTAATGGCGAACGACAAATATTCCCCAAACAAACCATTAGTATTTTTTTCATAATTACAAGGTTAACTTTTTGGTTAAATCTTCCACGTATTTTTTAAATTGCTTATCTGTTTCTGTTAAATTATCTACAGTTTTACAAGCATGTAATACGGTAGCGTGATCTCTTTTACCAATCTGACTTCCAATACTTGCTAATGAAGATTTGGTCATACGTTTTGCAAAAAACATCGCTAACTGACGTGCTTGAACAATGTGCCTTTTACGTGTTTTAGATTGTAAAGTAGCAACATCCATATCGAAATACTTCGATACTACTTTTTGAATATAATCGATAGAAACTTCTTTCTTTGTATTCTTAACAAATTTATCAACAATTTCTTTTGCTAATTCAACCGTAAATTCTTTTCTATTAAAAGAAGCTTGTGCTATCATCGAAATAATAACACCTTCTAATTCACGAACATTAGATTTTATATTCTTTGCTATATATTCTACAATTTCTTCTGGCATTTCAACACCATCTCTATATAATTTATTTTGAAGAATAGAAACACGTGTTTCAAAATCTGGTGCTTGTAATTCAGCTGATAATCCCCATTTAAAACGAGATAATAAACGCTGCTCTATGTCTTGCATATCTACAGGCGCTTTATCAGAAGTTAAAATTACTTGCTTTCCATTTTGATGTAAATGATTAAAAATATGAAAGAATACATCTTGTGTACCTGTTTTTCCTGATAAGAACTGAACATCATCAATAATTAAAACATCAACCATTTGATAAAAATGAATAAAATCATTTCTAGTATTCGACTTTACAGAATCGATAAATTGTTGAGTAAATTTTTCTGAAGAAATATATAAAACTGTTTTATCAGCATATTTGTCTTTTATCTCTACTCCTATAGCGTGTGCTAAATGTGTTTTACCTAAACCAACTCCTCCGTAAATTAATAACGGATTAAATGATGTTCCTCCTGGTTTATTAGCTACTGCCATACCAGCAGATCTTGCCAATCGGTTAGCATCACCTTCTACAAAATTATTAAAATTATAATTCGGATTTAATTGAGATTCTATTTTTACCTTTTGTAACCCAGGAATAATAAAAGGATTTTTTAATTCTCTTTTAGATTCTAAAGGAACTGTTACTTTTTGAGGTTTTAACGGGTTACGGTTTGAACTCGGTATTTTTACTGTTTGAGGGCTATTACTACTATACGTATTTTCCATACGTACATCGTAAATTAATTTGGCCTCGCTCCCTAACTCTCTTACTAAAGCTACTCTTAATAATTTAATATAATGCTCTTCTAGCCATTCGTAAAAAAATTTACTAGGCACCTGAATTGTAAGAGCTTCCCCGGCCAATTTTGTTGGCTTAATAGGCTCAAACCAAGTTTTATATGCTTGGGGCTTAATGTTGTCCTTTATAAAAGACAAGCATTCATTCCAAACTGAATCAGCAGTTTTAGTCATTTGGGTTAAAAACAATTTTAGTTGTTAATTTTTATTCGATTTCTGGGGGCTACAGGTATACCTGTTTGAGCGAACAAAAGTGTGAATAAAATTCAGTATAAAAAAATCAATCTCCTATTGATTCTTAACTATTTTTTACGTAACGTTATTGCATCTTAAAAACAAAATATAATTTGTTAAAAAACAAAACTACAATCCGTGTTCGATATTCAGAGACTGACCAAATGGGAGTGGTATATCACGGTAATTACGCACAATACTTCGAGATCGGCCGCACAGAACTACTGCGTTCTACAGGTGTTACATACAAATATATGGAAAAAAATGGGGTAATGCTGCCAGTTATTTCATTATCCTGTAATTTTAAAAAATCAGCCGTATATGACGATCAAATAACAATTACAACTGTTATAAAAAAAACACCTTCTGTTAAAATAGAATTTGACTACGAAATTACCAATCAAGACAATCAATTAATTTGCACTGGCAACACTATTTTAGCTTTTATAAATATGAATACAAAAAAACCAATGCGTTGCCCTAAATATATTTTAGAAAAACTAACTTTACCAAAACAATAATAAAAAGCATAATGAAAATATATACTAAAACTGGCGATAAAGGAACTACAGCTCTTTTTGGTGGAACTAGAGTTCCTAAACACCATTTACGAATTGAAAGCTATGGTACTGTAGATGAATTAAATTCATATATAGGTTTAATAAGAGACAAAAATACAGATGACTTATTAAGAAACTCACTTTCTAAAATTCAAAGTGAATTATTTACACTTGGTGCAATGCTTGCAACTCCGCCAGAAAAAGAAACCTTAAAAAATGGTAAAGAGCGTTTAAATATACATAAAATAACAGCTGCTTCTATTCAGTTTTTAGAAGATCAGATGGATTTCATGAACAAGAGCTTACCGCAAATGACTCATTTTATTTTACCAGGAGGACACGAAACTGTGTCATTCTGTCACATAGCACGTTGTGTTTGTAGAAGAGCAGAGCGCTTATCAGTAGCTTTAAATGAAGAAGAAGAAATTAACAGTGCTGTTTTAATGTATTTAAACCGACTTTCTGACTACCTTTTTGTACTGGCACGAAAGTTGTCCCAAGACTTAAACGCAGAGGAGGTTAAATGGATTCCTGAAAAACTGTAACTAAGTTCTTTTTTTATTGATTTCACATTTTTTTAAAAAAACTTGACTTTCTCCAAAAAAAAATTATTTTTGCGAGAATCTTACTAAAAAGACAAATAAATGTATTGGACACTTGAACTAGCATCATATTTAGCAGATGCACCTTGGCCTGCAACTAAAGACGAACTAATTGATTACGCTATTCGTACTGGAGCGCCTTTAGAAGTCGTTGAAAATTTACAAGATATTGAAGATGAAGGAGATTCATACGATTCGATAATTGAAATTTGGCCAGACTATCCGACTGAAGAAGATTATCTTTGGAACGAAGACGAATACTAAAAATACAATCACAAAAAGTCTCTAATATAAGAGGCTTTTTTTTTGCTTACTTTTAAGCATAAACACAACTATATAATTAACGCTATTAACCAAAAGTTAACTAGCTATAAAACAATATTTTACAAATGAGCGTTTTAAATTCGATTCTAAAACTTTTTGTTGGTGATAAACAACAAAAAGACCTAAAATCTCTACAACCGATTGTTGAGAAAGTACTATCTTTCGAAAATTCATTAAATAATTTATCTAACGATGAGTTACGAGCAAAAACAATCGAATTTAAATCGAAGATAAAAGAAGCTACAAAATCTTTTACTGAAACGATAGCAACGTTAGAAGAAGAAGCTTTAACTGCTGATATTGATCGTCAGGAAGAAATATATACTGAAGTTGATAAATTAAAAGACGAATCTTACCAAACATCTGAAGCTGTTTTATTAGATATTATGGCAGAAGCTTTTGCTGTAGTTAAAGAAACTGCTAAGCGTTTTACTAATAATGATAAACTAGAGGTAGCAGCAACTGCTTTCGACAGAGAATTATCTGCCACTAGAGAACATATTACTTTAGATAACGACAAAGCTTATTGGGCAAGCTCATGGGATGCTGCAGGTAAAGAAGTTACTTGGGACATGATTCATTACGACGTGCAATTAATTGGTGGATCTGTTTTACACAATGGTAAAATTGCAGAAATGATGACTGGTGAAGGTAAAACACTTGTATCTACCCTACCTGTGTTCTTAAATGCCTTAACAGGTAACGGTGTGCATGTAGTAACTGTAAATGATTACTTAGCAAAACGTGACCGTGCTTGGATGGCGCCAATTTTCGAATTTCATGGTTTAAGCACCGATTGTATCGACTTTCACCAACCTAATTCAGAAGAACGTAGAAAAGCTTATAATGCCGATATTACATACGGTACCAACAATGAGTTTGGTTTCGATTACTTACGTGATAATATGGCTAGCTCTAAAAACGATTTAGTACAAAGAGCACCTAACTACGCAATTATTGATGAAGTAGATTCTGTTTTAGTTGATGATGCTCGTACACCCTTAATTATTTCTGGTCCTGTGCCACAAGGTGATCGTCATGAATTTAACGAATTAAAACCATTAGTAGCCGATTTAGTTTCACTACAAAATAAATATTTAGTTGGTGTTTTAGCAGAAGCTAAAGCATTGCTAAAAGAAGGAAACACAAAAGATGGTGGTTTTTTATTATTAAGAGTTTACCGTGGTCTTCCTAAAAACAAAGCATTAATTAAGTTTTTATCACAAGAAGGAATCAAGCAAATTCTTCAAAAAACAGAAAACTTTTATATGCAAGACAATAATAAGTTGATGCCAGAGGTTGATACTGAATTATGGTTTACTGTAGAAGAAAAAAATAATCAAATTGATTTAACGGATAGAGGTATTGCTCATTTGTCAGAAAAAACAACTAACGATACATTTTTTGTTTTACCAGACATCAGTGTTATTGTTGGTCAAATTGATAATAGTGACGATTCTCCTGAAGCCAAAGCGAATAAAAAAGAAGAATTATATCGCGATTTTAGCGTAAAAAGCGAACGTATACACACAATGAATCAGCTTTTAAAAGCATATACTGTTTTTGAAAAAGATGTTGAATATGTTGTAATGGACAATAAAGTAATGATTGTTGATGAGCAAACCGGTCGTATTATGGACGGTCGTCGTTACTCTGACGGATTACACCAAGCATTAGAAGCTAAAGAAAATGTAAATATCGAAGATGCAACACAAACCTTTGCAACCGTTACTTTACAAAACTACTTTAGAATGTATCGCAAGTTATCTGGTATGACAGGTACCGCGATTACAGAAGCTGGTGAGTTTTGGGAAATCTATAAATTAGATGTTGTAGAGATTCCAACAAACAGACCTATTCAAAGAGATGATAAAGAAGATTTAGTTTACAAAACTACGCGCGAAAAATACAACGCTGTTATTGATGATGTTGTACAATTATCAAACCAAGGTCGCCCAGTTCTTATCGGAACAACTTCTGTAGAAATATCGGAATTATTAGGTAGAATGTTACAAATGCGTAAGATTCCGCATAACATATTAAATGCAAAATTACATAAACGTGAAGCTGATGTTGTTGCCGAAGCAGGTAATGCTGGTGTAGTAACCATCGCAACAAACATGGCAGGTCGTGGTACCGATATTAAATTATCAAAAGAAGTAAAAGAAGCTGGTGGTTTGGCAATTGTTGGTACAGAGCGTCATGATTCTCGTCGTGTAGACCGTCAGTTACGTGGTCGTGCAGGGCGTCAAGGTGATGTTGGTTCTACACAGTTTTATGTTGCTTTAGATGACAACTTAATGCGTTTATTTGGTTCTGATAGAATTGCTAAAATGATGGATAGAATGGGCTTAAAAGAAGGTGAAGTAATTCAGCATTCTATGATTTCTAAATCTATTGAAAGAGCGCAAAAGAAAGTAGAAGAAAATAACTTTGGTATTCGTAAGCGTTTACTTGAGTATGATGATATTATGAATGCACAACGTGAGTTTGTTTACAAACGCCGTCGTCATGCATTAGATGGTCAGCGTTTACAGATTGATATTGCAAATATGATTTATGATACTTGTAGCTCAATTGTAAAGCAAAACAAAATGAATAGTGATTATAAGAACTTCGAGTTCGAATTAATTCGTTTTTCATCAATGACCTCTCCTTTCTCTGAAGAAGAATTTAATAAACTAACTGAAGAAGAGTTAACAGATAAATTATATGTTATTGTTTCTGCTCATTATAAAAATGATACAGAAAGACATGCAGATAATGCTTTCCCGGTAATTAAAAATGTTTTTGAAACAGAAGGTGATCGTTACGAACGTATTGTGGTTCCTTTTACTGATGGTGTAAAAACATTACAAGTTGTAACCAACTTAAAAGAAGCTTACGAATCTGAAGGAAAATCATTAGTAAACGATTTCGAAAAAAATATTACGCTATCTATTATTGATGAAAACTGGAAAGATCACTTACGTAAAATGGATGAGTTAAAGCAAACCGTTCAGAACGCTACGTATGAACAAAAAGATCCTTTATTAGTTTATAAGTTTGAAGCTTTCGAATTATTCCAAGCAACTGTTGACAAGATTAACAAAGAGGTTTTATCTTTCTTATTTAAAGGTCAGTTGCCAAGTCAAGATGCATCACAAGTATCAGAAGCTACTGAACAAAAAAGAGAACAATTAGATACTCATAAAGACGAGGTTCAAAACTCTTCTCAGCAAGCAATGAACAGAGCTCGTAATCAGCAAACTCAAGAAGAACAAGTTATTGAAACTGTAGTTCGTGAGCAACCAAAAATTGGTCGTAACGAAAAAGTTACTATTAAAAATGTAATGTCTGGCGAAGAAAAAGATGTTAAATATAAACAAGCAATACCTTTATTAGAAAAAGGAACTTGGGTGTTATATAACAAATAAGCAGTCTTAATTTTATAATAAAAAAGCTTGGTAATTAAATTACCAAGCTTTTTCTTTTACCATTTTATTTCATTGCAATCCTTGCTCCTCAGAAAATCATTTGTTTTAGAGAAATGACCACTACCAAACCAACCTCGCCAAGCTCCTAATGGCGATGGATGTGGAGCTTTAAAAATTGTATGCTTTTCTAAGTTAATAACGCCTCCTTTTTTTCTGCAAATTTTCCCCAAAGTAAAAACACAACATTTTCTTTTTCTTCGGATATTTTTCTAATAACAACATCGGTAAACTCTTCCCAGCCTTGTTGCTGATGACTTCCTGCCTCACCTTCTCTTACCGTTAAAGTAGCATTTAGTAACAAAACCCCTTGTGTAGCCCAGCGAGACAAATCTCCAGAAACAGCAGACGGAATACCAACATCAGTTTCTACTTCTTTAAAAATATTCTTTAATGACGGCGGATGCTTAATTCCGTCTTTAACAGAAAAACACAATCCGTTTGCCTGCCCCTTTCCATGATATGGATCTTGTCCTATAATTACAACCTTTAAATCATCAAAAGAACAATAATTAAAAGCTGCAAAAACAGCTTCTTTATACGGGAAACAGATGTGATTATCATATTGATTATCAACAAAACTAGTTAATTTTTTAAAATATGGCTTTTCAAACTCAGTTTGTAAAATATTTTTCCAGCTATCACTAATATTTAGTTGCATTGTTTGTTATTTTTGTATCCGTTTCAAATATACTATTTTGACTAAAAACATTTCAGAAAAGACACTTCAAGATTTAGAATTCACAACCGTTTTAGAACAAGTTGCAGAACATTGTATTACAAATTTAGGTAAAGAAAAAACACTTGTTGTTCAGCCAATATCAAACAAAAGAAAATTATTTTTCGAATTAAATTTAGTAAACGAATATTTGTCTTCTTTTGAAAACGAGAACAGACTTCCTAATCACTTTTTTGAAGATATTACAGAAGAAACTAAACGATTAGCCATAGAAAATAGTTTTTTAGAAACAGAAGCTTTTTTAAGAGTTGCAACAGTTACAGAAACTGTAAACGAAATGAAAAAGTTTTTAATAAAATTTAAAACCTACTACCCTACTTTATTTAAGCTAAGTGATCAAATAGAACTTACTACTTTCGTTTCTGATAGTATAAAAGAAATAATTACCTCTTATGGTAAAGTTGCAGATAACGCTTCGCCTGCTTTAAAGCAAATACGTAAAGATATTAATAACGTTCGCGGAAAAATATCTGAAAGTTTTACACATGCTTTAAGTAGAAATATAGCCAATGGTTATTTAGATGATATTAAAGAAACTATTATAGATAATCAGCGTGTTTTAGCTGTTACAGCAATGCATCGTCGCAAAATAAAAGGTAGTTTATTAGGTGCTTCTAAATCGGGTAACATTGTTTATATAGCGCCACAAGCTACCTTGGCTTATAGTAGAGAATTACAAAATTTAATTTATGAAGAAAAGCAAGAGGTTGTTAAAATATTAAGAGCCTTAGCTAGTAAAATTCATCCTTTTACACCTTTACTAAAGGAATATATTGTCTTTTTAACACATTTAGATACGGTTGCTGCTAAAGCAAAATATGCGAAAAGCATTAACGGATTATTGCCTAAAATTACCAAAGAGAAAAAGATTCTTTTTAAAGATGCTTATCACCCTGTGTTATGGAAAAAGAATAAAGATCAGAATAAAAAAACATTTCCTCAAACTATTCAGTTAGATGAGAAACAACAAATTATTGTTATTTCGGGTCCCAATGCTGGTGGAAAAAGTATCACTTTAAAAACAATTGGTTTATTACAGTTGATGCTACAAAGCGGATTATTGATTCCTGTTCACGAGCGAAGTGAAACTACGTTATTCAACACTATATTAACGGATATTGGAGATAATCAATCCATAGAAAATCAACTAAGTACTTATAGTTATCGCTTAAAAAATATGCGTTCATTTTTGAAAAAATGCGACGATAACACATTGTTTTTAATTGATGAATTTGGTACTGGTTCTGATCCTGAATTAGGAGGTGCCTTGGCGGAAATTTTCTTAGAAGAATTTTACGAAAGAAAAGCATTCGGAATTATTACAACGCATTATGCTAATTTAAAGGTTTTGGCTAACGAACTAGATAATATTACTAATGCAAACATGCAGTTTGATGAACGTACTTTAGAGCCTTTATATAAATTATTTATAGGACAAGCAGGTAGTTCTTTTACTTTTGAAGTTGCTCAGAAAAACGGAATTCCGTACAGCTTAATCAACAGAGCTAAAAAAAGAGTAGAAACTGAGAAAATTAGACTGGATAAAACTATTTCTAAGCTTCAGAAAGAACGCAATCGTTTACAAAAAACTTCCGACAGTTTGGTTAAACAAAAATCTAAAGGACAAGAACATATTGACAGTTTACAGGAAAAAGAGCAAAAAATACAAAGCAAACTTTCTGGTTTTCAAGAGTTGTACGATAACAATCAACGAATGCTTACCTTGGGAAGAAAGACAAACGAATTACTTAATAAGTATTTTCAAACCAACAATAAAAAGGAATTATCTACCGAGTTTTTTAAATGGGTTGCTGCAGAAAACACAAAACGCATAAAAAAAGCACCACTTAAAAAGTTAACAAAATTAGAAAAAAAACAAGATAAAATTACTACTCAGAAGCAACAAGAAGCTATAAAAAAAGTAGAAAAAGAAGTGCTTCAAAAAGTAGTAAAAGTTAGAGCTGAAAAGAAAGAAGAAGCTAAAAAAATAGCAATCGAAAAAGCTGCTTACGTTTACTGTGTAAATGACCGCGTTAGATTAATTGATGGAAACTCTGTTGGAACAATTGATAAAATTGAAAAGAAAACTGTTTTTATCAATTATGGTTTATTTACAACCAAAGCAAAACTAGAACAGTTAGAATTGGTAGAACGTGCTAAAAAATAGGTAATCTTATCTTAATTTATTATTAAAAATAAGCGGACTTTGCGAATTCATTTTTTTGATGAATTAAAACCATCTATACCACTAAAGTTATCATCAAACAAAAATAAAATTATTCAAAAGTTAAAAAAAAACATAAACTATTAACCTTAACTAAATTTACTAATATATTAATTCGAGGAAATCAAATACATGATTCTATTACTAAAAAAAATCTATGAAATATTTGTTAAACTTAACAAATTCTTAAAATATACTTACTATATTATTAGCGAGGTTTCACTAATTATGATTACAATGTATAAAAATACTTGGAACACAAAAAAAATACAATACAATAAAAAGAGTAAATTAAAACATTCACTAACAACATTGATAATCATAATTATCATTAATAGTATGAATGCACAATTAGAACTCGAATCCTTTTATAGATATTGGTGAAAATAATGTATCAGAAGGTGTATATATAAAAAATGCCTATAGAGGTAATTATCAGTATAAAAAATATAATATTGAAACTGGAATACAATTTGACTTAATGAGTAGTAATCCAAACACACTTACCGGGATTGATATCATAGGTTCTAGAAAATTTTTAATAAAAAACTTTTCTTTTGGCGTTAAAGGTTTTTTTATGCTAAATAGATTTTCAGATTTAATGTATGAAACCAATTACGGAATACGATTAGAAACAAGAAAATTTAAACATATCCTTTTTGAAATTGGTACAAATTTTAAAACGTATGCAATAAATGCAAAAGCCAGAAAAGAATATAACATTGATAAATCGAATAGCAAATTACATGAAAATTATATCGTAATGTACTTAGTTACTGCTTTCCTTAAAACTCATGATAGTGATTGGAATGTTGGTTTCTCTGTTACTAATTTTGATTATTATGCAATTGATCAATTAGTTCATCCTCGTATTAATTTACAAATGAAGTATAAACTAAAACCTAATCTAACTTTATATCTTGACTCATGGTATAGGCGTTCGGGTATTTTTAATATCAGTGCTAATCATTTTGGTTATTTTTTTAGAGGAGGTATAAAATGGAAAATATGAAAATAAAAATATTATTACTTTGTCTATTATTCTCTCTATTGTCTTGTGATGATAATGAATTCCGTGGTTTTTTCACCTCTTACGAAGATGCAAATAAACGTTTTGAGCAATCTCTTAACTGGAATGAGCAGTTTGGGTATTCTGAATTAAATTTAGATAAAAACACGTATGCGCTACATTTAATGGGAGATTCTCATATTGGCGGAATAAAAGGTATAGATGCTTTCTTTAAAGAAGCAATAGATAAGGAAGCCACCGCTGCTGTATTATTAGGCGATTTAACATCTGGGCGTAAAGATGATTATGATTTTTTTGCAGAACACATTCCTTCAAAAGATTTGCTAATGTACTATCCTATTGCAGGAAATCATGACTTATATTATGATGGTTGGAAAAGTTTTTATTCTTTATTTGGCTCATCGTCTTATTACTTTGTTGTAAATACTCCAGCTGCAAGCGATCTTTTTATTTGTTTAGATACTGGTGGAGGAACTTTAGGTGACAAACAACTTAAATGGTTTAAAAAACTTTTAGAAGCGAAAAGAAAAGATTACAGATACTGTAATGTATTTACTCATAACAGTCTATTTCGCTTAGATTCAAAATCTAATTTACCACTTATAGGTGAAGAGGTGCAAGTTTTATTAGACTTATTTATAAGACATCGTGTAGATGTGGTAGCTACCGGTCATGACCACAAGAAAAATACTGCTATTTTGGGTAATACAACTCACATTGTCGTAGATGACTTGAAAGATGATAATAAAACCCCAAATTATTTAAAACTAAATTTTACAGAAGAAAAAATTGATTATAATTTTATTAACCTTTAATTATTTCGTCTTAACCTGATTACAAAAAAATTGCTTGCTAAATCTTTTAAAATTAGATTGAGCAAGCAATCTATATTGGAGAATAAGTTTTTAGAAAGAAACTTACTCTAAGCCTTCCATTTCTTTATCATAAAACTCTCCTGCCTTATCCATTAAACCGGCTAATTCGGTAGTAATATCCTCTTCTGTTTCCCCTGTTAAATCTTCAAACCATTCTACTTCATCATCTTTTAAATTGATTAAAAAACGTGGAAATTCTGTATGCAAGACAAAAATATCTTCTGGATGATTACTATTATCTGCTAATAAAAATTTAGGTAAATTCATAAAAAACGTATTATTTATATTTTATTTATCCCCAATAACGGAGTTTCTTTCAATCAATTTTAAAGTTAATCTGTTAAATCTAATAAAAAGTAAAACAGATGCTGTTGTTAAACCTGCTAATAAACCTAACCAAATACCAAAACTACCATAAGTTTCTTCAGTTCCTAAAAAATAACTGATAGGAAAACCTACAATCCAATACGATATAAAAGTAATTATTGTTGGTATTTTAACATCTTGTAACCCTCTTAATGCTCCTAATATTACAACCTGAATACTATCTGATATTTGAAAAATAGCTGCCGCAATTAATAAATTTGCTGCAATCTTCATTACTTCCATATTATCCGCATAGTTTTCAGCATCACTTAAATCTACATATAAATTAGGTAGCGATTTGTGAAATAGGTAAAAAATGGTTGCGAAACCTATTGCTAATATAATTCCTAACAAAAAGATAGAAAAGGCGATTCTTCTAAGGGCTATAAAGTTTTTTAATCCTTTTTGATTTCCTACTCTAATCATAGAGGCAACTCCTAATCCCATAGCGACCATAAATGTCATTGAAGACAAATTTAAGGCTATTTGATTTGCTGCTTGAGCATTTTTACCTAACAATCCGCTTAACCAAATGGCTGCTGTAAAAATAGCTACTTCAAAAAACATTTGCATAGCACTTGGTGCTCCTAAGTTTATTATTTTACGAAGTATTAATTTATCGAGTACAAATAATTTGATATTAGTTACCAATAGCTTCGAGCGTTCTTTTCTTTTTTAAAATCCACCAAAGGTGAAATACCATTACAAATCTAGATAACAAGGTTCCGTATGCAGCACCTACAATTCCCATTTCTGGAAAGCCGAATTTCCCGAAAATCAACAAGTAATTTAAAACTACATTTATAACATTCGCTAAAATTGTAGCATACATTGGGTAACGTGTCATAGACAAACCATCACTAAATTGTTTGAATGCCTGAAAAACAATCATCGGAATTAAAGAAAAAGCAACCAAATCTAAATACGGAATTGCTAATTCAACAACTTCAACAGGTTGTTTCATTAAATACATTAAAGGTTTTGATAAGAAAACCAATAGAAACATTAAAATACCTATAGTGGTACATAAAAACAAACCGTGTTTGAAGGTAGCTTTTGCTTCTTTAAAATTGTTAGAAGAATCTGCTTCTGCAATTAGTGGTGTAATTGCTGTAGAAAATCCGATTCCTAAAGACATAGCAATAAACATAAAACTGTTTCCTAAAGAAACAGCTGCTAACTCGGCCGTTCCTAATTGCCCTACCATAATATTATCTACAAAACTTACAAAAGTATGCCCTAACATTCCTAACATTACTGGGGCTGCAAGCTTTAGGTTGTATTTAAATTCTGATGTGTATTGTTGTAAGTTCAAAAGGTATTGTATTTCAAAATGCGAAGATAACTTTTTTAACAGTCCGCTATCTTTATCTTCTTCATTTTTTAATTAATTTAATTACCTTTGATTTTTATAAAATAAACAGAAAATGGCGACAATAACACTAAAAGGGAATTCAATAAACACAACCGGTAATTTACCAGAAAACGGTAGTAAAGCAACTGACTTTTCTTTAGTTGCAACCGATTTATCAATTAAAAAATTAGCTGATTTTTCAGGTAGCAGATTAATTTTAAATATTTTTCCTAGTGTAGATACAGGTACATGTGCTGCATCTGTTAGAGAATTCAATAAAAAAGTTGCAGGTTTAGACAATACAAAAGTTTTATGTATTTCTAGAGATTTACCTTTTGCACAAGGTCGTTTTTGTGGCGCTGAAGGAATTGAAAACGTAATTATGTTATCTGATTTTGCTACTGGAAAATTTGGTAAAGACTATGGTTTAGAAATTACAAATGGTCCTTTAGCAAACTTACACTCTCGTTGTATTGTTATAATTAACGAAGAAGGAAACGTTGTATATACAGAACAAGTAAGTGAGGTTGTTGATGAACCAAATTACGAAACAGCTTTAAAAGCTTTATAATATTTTATGAAAAATCCTAATGACGGTTTTATTAAAGGAAGGTTGCGTAGTATGACCTTTGCTTTAAAAGGAATGTGGTTATTAATTACTACTGAAGATAGTATTAAAGCACAACTTTTTTTTGGCTTTATTGCTACTGTTTTAGGTTTTTGTTTTAACATTTCTATGAATGAATGGATGCTTCAAACTTTAGTTATCGGAATGGTTTTAGTAGCAGAAGCTTTAAATACTGCTGTTGAAAAAGTAGCTGATTTTGTGCATCCTGATTATCATGAAAAAATAGGTTTTATAAAAGATATTGCAGCTGGCGCACCCGCTTTTGCAGCCTTTACCTCATTGATTATTGCAGGTATAATTTATCTTCCTAAAATAATAGCTATCTTGTAACGTTCAATTTATTTCTAACCTAAATACATGGCAAAAAAAAAGACAACCACTCAAAAGAAACAACCTAAAAGTAATTCGTTAAAAAAAGTATATTCCTTTTTTTCTAACAAACACAACCAAACTATTTTAGGTGCTTTTTTGGTGCTTTTTTCAATATTTTTAACTGTTGCATTTATCTCTTTTTTCTTCTCTTGGCAAGAAGATCAAAGTGCTTTATCACAGTTCTCTAATAAAGCAATTCCTACTAAAAATCTATTAGGTAAAATAGGAGCTAAACTAAGCAACTTCTTTATTTATAAGGGCTTTGGTTTAGGTGCTTTTATTATACCTGTTACGCTATTTTTAACGGGAGCAAGAATCTTACTTCAAACCAATTTAAAAAGAATCATAATTTCATGGAATTGGGGTTTATTAATAATGCTTTGGTTATCTATATCATTAGGTTTTGTTGAGAAAAAAAATGCCCTTTTATCTGGTGTTATTGGTTTTGAATTAAATGAATACTTACAAACATTTTTAGGAAAAACAGGGTTAAGCATTTTATTATTTTTCTTTTTGATTGCTTATTTAATTATTCGTTTTAGCATAACTCCTGAAAAAATAAGTGAGAAAGTAAAAGCTGCTAAAGAAAATAAAATAGTAGATACAGCAATCGTTAATCAAGATATTGTTAAAGAACCTCTTAAAGCGAAAGCTACAGAACCAAAGTCTGGATTTGAATTATCTGTAGAAAACTTGCAACCTACTATATCTAAACATTCGGGTGTAAAAACTGCTACGGAACCAAAAGAGGAAGAAATTACTTTAAATGTAGCTTTAAAAAGTGAACCTTCAGTAAAAGTATCCGAAGAAACAAAAAAAGAGATTGAGATTGCTATTGAACAAAATTCTGAAGAAAAAAGTGTTGCTGAAAACTTATCTGATAAATTAGTTAAAGATTTTGGTGAATT
This sequence comes from Tenacibaculum sp. HL-MS23, assembly GCF_032463465.1. Taxonomy (NCBI): domain Bacteria; kingdom Pseudomonadati; phylum Bacteroidota; class Flavobacteriia; order Flavobacteriales; family Flavobacteriaceae; genus Tenacibaculum; species Tenacibaculum sp. HL-MS23. The sequence goes on along the minus strand of NZ_CP135989.1, from coordinate 262,929 downwards.
TGATCCTACATTAGATTTAGGAAACTTCAAATTCCCAACCTTTAATTTATTAAAAGAATATAACGAAACTATTTCTATAGATCCGGAAGAACTTGAGGCTAACAAAAACCGAATTGTAGAAACACTTAAGAACTATAAAATTGGTATTGAACAAATTAAAGCAACTGTAGGGCCAACAATTACATTATATGAAATTGTTCCTGAAGCCGGTATTCGAATTTCGAAAATAAAGAATTTAGAAGATGATATTGCCTTATCTCTTTCTGCTTTAGGTATTCGTATCATCGCTCCTATTCCTGGTAAAGGGACTATTGGTATTGAGGTGCCGAATAAAAAATCGACGATTGTTTCTATGCATTCTGTTATTGCATCAAAGAAATTTCAAGAATCTCAAATGGAGCTTCCTATTGCTTTGGGTAAAACAATTTCTAATGAAACCTTTGTTGTCGATTTAGCTAAAATGCCACACTTGTTAATGGCAGGTGCAACAGGTCAAGGAAAGTCAGTTGGTTTAAATGCTGTTTTAACTTCTTTATTGTACAAAAAACACCCTGCAGAGGTTAAGTTTGTTTTAGTAGATCCGAAGAAAGTAGAATTAACATTGTTTAATAAAATTGAACGTCATTATTTGGCTAAATTACCTGATAGTGAAGAGGCTATTATTACAGACACTGCCAAAGTTGTAAACACATTGAACTCTTTATGTATAGAGATGGACAACCGTTACGACTTGCTTAAGAACGCCATGGTTCGTAATATTAAAGAATACAATACGAAATTTAAAGCACGTAAGTTAAATCCGAATGACGGACATCAATTTTTACCATATATCGTTTTGGTAATTGATGAATTTGCTGATTTAATTATGACTGCTGGTAAGGAGGTAGAAACACCAATTGCTCGTTTAGCACAATTAGCACGTGCCATAGGAATTCATTTAATTGTGGCTACACAAAGACCTTCTGTAAATGTAATTACAGGTATTATTAAAGCAAATTTCCCTGCAAGAATAGCGTTTAGAGTAACTTCTAAAATAGATTCTAGAACAATTTTAGATGCTGGTGGAGCAGATCAATTAATTGGTCGTGGAGATTTATTATATACCGCAGGAAATGACTTAAACCGAATTCAGTGTGCTTTTGTTGATACGCCTGAAGTTGAAAAAATAACAGACTTTATTGGCTCACAGCGTGCATATCCTGATGCCCATTTACTACCTGAATATGTAGGTGAAGAAGGTGGCACAAATGTTGATATAGACATTGAAGACAGGGATAAATTGTTTAAAAGTGCTGCCGAAGTTATTGTTACAGCACAACAAGGTTCGGCATCTTTATTGCAACGTAAATTAAAATTAGGATACAATAGAGCTGGTAGAATAATAGATCAACTAGAAGCTGCTGGTATTGTGGGACCTTTTGAAGGAAGCAAAGCTAGGCAAGTTCTAGTTCCTGATTTTGTTGCTTTAGAACAATTACTAGAAAACGAAAAAAATTAATAGTTATAAAAATATTCCCGTAACGGAAAAAAGATATAAAATGAGAAAACTAGCATTATTATTTATTGGATTATTTATTAGTGTAACCACCATTGGTCAAAACACTTCTACGCAGGCTAAACAGTTGTTAGATGAAGTTTCTAGCAAAATGGGCGCTTACAATAACATGCTTATTGGTTTTAACTCTTCTTTAATAAATAAAGAAGCTGGTATAACAAACGATCCTCCTATACGTGGAGTAATTACACTATCTGGCGAAAAATACAATTTAGATTATTTGGGAAATAACTTTGTTTTTGATGGTAGAAAATTAGTTGTAATCAATAAAGAAGAAAAAGAAGTAAATATATCTAATGGAGATTTAGAAGAAGAAGACGGATTTATTTATCCATCTAAACTATTAACTTTTTATAAAGAAGGCTATACTTTTTCTATGGGAAAACTAGAAAACAACAACGGCCGTAAAGTACAGTTTGTAAACCTAACGCCTATTGATAGTAATTCTGATATTATAAAAGTTCAATTAGGTATAGATGCAAAAACAAAGCATATTTATAAATTAGTTCAAATAGGTTCCAACGGAGCTGAAACAACTTTTACAATAACTAAGTTTAAAAGTAATCAACCTATTTCTAAAAATCTATTTTCATTCGATAAAGAAAAGTTCCTAAAACAAGGATACTTTATCGATTAAACTCAAAGTATAAATTTTGTTAATGATTGTAAAAATCATTAACAAAATTTATACTCTTTTATTCATCTAACCCACTACCTTTGCTACTGTGAAAACATTAGACAAATATATTTTAAAAAGCTTCTTACAGCCTTTTTTCGCAACATTCTTAATAATACTATTCGTATTAGTAATGCAAGCTCTATGGCTTGCTTTTGATAATTTTGCAGGTAAAGGAATTAGCCTTGTTATTATCTTAAAATTTCTTTGGTACACAATGCTACTTATGGCACCGCAAGCTTTACCTATTGGAGTTTTACTTTCTTCTATTATGACTTTAGGAGGCTTATCTGAAAACTATGAGTTTGCAGCGGCAAAATCCGCTGGTATTTCGTTACCTAGAATGGTGCGACCTTTAATGTTTTTAACTATTTTTTTAAGTGCTGTAAACTTTGTGTTTTTAAACAATGTATATCCGTATGCAATGTTAAAACAACTAAACATGAAGGTAAATATTAAGAAGAAACAACCTGCAATTGCTCTAGTCGCTGGAAGTTTTAATACCGAATTACCAAACTTTCAAATTAAATTTGAAGAAAAGTATGGTGAAGAAAACAACCTTCTTAAACAAGTAATGATTTATGATTTATCTGCTAAAAAAGGAAATAATAAAATTATAACAGCGAAAAGAGGAAGAATAATTTCTGAAGAAGGAAGCAGATATATGACTCTAATTTTAGAAGAGGGATATTATTTTGAGCATCATATTAGTAACGGTATGACATTTAAGGAAAAGCAAAAAATGCCTGCTTCTCATGCTTATTTTGATGAATACACTATTAATATAGACATCTCTTCTTTTAGTGAAGATGATATTGGTGAAGAAAAATACACAAGGCAATACAACATGTTAAGTTTAGCACAACTTAAAGATACGCTGCCTACCCTAAAAAAAAACTATGACGCTTTTATTACTAGTCGATCTAAAAATTTATTTTTAAGTATTGATATTGAAGATTTACATTCATATCCAGACTCTTTAGTTAATAAAGAACTTTCGTCTGATATACTTAAAAATTTTGAGGTTAGAGAAAAACAAAATATAATAAATACTGCAAACTCGAAAATTAAACGTAGCTTAAATAATTATAAATCCAGTAAAGAAACACTAAAAAGAAGAAGAAAATATCTTAACTTATATGATATTGAATTTTACAACAGAGTTGCTTTTTCACTTTCTTGCCTATTACTTTTCTTTATAGGGGCACCATTAGGTTCTATCATACGAAAAGGAGGAATGGGGTTACCCATGATTTTAGCCATTGGTATATATGTTCTTTATTTTTTTACAAATACTTTTGGACGAAACCTAGCTGAAGAAAGCTCTGTAACAGCTATAACAGGCTCTTGGCTAAGTGTATTTTTAATGCTACCTTTGGCTATAACATTAACGATTAGAGCAAGTAAAGACAAAGGTTTGTTCGATTTTAAAACCTTTATCAGTCCGCTTGTCAATTTATTTAAAAACCTATTCTCTAAAAAGAGAAAACAACATAACAATGACAACACAAACAGCAACTAAAATTCAATTACATACAATTGAAGAGGCCATACAAGATATTAGAGACGGAAAAGTTATAATTGTTGTAGACGATGAAGATCGCGAAAATGAAGGTGATTTTTTAGCTGCGGCCGAAAAAATTACTCCAGAGATGGTTAACTTCATGGCAACACACGGTAGAGGTTTAATTTGTACACCACTTACCGAAGATCGTTGTAAAGAACTGGAGTTAAATATGATGGTTAACAACAATACAGATCCTTTAGAAACTGCTTTCACCGTTTCTGTAGATTTAAGAGGAAAAGGTGTTACTACCGGTATTTCTGCTGCCGATAGATCTAAAACAATTAAAGCTCTAGTTGATGCTGATACGAAACCTTTCGATCTTGCTCGTCCAGGACATATTTTTCCTTTAAAAGCAAAAAACGGAGGTGTTTTAAGAAGAACCGGTCATACCGAAGCTGCAATTGATTTTGCACGTTTAGCCGGTTTAAAACCAGCAGGTGTTATTGTAGAAATCATGAATGAAGATGGTACGATGGCTCGTTTACCGCAGCTATTAAAAGTAGCCAAAAAATTCGACCTAAAAATTGTTTCTATTGAAGATTTAGTGGCGTACAGAATGGAACATGATTCTTTAATTGAAAAGAAAGAGGATTTTAATATACAAACTCGTTTTGGTGATTTTCGTTTAAGAGCTTATCAACAAACTACCAATAAACAAATCCATATCGCTTTAACGAAAGGTAATTGGACAAAAGATGATGCTGTGTTAACTCGAATTAATTCAACTTTAATTAACAATGATATTCTTGGTACTCTAACCAACAATGCTGACAAAAAACTAGATCAAATGTTTAATGTCATTAATGAAGAAGGTAAAGGTGCTATTGTTTTTATCAATCAAGAAAATCAAGCTTTAAACTTATTAAACCGTTTAAGAGGTTTAAAAGACAACCAAGCTAATGGTGAAATGAAGGCTCCTAATGTTGTGATGGATAACAAAGATTTTGGTATTGGAGCACAAATATTACACGATTTACACTTGCATAAATTACGTTTAGTTTCTAACACAAAACAAACCAAACGTGTTGGTATGATTGGTTACGGATTAGAAATTGTAGATTATGTAAATTACTAAAACATGCATTTTATAAAATAAAAAAAGGAAGCTCTAGAGCTTCCTTTTTTTATTTTTATAAATTTAACTAATTATAAATTGTTTATTGATAATTTAATCTCTTCGTATTCTGTCACTATCTCTTCGATAACCTCTTTAGCTGACTTTATTTCATTTATAATTCCTGCTATTTGTCCAATTTCTAATTCTCCATCTTCTAAATCACCTTCAAACATTCCTTTTTTGGCTCTTGCACGTCCTAATAATTCTTTTATATCATCTAATGATGGATTATTAGCGTACAACTCCTCAACCTGATTGAAAAACTTGTTTTTAACCAAACGAACTGGTGCTAATTCCTTTAATGTTAATTGTGTTCCTCCATCTTTTACGTCAACAATTGTTTTCTTAAAGTTATCGTGTGCTGAAGACTCTATAGTTGCCGCAAAACGACTACCAATTTGTACGCCGTCTGCTCCTAAAACCATCGCTGCTAACATTCCTCTACCCGATCCTATTCCTCCTGCAGAAATCACAGGTATTTTAACTTCTTGCTTTACCATTGGTATTAAGGTAAGCGTAGTAGTTTCTTCGCGTCCGTTATGTCCACCAGCTTCAAAACCTTCACAAACCACAGCATCTACTCCAGCAGCTTCGGCTTTTAAAGCAAACTTTACAGAACTTACAACATGTACAACCGTAATTCCTTTTTCTTTTAAATAAGAAGTCCACGTTTTAGGATTCCCTGCGGATGTAAAAACGATTTTAACACCTTCTTCAATAATAATATCCATGATTTTTTCAATATCAGGATATAACATTGGTACATTTACACCAAAAGGTTTATCTGTTGCTTTTTTACATTTTTGAATATGTTCACGTAAAACATCTGGATACATAGATCCTGCACCGATTAAACCTAATCCACCAGCATTAGAAACAGCTGATGCTAATTTCCATCCAGAAACCCAAATCATTCCTCCTTGAATAATTGGGTATTTTATATTAAATAGTTGTGTGATTTTATTTTGCATTTTAACCTCTAAAGTTTAATGGTTGAGAAAAATTAAATGGAATTTTTCTATTTAAATGTGTTGCAGGAGCCCAACCTTCCATATTTTCAAAAAAAGCGGTGATTTGTTTCTTTAATTTATTAGGAAGTTTCTCATCTATAGTAACATCTCTAATCTTTCCATCAACGTCTATTACATAATAAACGTTTACTTTTCCTTTAACTTTAAAATCAATACTTCTTGTTAACTTTTTTAGTTTATCAATATATTTTTTATTTCCACCTTTAAATGTTGGTTTTTTAATCTTAAAATCATCATATTTAAAATCAATTTTATTTCCTTGCAAATTATAGAAAGTAGACTTTAATAGGGAATCATTCTTAAAAACACCTCTACTGGCAATTGTTCCATTATAATGATATAATTTCCAAACCCCTTCTTTATTTCCTTTTAAATATAAGGCTTCTATATTCTTATTTCCATTGTCAAACCAACGTGTTTCTTTTCCATGTTTTTCTCCTTTATTATTGTAATATAATAAAGAAGTCATTTTTCCATACCTGTTAAAATTAACCGACTCGCCAATCTTATTTTTTTTATCTTTTGATTTATAATAGGTATAATTATATAACTTTCCGCTTCTTCTAAATTTTCTAACAAACCACAAAGAATCTGATTTCTTTGTTATTATTTCAAAAGATCTAGCTATCTCCTTATCCTTTGTTATCTTTCCTTTTTTATCTAAATAATTAACAATAGAATCTTTTTGAGAATACCCTTTAAAACTCACTAATAAGATTAATAATAGCAATACTTTTTTCATATCTTTTTCTTTTATTTTTTTTATGATTTTCTTTAAGAAATAACTCCAGAGCCAAGTAATTCTTCATTTGCATACCAAGCTACAAATTGCCCTTCTTGAATAGCAGATTGCTTGTTTTCAAACTCAACATACAATCCATTTTCTACTTTATGAAGCATTGCTTTTTCTAATTTCTGACGGTAGCGAATTCTAGCTTCAACTTTCAAGGTTTCGCCTATTTTTAAAGCTAAATCTTCACGAACCCAATGTAACTCTTCATTAGATACAAATAATACATTACGATATAAACCTTGGTGATTTTTACCTTCACCTGTATAAATTACATTTTCGTTCACATCAGTTTCAATAACATACAAAGCTTCTTTGGTTCCTCCTACATTTAAACCTTTACGTTGTCCTTTTGTAAAATAGTGCGCTCCTTGATGTTTACCAACTGTTTTTCCGTTCTCTTTGTTATAAGAGAATTTTGTTGAAAAATAACTTAGCTCAGCTTCTTTGTTTTCAAACTTCGGAATTGGACGCGTATATTGTTCAAAATCTGAAGGAATTTGTACAATTACTCCTTCTTTAGGTTCTAATTTTTGTTGTAAAAAATCAGGTAAACGAACTTTACCTATAAAGCATAATCCCTGAGAATCTTTTTTATCCGCAGTAATTAAATCTGCTTTTTTAGCTATTTCTCTTACTTCTGGCTTTGTTAATTCACCAATAGGAAACATTGCTTTAGATAATTGTTCTTGCGATAATTGGCATAAAAAATATGACTGATCTTTATTATTGTCTTTTCCTCCTAAAAGTTTATAAATAGGCTTACCATCAATAACTTCTTCATCTTTTCTACAATAATGACCGGTTGCCACATAATCGGCACCAAGACTTAAAGCAATGTCCATAAAAACATCAAACTTAATTTCTCGGTTACATAAAACATCCGGATTTGGTGTACGTCCTTTTTCGTATTCATTAAACATATAATCTACAATACGTTCTTTGTATTGATCGCTTAAATCTACTGTTTGAAAAGGAATTCCTAATTTATCTGCAACAATCATTGCATCATTGCTATCTTCTAACCAAGGGCATTCATCAGATATAGTTACCGAATCATCATGCCAGTTTTTCATAAACAAACCAATTACTTCGTACCCTTGTTCTTTTAATAAATAAGCGGTTACACTACTATCTACACCTCCCGAAAGTCCTACTACTACTCTTTTCATTCTTTACTTTTATGAGCTACAAATTTACGAATAAGTTTCTGTTTATATAATGGATAAAACCAATAGAATCATCAATTTAATTGATAACTATTAATTCTTATTTTTTAAGTCAGATAGTTTTTCTTTTTTCCTTTTATCAACAATTTCACCGTCCATATAAAACTCCCACTTACCTACTCTTTTTCCGTTTTTATAGACTCCCTTTTCTTTTATAACTCCTTTTAAATCAAAATACTTACCTTCACCTTCTAACATTCCGTTTACATAAAATACCTCTTCTATTAAAATTGCAGAATCAGTATACGTTTTAGAAACTCCATCTTTTTCACCTTGCTTATAAAATGTTTCTTGTGTTAGATTTCCGTTAGGGTAATAATTTTTAAGATTTCCATCTAGTTTTCCATCTTTATATTCTTCCTCTGAAAAAATTTTCCCGTTAGAAAAATAATAAACCCATTTACCAATACGCTTTTTACCTATCATTTTACCCTCGCTTTTTAGTTTACCTAGTTGATTGTAAAATTTAACATCTGCTGTATCATTAACAAACGTTTTTATAATTGTTGGTATGGTAGATGATGTGATATTGTAAAATTTAAAAACCCCTATTTCTTTTCCGTTTTTAAAAGTACCTGAATATCGAATTTTCCCATTATCATAATTCTTTTTCCAAACCCCAGTTCTTTTTCCGTTCACATCTAATTTATTTAATTTCTGAGCTTCTACAGAAACCACAAAAAAAACTGATAATAAAAGTACTGTTGAAAATATCCTCTTTATATTTAGCATTGATAATTTTTTTACTTAATTTGATGATTTACTAAAACCAAAAATACACAAACCGTACCAATATGAGTATTGATTTTTTAATTTCTGTTTTAAATGATATGAAAAATCCTGCTAGGGTAAACAGAAATAAGGCTGCTAATATTGTACTGGCACAACCAAATTTAATAAAACAATTAGTTGATTTAACTTTTGATGTAAATAATAAAATATCTATTAAGGCCGCTTGGGTGTTGGAATGGATTTGTACGCATCACGGAATTGAATATATACATCCTTACGTTACTAATTTTGTTGATAATATATCGAGAGTATATTATGATAGTGCTGTGCGACCTTGTGCTAAAATTTGTGAACATTTGGCAAACGCATATACTTCTAAAAAGGAAAACGAAACACAAATTATAGTAACACAAAAGCATATAGATACAATTATTGAAGTCGGCTTTGATTGGTTGATTACCGATCAAAAAATAGCGGTACGTGCTTATACTATGAATTTTTTATATTTATTCGGATTACAAAAAGATTGGGTCCATACCGAATTACAACACTTAATAAGCACTAAAATTATTCATGAAAGTAAAGGTTGTAAAGCTCGTGGAAAATATATTTTAGATTTGATAAACAAAATTGAATAACTATGAAATTATCTGTTAAACTACTATTATTTGTGGTTTCGTTTTCTTTTAGCATATCAAATGCTCAACTAAAAAAACAAATAACTACTGCAACAAATATTACTAAAAAACTTATACTTAATCAAAATATACCCGGGCTTAGTATAACAATTGCAAAAAAGGGTGTTAATATTTGGTCTCAAGGTTTTGGTTATGCTGATTTAGAAAATAAAAAGAAGGTCTCTTCAAACTCTACACTATTTAGAGTTGCTAGTATATCTAAAACTATAACATCAATCGGTTTAGCCAAACTTATTGACCTAAATAAAATAAAACTTAACGAGAGTTTGTACAAATATGCTCCCTATTTCCCTCGAAAAAAATATGACTTTACACTCAGGCAAATTGGAGGACATATGGCCGGAATTAGACATTATAATGGAAATGAGTTTTTAATCAACAAAAAAATGTCGATAACAAAAGGATTAGATGTATTTAAAAACTCAGCCCTTTTGTTTAAACCAGGGACTAGATTTAAATACAGTACTTATGGCTTTAATTTATTAAGCGTTGTTATACAAGAATCTTCAAATAATGATTTTTTTGAGTTCATGTATAAAGAAATTTTTAATCCTTTAAAAATGAATCATACTTTTGCAGAATCTGCAAATTATAAAGTTAATAACCTTACAAATTTTTACATAAAACGAAGAGATAAAGTTATTATAGGTCCAAAAGTAAACAATCTATATAAAGCTGCTGGTGGTGGTTTTTTATCAACATCAGAAGATTTGGTTTTGTTAGGATCTGAATTTATCAATCCCAAAATAATAAGTAAAAAATCTTTACTAGAAATAACAACATCTAACAAAACAAACGACGGTAAAAAAACTAATTACGGGATTGGAATTAGTATTTCAAAAACAAAAAACAATTCTCTAAAGCTAAGTCATTCTGGTGGCGGAATTGGAGCTTCTTCTTACTTATTAATTTATCCGGAAGAAGAAATAACAATCGCTATTCTTACCAATTTAACAAATGTAAAAATGAATACTTATATAAAAAACTTAGAAACTATTTTTGTAGACGGTAATTAGTTTTACTGTTATAAGTTAGCTGGTTTTCTATAACCTGCAAAAGGTTGTTTTAATAACTCTTTTAAACTGGCATTTTTTTCAGCATCTGGAAAAGTATCTACTCCGTATACAATTTTCTCTCTATCGAATTCCATATATGTTCCGAATAAGCGATCCCAAATAGAAAAAATATTCCCGTAATTAGAATCGGTATAAGGCAACATATTATGATGATGAATCTTATGCATATCAGGTGATACAATAATATAACTCAATATTTTATCAAGCTTTTTAGGCATCTTAATATTGGCGTGTGTTAACTGTGTAAATATTAACGATATTGATTGATATAACATTATAATTGCTATTGGAGTTCCTACCAAGAAAACACCAACCAAAGTAAAACTAAAACGAATTACACTTTCTAAAGGATGATGACGGTTCGCCGTAGTTGTATCCACCTCATGATCGGTATGATGTACCAAATGCACCATCCAAAGTTTTGGAATCTTATGTTCGGTTAAATGTGCTAAATATGCTCCGAAAAAATCTAAAAACAATACGCCTAAAACTACATATAGCCATAAAGGAATTTCTGGCAACCAATTAATCAATCCGAAATTATTTACTTGTACCCAGTCTGCAGTTTTTAGCAACAAAAAAGCAAGCGCAAAATTAATTACAATGGTAGTTGCTGTAAAAAACAAATTAGGAAAAGCGTGTTTCCACTTACTATATTTAAATCCAAATAAAGGAATCGCTCCTTCTAATAACCAGAAAAAAGTAATTCCGCCAACTAAAATTAAACTTCGATGACTAGACGGTATCGTCTCAAAATAATGAATAAGGGTTTCCAATGTTAAAATATTTTTCTAAAAATAAGAAAAAAATACTAACCTAATCTTTTTATTTTCTCGTTAGATCTAACTGGTAAACGTTTTTTAAGTTCTTCAACAATTCTATATGTTGCAGGGCAAATAGCTGTATTTGCTACTGTTAAATCTGCTATTTGAATAAATTTCTTACGATTTGTATGCGGATATTCTGAACATGCTTTCGGACGCACATCATAAATAAAACATGAATTATCACTTTCATCTAAAAATGAACAGGGCGCTGTTTTTAACACCATAAAATTATCAGAATCACGCTCTAAATATTGCGCTTCAAAATCACGAACCTTCATTTTTAAATGCTTAGAAATACGCTCTGTATCTTTATCAGTGAAAATCGGACTTGTAGTTTTACAACAATTACCACAATCTAAACAATCTGTTTTTGCAAATTCCTTCTCATGTATATCTTGTACTACAACATCAAAATTTTTAGGTACTCGCTTTTTTATGGTGGCAAAGTATTTTTTATTTTGCTTTTCTACGTCTGCTGCTAACTTTTCTAAATTCTCTAAATCTTTATCCATAATTTTTATTTTAAGAAGAAGTTTCGATACTGTTAATTAACAAATAATTACCTGAAATAATATTCAGAAATATTAAAGACAAAACTTACTGCAAAACTAACCATATAAATTGTTATAATCAGTTTAAATATCATCCAAATAAATTATGTAATTTTGCACTTCAATTTTCAACAACTAATGAGCATACAAACCTTAATAGAAACCAAAGTAAAAGAAGGATTTTTAGCCTTATATAATATTGAAATTCCTACAGTAGAATTTCAAGCAACTCGTAAAGATTTTGAAGGAGATATCACCGTGGTGGTTTTTCCTCTTTTAAGGTATAAAAAAGGAAACCCTGTTCAGATAGGTAACGATTTAGGTGCTTATTTAGTTGAAAACGTTACTGAAATTACTAATTTTAATGTGGTAAAAGGTTTCTTAAACTTAGTAATTGAAAATAGTTTTTATACTGATTTCTTTAATAAAATAGCTACAGATACTACTTACGGATTTGTTTCGCCTTCGGCGGATGATTCTTCTCGTATGGTTGAATATTCATCACCTAATACAAACAAACCTTTACATTTAGGTCATGTACGTAATGTATTATTAGGGTATTCTGTTGCTGAAATTTTAAAAGCATCAGGTAAAAAAGTATACAAAACACAAATTATAAACGATCGCGGAATTCATATTTGTAAATCGATGTTAGCTTGGGAAAAATTCGGAAACGGAGAAACTCCTGAGTCTACCGGATTAAAAGGTGATAAATTAGTTGGTAATTACTACGTAAAATTCGATCAAGAATATAAAAAAGAAATAGCAACTTTAGTTACTTCAGGAATTTCTGAAGATGATGCTAAAAAACAAGCACCTTTATTTATTGAAGCACAGCAAATGTTGCGTAAATGGGAAGCTGGAGATAAACAAGTAGTTGACTTGTGGAAAGAAATGAACAGTTGGGTTTATGAAGGATTTGATGTTACTTATAAAAGTATTGGAGTAGATTTTGACAAGTTATACTACGAAAGTAACACCTATTTATTGGGTAAAGATGTTATTGATGAAGGCTTAAAAAGTGGCGTTTTCTTTAAAAAAGAAGATGGTTCTGTTTGGTGTGATTTAACTGACGAGGGTTTAGACGAAAAACTAGTATTGCGTTCTGACGGAACAGCAGTTTACATGACACAAGATATTGGTACTGCTATACAACGTTCTAAAGACATGCCTGATGTTGGCGGAATGGTATACACTGTTGGTAACGAACAAGATTATCACTTTAAAGTATTGTTCTTAATCTTAAAAAAATTAGGATACTCTTGGGCAGAACAGTTACATCATTTAAGTTACGGAATGGTTGATTTACCTTCTGGAAAAATGAAATCTCGTGAAGGAACTGTTGTAGATGCTGATGACTTGATGGATGAAATGACTGGAACAGCAAGAACTATTTCGCAAGAATTAGGAAAGTTAGAAGGGTATTCTAACGAAGAAAAAGAAGAGTTATATAGAATTATAGGTTTAGGTGCTTTAAAATATTTTATTTTAAAAGTAGATCCTAAAAAGCGTATTTTGTTTGACCCAAAAGCATCGGTAGATTTTCAAGGAAATACAGGACCTTTTATTCAATATACGTATGCTAGAATTCAATCTATTTTAAGAAAAGCAGATTTCGACTACAATGTCATATCGAGCGCAGCCGGGATAGAATTACACCCTAAAGAAAAAGAATTAATAAAACAATTAGAGTTATATCCTGAAATAATTCAGCAAGCAGCAAAAAATTATTCACCTGCAGTAATTGCTAATTACACGTATGAATTAGTAAAAGAATTCAATTCTTTTTACCAAAACGTACACATTTTAGGAGAAGAGAATCAAGATAAAAAAGTATTTAGAGTTCAGTTATCTAAAAAGGTAGCCGATACTATAAAATCAGCATTTAACTTATTAGGAATTCAGGTTCCTGAAAGAATGTAGATAATTAACAAGTACACGCGTTAGGGATTGAACGGTGTGTTTGAGCTCTTTTTAGTTGTCAGTTCGAGTAAATTTATGAAGAATGAATAAATTTGTATCGAGAACAAAACTAAAAAAGCGAGTAGTGAAAGCCCGCTCGAACGCCAAAATTCTCGAAATGATTTTGAAAAGAAAATCACTCGAAGTGACATAAATAAAAAGAATAAACAAACAACAATAAAAACATACACATGAAATACGACGTATTAATAATAGGAAGTGGTCCTGGAGGATATGTAACTGCAATTAGAGCATCTCAATTAGGATTTAAAGTTGGAGTAATTGAAAAAGAAAGCTTAGGTGGAATTTGCTTAAACTGGGGATGTATTCCTACCAAAGCATTGTTAAAATCTGCACAAGTTTACGATTACTTAAAACATGTTGATCAATATGGTTTAAAGGCAGAAGCAATCGATAAAGATTTCGAAGCTGTTATTAAACGTAGTCGTAGTGTTGCTGAAGGTATGAGTAAAGGTGTTTCTTTTTTAATGAAGAAAAACAAAATTGATATTATTAACGGTTTTGGTAAAATTAAAACTGGTAAAAAAGTTGATGTTACTGCTGAAGATGGATCTGTAACTGAATATAGCGCTGATAATATTATTATCGCTACTGGTGCTCGCTCTAGAGTATTACCTAATTTACCACAAGATGGTAAAAAAGTAATTGGATATCGTGAAGCAATGAGCTTACCAAGCCAACCAAAATCTATGATAGTTGTAGGTTCTGGTGCTATTGGTGTTGAATTTGCGCATTTTTACAACTCAATGGGAACTGAGGTTACTGTTGTAGAGTTTATGCCAAATATTGTTCCTGTTGAAGATAAAGATGTTTCTAAGCAAATGGAACGTTCTTTCAAAAAAGCTGGAATTAAAGTAATGACTAGTTCTTCTGTAGAATCTGTTGATACTTCTGGTGATGGTGTAAAAGCTATTGTAAAAACCAAAAAAGGAGAAGTAACTTTAGAGGCAGATATTTTATTATCGGCTGTTGGAATTAAAACGAATATTGAAAACATCGGTTTAGAAGATGTTGGAATTATAACTGATAGAGATAAAATTTTAGTAAACGACTGGTACCAAACTAACATTCCTGGTTATTATGCTATTGGAGATGTTACTCCTGGACCTGCATTAGCACACGTTGCTTCTGCCGAAGGAATTACTTTGGTTGAAAAATTAGCTGGTGTACATACTGAAGCTATCGATTACGGAAACATTCCTGGTTGTACATACGCTACTCCAGAAATTGCTTCTGTTGGATTCACAGAAGAGCAAGCAAAAGAAGCTGGTTACGAATTAAAAGTTGGTAAATTTCCTTTCTCTGCCTCTGGTAAAGCTACTGCAGCTGGAACTCCTGATGGTTTTGTAAAAGTAATTTTTGATGCTAAGTATGGTGAATGGTTAGGTTGCCATATGATTGGTGCTGGTGTTACCGATATGATTGCTGAAGCTGTTTTAGGCCGTAAATTAGAAACTACAGGTCATGAAGTATTAAAAACTATCCACCCACACCCAACAATGAGTGAAGCAGTGATGGAAGCTGTTGCTGATGCTTATGATGAAGTAATTCACTTATAAAACTCTTAAAGTTTATATAAATGAAACCTCTCCTATTTATTAGGCGAGGTTTTTTTTTTATCTTTGAGGATGAAAAAATTGATCCCTATATTCGCATTGTTAGTAGTATGTTTTTATTCTTGTAAAACGGAAGAAAAAAAAGCTGCTACACATCCTTTAAACGTTCCTTTTAACGAACGTCCTGTTCCTGTACTTCCAAGCATGAATAATTCCGCTACTAATGTTGTAGGTGGTGCACATTATATATGCCCTAAGAAATGTAAAGGAGGAAGCTCAAGCGCTCAAGGTTCTTGCCCGGTTTGTAACACAGCGCTTGCTCATAACCAAGCTTTTCATAACACACCACAAACACCCGTTACAACACCAATATCTACTCCTGTAGCACCAACAGCTGCCGGACCAAACGCTGCTGGCCAATACCACTATACTTGTGCTAATGGATGTGCAGGAGGTGGAGATGCCGCTGGTAAATGTAATAGTTGTGCTGGAGATTTAGCACATAACGCTGCTTTTCATAGTTAGAAAGAAAAAATATAAGTTTACACTGCTTAAACCTCACTTAATTGGTGAGGTTTTTTTATAGTAAAATTTTCTTCAAAGACTCTTTAATATTCTCCCATAAAAAGTTCCAAAAAGAACGAGTTTTATTTCGCTCAAGTTTTAAAATTTTTACTTTTTCTATACCATCTTTAGAGGAGTTTTTCACTATTAAACTAGTAATCCAAGACACTAATTTTTTTATTTGTCTATCTTTATTTAATACTTTTACTTTTAATCCTTTATACTGAATTGCAAAATCTCCATTAGACTCAGTATCATTTCCATAGAGATTAAAAAATAATTTTGAAATTTCTCCATCTAACTCTACATTTAAATTTGGTTTTATAAATGAATTTATTTTATCTGAATACACTGCTCCTAACTTTCCTTTAATTTGAAAAGCATCATTTAAACTACCTACATTAAACCTCCAATCAATTTCTAAAGGAGATGTATTCATAAAACTACAGTTTATTATTACTTTAGTTGTAGGAAAACTATCTTTTACTTTTATGTTTAATAAGTTACTTATAGTTGCATTTATTTTATGA
Source organism: Tenacibaculum sp. HL-MS23 (assembly GCF_032463465.1). NCBI lineage: Bacteria > Pseudomonadati > Bacteroidota > Flavobacteriia > Flavobacteriales > Flavobacteriaceae > Tenacibaculum > Tenacibaculum sp. HL-MS23. The sequence continues at coordinate 246,447 of NZ_CP135989.1, read as the reverse complement.
AAACTAATAAGTCCGGCTTTTCTTTCAACATCCGCTAACTCTTCATATACAATTTTACTATTACTAATTTTTACCGTGTCTAATTTAAGTTCAAACGGCAACTCTCGTAAACTTTTACTGTATAAGTCTTTTCGTTCATTTGCATCCTCTAAAACTGTTCCATTTAAGTATACATTAAAATCACCTTCATCTATAAATAACTGTTTTGCTTCAAAAAATAATTTCTCTTTATTAATAACTTTTAATTCAGGGATATTAATTTTTTTTATAAAAAGACTTAATAAGTCTGTTTCATAAGCAACATGGTATATATAATTTTTTCTAGATTTTAACGGTACTATTTCTAGACTATCAATTGTAAGTTTTGAATTTTCAAAAGATAAATTACCTATTTTAAAAGCTTGCGTTTCTGAAGTTTTTCTTTCAAAATTATTTACAGACACAAACATTTCTTTATACAAAAAAGGAATAGCGTTTTTTAGAGATGCATCATATTTAACTTCCGTAACTTTTAATACAACTTCCTCTACTTTAAGAAAATTATTCTTTAAATCAATAACATCTACTTTTAAACCATTTACTTCTACAGCACCTATTTCTATTTCTGTCGCATTCGTTTTAGTACTGCCTTTTGTTGATTTATTTACAATATCTTTTAATAGTTTTCCTTGAAGTTCTAATGTATTTAACTGTACTAAATCTGCTGATATTTTTTTGTTTTTAAAATATGAGTAATATGAAAAACCTTTTAATAATACACTTTCTACTTCTACCTCTAAACTATCCTTTTTAATTACAATATTGTTTACTGATACATTACCAAACAATACATTTGTTGATACATTACCTGTAAATGTAATTTTATTTTCAATCGATTTTTTTAAAAGAAATTTTTCTACCTTAGTTGATATATAAAAATTTACTCCTATTAATAATAGTAATAAAACACTTAAAATCTTTATACTATTTTGATACTTTTTCTTTATCATTTTTAACAAAACTATTTTAAAATATTAAATAGAGCACTTACTCTTAGTTTAAAACCTTTAGCAACAATACAAAACACACTTCTTAAATGTTAAAAATAAACACTATTTATAAACTTTTTATGTATTTGTAATAAATATTATTGTTTTTTGGCACATTTATTGCAATTAACAATTCTTTAACATAAAACACAAACTATGAAAAACTATCTACTAAACAGTTTTTATTATTGGTGGGAGAATTGTTAAATGAAAAGGAAAGAAAAAACTCGAAGTATGCTAGCTTCGAGTTTTTGTTTTTTATAATAAAATATAGTAAGTAATTATCTAATTAGCTTTCTATATTTAATACGTTTCGGCATTAAATCTCCACCTAAACGTTTCTTCTTATTTTCTTCATATTCAGAGAAACCTCCTTCAAAGAAATATACTTCACTGTTTCCTTCAAAAGCTAAAATGTGTGTACAAATTCTATCTAAAAACCATCTATCGTGACTAATAACAACCGCACAACCTGCAAAATTTTCCAAACCTTCTTCTAAGGCTCTTAATGTATTTACATCTAAATCGTTTGTTGGCTCATCTAATAATAAAACGTTTCCTTCTTCTTTTAAAGTCATCGCTAAATGCAAACGATTACGCTCACCACCAGAAAGTGTAGAAACCTTTTTATTTTGCTCACTTCCACCGAAATTAAAACGACTTAAATAAGCTCTAGAATTTACTTGCTTACCGCCCATCATTACTAAATCTTGACCTTCAGAAAAGTTTTCCCAAATAGATTTATCTTGATCGATATTAGAGTGTGCCTGATCTACATAAGCAATCTTAGCTGTTTCACCTACTTTAAAGTTTCCGCCATCAGGAGTTTCTTCTCCCATAATCATTTTAAAAATGGTGGTTTTACCAGCACCGTTTGGTCCAATAATTCCAACAATTCCAGCTTGCGGAAGATTAAATTCTAAATTATCATATAATAATTTATCTCCAAACGCTTTCGAAACTCCACTCGCTTCAATTACATTGGTTCCTAAACGAGGTCCGTTAGGAATGTAGATTTCTAATTTCTCATCAGTTTGTTTCTGATCTTGACTCATCAATTTATCATAGTTCTTCAAACGTGCTTTTTGCTTTGTTTGACGACCTTTTGCTCCTTGACGAACCCATTCTAATTCTCGTTCTAATGTTTTTTGACGCTTAGAAGCTGTTTTGCTTTCTTGTGCCATTCTTGAAGATTTTTGATCTAACCAAGAAGAGTAATTCCCTTTCCAAGGAATTCCTTCACCTCTGTCTAATTCTAAAATCCAACCTGCAACATTGTCTAAGAAATATCTATCGTGCGTTACCGCAATTACAGTTCCTTTATATTGTGCTAAATGATGCTCTAACCAGTGAACAGATTCTGCATCTAAGTGGTTTGTTGGTTCATCTAACAATAAAATTTCAGGTTCTTGTAATAAAAGTCTACATAAAGCAACTCTTCTTCTTTCCCCTCCTGATAAGTTTTTAATTGGTGTATCACCATCTGGAGTACGTAAAGCATCCATAGCGATTTCTAACTTCGTATCTAACTCCCAAGCATTCGAAGCATCAATTTTATCTTGAAGCTCTGCTTGTTGCGCCATTAACTTATCCATCTTATCAGCATCAGAATACACTTCTTCTAAACCAAACATATCGTTGATTTTATTGTATTCTTCTAAAATAGCCACCGTTTCAGCAACTCCCTCTTTTACGATTTCGATAACAGTTTTACTATCATCTAACTTTGGTTCTTGCTCTAAGTAACCAACTTTATATCCCGGTGAAAAAGTTACATCTCCTTGGAAGTTTTTCTCTACTCCTGCGATGATTTTTAATAAGGTAGATTTACCCGATCCATTCAAACCTAAAATACCAATTTTGGCTCCGTAGAAGAAGCTTAAATAAATATCTTTTAAAACTTGTTTATTAGTACTTTGATAGGTCTTTGAAACCTTATTCATTGAAAAAATGACCTTCTTATCGTCTGACATTTTATTGTTTTTTATTAATTAAACTCTTCCTTTTAATGCATTAAAAACCCATGCATTTGCAAAGAAACCTAAACCTACTGCTGCAAATCCATAGCCAGCTACTTCATCATATCTAAAAGCCCCTAAACCTACTAGTAAAAGACCTATTAAAATCATTATAAACGTTGCCCAAGCTAGGACAGTATTTTTATTCATTGCCATAATTTACTCTTTATAAAAAATGTGAACTGCAAATATCGACATTTATTTTCTCTTTAAATAATTCGCATAAAAAAATCTTACCAGAAGTAAGATTTTTAAAAGTAAATTTATTTTTTAACTTCTTGCTAACTTACGTAAAGCAACCCATTGTTTCATCATTTCACGAGCATCTGTTGCAGGATAACCAACTACTGTTTTTCCTGCGGCAACATCTGCAATAACTCCTGATCCTGCTCCTACCTTTGCACCTGAATGAATTGTTGTATGATCTTTTATTGAAGCACTTCCTCCAATAACAACGCCATCACCTAATGTTACCGAACCTGCTAAACCGCTATTTCCTGCCATAATGCAAAATTTACCTAACACAGAGTTATGACCGATTTGCACTAAATTATCAATCTTACATCCATCTCCTAATATAGTAGAACTAAACTTACCTCTATCTACACAAGAATTTGCTCCTATTTCTACTTGATTTCCGATAATAACATTTCCTATATGTGGAATCTTAGTTAAACCTTTTTCACTTGGTCTGTAACCAAATCCATCTGCTCCAATACTCAAATTTGCGTGAAAAATACAATCATTACCAATTACACTTCGCTCTCTGATTACGGTACCCGACCAAACGATTGTATTACTACCAATAGTAGTATCATCAAAAACTGAAACATTCGGATACAAAATAACGCCTTCTGATATAACCACATTTTTACCAACATATGTGTTAGCACCAATCTTACAACCTGCAGCAATTTTTGCTGTTTTATCAATTACTGCCGTTGGATGAATATCAGTTTCAAAATGAGGACCATCTTCTTGAAATACTTCTAATAATGTTGCCATTGCTAGATCCGCATTTGTTACTTTTATAAATGCTTTATCAACTCCTGGTTCAATTTCTATTTTAGCATCAATAATTGCGGCACTAGCGTTAGAACTATCCCATAAACGAGCAAATTTCTTATTTCCAATAAAAGTAATTTGACCTTTTTTTGCTTTTTCAATTTGCTCTGGAGCGGTAATTTCTTCGGAACAATCTCCGATTAATTCCCCCTTTAATAATGAGTTAATTTCTTTTATTGTGAATGATTTCATGTTTGTTTTTTCTGATTAGTTTGCTAAAAATACTGTTTAATTATGCAACAAAAAAATCCTACTTGATGTAGGATTCTTAATATTTTAATTTTACTTGTAGCTATATTTCTGCAGCCAACCTACTTCCTTGATTTATAGCTCTTTTAGCATCTAACTCTGATGCGAAATCTGCACCTCCAATTACATGGGTTTTTATTCCTTTGGCTTCTAGAGGCTCTAGTAATTCTTTTAACGGAACTTGACCTGCACAAATAATTACATGATCAACTGCTAATACTTTTTGTTCTTCATTTTGAGTGTAATGCAATCCTTCATCATCAATCTTAGTGTATTGCACTTCATTAATAAATTGTACTTTTTTCTTTTTTAAAGTTGCACGATGAATCCAACCTGTTGTTTTTCCAAGATTTGCACCAAACTTACCCTTACTTCGTTTGAACATAAAAATTTCTCTTGGTGATGGATGTATTGCTGCTTTAACACCTTCTATTCCACTTCTTGCGGTAAGAGTTTTATCGATTCCCCATTCTTTTAACCAAGCATCAATATTTAAAGCAGTGCTTTCTCCTTCGTGTGCTAAGTATTCTGATACATCAAACCCAATTCCTCCTGCACCAATAACGGCAACTCTTTTGCCTACTGATTTTTTTAATTTAACGACATCAATATAACTTAATACTTTCTCATGATCAATTCCGTTAATTTTTAACTCTCTAGGTTTTATTCCTGTTGCAATTACAACCTCATCAAAATTACCTTTTGCTAAATCATCTGCAGATACCCTTGTATTTAATTTTACAGTTACATTATGCAGTTCTAATTGCTTATTAAAATAACGGATTGTTTCATAAAACTCTTCTTTACCCGGAATTTGTTTTGCGATATTAAACTGACCTCCAGTTTCTTTATCAGCATCAAAAAGTGTAACCTCATGCCCTCTTTGAGCAGCAATGGTTGACGCTGCCAAACCTGCAGGACCTGCTCCAACAACTGCGATTGTTTTCTTTGTTTCTGCTGGATTATAATTGAATTCTGTTTCATGACAAGCTCTCGGATTTACCAAACAGCTAGCTACTTTTTTCTGAAAAGCATGATCTAAACACGCTTGATTACAAGCAATACAGGTATTTATTTCATCATCCTTTTCTTCTCTCGCTTTATTTACCCATTCAGGATCTGCTAAAAACGGACGTGCCATAGAAACCATATCTGCATGTCCTTCTGCTAATACTTTCTCTGCCGTTTCTGGCATGTTTATACGGTTAGAAGTTATCAACGGAATTGATAATTCTTCTTTCATTTTTTGTGTTACCCAAGTAAACGCTGCTCTTGGTACCGATGTTGCAATGGTAGGAATTCGTGCTTCGTGCCAACCAATACCTGTATTTATTATAGTGGCTCCTGCTTTTTCAATCTCTTTACCTAACTGAACAACTTCTTCCCATGAACTTCCTTGTTCTACCAAATCTAACATTGATAATCGGTAAATGATAATAAAATTTTCACCTACACTTTTACGAATTTTCTCAACGATTTCAACTGCTAAACGAATTCTGTTCTCGTAACTACCTCCATAGTTATCGGTTCTTTTATTGGTTCTTTTTACAATAAATTGATTAATTAAATAACCTTCTGAACCCATAATTTCTACTCCGTCATAACCAGCTTCTTGTGATAGTTTTGCACAGTTCACAAAATCTTTAACCGTTCTTCGAATTCCTGATTGTTTTAAAGCAAACGGTTTAAACGGATTAATTGGTGCTTGTATTTTTGACGGTGCTACTGTTACTGGGTGATAGCCATAACGACCTGAGTGTAAAATTTGCATGCAAATTTTACCACCTTCTTTATGCACTGCATCTGTAACTACTTTATGTTCTCTTGCATGTTTTTTTGTGCTCATTCGAGCAGAAAATGGCGCTGTCCAACCTTGAATATTTGGTGATATTCCACCTGTAATAATTAATCCTACTCCTCCTCTAGCACGTTCTGCATAATATGCTGCAATTCTCTCAGTTCCGTTTTTTTCTTCCTCTAAACCAGTGTGCATAGATCCCATTAAAATTCGATTTTTTAAGATTGTAAAACCTAAATCTAATGGCTCAAATATATGTTTGTATTTCATGAATTGAATGTTTAAAAGTATTATGCATGCATAATACTTTGCAATATATGTTTATTTTTTGAACTTAAAAAGTAAAACAACTAATTACAAAATCATAAAATATTAATAAATAAATCCTATCATATTAAGATCTGTTAAGGAAGATAAATTATAACGGATATATTAAACTAATATATTTATACCTCTTTTCTTCTGCTAAAGAGATCTTAAAAGAGAACTAAGGTTTTTGAATAAATAAATTCAATTATTATTACATATTCATGGGTACATCAATAACCAATAATTTACTGTTTTTGTTACCAGTAATAGTTACGACATCTACATCATAAATACCTATTGCATCTCTTGTTTCTAGCGTGTCATTTTCTATATCAATAGATCCGCCTATTAAGAAAAAATAAGCTGCATTTTTTAATTCATAGGTAACTTCTATACCTTTATCTAAATCAATCATTGCTATATATCCTTGTTGATTTATAGGTAAAGAGTTTGCTATTTGCTTATTTCTTGGCGATACTAATGTTTGAAATTTATTTTTTCTTCCGGAAGCATCAAACATTTTTTGATTGTAACATGGTGTTACATTTTCTATTTCTGGAATGATCCAAAGTTGTAAAAAATTAACTTCATCTGTTTTACTATCATTAAATTCAGAATGTGTTACTCCTGTTCCAGCACTCATCACCTGCACTTCTCCTACTTCTATCGAACGCTTGTTATTCATACTATCTTTATGAGACAATGCACCTGAAATTGGAATAGAAATAATCTCCATGTTCTTATGAGGATGCGTACCAAAGCCCATTTTTGGTTGTACAATATCATCATTTAAAACACGGAGCATTCCGAAATTCATTCTTTCAAAATCCTGATAACTTCCAAAACTAAACGTGTGATTAGACTTTAACCAACCATGATCTGCATAACCTCTAGAGGCTGCTTTGTGAATTATTTTTTTCATCGTTTTAAATATTTATCGCGTTCATAAAGTATATAATGGTGTTTGTTTGAACCAAAAGTATTTTCTAAAATATTAATATAAATAACCCATCTTTCCTTTTTGATAATCACGCATAGCTTCCATAATTTCGGTTTGCGTGTTCATTACATAAGGTCCGTATTGCGTTATTTTTTCTTTAATAGGCGCTCCTGAAAGTACCAACAAGTTGGATGTGCCTTTTGCTTCAATTTTTATTAAGTTTCCGTCTTTATTAAAAACAACCATTTGTATTTCTCCTTTTTTTAATATTGTTGATTCATTTATCAGAATTTCCCCATCTAATAAATAAACTAACGACTGATGATCTTCAGGAATATTAATTTCTACACTTCCTGATTCTTTAGCTTTTAACGTAAAAACATTCACTGCTGTTTGCGTTTTTATCAAACCTTTTTTACTAGCCTGCTCTCCGGCAATAACTTTTAACTGAATAGTTTCATCATCGTTTTCAATTACAGGGATATATTCACTTTTTAAATGTTGATAATTAGCTGGCATCATTTTTTTTGACGCTGGTAAGTTTAACCACAATTGGATTCCTTCTAAATCACCTCCTTTTTTAATAAATTCTTTTGATGGTCCTTCTCCATGAATTATTCCTCTTCCAGCCGTTGTCCATTGTACATCTCTCGCTTTTACAATCATTTCATTTCCTAAAGAATCTCTATGTAATTGCTCGCCTTTAAATAACAATGTAATTGGTTCAAAACCACGATGTGGATGCGGTGGTAAATCAAACGGATTGTTAAATTCACTAATTGCATACGGTCCGTAATGGTGTAATAATAAAAAAGGATCTACATTTTCGATCCCTTCTGTTGGTAATGGTTGTCGCAGTTTTATTGGCCCCATGTTAACTAAAGGACTCGCTACTTTATGTTGTATTGTTTTTAGTTTCTTCATTTTATATTGATTTAACACTAAATAATCTCCATGGAAAATACTTTTGCATAATTATTCAATTTCAATATATTAACTACTAAATATATTATCTTATTTTATCTAATAAATCACTTAGTTGAGCAGCTTCTTTTTCGGTTAAATTACCTAAATAATCTAAATTTAATGACTTATCAATTGTAGTTAATAATTCTAATCCTTGTTTAGAAATATTAATATAAACTACCCTCCTGTCATGTTCACAACGAATTCTTTCTATAAATTTTTTTTCGCATAACTTATCCATTAAACGAGTTGCGTTAGGAGCACGCTCTATCATTCGGTCTTTAATAACCTGTACTTTTATAGCTTCTCCTGCTCCTCGTAAAATTCTTAGAATATTAAATTGCTGCGGTGAAATTCCGTAAGGTTTAAAAAATTCATTTTCGTTACTACTTAACCAATTTGCAGTATATTTAATATTTATTAATGCTTTTACTTTATTACTTGGAAATTTAGATTTTATGTCTTTAGAAATATCTCCCATTTTTAATTAATCGTAATTAGTATAAAGTCAGCTTAACCTTTTAGGCTAGCTTCCTTTAATATTTTATTAAAATCATCAGAAGTTGGTGTTAAATACACCTCATCATTAATAAATAATGTTGGGTATTTTAAAACGCCATCATATAATTCTTTTGTATGCTGTTTGGCTTTTTCATCAGTTGTAACATCCTTATATTCAAATGGAATATCTGCCATTCGTAAATAGTTTTTAAAAGCTACCGTGTGGGCGTGTCCTTTTCTTCCGTATATAACAATCTTCATTTTTTATTTCTTTAATTAATACAAATTTACACAAAAACACTTTTAAATTCCAAGGGATATAAAATCAGTTCACGTAATTTATAACAATGATTTTTTAAATATTAAAACAGCTTTTTCTAATTGATGTTTTAAAGCTTCATCAATAATAGTATTCTCTTTAAAATTATCAAAGAAACTAGGTAAAGAGAAATCTGCAACTATGTTTCCACCCAAATGTGGAAATCCGTTTTTAGCTATTGATAAAGCAGATGCTCCACCTCTTGCTCCTGGAGATGCTGCCATTAATAACATCGGAATGTTATTCCATAATTTCGAATTAATACGAGACATCCAATCATACATATTTTTAAATGCCACGGTAAAATTCCCATTATGTTCTGCTAATGATAAGATAATTCCGTCTGCATCTTGAATTAAATCAAAAAACTTCTGAGCATTCTTCGGTATTCCATTTACATTCTCTTCATCGATTCCATACACAGGTAAACTAAAATTATTTAAATCTAAGACATTTATTTCTGCCCCATCAACTAAACTAGCAGCATAAATTGCTAATTCTTTATTAATTGATTTCTTACTATTGCTTCCTGCAAATGCTATTATTTTTTTCATTCTTATATTATTTTTGATGTTATAGGAGTTGCTCCTTTTACCATTTTAGCAACAGGGCATTTCGCTGCCATTTCTAACAACTTAATTCTTTGCGACTCTGTAACTTCTTTTTCAAAAGATATTTCTTCTGTTAGTGTTTTTTTAATTCCCTCGGATGTTAACTCTTCTTTCTGAGTTACATTAACAGTTATTTTACCAACATCCCATTTTTTACGCTCTGCATACATTCGTAATGTAATTGAGACACAGCTTCCAATTGCTGTTAATAAATACTCTACAGGCGTTGGTCCTTTATCATTACCTCCTTTATTAGTTGGCACATCAATTACCGCCTTATAATTTCGCATAGTTGCCTCTGCAAAATAATTATTAGTTGTTAATATGGTTTCTGATGATACTTTACTTGCCATTTATCTTTATATTTTTTTACTGTATACGTACGAAATAATTAATAAAATCATTGCAACCAATGCTGCTGTTTGCTCACCATCACCAATCATAACATGTGCAAAAAAAGCAAGTATAAATGCAAAGAAAAAAACCTGCGTACGCCCATTCTTTAATTGTTTTATTTGTTACAAACCAAATAGCAACTAGGCCTAATATTTTTGCAGCTGCATACGGATAAATAATATATGTTGGGTATCCGAAGTTTGTAAACATCTGCATTACTGCTTCATGATTAAACAAATACATTCCTGCAGAAAACAACATTAATAATGATAATAAACCTGTTGCTACATAATATATAATTTTATTTTTTTTCATTTTTATATGTTTAAAACCTTACACAAAGATACTAAATTATATTTTATTTTCCATGGATATTAATTTCAAGGTAAATTTCAACATTTTAAAACAATAGTATTTTATACTTTTGTAAAATGAATACAATAGAAATAGAAAATTTTAAAACTCAATATTCTGCTCATTTTTATGACCTGAATATAGAATGGCTGAAAACCTTTTTTTATGTTGAACCTTTTGATGAAGAGGTTTTAAGCAACCCTACTAAATACATCATTAATAAAGGCGGACATATATTTTTTGCAAAATTAAATGATGAAATTGTTGGTACAGTTGCCTTAATGCCTAAAGGAACTAATTTCGAGTTAACGAAAATGGCCGTTTCACCAAAACACAGAGGTTTTAAAATCGGACAAAAATTAATGCAGCATTGTATAAATTTTGCTAAAACTGATTTACAGTTAATCAACTTAATTTTATATTCTAACACCGCCTTAGAAAACGCTATTTACATCTATAAAAAATATGGGTTTATAGAAATTCCTGTTGAAGAAAATTGCCCATACGAACGTTGTAATATTAAAATGGAACTACATCTAAATAATTAAAAAACTCCAGCTTTCGCTGGAGTTTTCACTTCAAAATAAAATATACAATTAACTAATTATACACTTTTAGTTGATTAAACGGCTATTTTAATTTTTCTTTTTTCTACTTGATTTACTTCAAACTGATTTGACGTGTTTTTCTCACCCCCAGCTTTTAAAGCATTATCACCTGCAAAAAAGGTTTTATGATCATCACCCAAGTTAGATCCTGCCATTCTTTGATGCTTCACACACGAAACTCCTTTTCTTATTTCCTGTCTTTGCACACCTTTTACATACGCTAACATACCGTCCTCTCCAAAATAACCTTCCGTTAAATTATTCATATGAAGCGCTGTTGTATGGTATGTTGGTAACGTTATTAAATGATGAAAAACACCTGCTTTACGTGCACTATCTGCTTGAAAAGTTCTAATTTTTTCATCCGCTATTCTACATAATTCAGAACCATCATATGTAACATCCATTAAATTATTTTTATCATATAAAGACATATCTTTCCCTTCTATAAACATTGCATCGTATACTTGATTACGAAAGTTTAAGGTCCAATTAAAAGAAGGCGAATTATTATATACTAATTTGGCATTAGGTATAACTTCTTTTACCTTATTAACCATATTTGCAATTTGCCCTACATGCGGAGTTGGCGTTTCAATCCATAATAAATCGGCACCATTCTGTAAACTCGTAATACAATCTAACACAACTCTATCAATATTAGAACCTTCCTTAAATTTATACAATCCGTTAGCCAATCTTACCGGACGCACTAATTTTCCGTTTCTCTTCAATAAAACATCATCCTCTTTAGCTTTATCAATTGCAATTTCTTCTGCTTCTACAAAAGCTAAATATTGCGATGCTAAATCTCCAGGTTCTTGACTTACTGGTAATTTCTGAGTTAAACCTGCGCCTTCAGAATCGGTACGCGCCACTATAATTCCGTCTTCTACGCCTAACTCTAAAAAGGCATATCTAATTGCATTTAACTTTGCTATAAAATCTTCGTGAGGAACCGTTACTTTTCCGTCTTGATGTCCACATTGTTTTGCATCAGAAACTTGATTTTCAATTTGAATAGCACAAGCACCAGCTTCAATCATTTTTTTAGCCAAAAGATACGTTGCTTCTTCGTTACCAAAACCTGCATCAATATCTGCGATAATTGGCACAATATGAGTTTCAAAATTGTCTATTTGATCTTGTACATCTTCACCATTTTCTAACCTTCTAAATAAATCATTTAACTCAATTGCATCTGCTTGACGTAGAAAATCATAAATCTCGCTAATTAATGAAGAAACAGCTGTTTTTTCGTGCATTGATTGATCAGGAAGTGGTCCAAATTCAGATCGTAACGCTGCTACCATCCAACCCGATAAATACAAATATCTTTTATTAGTTGTTTGATGATGTTTTTTTACTGCTATCATTTTTTGCTGCGCCACAAATCCGTGCCAACAACCTAAAGATTGGGTATATTTTGATGAATCTGCATCATATTCAGCCATATCTTTTCTCATGATACCTGCTGTATATTTAGCAATTTCTAAACCTGTTTTAAAACGATTTTGTGTAATCATTCTAGCTGCATTTTCAGAAGTAATAGCATCCCAAGTACTACCGTATTTTTTCTTAAGAGATTTTACGGTTTCTAGTGCCGAATTATAACTTCCTTGCGCTAAATTTTTCATAAGTTTGTTTTTTAATTATTGAAGTTTTCTAGATTTTGATAATTCCGTCTCGCAAACTATTGCCGTAGTTGCGAGACACTTTTTTTTTATATGTGTTTGTATGCCGAAAGCGTTAAAAACTCTTTGTATTCTTTTGATACAACTAATTCATCAAACAGCTCAATTGCTAGTGTAAATTTTCCATTTGTAAAATTACTTTCGCCTACTAAATTTTTAATTTTTTCTAACTCTTCTTTCTTTAATGATTGATACATCGAAAGATTAAAATTCCTACCATCTTCAATCTTTACATTACGATGTAACCACAACCAAACCTGAGTTCTTGAAATTTCTGCAGTAGCAGCATCTTCCATTAAATTATACAAAGCTGCCGCTCCGTTTCCGCGCAACCAACTTTCGATATATAAGACCCCAACATTTATATTTTTTCTAATTCCCTCTTCAGTAATAGTTCCTTTTGGCATTTCAACTAAGTCAGCTTCAGAAATTTTTACATCATCTCTAGAAACATGAATTTGGTTTTTCATAGTCATATTTTCATTAAAAACATCCATTGCTATTTTTACCAAGCCAGGATGTGCAACCCACGTACCATCATGACCGTTCTTTACTTCTTGCTCCTTATCTGCAAATACTTTTGCAAAAGCAGCGTCATTAGCTTTTTCATCATTTTTAATCGGAATTTGCGCTGCCATACCTCCCATTGCATGTACTTTTCGTTTATGACATGTTTGAATTACTCGTAAAGAATACGCTTCCATAAACGGAGTTTTCATTGTTACCTGATCTCTATTCGGAACCATAAAATTTCTGTGATTTCTAAACTTTTTGATATATGAGAAAATATAATCCCAACGACCACAGTTTAAACCAGCCATATGATCTTTTAACTCATATATAATTTCATCCAACTGAAAACTAGCCGTAATTGTTTCAATCAACACCGTTGCTTTTATTGTTTTCTGCGGAATATTTAAATAGTCTTGCGCAAAGACAAAAACATCATTCCACCAACGAGCTTCTTTATAATGTTCTAATTTTGGTAAGTAAAAGTAAGTTGCTGATTTTTGCTCTTGTAAGGTTTTAATATTATGAAAAAAATACAATCCGAAATCAACCAAAGAACCAGACATTTCTTCTCCGTTTATAACAAAATGTTTTTCATTTAAATGCAATCCTCTTGGTCTTACTAATAACGTTGCAGTTTGATTATTTAATGAATATGTTTTATTTTTTTTCTCATTATAAAACGAGATTGTTTTATTGTTTGCGTCTCTTAAGTTAATCTGACCTTCTAAATTATTTGAGATATTAGGAGAATTACTATCTTCAAAATCTGCCATAAAAGTTTTAGCACCAGAATTTAATGCATTAATAACCATTTTACGATCTACCGGTCCAGTAATCTCAACTCTTCTATCTAATAAATCGTGCGGCAATTCTGCACAAACCCAATCACCTTCTCTAATAGTTTTTGTTTCTGAAGGAAAAGAAGGATAATTACCCATATTAAAATAAGCCTGATCAATTTCTCTTTCCTCTAATAATTGTAATCGCTTTTTGTTGAATTCTTCATGAAGATTAGTTAAAAACAGTTTTGCCCCATCTGTTAAAACACTTTTATAATTAGCCTCATTAAAACCTACATATTGAATTCCTTTTACTAAAACATCCTGACTCATAACCACTTATTTTTTTAATTGATAATTCAATGATATAAAAAATAAATGAAAACAAATAGCGAACGTTCGCTAAATAACTAAAATATTCTAATTTTTATTAATTCGCTAATTTTAATACCTTTGAATTGCGAATCTTTTAATTTTAAATTTTGGAAGAAGAATATATTAGACTTGTTTTTGGATTAAAACTAAAACAAATACGTACAGACAAAAAACTATCCCTTTTCGGGCTAGCTAAACTTACCGGTTTATCAAAATCTTATTTAAACGAGATTGAAAAGGGGAAGAAATATCCTAAAACAGATAAAATTGTTATTCTTTCAGAAAAGTTAGAAGTTGCTTATGATCATTTAGTTTCTTTAAAACTTGATAAAAATCTTGCTCCTATTGGTGAGATTTTACAATCTAAAATTTTAAAAGAAATTCCGTTAGATTTATTCGGGATTAAAGAAAGCAACTTAATAGATATTGTAGCAAATGCTCCAGCTAAAGTAAATGCTTTTATTAGTACGATTATAAAAATATCTCAAAACTATAATTTAACTCGAGAAAATTTCTTCTTAGCGTCATTACGCTCTTACCAAGAGGCGCATAATAATTATTTTGAAGATATAGAAAACAATGTTGTCACTTTTGCCAAAGCATACCACATAAACCTAAACAAACCTATTAACTCTAAAGATTTAGAAGATATTTTAGTTAGCGAATATGGTTATACTATTAATAACGAGGAACTTTCTAAGCATCGAAAATTATCAGAATTAAGAACTATTTACATCCCCAAAAACAAAACATTACTCATTTACGACACTGTAAACGAAGCTCAAAAAACATTCATATACGCCAAAGAAGTAGCGTACAACTATTTAAATATAGAGAATAGACTTTATACTTTTCCTTGGATAAAGTTCGAGAGTTTCGATCAGGTTTTAAACAATTTTATAGCTTCTTATTTTGCTGGTGCTTTAATAATTCCGAAAGAAAATCTTATTAAAAACTTAACTCATTTTTTCTCATTAAAAGAATGGCAACCGTTACAGTTACATAAAATAACCAAAAACTATAATTGCTCTGACGAAACGTTTTATCAGCGATTAACTAATATTTTACCGAAGCATTTTAATATAAAAAATTTATTCTTTTTACGGTTTACACATAAAGAAAACTCAGAGTTTTTTAAACTATCTAAAGAACTACATATTACACAGCAACAAGCACCACATGCCAATAGAAACAACGAACATTATTGCAGAAGATGGCTTTCTATAGAAACAATAAAAGAATTAGAAAAATCGACAGATAAAAACTCTTCTTACGGAATACAAATTTCCTCTTACGAAAACACTAAAAACGAATACTTAGTATTATCTGCCGCAACTGCCGATCCTTTTAAAGATAACAACAACCGAAGTGTAAACATAGGGATGTTACTTTCACCTCATTTAAAGAAAAAAATTCAGTTTTTTAAAGAAGACACCTTTACAAAAAAAACGGTAGGTGTTACTTGTGAAACTTGCGCTATTAAAAACTGTAAAGAACGTGTAGCCGAACCACGCATTTTAAACAAACAATCTAGAAACAACGAAATTGCAAAAACCATAGAAAACATCATTCAATCCTACACTTAAACGACTTGTAGTATAAACTGTTTTTCTTACTTTAGCAATCGCAAACAAATAACTTACAAATGGATCTTAACTTCAACAAAAACGAAGACCACAATAAACTTTTAGCATCAGACTTACGCACACGCTTTGCCAAAGTAAAATTAGGTGGCGGGCAAAAACGTATTGATAAGCATCACGAAAAAGGAAAATTAACTGCAAGAGAGCGTATTGAATATCTTTTAGATGACAATACTAAATCGATAGAAATCGGTGCTTTTGCTGGCGAAGAAATGTATAAAGAACACGGCGGATGCCCATCTGGTGGTGTGGTTGTAAAAATAGGTTATGTTAGCGGTAAACAATGTATTGTTGTTGCAAATGATGCCACTGTAAAAGCTGGCGCTTGGTTTCCTATTACAGGAAAAAAGAATTTAAGAGCACAAGAAATATCAATAGAAAATAAATTACCAATTATATACTTAGTAGATTCTGCTGGTGTTTATTTACCATTACAAGATGAAATTTTTCCAGACAAAGAACACTTCGGAAGAATTTTCAGAAACAATGCAATTATGAGCAGTATGGGAATTACCCAAATCTCTGCTATAATGGGTAGCTGTGTTGCTGGTGGTGCTTATTTGCCAATTATGAGCGATGAAGCGATGATTGTAGACAAAACAGGAAGTATTTTCTTAGCAGGAAGTTATTTAGTAAAAGCTGCAATTGGCGAAAGTATTGATAATGAAACATTAGGTGGCGCAACAACACATTGCGAAATTTCTGGTGTTACCGATTATAAAGCAAAAGACGACAAAGATGCTTTAGATAAAATAAAATTTGTTGTTGATAAAATCGGAGATTACGACAAAGCTGGCTACAGCCGTAAAGAAGCTTTTCCTCCAAAAGAAAACGAACAAGATATTTTTGGGATTCTTCCGAAAGAAAGAAACGCACAATACGACATGTTAGAAATTATCAATCGTTTGGTTGATAATTCTGAATTTGAGCAATATAAAGAAGGCTACGGAAAAACAATTATTACAGGTTACGGTCGTATTGATGGTTGGGCCGTTGGTATTGTTGCCAATCAACGAAAACTAGTAAAAACTAAAAAAGGAGAAATGCAGTTTGGTGGAGTGATCTATAACGATTCTGCCGACAAAGCGACTCGTTTTATCGCTAACTGTAATCAGAAAAAAATACCGTTAGTTTTCTTACAAGATGTTACCGGTTTTATGGTAGGTTCTAAATCTGAACATGGCGGAATTATAAAAGATGGAGCCAAAATGGTAAATGCTGTAAGCAATTCAGTTGTTCCTAAATTCACCATCGTTATTGGTAATTCATACGGAGCAGGAAACTATGCTATGTGTGGTAAAGCTTACGACCCAAGATTAATTGCTGCTTGGCCAAGTGCCGAATTAGCGGTAATGAGTGGAAACTCTGCAGCAAAGGTTTTATTACAAATAGAAACTGCCTCTTTAAAGAAAAAAGGAGAAGAAATTACTCCTGAAAAAGAAGCTGAATTATTCGACAAAATAAAATCTCGTTACGATAAGCAGATTTCACCGTATTATGCAGCTGCAAGAATTTGGACAGACGGAGTTATAAATCCGTTAGATACTAGAACTTGGATTTCTATGGGTATTGAAGCTGCTGATCATGCTCCTATCGAAAAGAAATTTAATTTAGGTGTTATTCAAGTATAATTTCATACATCATTAGTTATGAGAAAAAAGATTTTATGGACTTTGCTACTAGCCTTTTTGGGGTTTTTAGCGTATCAAACTTATGTTTTTACACTTGCTGAAGAAGATAATATAAAGCCTATTTACCTTGTACCTAATGATGCTGTTTTTATTTTAGATACCGAAAGACCTATTGATACTTGGGAAGAAATTAATGCTAGTGAAATATGGCAACATCTTAAAAAGAACGCCTATTTTAAAGACATTAGTAAAAGTGCCAATACACTCGATAATATTGTAAAAGAGCAAAAAAGCATTCTTAATTTTATTGGCGAGCGAGATGTATTAATATCTGCACATGTTTACAAACCTAAAAATTACGACTTTTTATATATTGTTGACCTAGAGAAACTTTCGAAACTCGATTTTTTTAAAAGCAGTATATCACAACTAACAGGCGATGGTTTTAAAATTACAAAAAGAATATTTCAAAACCATGAAATAACAGAGCTGTACGACAAGAATAAAAGAGAAACACTGCATATTGCTTTTATCAAAAACCAATTAATAGCTTCGTACACACATATTTTAGTAGAAAACTCCATAAATCAATATCAAAAACCCGTAATTGGTAGAGATGTTAATTTTGTGGAGATTACTAAAGAAACTCCTGAAGACGGATTTTTTAAAGTGTTTTTTCAGTACAAATACTTACATAAATATCTTTCTTGTTTTACAAATAAAGCCAACAAAGAAGTCGTTGAAAATATTCAAAACTCACTTTATTATTCTGGTTTTGATGTTTCTTTAATTGAAGGAACTATTATTCAGGCAGAAGGTTTTACCAATGTGCAGGAAAACTCAGAAAGTTACTTAACTGCCATTCAAAAATCAGGAAAAGGTAAAAGAACTATTGCCAATGTCGCTCCAAAAAATACTGCGTTATACGTAAGTTTTGCTTTTGATAGCTTTAATACCTTTCAAGAAAACTTCGAAGAATTAAAAAAAGAGAAGCCTCTAGAATTTGAAGCATACAATCAGCAAATTAAAGAAATCGAAAACACACTCGACATCAATATAAAAGAAAATGTGTACAGTTGGATTGGTGATGAAATTGCATTGATACACTTTAATTCTTCGCTTTCTAGAAACAAAAAAGATGTTGCGGCAATTTTTAAAACTACTGATATTGATGACGCTTCTGAAAATTTGAATTTCATTTTATCAAAAATAAAAGAAAAAACACCATTACAATTTAAACAAATTACCTACAAAAAACACACTATTAACTTTTTAGACCTAAAAGGTTTCTTTAAAATAGTTGCTGGTAATATGTTTAAAAAAATGGAAAAACCATATTTTACTATTATTAATGATTATGTTGTTTTTAGTGCGAATCCGAATACTTTAAAAGAAATCATTAACAATAACATTACCAATTACACTTTAGCTTCCTCTAAAGAATTTAAAGAGTTCAACTATCTATTCGACAACAAGTCTACCATTTTCACCTATATAAATACGCCTTACATTTATAATGATTTAGTTAGTTTTGTTGATAAAAAAACACAGCTTCAAATAAAGGAAAACAAAGATTATTTTATCTGTTTCAATCAACTTGGTATTCAATTAACTTCTGAAGGAAATATTTTTAAAAGTAATATCACAACTACTTTTAATGAACCAGGATATGTTAAAGAACAGGTATCTATTAATCAAAAATTAAAAAAAGAACTCACTTTAAAACTAAGTCCCAAAAAAGACAGCCTTTCTGTAAAACCTGCTGATGCTATTTTTAACATCAAAGAAATTAATCCTTCTGATTTAAGCGCGAATGAGTACAAGGAATATTATAGTGGCGGAAAACTAAAGTTTGAAGTACAACTAGATGATGGTTTACTTGACGGAAGATATAAAATGTATTACCCTAATGGAAATATAAAAATAAAAGGAAGCTACAAAAACGGAAAGAAATCGGGTACATGGCGAGCTTACGACGAAAAAGAAAATAATCTGATTATCAAAAAAAGATTTTAATTGTAATTAAATAATGCAATAGTTACATTTGCCGTTGCATAAACAAAACTTAAAAAATGGGAAGAGCATTCGAACTTAGAAAAGGACGTAAAATGAAGCGTTGGTCTGCAATGGCTAAAACATTTACCAGAATTGGTAAAGATATTGTAATGGCAATTAAAGACGGAGGTCCGAATCCTGATACAAATTCGCGTTTAAGAGCTGTAATGCAAAACGCAAAGGCAGCAAACATGCCTAAAGACAATGTAGAACGCGCTATTAAAAAAGCTGCCGATAAAGATACAAGCGATTACAAAGAAGCTTTATTTGAAGGTTATGCGCCACACGGTATTGCGATTGTTGTAGAAACTGCAACCGATAATAATAACAGAACTGTAGCAAATGTACGTGCTATTTTTAATAAATGTGATGGTAACTTAGGTACATCAGGATCCGTAGTTTTTATGTTTGATCGTGTTTGTAATTTTACTGTCAAAAAAGAAGATATTAAAGTCGATTTAGAAGAGTTAGAACTAGAATTAATCGATTTTGAAGTTGAAGAGGTTTTTAATGACGATGAAGGTATTATTATCTATGCTCCGTTTGAACAATTTGGCGCTATTCAATCTTATTTTGAAGAAAATAATATAGAAATTATCTCTTCAGGGTTTGAAAGAATTCCAACTACTACTACTAAGCTTTCAGAAGAACAGCAGGCTGACGTTGAAAAGCTTTTAGAAAAATTAGAAGATGATGATGATGTACAAAATGTATATCACAGTATGGTTATGTAATAACTATATAATATTTTAAAACTTAACTAAATCCAACGTTTTTTTTCGTTGGATTTTTTTTGTTTCCGTTTCTATAAACTGAGGTAGAAAATAAATTTCTTTAGGGATTTCGAATTTAGAAAGTAATGTCTCTTTTTTAATTTCTGATAACAAAAAACTCTCTACTTCGCTTGAAGTGACATCTTCAATAATAAGAATTAACTTTTCTCCTAAAACTTTATCTTTAATTCCTGATACAAAGAAACGTTGGTCAATAATTTCTGATAACTTCTCTTCTATTTTCTCCGGATGTAGTTTTATTCCGCCAGAATTTATAACATTATCGTAACGTCCTAACCATTTAAACTCGGTTTTAGAAACAAGTTTTACAACATCATTTGTCGTAATTATTTCTGATGTTACTTTTGGAGCTTCGATTATTAGGCAGTTTCTATCATCCTGACTTATTAAAACATTTGGAAGTGTTTTATAAAGACTTCTCGACTCCGCTCGAAGTAACAAATTATTTAGATTCTTAACAGCAATATGCGTAATCGTTTCTGTCATTCCGTATGTAGCAAATACTTTTGTAGCAATGTTTTGAATCGCTGAAATTAAATCATTTGATACTAAGCCACCGCCAACAATTAATTGATCTATTTTATGCAATTCATTCAACGAATTTCTTAGCTGTAACGGAACCATTGCAGAGAAATCATACTGCTTTTTTAAGCCTTTTAACGGGCTAGAACCTGGGGCAACAACATCTAACTGCCAACCTAAAGTTAAAGCGCGTACCAACATCATTTTACCCGCAATATAATCGGTAGACAAACACAACAACGCTGTTGTATTTTCTTTTAAACCAAAAAATTCTCCTGTAGCAAAAGCCGAGTTTCTCATAAACTCTTTTTGTAACTGTATTGGTTTTGGTTTTCCTGTAGAACCCGATGTTTGTACAATTACAAAATCCTTTTCATTAAACCAGTCCGTTAAAAAAGAAGTTACCGAACTTGAAATATTTTCAGAAAAAGCAATCAGTTCTTCTTCGGATGAAAATGATGCTCCGTTTAATTTAAAATTTTTATGAAACTGATTTTTCATGTATCCATTTTTACTAAAATAAACTAATATCAAGTTAGGGATTACTTCGTTATTCTGCCTCGTAATGCCGTTTATATTGGTTTTTCAATTTTACCTACCAACTTATCTTTCCAGTTTGTCCACCCATATTTTTTAGAAAATAAGAATAACAGTAACGGATACAATACAAAAACAGATAAAAACATTTCAGAACCTACCGAAGGCTCAGAAGTATCAATAAATAAAGCATCTGTTTGAAAAACCATCCAATCGGTAGTTACTAAAAAAGCTGCTATAATATTATTTACGGCATGTAAACCCAAGGCTAATTCTGTCCCTTCATCCATTAAAGTTGTAATTCCAAAAAAGAAGCCTGTTCCTATATAAAATACCATAGAAATATAGCCCAGTTTTTCAACCTCAGGATTTGCACCATGTAACAAACCAAAAGCTACTGAAGTTATAATTAAAGGCATCCATCTGTTTTTAAACCAAGTTCCTATTCCTTGCATAAAATAACCTCTAAATAACAATTCCTCGAAACTTGTTTGCAATGGCAAAAACAAAAAAGAAATAGCTACTAAAGTAAAAAACGGAAGTGGTTTAAAATTCCATGTGTACAATTCTGGCTCTAAAAAAACACCCAATAATGTAATACTTATCGCTACAATTCCCCAAGTTATAAATCCGAACCAAAATCGATTCCAATCAATAGTTTCTCTGCTTGTTATTAGTGTTTTTACAGCTCTTTTATGAATATACTTTATCGTTAAGAATAAAAAAAGTAAACCGATAGCAAACATGAATATCATTAAAAACAAAAACAAGTTTTTATTGATTCCTAAGCTCATAAAGCTATCATTTGCAGCACGAGAAAATTCAGCAAAATCATCCGAATGCAATGCCGCTAAAACTGACAAAGGAATAATACCTATAAATTGCCAACCGAATATAACAAACAAAATACCCGCTAAATAATAAATCCAATCGTTTCGCCCTTTATATGCTTGCTGTATGAAATTCATATGTTATAAATATTTATGAGATTCTGAAACAAGTTCAGAATGACGTTAGTCTAAATTAAATTGCCATTTCTTTAATGGATCGTATGCTAAACTCCCGTTTAAAACTTCTAACGGACTCTCGAAATTATTGGTAAACAAACTACCAGTCCCTAAACCTTGTGGCAATTTAGTGTTTAAAACATATGTCCATTGTGCAATGGCGTTTAACCCAATATTACTTTCTAATGCTGACGTGATCCAATTATCGGCATTGTATTTTTTGGCTATAGAAATCCATTCTTCACTACCTTTAAATCCGCCTACTAAACTCGGTTTTAAAATAATATACTGTGGTTGTATGGTTTGGATGCATTTTTCTTTTTCTTCGGATGGAAAAATACCTATCAACTCTTCGTCTAAAGCAATTGGCAATGGTGTGTTTTCACACAAAGCTGCCATTTCTTGCCACTGACCTTGTTTTATAGGCTGTTCGATGGAATGAATTTCTAATTCAGCTAGTTGATTTAATTTTCCTAAAGCATTCTCTGGTGTAAATCCTCCGTTTGCATCAACGCGTAAAGTGATTTCTTTTGATGAGAATTCTTTTCGTATCGATTTTAACAAGTTGATTTCTGTATCAAAATCAATTGCGCCAATTTTCATTTTAATTGTTGAAAAGCCTTGTTGTAATTTATCTTTTATTTGCTGTTGCATAAAAGATTTATCACCCATCCAAATTAATCCGTTGATGGATATATTTTGTTTTCCTTCCGTAAAATCTGATGGAAATAATTCAAACGGATTTTTAGCTCCTAAAGATAAAAACGCTTGTTCTAATCCGAATTGAATACTCGGATAATGAATCGTTTCTGCTAATAAAACGGCTAAACTTACATTAATATTTTGGCAAACCCATTTTAGTTTCTCTTCGTAGTTTGGTATATCATCAACACTTAATCCTCTAAACAATCCGCATTCACCAAAACCTTGTTTGTTATCTTTTGACAACTTGATAAACCAAGTTTCTTTGGTTTTTAAAACACCGCGAGATGTTCCGCTAGCTTGTTTAAAATTAAGAATGTGTTTATGATATGTTGCTGTTATCATTTTAACCGATTATTGGTTTGCGTTAGGGATTGCAATGAAAATCCTTTTGTGAGGCACGAGTAAAAGATTGTAATGTAAAGCCCGCTCGAACGCCCAAAAAATTATTTTTCTAGCATTGTTTTTAATTGATTCATATAACCTAAACTTAACTCTTTAAAGGTTCCTTTAAAATAAGGAAACAAACAAGCGGTCATATATGATTTGCTATTTACACTGCAATTTTGGACTAGTTTTGTTTTATTTCCGTTGGCGATAAAATTAAAATCATCTGTTTTTATCATTTGAGCTGAATCGAACTGATAAGTGATTTTTTGATTCGGAATATAGGCCGTTATTTTCTGAATCATTTTTATTTCTTGTCCGTTATTTATCGCAGTAATAGTATAGGTACTTCCTATTATTCCTGGTTTTTTTTCAATTACTTGAATGGACTTAATATCTGGTAACCAATTTTTCATTAAATCGACATTGGCTACGTTTTCGAAAACTTCGTTTAGTGGCTTATCTATTTCTATTTCGGCGGTATAAGTAACCTCGGTAATAACTACTCCTGTTAGTAAAAACATGATTACTAAAGCAGAAACGATTCCTAAAATTATCTTTATTGTTTTCATAATTGTTCTTTAAAATTGTTTTTTCTGTTTACAAAATATTACCCAATCCGAATAGTATTGCAAACAAGAATGTACTTAATGCTACTTTTTTTAATTCACCATCTAACAGTACTTCTTCTTTATTTTTATACACAAATATTACGTGTTTTACTATTGGTATATAGGCTATTAAAAATAAAAACTGCCATGTCGATTGGTAGTTTATTACCACATATAATATTGCAGTTATAAACGATAAAATAAGTAAACTATAATGGTAATTTTTAGCAGATTTCGCACCTACTTTAACTACTAATGTGTTTTTGTTAACTTTTGCATCGTTTACACGATCTCGCATATTATTTAAGTTTAAAACTGCTGTACTTAGTAAACCGACAGTTATTGCGGGTAAAAAAACAACAAGGTTTAACTGTTTTGTGTATAAAAAATAGGTTCCTACAACTGCTAATAACCCAAAGAAAACAAAGACAAAAACATCACCAAAACCGCTATAACCATAGGCTGATTTGCCTACGGTGTATTTAATTGCTGCAACGATAGATGTGGCTCCTAATAAAAAGAAAATCAATGAATATAAAAAATTGTCTTTTCCGAAAGAAACATAAATAAGTAAAAGTGCGATTACCAAAGTTATTGCTCCGGTAACGATCATTGCCATTTTCATTTGTTTTGGCGTAATTGCGCCCGAGGAAACCATACGAGCTTCCCCTTCTCTATTATCATCAGTTCCTTTTACGCCATCTCCATAATCATTCGCAAAGTTTGATAAAACCTGAAAACCAATCGTTGTGAGTATCGCAAGAATAAAAATTAAATAGTTTTTTTCATTCAAAAAATTAACATCTAAAAGTCCGTCAAATTCAACTCCGCCTATAAGAGGAACTGAAAATTTTGCTAAAAAAGCCCCCACAACAATTCCTGAAATAGATAATGGTAAGGTTCGCAAACGTGCTGCTTTTATATAGTTTTTTATCATTTTAAATTTTGATTAAAACCTCTCGACTGCGCTCGAAAAGACCTATTTTGGTGTCTGTTCGAGCGCAGTCGAGAATTATTCACTATATTTTTATTTTATAAATTATTTGCTTCTGCAATTAGTTCGGCAATATCTTTTACAACTACTTGATCTTCTTTTAACTTAAACTTTACACCATCAGTCATCATTGTATTACAATAAGGACAACCGGTTGCGATGATTTGCGGATTGGTTTCTAAAGCATCTTCTGTTCTTAAAACATTTATCTCTTTGTCTCCTCTTTCGGCATCTTTAAACATCTGTGCGCCACCAGCACCACAGCATAAAGCAGTAGACTTACTACGCTTCATCTCTGTCATTTTAACACCCAAACTACGAATTAAAGCACGCGGACTTTCATATACATCGTTTGCGCGACCTAAATAACAAGGATCGTGATAGGTTACTCGTTTTCCCTTTAAATTAGCGTCATCTATAGCTAAACGACCATCACTTATTAATTTACTAATAAACTGCGTGTGGTGATATACCTCATATTTACCTCCCAAACCAGGGTATTCATTTTTTAATGTATTAAATGAATGTGGGTCACAGGTAACTATTGTTTTTACTTCGTAAGCATTTAAAACCTCGATATTTGTCATTGCTTGCATTTGAAACAAAAACTCGTTTCCTGCACGCTTAGCAGCATCACCAGTTGAACTTTCTTCTGTACCTAAAACAGCAAAATCTACTCCTGCTGTATTTAATATTTTTACAAACGATTTGGTTATTTTCTTTGCTCTATCATCATAACTTCCAGCTGCTCCTACCCAAAACAACACTTCTGGTTGTTTTCCTTGAGCCATCATATCTGCCATTGTTGGTACGTTCATAATTTTATGTTTTTTAATTGATATGCTTTTTTTCTAAATATTCTCGATACAATTTTTCTTCATTCTCCAGAAAAATCACTCGAACTGACAATAATTACACTGTCAAATTGATGTATTGATTAATCTTCGTCTTTCCAGTTTAATCTATCTTGTTGACTATACTGCCAAGGTGCTCCGTTATTTTCGATATTGGTCATCATTGCATTTAACTCTTGTGGAGCTGCAGATTCTTCCATTACTAAATAACGACGCATTTCCATAATAATAGATAAAGGATCAATACCTATAGGACATTCTTGCACACAAGCATTACAACTTGTACACGCCCATAATTCTTCTGGAGAAATATAATCGTTTAATAACTGCTTTCCGTCATCTTTAAATACTCCGTTGTTTGCATCGATGTTTTTCCCTACTTCCTCTAAACGATCTCGGGTATCCATCATAATTTTACGAGGCGACAACTCTTTACCCGTTAAACTTGCAGGACAAGAAGATGTACATCGCCCACATTCTGTACACGTATATGCATTCATTAACTGTACCCAGTTTAAATCGGTAACGTCCGACGCACCAAACTTTGCAGGCACTTCCTCTTCTGCTCCTTCTTCTGGCATTGCATACGGATCTGCATCTGGATCCATCATCATTTTTACTTCATTCGTAACAGCTTCTAAGTTATTAAACTGTCCTTTTGGCTTTAAATTTGCGAAAAATGTATTTGGGAAAGCTAACAAAATATGTAAGTGTTTAGAGTAATATAAGTAGTTTAAGAAAACTAAAATACCTATAATATGTACCCACCAAGCTGATTTTTCTATAGTGTGTAATGCTTCTGGTGAAAACCCAGAAAACCAAGGCGCTATAAATTGAGAAACTACATTTCCCGCTCCTGATTCTTGAAAAGCAGCATC
This sequence comes from Tenacibaculum sp. HL-MS23, assembly GCF_032463465.1. NCBI lineage: Bacteria > Pseudomonadati > Bacteroidota > Flavobacteriia > Flavobacteriales > Flavobacteriaceae > Tenacibaculum > Tenacibaculum sp. HL-MS23. The sequence continues at coordinate 219,309 of NZ_CP135989.1, read as the reverse complement.
CGTAGCATTCATTATTAAGAATAACGACATTAAAACCATTTCGAAATATAAAATAATGTTTCCATCATTTTTAGGCCAACCTGTCATTTCTTTACTCCAAAAACGCTTTACTTTTTCGATATTTCTTCTAAACCAAAATATAACAACAGCTACAAAAACTAAGGCTGCTAAAATTTCGAAATTAGCAATTAAGAATCCATAGATAGCATCTCCTAAGATTGGTTGAAAAACACGATGTGTACCAAATAAACCATCTATAACGATTTCTAACATTTCGATATTAATCAAAATAAAACCTACATAAACTACTACGTGTAAAATTCCAGAAACTGGGCGACGTACCATTTTATATTGTCCTAAGGCTATTTTAGCCATGTTTTTCCAACGTTCAGGTTTTCTATCTGTTCTATCTATATCTTTTCCTAATTTTATGTTTCGGACAAGTTTTCGAACATTCATTACAAAAAATCCTATTCCCGCAATTAAAATAGCTGCAAAAAAGATGTTAGGCATGTATTTCTCCATCGTTCTTTAAGTATTAAGTTTTGTTAGTTTTTAATAATTATAAGTTACTTCGTACTTACATTTTTGGTATTACTTTCTTCATTATATGGTTTTGCTTTTTTACCAAATAATGAAAAATGAACAAATCGTTTTGGATTTAATTTCATTTCACGTAACAACTCTTCCATTTCTTTAGAGGCATTGGTTAAGTTTGTGTACATTTTATCGTCGGTCATTAACTTACCTAAAGTTCCTTTACCAGCCTTCATATTTGCTAATAAACCATTTACGTTTGCTAATGTTGCTTCTAATTTATTAACTGTTTCTCCTAGATTAGCTTTTGCTAAATCGTCAGATATTTTAGAAAAATTATCAGTAATTTTTTTAGTATTTGCTAAGGTTGCGTTTAAGTTTTCTTTATTATCAGATAATAAAGTATTTACAGATGTTAATGTTTTTCGAACATCAGAAATCGTTCCTTCTAAACCTATAATACTTCTATTTAAGCTTTTTCTTGATTTTTCATCTAAAACGGTATTCAATCCAGTTAGCAATGTATCGGCTCCTACCAACACATTTTGTAGTTTAGATTGAATAGGTTCTAACTTATCTTCTACTGAAGAAAAAAGACCAGATTCTACCTCTCCTTTAAGATAATCTCCTGAAACGGCCGTTTCTCCGCTGTATGTCGGAACAATAGCTAAACTTTGCCCTCCCATTATACTTGCTGAATAAATTTTAGCAATACTGTTTTTAGAGAAGCTAAAATCAGTATCTAAAGAAATTTTCACCAATAAAACACCTTGTTTTTCTGGAGTTGCATCAAATGAAATCTCATCAATACGACCAACCTCTAAACCATTAATAGTTACAGCACTAGCTTTATTTAAGCCGTTAATATCTTTGTATTCAACATAAAAATATCTGCTACTACCACTAAATAAATCTTGACCTTTTAAGAAATTGAATCCCCATATAAATACGGCTATAATTAGTACAGCAACAACACCCGTTTTTAGTTCTTTTGACATATAAAAAAGTTATAGCACGAAAATAGTAATAATTTTGAAAGTATAAATGTAGAACACCTCTAAATTAAAGGTTTTTCAATGCTTCTTTGATAGGAATTTTTTGTCCATCTTTAAAAGCAACAACCCAAGCACCTTTAAACCCCATTTTTTTCACTGCACTTAAAGTCTTTTTCACATCTACAAAACTAGAAGAGGTTCCGTAATAATACTTATAGTAATCACCTATAAACATCGACTCAATATTTTCTAATCCTCTAAAGTTAAAATTATTTTTATTTAACTTTCTTTTTGATGCTGCAATTTGCACTTTAAAAGCAATTCCTGATGGTTGTATTTTATTACTTGCAATATTGGTTGTGGCCTTTTTCGTTGTTGTTTTTACTTTCACTACTTTTTTAGGCACACTAACATCCTTTATAATCTTTTTTTCTATCGGGTTTTTCTCCTCTGCTTTAGCTATTACGGTATTCTGAATCGTATTTAACTTTAACCTGTCTACATATTTTTTAATAGCATCACCAATTGCTTTTGCCATTTTTATCTGTCCAGCTCTTGTATTTAAGAATTTACCTTCTTTTTTATTTGTTAAAAACCCTAATTCTATTAAAACACTAGGCATTACAGTTTCTCTTAACACTAAAAAATTAGCTTGCTTTACTTTTCTATTAACTCTTTTAATAGAAACAAAATTGCTTTGAATAAAACTTGCAATACCTAAACTGTTATCTAAATTCTCTTCCTGAAGTACTGATAAACCAATAACTGATTCAGGCGAATTAGGATCATAATCATAATTTTGTTTATAATTGTCCTCTAATAAAATTACAGCGTTTTCTCGTTTAGATATTTCTAAATTTTCTTTATTACCACTTAATCCTAAAACAAACGTTCCTGCTCCGTTAGGTTCTGACTTATGAAAAGCATCACAATGAATAGAAACAAATAAATCTGCCTTTTTAGTGTTTGCGATTTTTGCCCTATTATGTAATTCTACAAAAACATCTTTCTTTCTAGTGTATAAAACTTCAACATCTCTAGCTGTTGATAATTCTTTACCAACATCTAAAGCGATTCTTAAAGCAACCTTAGCTTCCTTATAACCATTACCTATATTACCAGGATCTTTTCCTCCGTGACCTGCATCTAAAACAATAGTATATTTTTTTTGTGCAGAAAGCGCTGTTGTAAACCCCAATAACATGCATATTGTGGTTAAAAATAAAAAATAATTTTTCAAGTGATTATATTTACGTAATTTTAAGAATTGCATCAATAAAATTTAACTATTTTTGGATTTTATATTTAGGCATTCAAATAGTACGCCAAAGTTTTTAAATATAACACAAAAATAGTATTTATAACATTGCGAACAAATCTAACTTACATACTTTTAATTTCCTACCTTTTTTGTTTTCAATTAAGTGTAGCTCAAGATTTTGATAAAAAAGGAATTCCTTCTCAAAAATCTAAAAAAAAGCCAATTTTAAATATATCAAAAGATAGTTTGATTGATTTGAAAAAAGGTGAATTATTAAACCTAAAAAATGATTCGATTGTAAACGATTCTATTAAGCCTAAAGAGGTTATTGATGGAATCATTACACACAATGCCGAAGATTATACAATACAAAACGCAAAAAATAAAACTGTAACCTTATACAATAAAGCACAAGTAATTTATACTGATATTGATTTAAAAGCAGGTATAATTGTTTTAGACTATAAGAACAATACTGTTTATGCCAAAGGAATAAAAGATAGCTTAGGTTATCATCAACGTCCTATTTTTAAACAAGGTGATCAAGAATCTGAGCAAGACTCCATTTTATTCAACTTTAAAACAAAAAAAGCACTAGTTTACGGTGTAAAAACGGTGCAAGGTGAAATTATAACCTATGCTCAAAAAACAAAACGTGTAAATGACTCTACTATTTACATGCGAAGACTTCGTTTTACAACCTCTAAAAAGAAAAATCCAGATTATTACATTCAAACAAGTAAAGCAAAACTAGTTCCTGGTAAAAAAATAATTGTAGGTGGTAGTAATTTAGTTTTAGCTGATGTTCCTACACCTGTATATTTACCTTTCGCTTATTTTCCTATGACCAATGAAAGAACCTCTGGTTTTATTATTCCTTCATATGGTGATAGTAACAGTCAAGGTTTCTTTTTACAAAACGGTGGATACTACTTTGCTTTAAGTGATTATTTTGATTTAACTGTTTTAGGAGATCTTTACACTAACGGAAGTTGGGGATTAAGAGCTGATTCTAATTACTATGTTCGTTATAAATTTAGTGGTAATTTTAGTATTCGTTATGAAAATATAATTCAAGGAATTAGAGGTTTAAGTAACTACAGTAAATCGTCTAACTTTAATCTTCGTTGGAGCCATAGTCAAGATACTAAATCGAGTCCAAACTCTCGTTTTTCTGCTTCTGTCAACTTAGGTAGTAGTACTTATTATAGGCAATCATTAAATGAATTTAACAATTCTCAGTTTTTAACAAACACCTTAAGTTCATCTATTTCATATTACAAAAAATTTGTTGGCACTCCTTTTAATATAAATGTAACAGCAACACATTCACAAAACACCAATACCGAACAAATAACAATGACGCTTCCATCTTTACAGTTAAATATGGATCGTATTTATCCCTTTGCTGGTAAAAACGGAGTTAAAACCAATCCTATTCAGAAAATGGGTTTGAACTACAGTATGCAAGGTCAGTATCAAATAAATACTACTGATGATGAGTTTTTTACTGATAAAATGTTTAGAACAGCAAAAAAAGGAATTCAACATCGTTTAAGTACCAATACAAACTTAAAGGCTTTTAAATATTTTACATTATCACCAAGTGTTAGTTATAAGGATGTTTGGTATTTTGATAAAATCAATAAAAAATATGATCCTACACTTACTAATTCAAGTGGTAATTTAGGTACAGTTGTAAACGATACTATTAGTGGTTTTAACCGTTTTAACGAATACAATTTAGGAGTTTCTTTATCAACAAACATCTATGGAACATTTAACTTTAAAAAAGGAAGATTAAAAGCCATAAGACATACAATTAGACCTTCTATTTCTTATGGATACAGACCTGATTTTGCTGAAAATTACGACTTACAAGTTCAACAAAGTTCAGACCCCACTGATTTACTAACCTATTCTCCTTTTGAAGGAGGAATATATGGCAGGCCAGGAAGTGGTGTTTCAAACTCTATTGGTATTTCTGTTAATAATGTTTTAGAAGCTAAAGTTGCTCCGAAAGATCCCGATAGTGATGAGGAAGATACAAAAGTCACCATTCTTAATAATTTAAATTTTAGTACTAGCTACAATATAGCTGCTGATAGCTTACGCTGGAGTCCTGTTACTGCAAATGCAGGAACGCGGCTTTTTAAAGACAAATTAGCTTTAAATGCCAATGCAAGATTTGATCCTTATCAGGTAAATAATGAAGGACAAAGAATAAATAAGTTTAATGCTAATATTTTAAGACTTACTAACTTTGGTATTACCGCTAACTACTCTTTATCTAGCAAAGATTTTGAGAAGAAAAAAGAAGGCGATAAAGAGGAGTCTAAAAACTCAGGAAATGGTGCACAAGACACTCCTGATTTGTTTGGAGAAAACATGTCGCCTACAAATGGCTTCCCCAACAACCCTGATAACAAACAGAATAAAAGCGAAACGAAAGAAACAAAACTATATGGTGCTAAAATACCATGGACACTAAATTTAGCTTACGCCTTAAACTACTCAGATAACGGACTTACAAGTAGTGTTGGTAGTAATTCTTTAATGTTTAGCGGAAACGTAGAGTTAACGCCTAAATGGAACGTTGGTTTTTCATCTGGTTATGATGTTAAAGAGAACGCTTTTACTTACACAAGACTTTCTTTTTCTAGGGATTTAGATAGTTGGCGATTGAATTTTAATTGGACTCCTTTCGGAATAAACTCTTCTTATAACTTCTTTATCGGAGTAAAATCATCTGTTTTAAGTGATTTAAAATGGGACAAAAACAAGCCGCCAGATAGAGCTTTATTCTAAAAAAGAATACTTAATCAATTTTAAATTTATCCATAAATAAGATGAAAAAAATTATAACAACAAGTAAAGCTCCTGCTCCTATTGGACCATATAACCAAGCTGTTTTAAGCGGAAACACATTATATACTTCTGGTCAGATTGCTTTAGATCCTAAAACAGGTGAATTAGTTATGGATTCTATTGAATCTGAAACAAAACAAGTTATGGAAAACATGAAAGAAGTTTTAGCTGCTGCTGAAATGACTTTTGAAAACGTCGTAAAATCGTCTATTTTTATTTCTGATATGCATAACTTTTCTAAAATAAACAGCGTGTATGCTACCTATTTTAACGAAGCTACTGCGCCCGCTAGAGAAACTGTTGAAGTTGCCAATTTACCTAAGTTTGTAAATGTAGAGATTAGTATGATTGCTGTTAAATAGAAGTTTTAACAGCTAGTTTATTTTAAAGTTCCACGAAATTTTAAGCGGTAATAATCACTCCATATTTAAGTTCTTTTTCAGTAGGTTTTTCAAACCATGTTTCCATAAAATCGAAATCTTCTTTACTTACTTCAAACTGGAACGTATCTCCTTTTTCACTATTTCTTTTTAAAACTCTTTTAAATCGTGTTTCTTTTGAAATATCTAAAAAGTGGATTTTAATTTCATAACCATTAGCTTCTGCAAATTGTCTGAATTTTTCTCTATGCTCAAACTTCGACAATCCTAAATCTAGAATACTGTCTGTTTTTGAACTCTCTAACTGCTCTACTAATTCTAGTATTACTTTTTCTGCTCTATTTATTTTTTCTAAAAACCACTCTAAACCATCTGTTGCTTTTTTATCAGCAAGAAAAAGCGTTTTATTCCATTTATCAATCGAAAAAACAACACCTTTTGTTTCTTTTTTTAGTTCAGCCGAGTATGTTGTTTTTCCCGAACCAGTATTCCCTACTATTAAATGTATCATTTGGGTTTTCTTAAAGTTTTAATTCTTATTGATTATTCTAATTTCAAAATAGATTATTTAAATATAGGTTTACTATTTTAATAAGAATACTTTTTTTTATTTACAATGCCTTCATTAACAGTTCTGCGGTTGCAGGATTTGTTGCTAACGGAACATCATGTACATCACACAAACGCAATAACATAGTAATGTCTGGCTCGTGTGGATGTTTTTCATTAGGATCTCTAAAAAACAACACCATATTACATTTACCCTCAGCAACCCTTGCTGCTATTTGAGCATCACCACCAAAAGGACCAGATAAGAACTTCGTTACTTTAAAACCTGCCTTTTCAGCTTTAGAACCTGTGGTTCCTGTTGATACTAATGATATGTTTTTTTGAAGTAAAATGGTTTTATGTTCATTTAAAAACTGAACCATTTCTGCTTTCATTCCGTCATGTGCTATAATTGCTATTTCCATCGTTTTAAAATTAACTAAAAATTCCCGCTATAAGCGGGAATTGATATTTTTTTTATATTCTTTTTTATTATAAAGAGGCTGAATACTCTAATAAATCAACAATCTTCGTTGCATAACCATACTCGTTATCATACCAAGAAATAATTTTAAAAAATTTTTCATTTAGCTCTAAACTTGCGTCAGCATCAACAACAGAAGTTCTTGTTTCTGATACAAAATCTTGAGAAACAACTTCGTCTTCAGTATATCCTATTATGCCTTTAAATTCGTTTTCTGAAGCAGCTTTAAAAGTTGCCATAATTTCTTTTAATGACGTTGCTTTTTCAGTTTTAAAAGTTAAATCAACTAATGAAACATCTGCTACAGGAACTCTTACTGCCATTCCTGTTAATTTACCATTCATAGACGGAATTACTTTTGTTACTGCTTCTGCAGCTCCGGTAGAAGTAGGTATAATATTGTTTATTACAGAACGACCTCTTCTCCATTTTTTATTTGGTCCATCAACAGTATTCTGAGTAGATGTTGCTGCATGAACAGTTGTCATTAATCCTTCCGTCAACCCATAAGCATCATTAATAACTTTTACTAATGGCGCCAAACAGTTTGTTGTACAAGAAGCATTAGAAACAATAAGTTCGTCTGCTTTCATCTCAGCATGATTTACTCCCATCACATACATTTTAGCATCTTTTGATGGCGCTGAAATAATTACTTTTTTAGCACCTCCTTTTATATGCAACGCTGCTTTATCTTGATCTGTAAAAAAACCTGTTGATTCAATAATATACTCAGCTCCTACTTCGTTCCATTTTAAATTTTCTGGATTTCTTTCAGCTGATACTCTAATAATTTGTTCGTTTACAACTAGGTTACCGTCTTTTACCGTTACTTCACCATCAAAACGACCATGAACCGAATCATACTTTAACAAATAGGCTAAATACTCTACATCTAACAAATCATTAATGGCAACTACTTGCACATTGTTTCTTTTCATGGCAGAACGGAAAGCTAATCTACCTATTCTTCCAAATCCGTTAATTCCTACTTTTATCATCACTTTACTATTTAATATTCTTATTAAAAATTATGTTGTCATAATATCAGAGACTCTTAGCAACTCCATATCTATGTCATTATGACCTTTTATTGCTTTTTCTAAATTGGTAGCAACCACCATATTATTTTGTAAACCAACCATTAAGTTCGTTTGTCCGTCTAGCAATAACTCAACTGCTTTTACACCTAATCTACTTGCTAAAACTCTATCGAAACACGTTGGCGATCCGCCTCTTTGCATGTGTCCTAAAACGGAAACCCTCACTTCATATTCTGGCAAGTTTTTTTCTACATAATCCGCTAATTCAAAAACATTTCTACCTGTTTTATCTCCTTCAGAAACCACAACAATACTTGATGACTTTCCTGTTCGTCTACTTTTCTTTAAAGACTCTAGCATTCTTTCTAGCCCTAAATCTTCTTCTGGAATTAGAATTTCTTCTGCTCCTGCTCCGACTCCGGCATTTAAAGCTATAAAACCTGCATCTCTTCCCATCACTTCCACAAAGAAAAGTCTGTTATGAGACGATGCCGTATCTCTAATCTTATCTATTGCCTCAACTGCAGTGTTTAATGCAGTATCGTAGCCTATGGTATGCGTTGTCCCATAGATATCATTGTCTATCGTACCAGGAATTCCTATTACCGGAAAGTTAAATTCTTTATTAAAAACCACTCCTCCTGTAAAAGAACCATCACCACCAATAACCACTAGTGCATCTACCTTGTTTTCTTTTAAACTTTCGTAAGCTTTTTTTCGCCCTTCTTTTGTTATAAACTCTTTAGAACGTGCTGTTTTAAGTATAGTACCTCCTTTGTTAATGATATTATTTACACTTCTAGCTGTAAACGGTACCAAATCTCCTTCTATTAAACCTTGGTAACCTCTATAGATTCCCATACACTCAGTACGATAATATGCACAAGTCCTTACAACCGATCTGATTGCCGCGTTCATTCCTGGAGCATCTCCTCCGGAAGTCATCACTGCTATTTTTTTTATTTTTCCCATAAGACGAACATCAAATTTAATGCTTTTAAGTCATTTTATATATAAATATACAAAATCATTTTTCATTTCAATTGAAATTTAACGTATCATAATATTTAACTACATTTAGCTTTTTTAAATAAAAACTACATGACATTAACCGCGCTGGATTATTCTATTATCATCGGATTTTTTATCCTCTCATTACTTATAGGTCTTTGGGCTTCTAAATCTGCAGGAAAAAGCAGTACTGAATTCTTTTTATCGGGTAGAAATATGCCTTGGTGGTTGTTAGGTGTTTCGATGGTTGCTACCACATTTGCAGCCGACACTCCTGGATTGGTAACCGAATTGGTGCGTAAAAATGGTGTTTCAGGAAACTGGGTTTGGTGGGCAATGTTACTTACCGGTATGCTTACTGTTTTCTTTTACGCAAAACTATGGCGAAAATCTGGAATTAGTACTGATTTAGAATTTTACGAATTACGCTATTCTGGTAAAATAGCAGGATTTTTAAGAGGATTTAGAGCTATTTATTTAGGTGTAATTTTTAATATTATCACCATGGCTGGAGTTTGTTTGGCCGGCGCAAAAATTGCCAATATCTTATTAGGTATTTCACAAGGTGAAATGCTATTATACTCGTCTATTATTGTTGTTATTTATTCATCTCTAGGAGGATTAAAAGGAGTTTTACTTACCGATTTTGTTCAGTTTATAATCGCGATGATCGGTTCGGTCTGGGCCACTATTTACATCATCAACTTACCTGAAATAAACGGCTTATCTAATTTATTAAGTCACCCTAACGTGCATGACAAACTAGCGATGCTTCCTGATTTTTCGAATACAGAATCTTTAATCACTTTATTTATAATTCCCTTTGCCGTGCAATGGTGGAGTACTTGGTATCCTGGCGCAGAACCTGGTGGTGGTGGCTATATAGCGCAACGAATGTTGGCTGCTAAAGATGAAAAAAATGCCACTTGGGCAACTTTGTTTTTCAATTTTGCGCATTATGCATTACGCCCTTGGCCTTGGATTATTGTTGGATTGGCTTCTTTGGTGATTTTTCCGAGTTTAGAAAGTATGAATCAAGCATTTCCTAGCTTATCTCCTGAAATGCAAGGACATGATGTTGGCTATGCTGCTATGATGACTTATTTACCTGCTGGATTATTAGGAATTGTACTAACCTCGTTAATTGCTGCTTTTATGAGTACCATTTCAACTCAATTAAACTGGGGAAGCTCGTATTTGGTAAACGATTTTTATAGTCGTTTTATCAACAAAAATGCTTCTGAAAAACAAAAAGTAGTCGTTGGTAGAGTATCAACTGTCTTATTAATGCTATTTGCAGCGCTATTTTCTTTTTACCTACAATCTGCTAAAGACGTTTTTGATTTATTATTACAAATCGGAGCCGGAACTGGATTGCTATTTATTTTACGTTGGTTTTGGAGCAGAATAAATCCGTATAGTGAAATTGCTGCGATGGCTATTTCTTTTGTTATTGCAGTATTCTTTTTTATCAACGGAAAAATGGAAACCCCTTTTATCGAAATTGCTAGTTATTGGCAATTGATAATTGGGGTAGTAATTACAACTATCGGATGGATTTTAGTCACTCTTGTAACACAACCTAGTGATGCGGAAACCATTCATAAATTTGAAACCTTAATTTTTGACGGAGAAGATAAATTCAAAAATGTAGGTATAAAAATAGTAGGATTTATAACAGGCACAATTGGTGTATATAGTTTCTTATTTGCTACTGGTAATTGGATTTATGGCAACACTCTATTAGCCGCTGGTTTATCTGCACTCACCCTAGTATGTGTGTGTATTTTAACAAAAATTTGGAAACGTATTTCTTAGAAATTAAAAACCCTTAAAATAAATATATTTTAAGGGTTTTTATTATTTAATAGCCTTCTTATAACTCAATAAAATTTTTTGGATCTGTTTATTCTCATAAACTGAAGGATATAATTCTTTAATAATAGAATGGTGTTTATAATCGATTGCTAATGCATTTTTTAAGTGCGTTAAACTGTACCCCTCTTTATCAAGAATCATAAATAAACCACACAATCGATATTCTACCTCAGCAGCTTCTTTATATATTTTTTTAGCTTTGATTACTATTTTTAAACCATCTTCAAAATCTCCTAAAAACAATAATATATCCGCTAATGCAGTGTAAACATCTAAACCCTGCTCCCCTAACTCAATACTCGTGTAAAAAGATTTTACAGCCTCTTCGTAAAAATTAAGCTTTAAGTTGATATCTCCTGACCTTTTCCAATACAGCTCATTTATCTCATCAATTTCTATTGCCTTATTTACGTAATACAACGCTTTTTGGAAGTTACCGTCATTGTAATAAGCATTTGCTAACAACATCCATGCTTTATCTAGCAAGGGATCTTCATGCACTGCTTTTTTATAAAAGTGAATGGCAGTATGCATGTTTTCTAATTTCTCATAACATTTCCCTATTCTGATGTAAGCAAAAGCGGTAGGATCATCTAACTCCAACGTAATTAAATAATTATTTATAGCCTCTTCATAGTTATTTAGCTCTTCTAAGGTTTTTGCTTTTTCTAAATACCCACCAATAAAACTCTCATCAATTAGCACGGAATAATCAAAAGAAGTCAGCGCTTCTTTATGCATTCCTAATTCAGCATATTGTTTCCCTAATTGATGCCAAGCAATCTCGCAATACGGGTTTTTATCTACATATTTTTTTAAAAACTGTATAGCTTCTACATGTTTATCTTGCATATCAAAACAGTATACAATATTGTATAGTGATGAATAATCTTCATAATCATCTTCCACACATTTCTCGAAATTTAACCGTGCATTTTCAAAATCATCTAAATACAAGTATTCCATTCCTAGCATCGACCATATATCAGCTGGATCTTCGATAAAATCTAAAGATTCTTTCAATACAACGATAGCCTCAACATGTTTCTTCTTTTTAGATAAAATCAATGCTTTTTGTATAAAAACCTCATCATTATGAGATTCAACAGCTTCTATAGCACGAAGCATTTTAGTAGCCTCTTCTAATTCGTTTTCGAAAATTAGAATTTCTACTTTCATTAATTTCAACTGAATAGAAGTAGGATGTTGCTCCAACCCAAGTTGCACAGCTTTTTTTGCCAAAGAATGTTTGGCTATGTTTAAATAATGTTCGATGATTGTTTCAAACTCAACCGCGTCAAAAAAGTATACATCGTTGGTTTTCAACATAGATTCAAATTTCAATATCGACATAAGCTACATATTTGAATGTATATAAATGTACTACAAGAACAGTGCCTATTTACGTTTAGCTGATTTTGTTTTCAACAATTTAATTAACAATGCTATCTTGTTTTTAGTTATTGAATTTTCTTATTTGAAAGAATCAAATATTTTTCTATATTTGGGAGTATTAAAGTTTTACAACAAAACTTGCACCTAATTATAAACAAAAAAATCATGAGTAAATTTGACGAAAAAGTAGCATTGTATAAAAAATTTATGGATGATAGAAATCTTCCTTGTAATCTTGATTTATTAAAAGCGGTAACCAAAGGCTTAGGACCTTCAATTTATAAAAAAGATGCCGAAACGGTATCTGGTACTGATGCGAAAGAATTAGAAACAGTTAAGAAAAACTTCTTAATGAAAAAACTAGGTTTAGCTGATAGCCCTGAATTAGACAAGGCTATTGACGAGGTTGTAGAAAAAATAGGAAGATCTGAAAGAAATAAATACCGTGCTGTAGTTTACTATATGTTAGCTCAAAAATTTGGCAAAGAGTCTGTTTACGGAATGTAAAAACACATTTTTCATAAAAAAAAGTCCTGTATTGATTTAAATACAGGACTTTTTCTATTTTAGCCATCAACAAACAAACTATATTTATGTCGCAGTTTATTAGTGTTTTTGACATGTTAAAAATTGGCGTTGGCCCTTCTAGCTCACATACTTTAGGCCCATGGAGAGCTGCCCAAGAATGGATTGAAAAATTAAAAAAAACACATTTATTTACTACTATTGATGGTGTTAAAATAGATTTATACGGCTCTTTATCTTTAACAGGAAAAGGTCATGCAACCGATTTAGCTATTTTATTAGGCTTAAGCGGTACAGATCCTGAGTATATACCTGTTGAAAACATAGAAACGATTATTGATCAAATAAAAGAAACGAAGACTTTACACTTTAATGCAGAAAAGCACCTTGTTTTTTCTATAGAAAACATCGTTTTTAATAAAGATTTTTTACCGTTTCACTCTAACGGACTAACCTTCAAAGCTTTTTCTAAAGGTAAAGAAATTTCTAGTGAAACCTATTATTCAATCGGAGGAGGTTTTGTTATTCAGGAAGAAGTAGAGGTTCCTTTAGATACCGAAATCAACAAGAAAAATTTTCCGTTCCCAATAAATCGAGCAACCGAATTAGAAGCGTATTGTGACAGGGAGCAAAAAAACATTTCTGACATCGTTTATCAAAATGAGTTAGTTTTAAGATCTTCTGCTGAAATTGACGCTGAACTAAAACGCACCTGGGAGACGATGTTAGAATGCATGTACATTGGCTGCCATACTGAAGGTATTTTACCTGGCGGATTAAATGTAAAGCGAAGAGCATTTGGCACACATACAAAATTAATTAAAGACGCAGCATACACGAACCAACAAGAGTGGATTACTGCTATTAGAAGCACTGAAGTAAAATTTCGTGAAATCTTAAAATGGGTAAGTTGTTTGGCTTTATCAGTCAATGAAGTAAACGCTGCATTAGGTAGGGTTGTAACTGCACCTACAAACGGAAGTGCAGGTGTTATTCCTGCTGTTTTAATGTATTATTTAGTGATTGAAAATCACGAAGCTGATTTTGAACATATTAAAAAATTCTTATTAGTAGCTGGCGAAATCGGAAGTATCTTTAAAAAGAACGCAACCATATCTGCAGCAATGGGTGGTTGCCAGGCAGAAATAGGCGTTTCATCAGCAATGGCTGCTGCTGCGCTAACAGAACTTTTAGGAGGAACACCAGGGCAATGTTTGGTTGCTGCCGAAATAGCTATGGAACATCATTTAGGTTTAACCTGCGACCCTATTGGTGGCTTGGTTCAAATACCTTGTATAGAACGCAATGCTATGGGAGCAATTAAGGCGATTAATGCTGCTGAGTTGGCATTAGAAACAGACCCTAAAGAATCTTTAGTTCCTTTAGACAAAGTAATTGATACGATGTGGGAAACTGCAAAAGACATGCACCGTAATTATAAAGAAACCTCAGAAGGTGGCTTAGCAATTACTGTTGGGTTAGCTGCTTGTTAAGCTATTTTACTTCAATCGGTTTTCCTAAAAATTTAGGTTGCACATTTAGTACAATATCAACAAATACTTTAACCCGCGCTAAGTACTCTCTTAACTGTACTTTTAGTCCGTATTTACTAGAAACACCTTTGGCATTAAAACCTATTGCTTTAATGCCAAAGTAATTTGCTAAATAAATAGCCCTTTCATTATGGAATTGTTGCGATACGATGGTTACAGAAGTTTGGCCGAATATTTCTTTTACACGCACCACAGAATCTAACGTTCTAAAACCAGCATAATCTAAAAATATTTTACCCTCAGGAATCCCTGCTTTAATTAAGTCGTTTTTAAATCTAGACGGCTCATTGTATTCCTTTGTACCGTTATCTCCACTAACGATTATATATGCTATTTTACGTGACTTGTATAATTCTGCTGCCGCATCTATTCTGTACTTATAATACAAATTTACTTGTCCGCCTACTAAATATTTACTCGTCCCTAAAACCAAACCCACTTTGTTTTCGGGTATTTCATTTACGCTTGTATATACTTTATCTGCTGCTTTTTTTTCCACTAAAAAATTGCATAAGTAAATAACAAGCAATACTAAAAAAGTTAGCACACCACATAATTTTATCAGCTTAATTATTATACTTCTCATTTTATCTTGTGAAAAATAATTCGTTTTTAGTAGACATTTCTTGAGAAAACCTGTAATTATCAACATCAAAACCTTTTAAAGCCTCTATTGTTTTTACATCATTTTCAATAATATAGCGCACCATTAAACCACGTGCTTTTTTAGCATAGGTCATAATGGTTTTATACTCTCCGTTTTTAAGATCTTTAAAAACAGGCGTTATCATGGGTACTTTTAAGACTTTTTGGGGCAAAGCTTTAAAATACTCTGTACTTGCTAAGTTAATTAACAGTTCATTCTCTTCTAATTCGGCATTTAAAGAATCTGCCAAATCAGTGTTCCAAAATTGATATAAATTTTCTGTTCTACCTACTTTTAATTTAGTCCCCATTTCTAAACGATACGGCTGAATTAAATCTAACGGTCTTAACAATCCGTATAAACCAGATAAAATTCGAAGTCTGTCTTGTAAAATTGGTAATTTATCTTCAGAAAGTGTTGTTACCTCAATACCTCTAAAAACTTCACCCGTAAAAGAATAAATAGCCTGTTTAGAATTTTCTATTTCAAACGGAGTTTGCCAATCTTGATTTCTATCATAATTTAAACTTGCTAAATCATCAGAAATCTTCATTAAATCACTCAGTTTTTTTCGTGAAAGTGTTTTTAATTTGTTGTTTAGTTTTTTTGACTGCTCTAAAAATCGTGGTTGTGTATATAGGTCGGTATTCGCTTTGGTTTCAAAATCTAAAGACTTTGCCGGAGATATAATTATTTTCATTCAATTAGTATTTTATGTAAAAGTAAGGAGCACTTTTAAAATTGCTACTTATTTATAGTAATTTAAATCAATCACGGTATCAAAATATGTAATACTCTTTTAAATTGTTAATCCGTCATACGCTAAAAACACATTTTCAGGCAGTTCTTTTTCCACCTCTTCATGCAAACCAAGCAATTCGCTAATATGCGTTAAATAGGCTTTCTTCGGATTTAATTCTGCTATAAAAGCCAAAGCTTCCTCTAAATTAAAATGAGTCGCATGAGGTTCTTTACGAAGCCCTGTTACAATCAACACCTCTAAATTCGCTAATTTCTTTTTTTCTACTTCGGATATTGTTTTAATATCTGTAAGATACGCAATATCATTAAAGCGATACCCTAAAATAGGCAATCGCCCGTGCAATAGTTCAACTGGCGTCACTTTCACATCCTCTAAAAAAAAGCTTTCGTGATGCGAAATAATATTCGGAGCTACTTTTGGTGCACTCGGATACCTATTTTCAGTGGCAAAAATATAATCGTATCTCTTTTTAAGCACCGCTAAAACCCTTTCTGATGTGTAAATAGGCACTGCTTCTATTTGAAAACAATACGGTCTTATTTCGTCTAAACCAGCAATATGATCGGCATGCTCGTGGGTAAATAAAATTCCGTTTATCGACTCCACATTTTCACGTATCATTTGCTGGCGAAAATCAGGTCCGCAGTCAATCACATACTTTATAGTATCCCAAGAAACTATAATTGAAGAACGCAATCGACTGTCTTTATAGTCTTTAGATAAGGCTACAGGATGCTTACTTGTAATCATTGGAACGCCTGTAGAAGTTCCTGTACCTAAAAAAGTTACTTTTAATTGCTTTTTTTTATCTCTCATTACCACAAAAATACAATAAAAATTATCTGATAAGTCCTATTTTCAGTACATTTGTTATCCGTAACAAAAAACAATAAAATGGCAATTACGCTTAAAGGAGATCAAAAAATAAGCACGGTACCAACCACTGACAGCAAAGCTTTAAAAATCAATTTAAATGCCCATATTTATGGAACATTTGCTGAGATTGGCGCTGGTCAAGAAACCGTTCGTAATTTTTTTAGAGCTGGTGGTGCTTCAGGTACAATTGCAAAGGCAATGAGTGCTTATGACAAAGATTTTTCTGATGCCATTTATGGTGTAGAAAATGACAATCGTTATGTTACAGAAAAACGATTAAAAAAGATGTTAAGACATGAAATGGACTTAATTGAAGAACGTCTTGACCGTCAGAAGCATCCTGAAAAATTATTTTTTAGTTACGCAAATACCGTTGCTACCATTAACTTTTCTAAAAAGTTTAAAGGTCATGGTTGGGTTGGTATTCGTTTTCAATTAGATCCGCTTGAAGACTATAACGAAATTATCTTACACCTTCGTTTTAAAGAAACTGATGCCCGCCAACAACAAGAAACTTTAGGAGTTTTAGGGGTAAACTTAGTGTACGGAGCCTACTATTTAAATGACAGTCCGAAAGAATTATTAAAATCTTTTTATGACAACATTGATAGCGATCGTTTAGAAATTGACATGGTTAATTTCTCTGGACCTCGTTTTATGTATGTTGACAATCGTTTAATGAGTTTACAGTTAGTTAAAAACGGCATGACAAACGCCGTTATGTTTGGGCCTGACGGAAACAACTTACTACCTGCTCAAGTACTTTATAAAAAGAATATTTTAGCGCTTCGCGGGAGCTATCGCCCTGTTACGAAAGTAAATATGGATATGTTTGAACGTTCGAAAGAATTGTTTTTAGCAGAAAAAAAGGTAAACCCAGAAAAAACACAAATTATTTTTGAAATCACCTTGAGCAACTTAAGAGCTGAAGGAGAAATTAATGAACGTGATTTCTTAGATAGAGCAGAGTTACTATGTGCTTTGGGACAAAACGTAATGATAACCAACTATCAAGAATACTTTAGACTCGTTGATTACTTTAGTGAGTTTACGAAAGAAAGAATGGGATTAGCCATGGGCGTTAATAATCTTATTCAAATTTTTGATGAAAAATATTACCGTGATTTAAGTGGTGGTATTTTAGAAGCCTTTGGTAAACTTTTCTACCGAGATTTAAAAGTATACATGTATCCTTATAAAGATGAAGACACTGATGAATTTATTACCAGTGACAATTTAAAGGTACACCCAAGAATGAAAGAACTATACAAGTTCTTTAAAAATAATGGTAGACTTATTGATATTAAAGATATTGACGAGGAAAGCTTACATATTTTCTCTCGAAAGGTATTAAGAATGATCAAAGAAAATGAAGAAGGATGGGAAAAAATGTTACCAGCAGGAGTTTCAGAAACCATCAAAGAAAAACGTTTATTTGGTTGCTCTAGAAAGCGCTCGTAAATAATTTAATTTTCTTTTAAACCTTTTACTATTTTTAAAGTCTAACTGCTAAACAACTTTAGTTGACAGACGAACTTACACTTATTGCAGCGCTTCAGAATTCTAAAACAAAAGAAGTAGCCTTTAAACAATTGCTATCGCTTTATAAAGAGCGGTTGTATTGGCATATACGAAAGATTGTTGTTTCTCATGATGATGCTGATGACGTTTTACAAAATACGTTTATCAAAATTTTTAAAAATATTGATACCTTTAAAAACGACAGTAAGCTTTACTCTTGGATGTACAGAATCGCTACCAACGAATCTATAACCTTTCTTACTAAAAGAGCTAAAGAGAAAAATGTTGACATTACTGATTACCAACAACAATTAGTTTCTACTTTAGATAGCGACCATTGGTTTACTGGAGATGAAATTCAACTTATATTACAAAAAGCAATTGCTACTTTACCTCAAAAACAACAACTCGTTTTTAATATGAAATATTTTGATGAGATGAAGTACACACAGATTTCTGAAATACTAGAAACTTCTGTTGGAGCCTTAAAAGCATCCTATCACATTGCTGCAAAAAAAATAGCACACTTTATTAAGAACCACAATTAAACCTTTTACAAAAAACACAGTCTTAGAAGAGAGATGGATAAAGATTTAAAACATAGTATAGATTTTATAAATAATAAGGCAGGCAAGAAAACTGGGTTTTCATTGCCTGAAAATTATTTTGAAGAAATGGAGGAGGCTTTCTTTTCTTCAGAAACTACTGTTGTTATATCTAAAGAAAACACTTTTAAAACTCCTGCCAATTATTTTGATACCGTTGAAGAGAATATTTTAACAAAGCTTAAAGCAGCACCTAAAGAAGTAAAAGTTATTTCTTTGTACAAAAGAGTACTCGACTTTATTCCTGTTGCAGCAGCAGCCTCTGTTTTATTATTTATCGGTTTACATTACATTACGACTAGCAACAAAGATAGTTTTAACACTATAACACAAGCAGATATCGCATCTTGGTATGAAAATGGATATGGAGATACCGACACTAATGAATTGGCGATTGCTTTAGAATCTTCTGATTTTGAAGACAATATTTTACCATCAATGGATGCCAAACATTTAGAAGATTACCTAAACACCATTGATAACTCTACTCTTATAAATGAAATTCAATAAAAATGAAAAAACAACTATTAACCTTAGTATTCATATTCTTCTTAAGTATTTTGTCTAGTCAAGCACAGTCAAAAAAAGGAAGTACTGAAAAAATACGCACGTATAAAATTGCCTACTTAACAGAAAAATTAAATTTAACAGTGGCTGAGGCTCAAAAATTTTGGCCTATTTACAATCAGTACGACAAAAAGAAAATGGTGCTTCATAGAGAAAAGCGTTTTAATATTAAAAAGAGAATCCTTAAAAACGGAGGAATTGAAAATTTATCTGAAAAAGATTCTAAAGAAATTTTAGAAAAATTTCAATTTATAAATAAACAGGAGTATGAATTAAAAGCATCTTTTCACACAAAGGTTTCAAAGATATTATCATTTAAAAAAATACTTACACTACAAATCTCAGAGCACGAGTTTAACCGCAAACTCATGCAAAAATACAGAGGAAAAAAAAATAAGAATAAAAAAGAAGCTCAGTAGCTTCTTTTTTATTCTTATTTTTTTACTAAAGCCAAACAAACATATAAATCAGGTCTATTTGCCGTAAATTGTTTTAACCAAATTGTTAGCTCCTCTACTTCATAAGGTAATAATCTGTTTAATGCCTTTTCTAACTCTTTGCAAAATAAATCCGTATTAAAACTAACTTTCTTTAATACCGTCTTAGTGTATTCGTACATTGCTCTTGCCATGTTGCTTAAGGGGGAATTTGATGTTAATATTACTGAACGTAATTTACGAAAAAAAACCCTTGACACTTGTTAAATTTTTGCAAAAAAAAATCCGACACTTCATAAGCAGTCGGATTTAAACATCTAACTTACAGACAACTATAAGTTATTTACCTTTTCAATTAAAGCGTTTGCTTTTACTTCTAATTCAGTACTTATTGCTTTAAAATGTGCTTTTTTATCTTCAACTTTCTTAGCGTTTATCTTTGCTATTAAACCATCATAAGTTTCAAAAACCTCATCAACAATCGCTTCTGATTTTTCTTGATCTACCTCTGGGTTTAATTGTGCAGATAATCTACAGATATCAATAATATCTCCTAAAGTATAATCGATATCTTTTTTTAAGTTTTTAATACTTGCCATAATTATTATTTTTTTGCAAAATTAATCGATTTTATCTAATTCAGCCTGAAATTTATCAAAAAATTGTCCTACGTGATATCCGTCTACTAAAGCATGGTTTACATTTACTGCTACAGGCATCTTTTTCTTATTATTTTCTAATTTTATTTTTCCGAAAGCAACTTGCGGAACACTATCATTTTTGTTACCCGAACTTGGTTCTTTATGACTGGTAAAGGAAACCCAAGGTACAGCCGAACAATGTATGCAGCCTAAGGAATATTTTTCAGGAAACAAATCGGATGAATTTATAATACGTTCTTTTTCTTTTAGAAAATTTTCGCTAAACACTTCAAAATCACCTGAAAATTCTATGTATGAAAATCCGAAAGTATGATCGGGTCTTGCTATGGTTGCCGATGCATTTATTACCGCATAAATGGCAATTTTATCCCCTTCTATTCTATATTTAAAGTTTTCAACAGCATTAATAGCCTTCATACATGCATGTAAATAGCGCACAAAAAACGATTGATTTCTTTCTTTTGCGGTTTCATAACACTTAGAAACATCTACATCTGCTACCATACCGAATGTTGGGTCTGCTAAAGTTCTAAAGTGCTTAAAATGCTGCTTTCTATTCCACTTTTCAATATCTAAATACTTCATTTATAAAAAAGTTAATACTTCTGTAATTTTAGCTACTGTTTTATAACTATCTGACTTTTGTTCATTACTTACCTCTTCGTGTGCCCAAGTAGTATGAAAAGGAACGTGCACTGCAGCAGCGCCTAATGCTACCAAGGGTAAAACATCTGATTTTAATGAATTCCCAATCATTAATAATTCCGACGGATTGATATCTAAATGCTTTATCAACTTTACATAATCCTTTTCTTTTTTATCACTCATCACCTCTGTATGGTGAAAGTATTTTAAAATTCCTGATTTTTCTAGTTTCCGTTCCTGATCTAACAAATCTCCTTTAGTGGCTACAATTAACTTATACTTACCTTGTAATTTTTGCAACACCTCTTCTACTCCATCTAATAAATCGATGGGTTGCTCGAGCATTTCTTTACCAATCTCTAGAATTTTATCGATGGTTTTTGGATTGATTTTATAGTTTGATAATTCCAACGCACATTCCACCATCGAAAGCACAAAACCTTTTACACCATACCCGTAAATTTTTAGATTGTCGATTTCTTTTTTATACAATTCTTGATGAATCTTATTTTCAGTTTCATAACCAGACAACAACTTTGCAAACTCATTCTCAGCCTCTCTAAAATAAGTTTCGTTTACCCACAAAGTATCATCCGCATCAAAGGCAATTACTTTTATATTATTCATTTGCTAATTGTTTAAAAATTGGTCATATTTACATGAATCACTTTAAGTAGCTAATGCGTTACAACATTCAAAAAACCATTTTACCAATCTTCATTTATACACCCCAAAGATACATATTTACACAACTTCTTTTCTTTTACTTGCAGTGGCTTCTTAACTACTTAAGGTTATTCTTTTTTATTTATTACAGCAATGTAAAAAAAAATGTTACATTTGATCTTATGAAAGTACTTTTAAACACGTATCGCTTTATTTTAAACACTATCAATATGATTATGTGTATTACCTGCATGCGCAAACAATATGTGTTTATAAAAAAAAGTACTTTAGAGAACAGCTTTAAACAACGGTTTTAAAAACCGACATTTAATACAAACTACAAAAGGTGCTTTTTTATAAAAAGCACCTTTTTTTATTTACTAAAATTAAAACTTTAATTATGATCAAAACAGTAAAAAACGCCCTACGAATTAACATGTATGCAGCTAAGAGAATGAATTCTACTAAAAACATTTTTTTCAGAAAATCGAATTTCCCACCAATAAACTCATCACATCATGCAAACTTATAAACTACCTAAAGATCACAATTTTCAATTTACTGTTAACAAAAAACAAGTTAACAAAAACAAAACACTAAAAACCTCAATTTTATACCATAAAATTGAAGCTACCGTAACTTCATCTCTTAACCTACATCAACCTGCATCCAGCATCAGTTTTAAAAGTATCGAATTTGACTTTATAAAAAATGCTTTTCTAAATGATAAACTTATTATTCATAATTATATTAAAAAACTGAGTGACTCCGAGGTTATCTTACACATTACAGTATCTAAAAAAGCGGAAAAAGAGCGCAATATTATCTGCAAGGCTGTATTTGGTTACAACTTTTTAAATGGCTCTTAAATTTGAGATTGGTTACAGACTCAACGTAAATTTTGAGTCTGTTTTACTTTATATACACCTCTAAAAGCTTCGTGTTTTCGGTTAAAACATTTACTCTTTTAATACAAGCTGGCACTAAAATAGTTTCTCCTATTTGCAATCTTTCTTGTTGTTTATCATATTCGAAAATAGCTATTCCTTCTACACACATGTATATTACAAAGCTGTCTTTATCTTCATGATTTACGGTGTAGTTTTTTGTTAGATGTAGAAAATTTGTTGTAAAATATTTACAATCTACAATATTTGAAGGTTTATTTTTTTTCTTAAGATACTCTGCCTTATAATTCGATTTTGCTGAATAATCTATAGCATCTAAAGCCAAATCTAAATGCAAATCTCGCTGTTTTCCATTAGCATCTTTTCTATTCCAGTCAGAGATACGATACGTAACGTCGGATGTTTCTTGAATTTCAGCTAATAAAACACCTTTACCGATTGCATGTACTCTACCTGCAGGCACTAGAAAGGTATCCCCTTTTTTTACAAAATCAACATTTAGTAAAGCTGTTTCATTGCCTGCTTCTATCGTTTTTACAAAAGAATTCTTATCAGCTTCCTCCGAAAAGCCCACTATAATTTTTGCCTTTTTATCTGCATTAACCACATACCACATTTCGGTTTTACCTAAGGAGTTATGTCTTTTTTGCGCTAAAATATCGTTAGGATGTACTTGTAAACTTAATTTTCGCTTGGCATCTATAAACTTGATAAGTAACGGAAATTTATCTTGAAAGATATGATACACTTTATCTCCCAAAACGTCTTGCTTAAATTCCGTTATCAATTCATTTAAACTTCTTCCTTTAAGACCTCCGTTGCTAACTATAGAAACATCATTTTCTACATCAGAAATTTCCCAACTCTCACCAATATCTTTACTATTTGTTTTTTTATTGAGTAGTGTATGTAATTTTTCTCCCCCCCAAATTTTGGATTTTAAAATAGGTTCGAATCGTAATAATTGACTTATCATAATTAGTTACCGCTATAGGTTACAAAGTTTCTTGGGGTTTCATATAACGTTATTTCTAAGTCTAATTTTTCAGGAATACTTACACGTAATTTGTTAAATATTACCACTGATATATTTTCGGCTGTAGGAATCAAATCTTTAAATTCCGCCACTTCTACATTCAAATTTTTGTGATCAAAAGCATCTTCTACTTCCCTCTTTATCAATTCTCGTAAGATACCTAAATCATACACATAGCCCGTATCAGCATCTATTTCACCTGTTAGCGAAACAATTAACTCGTAATTATGACCGTGGTAATTAGGATTGCTACATTTCCCGAAAACTTCCAGATTTTTTTCATCAGACCATTTCGGATTACACAATCTATGCGCTGCATTAAAATGGGCTTTTCTATGTACGGTTACTCTAGGCATTTTTTAAGGCGTCGTAAGATTCTTTAAATATAATTTTAAACCAAGCGGTATATATTTCGGGTTTACTTTCAATATCCTTTTTTACTGCTTCTAAGGTCATCCATTTATAAGACGCCACCTCTTCAGCGTTAATGTTTGGTCCCCCGTTAAAATCACCAACCATTACATGATCAAATTCATGTTCTGTTAATCCGTTATCAAAAGGCGCTTTGTAAATAAAAGAAAACACTTCTTTTAACTCACAAACAAATCCCATTTCTTCTTGCAACCTTCGTTTACCAGCCTCTAAATTCGTTTCCCCTTCTCTTTGATGTGAACAGCAAGTATTTGTCCATAATAACGGCGAATGGTATTTCTCAGCAGCACGTTGTTGCAACATCAATTCTTTCTTATCATTAAAAACAAAAACTGAAAAAGCTCTGTGTAACAATGCTTTTTCATGCGCTTCAATTTTCTCCATCAATCCAATTTGATTGTCTTGCTCGTCTACTAATATTACTTGTTCTTTCATCTATTTAATTTACGAAAAACAAACTTACAAAAATGATATCAGTTCAACAATTAAACCTTTGAACAGTTAAGCATTAAACCTTATCTTTGCAGCCTTAAAATTTATAGATGAGTTTTTTAAAAGAAATACAAAAACGACGTACGTTCGGAATTATATCACACCCTGATGCAGGTAAAACTACTTTAACTGAAAAGTTATTATTATTTGGTGGTGCTATTCAGGAAGCTGGAGCTGTTAAAAACAACAAAATAAAAAAGGGAGCCACTTCCGATTTTATGGAGATTGAGCGTCAACGTGGAATTTCGGTTGCTACTTCGGTTTTAGCTTTCATTTATAAAGACAAAAAAATAAACATTTTAGATACGCCTGGTCACAAAGATTTTGCGGAAGATACTTTTAGAACTCTAACTGCTGTAGACAGTGTTATTGTGGTAATTGATGTTGCCAAAGGTGTAGAACCTCAAACCGAAAAATTAGTTGAAGTTTGTAGAATGCGTAAAATACCGATGTTAGTATTCATTAATAAATTAGACCGTGAAGGAAAAGATGCGTTTGATTTATTAGATGAAGTAGAGCAAAAACTTGGTTTACGTGTTACACCTATGAGTTTTCCTATTGGAATGGGGTATGATTTTAAAGGAATTTATAATATTTGGGAAAAGAAATTAAATCTTTTTTCGGGAGATAATAAAACAAAAATTACGGAAGGACTTCAGTTTGACGACTTATCTAATCCAAAATTAGACGAAATCATTGGAGAAACTGCTGCAGAAACTTTACGAGAAGAATCTGAATTGGTATTTGAAGTATATCCTGAATTTAATCAGCAAGAATATTTAGCAGGTGATTTACAACCTGTTTTCTTTGGTTCGGCTTTAAATAACTTTGGTGTAAAAGAATTGTTAGATGCTTTTATTGAAATAGCACCACAACCACAACCTAAAAAAGCTGAAGAACGTTTAGTAGATTCTAAAGAAGAAAAATTAACAGGCTTTGTTTTTAAGATTCATGCAAACATGGATCCTAAACACAGAGACAGACTGGCTTTTATAAAAATTGTTTCAGGAACTTTTAAAAGAAACTCTCCGTATTTACACGTTCGTAACGGTAAGAAGATGAAATTTTCGAGTCCAAATGCCTTTTTTGCAGAGAAGAAACAAATTGTAGACGAATCTTTTCCTGGTGACATTGTTGGTGTACATGACACCGGTAACTTTAAAATTGGTGATACCTTAACCGAAGGAGAAGTGTTAAACTTTAAAGGAATTCCGAGTTTCTCTCCAGAGCATTTCCGTTATGTAAACAATGCCGACCCTATGAAGTCTAAACAACTCTACAAAGGTTTAGATCAATTAATGGATGAAGGTGTTGCGCAATTATTTACAATGGATATGAACGGACGTAAAATTGTTGGTACTGTAGGTGCCCTACAATACGAAGTAATTCAGTACCGTTTAGAACACGAATATGGTGCAAAATGTACGTATGAAAACATTTCTGTACATAAAGCTTGCTGGGTACAACCAGAAGATCCAAAAAATGATGAATTTAAAGAGTTTAAACGTGTTAAACAGCGCTATTTAGCAAAAGACAAACAAGGTAAGTTGGTCTTTTTAGCAGACTCTGCTTTTACAATACAAATGACACAAAGTAAATACCCAACCGTAAAATTACATTTTACTAGTGAGTTTGAATAAGTAATAATTGATTTTAAGCATTTATTTAACATGAATAATAAAAATTACAACATCATTACGAAGAACGATGCAATCTTCTTAGTTAGTAAGAGATTACTTCACTATGTTCGTAATGACGTATTTTTATCCTTTATCTTTTGTCTTTTATTTTTCACCTTGTTTAGTCAAGAAAACCTCTCAACTTTAAAAGGCAAAGAACTACACACTAAAGTACGTTTGAATTTTATTCCTGTTCAAATGCCTACAGATGCATTTCCTAACTTAAAACCAACTATGGGGTTGGCGGGTTTACATTATCAAATTCCGATTAACGATTGGTTGTATGGTGGTGCCGGATTTCATTTTGCGGTTACTGGAGACCAAGGAGGTTTATTTACTTTAGGTGCCGAAATTGGGGTAAACAAACAAGTATATAAAAATTTATATGTAGATGCTAACTTCCATTTTGGTGGTGGTGGTGGATACAGAAACTTAGTAAACGACGGCGGATTTATAAATCCGAATATTGGTTTACAATACAAAAAAAATAAGTATTCGGTTGGTGTACAATACAGTCACCTAAATTTTTTATCAGGTAAAATAAAAAGTAATTCGGTTTCGGTTTTTGTTGAAATTCCGAGTGTGTTGCGTTTTACAGATTATGATAAAGCCCATCAAAAATTTGTTGCGACCAATCTTTCTTCGGATGATTTTTGGAGCAAACCAGTAATAAAAAACGCACAACAAGTCCGCTTTGATTTCTTTAAACCATTCGGAAATTCTAAGAAAGACAATGGAGATGTTTTAGATGAGTCATTATATGTAATCGGATTTGAATATCAGAAATACCTATCAGAAAACACCTTTTTATTCGCACATACCGATGCTATATACAAAGGTTTGCGTGCTGGATTTATGGATTTATTTTTTGGTGCTGGTTACCATCCTTATCAATCGAAATACATTAATCTTTTCACCAAACTAGCTATTGGTGCTGCTGGTGGTCGTGTGGCTCCTGAAGGCGGCTTAATGATTTATCCCTCTGCCGGAATCGATTTAAAACTCTCAAGCAAATTAGCGATCAGTGGTCACGGTGGTTATTATCGTGCTGTTGCAGGCGATTTAGAAGCTTATACTGTAGGATTTGGTTTTAAATACTTCGGATTAAATGGCGGAACAACATCCGAAGAAAAAAATACAACAATTTTTACACACAAGGATTACGCGTTGAAATTCAGAATCAATCGTATTTTGATGTTGCAAAAACCGATGATGTATTTGATGCGGCGGTCATCGATTTACAATTGATTGGTTTAAAAGTGAATTTCGACCTTAACAAATGGTTGTATATAGCTGGTGAAGCAAGTTTTGCTTATGACGGACGCTCTGGTGGTTATGCACATGGATTGGTTGGAGGTGGAATATACTCGCCACGTTTTTTGAATACTAAAGCCCGTGGTTTTGTCGAATTTATGGCAGGAGCCGGTGGTGGTGCAGGTGTAGATACAGACGAAGGAATTATTGTGCGTCCTACCTTAGGTTTAAGTTATGATATTACAAATGGCGTTGCAATTATAGCTTCAGCAGGAAAATATTATTCGCCTTTTGGGAATGTAAAATCGACGAATATGAATATTGGTTTAAGTTTTAATCTATCAACTTTATCCATAAAAAATTAATTATATAGTATGCTTGCGCTAGGGATTGAAGTGGCATCCTTTTATGAAGAATGCATAAAAGATATAACGTAAAGCCCGCTCGAGCGCCCAAATAAATTAAAGTTTAATTAGTAAATAATAGTAGAATGAATAACGGAATTTACGCAAAGTTCACAACGCCAAAAGGCCATATTTTAGTGAATTTAGAATACGAAAAAACACCTGGAACTGTAGGTAACTTTGTTGCTTTAGCAGAAGGAAATTTAGAAAACGAAGCTAAACCACAAGGAACTCCATATTACAATGGCTTAAAGTTTCACCGTGTGATTTCTGATTTCATGATACAAGGTGGTTGTCCACAAGGTACTGGAACAGGAAACCCTGGTTATAAATTTGATGATGAATTTCATCCTGATTTAAAGCATGACGCTCCTGGTAAATTATCAATGGCAAATGCAGGACCTGGAACAAACGGTTCTCAATTTTTCATTACACATACAGCAACGCCACATTTAGATGGTAATCATACTGTTTTTGGAAGCGTTGTAAAAGGACAAGATGTTGTAGATGCTATTCAGCAAAACGACACGATGGATGTTGAAATTATTCGTGTAGGTGAAGCTGCTGAAAAATTTAACGCTGTTGAAGCTTTTAGATCTTTTGAAGGATCTCGTGAAAAACGTGAAGCAGAAGAAAAAGCGAAACAGCAAGAGTTATTAGACACTGTTGCTAAGGGTTATGACGAGACTCCGTCTGGATTACGTTATAAAATTTTACAAAACGGAGACGGGAAGCAAGCTACGAAAGGCGCTACTGTTTCTGTTCATTACAAAGGGCAATTATTAGACGGTACTGTGTTTGATTCTTCTTATAAGCGCAAACAACCAATCGACTTTGCTATTGGTATGGGACAAGTTATTGCAGGTTGGGATGAAGGAATTCAGTTATTAAAAGTTGGAGACAAAGCCAGGTTTGTAATTCCGTCTAACTTAGCTTATGG
This sequence comes from Tenacibaculum sp. HL-MS23, assembly GCF_032463465.1. NCBI lineage: Bacteria > Pseudomonadati > Bacteroidota > Flavobacteriia > Flavobacteriales > Flavobacteriaceae > Tenacibaculum > Tenacibaculum sp. HL-MS23. The sequence continues at coordinate 190,297 of NZ_CP135989.1, read as the reverse complement.
TTCAGCTGGTGCTGGAGGGGTAATTCCGCCAAACGCTACTTTAATTTTTGATGTGGAATTAATGCATGTAAAATAATTTTCACATTTATATTGAATATATTGTAAAACTCCCTATTGATAAAATAGGGAGTTTTTATTTACACTAAATTAACATCCTTAACAATTAAGATTATATTAATTAAAATACATATTACACTTACATAAACTCACTATAGTATTAATGTTTCATATTTACGTTGTAATTAAAAAACATTAAAATGAAAAATATACTTCCCATTATAGCGTTATCCATTTTTAACCTAATTAACAGTTATGGTCAAGCTGAAGTATGTAAAAAACCTGCTGAAGATACTTTTGAAGATTTGAATGTAATTTCCGTTAAAAAATGTGATGTTACCGACAAAAATGATTCAAGAAAAATAATTAAAACAAAAACAATAAGAAAAAGAGTTCGAAACATTAGGGTTAGCAAAAACCATTCTGACACAAAAAACTTATCTAGAGAGGTTTTATTTACTTTAGTTCAAGAAATTCCTATGTTTGACTCTTGTAATAAATCTACCCGAAAAAATGATGTCAAATGTTTTAAAAAAAAAATAAAGAAGCATTTTTCAAAAAACTTTTATGCCGAAAAATTTAACAATGAAGTTATCAATGACAAGATATTTATTAAATTTAGTATTGACTTATATGGAAATGTCGTTAATACTCAAATAAAGAGCAAAAAACAACACAAAGAACTTCACCATGAGATAAATCGCATCTTACAAAAGCTACCCTCATTTACTCCAGGAAAAGAGAAAGGGTTACCAGTAATAGTAATATACTCTTTTACCTTTAACTTAACCTTAAGTTAACATAATTAAGCACTTAAAAACATTATATTTACCAGCTTATTAACTAACCCTTAATTACCCATACTATGAGATTCCCCTTCAGCATAGTTATAGCACTTTTTATGTCTGCTATAGCTATTTCACAAGAAAAATGTGAAACACCTAACGAAGAAATCGCAGATCTTAATGCTATAAGCATTACAAAATGCTCTATTGACGACGTACAAAAAGCACTAGAATCTGATGAAGACAAACAAGTTTCTGTAAGAAGACACGTTAGAAAATCTAAAAATAGTGTTTCAATAGCTGCCAATAATAAAATTGAGAAAATTAAAAACAACAATGCTTTGGTTGAAAAACTAACCATTAAAAAAGATGTTGTTTCTTCTTTAAAAAGAATTCCGTTTCATTTAGTAGAACAAATACCTTTGTTTACTAAATGTAAGAATTCTCCCTTACTTGCACAAGCCAAGTGTTTTGAAAAACAAATGATTAAGCATGTTGTTCAAAACTTTAGTTATCCTGAAGCTGCAAAGGCTAAAAATATTGAAGGAAGAGTAATGGTGCAATTTACTATTGACAAAGCTGGTAAAGTGGTAAATATAAAAAAAAGAGGACCCAAAGGAGGTGAGCTACTGGAAGAAGAAGCTGTACGATTAATCAAAAAATTACCAAATTTTATACCTGGTAAACATCTTGGGAATTTAGTCAATGTAAAATATGCTTTGCCAATAACTTTTAAAACACCAAAAAAATAATTAAAAATTAAATAGTATTGTAAAAATAATTCCCGCTAGTCTATAGATTATCGGGAATTATTTTTTTACTAAAACAGCATAATTTAATTATAAAAACAACTATTTTAAAGGAATATTTAGAATAACACAAAATTCTAAAATACTCTTAAAAAAAGTAAATTATTCTTGCAAAAAGAATAACCTTTTAATTATAAACCCTTTAGGTAAAAAAAATAGTTTAAATTATTTTCTTTAATAAATTATTTTTTCTTACTTTTACAACTCAAACTTGTTAACAAATTTTGTTAACCCCTTAAAATAGAGTGCGATTATGAAGAAATTCCCCTTACTCGTGACAGCAATGCTTTTTTCTTTAGCAACTGTTGCTCAACAAGAAGTATGTGCTACTACAGATGAAACTATAGCGGATCCTAATAGTATCACAAAATGTGCTATTGAAGAAACACAGGATGGTGAAAAAAAGCAACTTTCTATTGAGGTTTCTACAAGGAGACGTGTTGTGCGTAAAAAGAATGAAGCTGTTTCTGCTATTGGAGGAGCTGGCACTTCGCAAAAAGTAGCTAACATAAAGAAAAACACTTTATTGGTTGGTAAACTTGAATTAGAAGATAATTCAGAGACTATTGAAAGAATTCCTTTTAATCTTGTAGAAGAAATTCCTTTATTTTCTAAATGTAATAATGTGCCTTTAATGAAACAAGCTAAATGTTTTGAGACTCAAATGTCAAAACATATAATGAAAAACTTTAAATATCCACAAGATGCATTTGATGCAGGTATTCAAGGTAGAGTTTTAGTACAATTTACAATTGATGAGCAAGGTAATGTTGCTGCTATTCAAATGAGAGGTCCACAAAATGGTGAATCTTTAGAAAAAGAAGCTAGTAGAATCGTTAACAAACTTCCTACATTTATACCAGGAAAACACAATGGAAGAAATGTAAAAGTTAAATATGGTATTCCTATTACGTTTAAACACCCTAATCCTAGCGCTGTTAAAACTCAGGTAGCAAAAAGAGTTGCTACTAAACGTGTATCAAATACTAGCAAAGAAAAATTAATTACTGACTATATTAAATTTGATAAAGTACAAACTATACCTCTATTTAAAGCTTGTGTAAAGGTTGAAGATACACAAAAAGAAAATTGTTTTAATGAAAGAATGGTTAGCCATATTCAAAGAAACTTTAATTATCCTGCAGCAGCAGCCGATCAGAACATAGAAGGTAAAGTTTGGGTTCGTTTTATTATTGGTAAGGAAGGTAAAGTAAGTAATATAAAAATGAGAGGCCCTGAAGGAGGAGAATTATTAGAACAAGAAGCAAAAAGAATGGTTACTAAATTAGCTACTTTTGTACCTGGTAAACAGGATGGTAAATTGGCGAATGTTGAATACTACATTCCAATTAACTTTGCTTTACAAGATTAATAAATTAAATATCATATAACACCTATATTTACAGGTATTACATATATTAAGCCTGAACAATAATGTATATTGTTCAGGCTTATTTTTTTGTAGGAATTTCATTTCGAAAAAACACTTTAAAACTTCTAAATATATCTTCTAACTACTATTTATATGAATGGCAACAGTGTATATAAACTTTATTTAGTAACACTAAAAGCCCTCTTTATTTAGTTTTATATCATTTATCAACTCTCTATGCCCTTAACTTACATAAGGCTATATAAAAACAAAAATCCTTTATATAGTATGTTTATTATCTTATAATATGTTAAAACTAATAGCTATTAACAACTCACATTACTTATTTTCTATACTTGTTATCACGTATTGTTTTTAATACTTATATTACTACTATTTATTAGTAAGTGAAATTCGCGTTTACAATGTAATTATGCTGTAATTCATTATAACATAAAAAAACTCCCATTACAGGAGTTTTTTTAGGGAAAAATTAAAAGGGCTATTGCCATTAATTTTTATACTCTATTTTAAAATCTTTTTTATCTTTCTCGCAGTCCTCTTCTCTACCTATAAGGCATTTTTTGGCACCTGAGGTATTCTTCCCTTTCTTTTTAAAATTCTTCTTTAAGAAAAGTAAAAAATTGTTCTTTTTTGTGATTCTTTTTTTAACAGCAATTTTTTCTGCAATTTGTCTTTCTCTAATTTTATCAGTACCCTTTACTATATAAAAATATGAACGTCTATTTTTTTGATGTTCTTCCTCTGTACATTTATTTTTATTAGCATCATTACACTTATTTAGTAGCTGATCTTCTCCAAAACCTATAGCACTAATTACTCTTTCCTTTTTGATACCTCTAGAGACTATATACTCTTTTGTTGACTTAGCCCTTCTATCAGACAACTTTCTATTGTAATCTCCTGGTCCTCTACTATCTGTATGAGATTCGATTTTAATACTCACCTCTGGATGGTTAGACATTACCATTACAATACTTTCTAATTCATATTGAGCATCTTCTCTTATAATTGATTTACCATAATCGAAATATATAGGATTAATAACAATTTGGTTTCCTATAATTAATGGAATCAATTCTAAATTAATTTGATTAATATTATCTTTAATGATGGTAACTCTTTTTTTATCTTTTGATCTATGATCTAATTTAGAAGCAAAAACAGTATAGGTATTATCGCATAAAACGTCTTCAAAAACATACGCACCATTACTATTCGAAAATGCTTCTTTTATAACCTTCCCTTGGTTATCTACTAACTTAATTAAAGCGCCATCTACAGGCATTTTATTAATATTATCTGTTACTATTCCCTCTATTGATTTTGCACAAACAAGAGGATCTGTATACATATAAAAACTATACATATCATCATCCCCTTTACCTCCAATTCTATTTGATGAGAAAAAACCTTTTTTTTCCTTTTCATCTATATAAAAAGAAAAATCATCTCTTTTACTATTAAATGGATGCCCTAAATTTTCAGCTATTGAATAAAGTGAGTCATTTTTTATTTTAGATTGAAAGATATCTAAAAGCCCTAAACCTAAATGTCCGTTTGAAGAAAAATACAAGGTATTATCCTCTCCTATAAAAGGGAACATTTCTTTATCAGAAGTATTGATGTTTTCGCCTAAATTAACTGGAGTTCCGTACTGATCATTTCCTAGTATTGCTACCTTATAAATATCTGTCGCTCCATAACCACCAGGCATGGTAGATACGAAGTATAATGTTTTTTCATCAGCACTCAGAGCTGGGTGCCCTACAGAAAACTCTTCTCCATTAAATGGCAATTCTTTTACATTAATCCAATATCCATTTACAAAACTTGCTTTATAAATTTTTAAATTAGAGGTATTCTTTTTGTCTCTTCTCGCCTTTTTCCCATTTACATTATTACGCGTAAAATAAATAGTTTTACCATCCTTGGTAAAAACTGGTGTTGATTCGTGAAATTCTGAGGTAATTGGAACCTCTATTAATCGAGGATTTACCAATGTTAACACCGTATCTTTTTCGTTTTCTTCAAGAGATTTAATTTCTTCGGTTGCTTTATAAATATTTAAAAAAGGCTGGTTATTCCATTTATATATACGTTCATTTTTTCCTCCTTTCGGAACGGCTGACGTATAATATGCTTTTCCGTTTAATAAGAAACCGCCAAAATCAGAAAACTCAGTGTTAATAGCCAAGTTTCTAACTCCGATTCGAATATCTTCATTCGCATAATCTAATAAGTAGTTTTCTTTTCTTAACTCTTCTTTTCTATTATTTTTTTCTGAAGACGTTAATGTTAAAAATATTGAATCTGATTCTTTATATTTTCCGTTGCTACGAAGTACTTGAGCATATTTAAACAAATGTTTATCCTCTAGTTCTTCTTTATATATAAATACCAATTTTTTATACCAAACTTCAGCTTGTTTGGTTTCTGCATTATTATAATAAGAGTCTGCCAAACGACTTAAAACATGTTTTGATGTATCCCCTTTCTTCTCTACTAAAGCTTTATACAACTCAGCTGATTGCACATACGAAAACTCATTGAAGTACCTATCAGCTACTTTTTTATTTTGCCCAAAATTTCTTGCAGTTATTAATAATATGATTATTAATAAAAAGCTTCTTAAATTCATATAATCTATTTTTTTTAAAAGAATCTAGGGGATCTAAACGTTGTGTTTCTTAGTAATTCATACTGTAACATAATTTCATGAGTACCTGAATTTGTTACGTTATAATTAGAGGTAGTTAAATCATATGAATATCCAATAAGTAATTCTTCTGAAACCTGAAAACCTAAAAGAGCACTTAAAGAATCGTTCCATCTCCAGCCTAAACCAATTCTAAATTTTTCATTAAACAATAAATTAGCTGAAACATCTAAAGATAATGGAGCTCCTGATACTGCTTTTAATAAAGCTGCTGGCTTAAGTTTTAAATCTTCATTTATATCATAAACATACCCCGCTATTAAAAAGAAATGCATTCTTTCAACCGCTGATTCTCCTACTGGGTTTTCTGCGTCGTAATGTTCTTTTCTTAAAATATTAGGTACTGATAAGCCCACATACCATTCAGGTTCATAATAATAAATACCCACACCTATTGTTGGCAAAAACTTATTTATATTTTCTTCTAGAATCTGTTCATTTTGATTTACTTTACCTTTACTCCAATCAATATTTAGTAATCGTCCTCCCAATCGTAATCCAAAAGCTAAATTACCTTCTTCACCCGTTTCAATGGTATATGATAGATTGGCATCTAAATAAATTTCTTTCGAAGGTCCTATTTCATCATTCATTAAATTAACACCTAAACCTAAACCTGAATACCCTATTGGAGCATGATAACTTAAATTTTGAGTATTTGGAGCGCCATCAAATCCAACCCATTGGGTTCTACCTATGGCAGTTATAACACCATGCCCTTTAGAACCTGCATATGCGGGGTTTACACTCATAGTATTGTGCATATATTGTGTATATTGAGGGTCTTGCTGGGCAAGTATACTTGCCGATAAAAAAAGGCTTAAGAAACAAGTAAAAATTATTTTAAGGAACAGCTTCATACAATACAAATTTAATATTTACTAAATATATAATATTTTTTATTTATTAATATAAATCCAACCTTTCTTTATTTTAAACCCGCTACCTAAATCTAATATATAAAAATATGTTCCTACAGGTAGTCTTTCTTTTACAGCAAAATTAGCACGACCATTAGAGACTCCTCTAAACACTTTATCCGTGTTATTATATCCTTTAACTTTATAAACTTTGTTACCCCATCTGTTAAAAATTTCAAGCGAATTATTTGGGAAATTTTCGATACAGTCAATAACTAAATAATCATTAACACCATCTCCATTTGGTGTAAATTCATTATATAATACGATACAAGTATCATCAACTCCTAAAACAATCCCCTCATCATCATCTCCAAAACCATCTAATCCATCTTCACTATTTGGAATACCATCACCGTCTGTATCTGTTCCACTATCTGTTGCTGCTCCATCTCCGCCACTATTTGGATCGGTAGGGTCTGAATCATTTACATCATCATTTCCTGTATCTCCGAAATTAGCATCATCCTGATCTGCAACATCTAAGATTCCGTCGCCATCTGTATCTGGTCCATCTACTTGTCCGTTTCCATCTGTATCTTCATTTCCGCCTTCTACAACATCGTTGATTCCATCATCATCACTATCTAAATCTTGATAATCTGATACGCCATCACCATCGCTATCTACTACATCTGATGCGTTTCCTGCGCCTACTCCAAATCCTGAGGTATCACCATCTAAGCTATCTGAAATACCATCACCATCTACATCTGATCCTCCTGCATCGTTTGCGTCGATAACACCATCATTATTGGTATCTAATCCGCCGTTTCCATTTTCAATAACATCGGTGATTCCGTCATTATCACTATCTAAATCTTGATAATCTGATACACCATCACCATCGGTATCTGGTTCTTCATTTCCTGCATCTACTGAAGCATCTGCTTGACCATCGCCATTTGTATCAGCTCCTGATGCCCCATCATTTGGATCGATAACTCCGTCATTATTGGTATCTAAATCGCCATTTCCACCTTCATCAACATCTAAGATTCCGTCATTATCGCTATCTAAATCTAAACTATCTGGAATACCATCACCGTCGGTGTCTCCGTTTCCTTCTGCTGAATCTGGAATTCCGTCATTGTCATCATCTAAGTCAATTGCATCTGCGATTCCGTCACCATCGGTGTCAATTGCATCTCCGAATCCGTCTAATCCATCTTCACTATCTGGAATACCATCACCGTCGGTATCTGTTCCACTATCTGTTGCTGCTCCATCTCCGCCACTATTTGGATCGGTAGGGTCTGAATCATTTACATCATCGTTTCCTGTATCTCCGAAATTAGCGTCATCCTGATCTGCAACATCTAAGATTCCGTCGCCATCTGTATCTGGTCCATCTACTTGTCCGTTTCCATCTGTATCTTCATTTCCGCCTTCTACAACATCGTTGATTCCGTCATCATCACTATCTAAATCTTGATAATCTGCTACGCCATCGTTATCGCTATCTACTACATCTGATGCGTTTCCTGCGCCTACTCCAAATCCTGATGTATCACCATCTAAGCTATCTGAAATACCATCACCATCTACATCTGACCCTCCTGTATCATTGGCGTCGATAACACCATCATTATTGGTATCTAATCCGCCGTTTCCATTTTCTATAACATCGTTGATTCCGTCATTATCACTATCTAAATCTTGATAATCTGGTACACCATCGCCATCGGTATCTGGTTCTTCATTTCCTGCGTCTACTGAAGCATCTGCTTGACCATCGCCATTTGTATCAGCTCCTGATGCCCCATCATTTGCATCGATAACTCCGTCATTATTGGTATCTAAATCGCCCTTTCCACCTTCATCAACATCTAAGATTCCGTCATTATCGCTATCTAAATCTAAACTATCTGGAATACCATCACCGTCGGTGTCTCCGTTTCCTTCTGCTGAATCTGGAATTCCGTCATTATCATCATCTAAGTCAATTGCATCTGCGATTCCGTCACCATCGGTGTCAATTGCATCTCCGAATCCGTCTAATCCATCTTCACTATCTGGAATACCATCACCGTCGGTATCTGTTCCACTATCTGTTGCTGCTCCATCTCCGCCACTATTTGGATCGGTAGGGTCTGAATCATTTACATCATCGTTTCCTGTATCTCCGAAATTAGCATCATCCTGATCTGCAACATCTAAGATTCCGTCGCCATCTGTATCTGGTCCATCTACTTGTCCGTTTCCATCTGTATCTTCATTTCCGCCTTCTACAACATCGTTGATTCCGTCATCATCACTATCTAAATCTTGATAATCTGCTACGCCATCGTTATCGCTATCTACTACATCTGATGCGTTTCCTGCGCCTACTCCAAATCCTGATGTATCACCATCTAAGCTATCTGAAATACCATCACCATCTACATCTGACCCCCCTGTATCATTGGCGTCGATAACACCATCATTATTGGTATCTAATCCGCCGTTTCCATTTTCTATAACATCGTTGATTCCGTCATTATCACTATCTAAATCTTGATAATCTGGTACACCATCGCCATCGGTATCTGGTTCTTCATTTCCTGCGTCTACTGAAGCATCTGCTTGACCATCGCCATTTGTATCAGCTCCTGATGCCCCATCGTTTGCATCGATAACTCCGTCATTATTGGTATCTAAATCGCCCTTTCCACCTTCATCAACATCTAAGATTCCGTCATTATCGCTATCTAAATCTAAACTATCTGGAATACCATCACCGTCGGTGTCTCCGTTTCCTTCTGCTGAATCTGGAATTCCGTCATTGTCATCATCTAAGTCAATTGCATCTGCGATTCCATCACCATCGGTGTCTGTACAATCTTGAACTGTTACAACTCTGGTTACTTCTGTTGCGATATTTCCTGCTGTATCAGTTACATTATAGGTTACTGTATAAGTTCCTGCTGTAGTTGTATCAACTGTATCTCCTCCAATAGTAACTGCTAATCCTGTCTCACAATCTGTTACCGTAGCTCCTGCTTCTGTATACGTAGCACATGATTCTAAAGTGATTGCTGCTGCTCCTGTTAATGTAATTACCGGTACTGTAGTGTCTTCAACTGTTACAACTCTGGTTACTTCTGTTGCGATATTTCCTGCTGTATCAGTTACATTATAGGTTACTGTATAAGTTCCTGCTGTAGTTGTATCAACTGTATCTCCTCCAATAGTAACTGCTAATCCTGTCTCACAATCTGTTACCGTAGCTCCTGCTTCTGTATACGTAGCACATGATTCTAAAGTGATTGCTGCTGCTCCTGTTAATGTAATTACCGGTACTGTAGTGTCTTCAACTGTTACAACTCTGGTTACTTCTGTTGCGATATTTCCTGCTGTATCAGTTACATTATAGGTTACTGTATAAGTTCCTGCTGTAGTTGTATCAACTGTATCTCCTCCAATAGTAACTGCTAATCCTGTCTCACAATCTGTTACCGTAGCTCCTGCTTCTGTATACGTAGCACATGATTCTAAAGTGATTGCTGCTGCTCCTGTTAATGTAATTACCGGTACTGTAGTGTCTTCAACTGTTACAACTCTGGTTACTTCTGTTGCGATATTTCCTGCTGTATCAGTTACATTATAGGTTACTGTATAAGTTCCTGCTGTAGTTGTATCAACTGTATCTCCTCCAATAGTAACTGCTAATCCTGTCTCACAATCTGTTACCGTAGCTCCTGCTTCTGTATACGTAGCACATGATTCTAAAGTGATTGCTGCTGCTCCTGTTAATGTAATTACCGGTACTGTAGTGTCTTCAACTGTTACAACTCTGGTTACTTCTGTTGCGATATTTCCTGCTGTATCAGTTACATTATAGGTTACTGTATAAGTTCCTGCTGTAGTTGTATCAACTGTATCTCCTCCAATAGTAACTGCTAATCCTGTCTCACAATCTGTTACCGTAGCTCCTGCTTCTGTATACGTAGCACATGATTCTAAAGTGATTGCTGCTGCTCCTGTTAATGTAATTACCGGTACTGTAGTGTCTTCAACTGTTACAACTCTGGTTACTTCTGTTGCGATATTTCCTGCTGTATCAGTTACATTATAGGTTACTGTATAAGTTCCTGCTGTAGTTGTATCAACTGTATCTCCTCCAATAGTAACTGCTAATCCTGTCTCACAATCTGTTACCGTAGCTCCTGCTTCTGTATACGTAGCACATGATTCTAAAGTGATTGCTGCTGCTCCTGTTAATGTAATTACCGGTACTGTAGTGTCTTCAACTGTTACAACTCTGGTTACTTCTGTTGCGATATTTCCTGCTGTATCAGTTACATTATAGGTTACTGTATAAGTTCCTGCTGTAGTTGTATCAACTGTATCTCCTCCAATAGTAACTGCTAATCCTGTCTCACAATCTGTTACCGTAGCTCCTGCTTCTGTATACGTAGCACATGATTCTAAAGTGATTGCTGCTGCTCCTGTTAATGTAATTACCGGTACTGTAGTGTCTTCAACTGTTACAACTCTGGTTACTTCTGTTGCGATATTTCCTGCTGTATCAGTTACATTATAGGTTACTGTATAAGTTCCTGCTGTAGTTGTATCAACTGTATCTCCTCCAATAGTAACTGCTAATCCTGTCTCACAATCTGTTACCGTAGCTCCTGCTTCTGTATACGTAGCACATGATTCTAAAGTGATTGCTGCTGCTCCTGTTAATGTAATTACCGGTACTGTAGTGTCTTCAACTGTTACAACTCTGGTTACTTCTGTTGCGATATTTCCTGCTGTATCAGTTACATTATAGGTTACTGTATAAGTTCCTGCTGTAGTTGTATCAACTGTATCTCCTCCAATAGTAACTGCTAATCCTGTCTCACAATCTGTTACCGTAGCTCCTGCTTCTGTATACGTAGCACATGATTCTAAAGTGATTGCTGCTGCTCCTGTTAATGTAATTACCGGTACTGTAGTGTCTTCAACTGTTACAACTCTGGTTACTTCTGTTGCGATATTTCCTGCTGTATCAGTTACATTATAGGTTACTGTATAAGTTCCTGCTGTAGTTGTATCAACTGTATCTCCTCCAATAGTAACTGCTAATCCTGTCTCACAATCTGTTACCGTAGCTCCTGCTTCTGTATACGTAGCACATGATTCTAAAGTGATTGCTGCTGCTCCTGTTAATGTAATTACCGGTACTGTAGTGTCTTCAACTGTTACAACTCTGGTTACTTCTGTTGCGATATTTCCTGCTGTATCAGTTACATTATAGGTTACTGTATAAGTTCCTGCTGTAGTTGTATCAACTGTATCTCCTCCAATAGTAACTGCTAATCCTGTCTCACAATCTGTTACCGTAGCTCCTGCTTCTGTATACGTAGCACATGATTCTAAAGTGATTGCTGCTGCTCCTGTTAATGTAATTACCGGTACTGTAGTGTCTTCAACTGTTACAACTCTGGTTACTTCTGTTGCGATATTTCCTGCTGTATCAGTTACATTATAGGTTACTGTATAAGTTCCTGCTGTAGTTGTATCAACTGTATCTCCTCCAATAGTAACTGCTAATCCTGTCTCACAATCTGTTACCGTAGCTCCTGCTTCTGTATACGTAGCACATGATTCTAAAGTGATTGCTGCTGCTCCTGTTAATGTAATTACCGGTACTGTAGTGTCTTCAACTGTTACAACTCTGGTTACTTCTGTTGCGATATTTCCTGCTGTATCAGTTACATTATAGGTTACTGTATAAGTTCCTGCTGTAGTTGTATCAACTGTATCTCCTCCAATAGTAACTGCTAATCCTGTCTCACAATCTGTTACCGTAGCTCCTGCTTCTGTATACGTAGCACATGATTCTAAAGTGATTGCTGCTGCTCCTGTTAATGTAATTACCGGTACTGTAGTGTCTTCAACTGTTACAACTCTGGTTACTTCTGTTGCGATATTTCCTGCTGTATCAGTTACATTATAGGTTACTGTATAAGTTCCTGCTGTAGTTGTATCAACTGTATCTCCTCCAATAGTAACTGCTAATCCTGTCTCACAATCTGTTACCGTAGCTCCTGCTTCTGTATACGTAGCACATGATTCTAAAGTGATTGCTGCTGCTCCTGTTAATGTAATTACCGGTACTGTAGTGTCTTCAACTGTTACAACTCTGGTTACTTCTGTTGCGATATTTCCTGCTGTATCAGTTACATTATAGGTTACTGTATAAGTTCCTGCTGTAGTTGTATCAACTGTATCTCCTCCAATAGTAACTGCTAATCCTGTCTCACAATCTGTTACCGTAGCTCCTGCTTCTGTATACGTAGCACATGATTCTAAAGTGATTGCTGCTGCTCCTGTTAATGTAATTACCGGTACTGTAGTGTCTTCAACTGTTACAACTCTGGTTACTTCTGTTGCGATATTTCCTGCTGTATCAGTTACATTATAGGTTACTGTATAAGTTCCTGCTGTAGTTGTATCAACTGTATCTCCTCCAATAGTAACTGCTAATCCTGTCTCACAATCTGTTACCGTAGCTCCTGCTTCTGTATACGTAGCACATGATTCTAAAGTGATTGCTGCTGCTCCTGTTAATGTAATTACCGGTACTGTAGTGTCTTCAACTGTTACAACTCTGGTTACTTCTGTTGCGATATTTCCTGCTGTATCAGTTACATTATAGGTTACTGTATAAGTTCCTGCTGTAGTTGTATCAACTGTATCTCCTCCAATAGTAACTGCTAATCCTGTCTCACAATCTGTTACCGTAGCTCCTGCTTCTGTATACGTAGCACATGATTCTAAAGTGATTGCTGCTGCTCCTGTTAATGTAATTACCGGTACTGTAGTGTCTTCAACTGTTACAACTCTGGTTACTTCTGTTGCGATATTTCCTGCTGTATCAGTTACATTATAGGTTACTGTATAAGTTCCTGCTGTAGTTGTATCAACTGTATCTCCTCCAATAGTAACTGCTAATCCTGTCTCACAATCTGTTACCGTAGCTCCTGCTTCTGTATACGTAGCACATGATTCTAAAGTGATTGCTGCTGCTCCTGTTAATGTAATTACCGGTACTGTAGTGTCTTCAACTGTTACAACTCTGGTTACTTCTGTTGCGATATTTCCTGCTGTATCAGTTACATTATAGGTTACTGTATAAGTTCCTGCTGTAGTTGTATCAACTGTATCTCCTCCAATAGTAACTGCTAATCCTGTCTCACAATCTGTTACCGTAGCTCCTGCTTCTGTATACGTAGCACATGATTCTAAAGTGATTGCTGCTGCTCCTGTTAATGTAATTACCGGTACTGTAGTGTCTTCAACTGTTACAACTCTGGTTACTTCTGTTGCGATATTTCCTGCTGTATCAGTTACATTATAGGTTACTGTATAAGTTCCTGCTGTAGTTGTATCAACTGTATCTCCTCCAATAGTAACTGCTAATCCTGTCTCACAATCTGTTACCGTAGCTCCTGCTTCTGTATACGTAGCACATGATTCTAAAGTGATTGCTGCTGCTCCTGTTAATGTAATTACCGGTACTGTAGTGTCTTCAACTGTTACAACTCTGGTTACTTCTGTTGCGATATTTCCTGCTGTATCAGTTACATTATAGGTTACTGTATAAGTTCCTGCTGTAGTTGTATCAACTGTATCTCCTCCAATAGTAACTGCTAATCCTGTCTCACAATCTGTTACCGTAGCTCCTGCTTCTGTATACGTAGCACATGATTCTAAAGTGATTGCTGCTGCTCCTGTTAATGTAATTACCGGTACTGTAGTGTCTTCAACTGTTACAACTCTGGTTACTTCTGTTGCGATATTTCCTGCTGTATCAGTTACATTATAGGTTACTGTATAAGTTCCTGCTGTAGTTGTATCAACTGTATCTCCTCCAATAGTAACTGCTAATCCTGTCTCACAATCTGTTACCGTAGCTCCTGCTTCTGTATACGTAGCACATGATTCTAAAGTGATTGCTGCTGCTCCTGTTAATGTAATTACCGGTACTGTAGTGTCTTCAACTGTTACAACTCTGGTTACTTCTGTTGCGATATTTCCTGCTGTATCAGTTACATTATAGGTTACTGTATAAGTTCCTGCTGTAGTTGTATCAACTGTATCTCCTCCAATAGTAACTGCTAATCCTGTCTCACAATCTGTTACCGTAGCTCCTGCTTCTGTATACGTAGCACATGATTCTAAAGTGATTGCTGCTGCTCCTGTTAATGTAATTACCGGTACTGTAGTGTCTTCAACTGTTACAACTCTGGTTACTTCTGTTGCGATATTTCCTGCTGTATCAGTTACATTATAGGTTACTGTATAAGTTCCTGCTGTAGTTGTATCAACTGTATCTCCTCCAATAGTAACTGCTAATCCTGTCTCACAATCTGTTACCGTAGCTCCTGCTTCTGTATACGTAGCACATGATTCTAAAGTGATTGCTGCTGCTCCTGTTAATGTAATTACCGGTACTGTAGTGTCTTCAACTGTTACAACTCTGGTTACTTCTGTTGCGATATTTCCTGCTGTATCAGTTACATTATAGGTTACTGTATAAGTTCCTGCTGTAGTTGTATCAACTGTATCTCCTCCAATAGTAACTGCTAATCCTGTCTCACAATCTGTTACCGTAGCTCCTGCTTCTGTATACGTAGCACATGATTCTAAAGTGATTGCTGCTGCTCCTGTTAATGTAATTACCGGTACTGTAGTGTCTTCAACTGTTACAACTCTGGTTACTTCTGTTGCGATATTTCCTGCTGTATCAGTTACATTATAGGTTACTGTATAAGTTCCTGCTGTAGTTGTATCAACTGTATCTCCTCCAATAGTAACTGCTAATCCTGTCTCACAATCTGTTACCGTAGCTCCTGCTTCTGTATACGTAGCACATGATTCTAAAGTGATTGCTGCTGCTCCTGTTAATGTAATTACCGGTACTGTAGTGTCTTCAACTGTTACAACTCTGGTTACTTCTGTTGCGATATTTCCTGCTGTATCAGTTACATTATAGGTTACTGTATAAGTTCCTGCTGTAGTTGTATCAACTGTATCTCCTCCAATAGTAACTGCTAATCCTGTCTCACAATCTGTTACCGTAGCTCCTGCTTCTGTATACGTAGCACATGATTCTAAAGTGATTGCTGCTGCTCCTGTTAATGTAATTACCGGTACTGTAGTGTCTTCAACTGTTACAACTCTGGTTACTTCTGTTGCGATATTTCCTGCTGTATCAGTTACATTATAGGTTACTGTATAAGTTCCTGCTGTAGTTGTATCAACTGTATCTCCTCCAATAGTAACTGCTAATCCTGTCTCACAATCTGTTACCGTAGCTCCTGCTTCTGTATACGTAGCACATGATTCTAAAGTGATTGCTGCTGCTCCTGTTAATGTAATTACCGGTACTGTAGTGTCTTCAACTGTTACAACTCTGGTTACTTCTGTTGCGATATTTCCTGCTGTATCAGTTACATTATAGGTTACTGTATAAGTTCCTGCTGTAGTTGTATCAACTGTATCTCCTCCAATAGTAACTGCTAATCCTGTCTCACAATCTGTTACCGTAGCTCCTGCTTCTGTATACGTAGCACATGATTCTAAAGTGATTGCTGCTGCTCCTGTTAATGTAATTACCGGTACTGTAGTGTCTTCAACTGTTACAACTCTGGTTACTTCTGTTGCGATATTTCCTGCTGTATCAGTTACATTATAGGTTACTGTATAAGTTCCTGCTGTAGTTGTATCAACTGTATCTCCTCCAATAGTAACTGCTAATCCTGTCTCACAATCTGTTACCGTAGCTCCTGCTTCTGTATACGTAGCACATGATTCTAAAGTGATTGCTGCTGCTCCTGTTAATGTAATTACCGGTACTGTAGTGTCTTCAACTGTTACAACTCTGGTTACTTCTGTTGCGATATTTCCTGCTGTATCAGTTACATTATAGGTTACTGTATAAGTTCCTGCTGTAGTTGTATCAACTGTATCTCCTCCAATAGTAACTGCTAATCCTGTCTCACAATCTGTTACCGTAGCTCCTGCTTCTGTATACGTAGCACATGATTCTAAAGTGATTGCTGCTGCTCCTGTTAATGTAATTACCGGTACTGTAGTGTCTTCAACTGTTACAACTCTGGTTACTTCTGTTGCGATATTTCCTGCTGTATCAGTTACATTATAGGTTACTGTATAAGTTCCTGCTGTAGTTGTATCAACTGTATCTCCTCCAATAGTAACTGCTAATCCTGTCTCACAATCTGTTACCGTAGCTCCTGCTTCTGTATACGTAGCACATGATTCTAAAGTGATTGCTGCTGCTCCTGTTAATGTAATTACCGGTACTGTAGTGTCTTCAACTGTTACAACTCTGGTTACTTCTGTTGCGATATTTCCTGCTGTATCAGTTACATTATAGGTTACTGTATAAGTTCCTGCTGTAGTTGTATCAACTGTATCTCCTCCAATAGTAACTGCTAATCCTGTCTCACAATCTGTTACCGTAGCTCCTGCTTCTGTATACGTAGCACATGATTCTAAAGTGATTGCTGCTGCTCCTGTTAATGTAATTACCGGTACTGTAGTGTCTTCAACTGTTACAACTCTGGTTACTTCTGTTGCGATATTTCCTGCTGTATCAGTTACATTATAGGTTACTGTATAAGTTCCTGCTGTAGTTGTATCAACTGTATCTCCTCCAATAGTAACTGCTAATCCTGTCTCACAATCTGTTACCGTAGCTCCTGCTTCTGTATACGTAGCACATGATTCTAAAGTGATTGCTGCTGCTCCTGTTAATGTAATTACCGGTACTGTAGTGTCTTCAACTGTTACAACTCTGGTTACTTCTGTTGCGATATTTCCTGCTGTATCAGTTACATTATAGGTTACTGTATAAGTTCCTGCTGTAGTTGTATCAACTGTATCTCCTCCAATAGTAACTGCTAATCCTGTCTCACAATCTGTTACCGTAGCTCCTGCTTCTGTATACGTAGCACATGATTCTAAAGTGATTGCTGCTGCTCCTGTTAATGTAATTACCGGTACTGTAGTGTCTTCAACTGTTACAACTCTGGTTACTTCTGTTGCGATATTTCCTGCTGTATCAGTTACATTATAGGTTACTGTATAAGTTCCTGCTGTAGTTGTATCAACTGTATCTCCTCCAATAGTAACTGCTAATCCTGTCTCACAATCTGTTACCGTAGCTCCTGCTTCTGTATACGTAGCACATGATTCTAAAGTGATTGCTGCTGCTCCTGTTAATGTAATTACCGGTACTGTAGTGTCTTCAACTGTTACAACTCTGGTTACTTCTGTTGCGATATTTCCTGCTGTATCAGTTACATTATAGGTTACTGTATAAGTTCCTGCTGTAGTTGTATCAACTGTATCTCCTCCAATAGTAACTGCTAATCCTGTCTCACAATCTGTTACCGTAGCTCCTGCTTCTGTATACGTAGCACATGATTCTAAAGTGATTGCTGCTGCTCCTGTTAATGTAATTACCGGTACTGTAGTGTCTTCAACTGTTACAACTCTGGTTACTTCTGTTGCGATATTTCCTGCTGTATCAGTTACATTATAGGTTACTGTATAAGTTCCTGCTGTAGTTGTATCAACTGTATCTCCTCCAATAGTAACTGCTAATCCTGTCTCACAATCTGTTACCGTAGCTCCTGCTTCTGTATACGTAGCACATGATTCTAAAGTGATTGCTGCTGCTCCTGTTAATGTAATTACCGGTACTGTAGTGTCTTCAACTGTTACAACTCTGGTTACTTCTGTTGCGATATTTCCTGCTGTATCAGTTACATTATAGGTTACTGTATAAGTTCCTGCTGTAGTTGTATCAACTGTATCTCCTCCAATAGTAACTGCTAATCCTGTCTCACAATCTGTTACCGTAGCTCCTGCTTCTGTATACGTAGCACATGATTCTAAAGTGATTGCTGCTGCTCCTGTTAATGTAATTACCGGTACTGTAGTGTCTTCAACTGTTACAACTCTGGTTACTTCTGTTGCGATATTTCCTGCTGTATCAGTTACATTATAGGTTACTGTATAAGTTCCTGCTGTAGTTGTATCAACTGTATCTCCTCCAATAGTAACTGCTAATCCTGTCTCACAATCTGTTACCGTAGCTCCTGCTTCTGTATACGTAGCACATGATTCTAAAGTGATTGCTGCTGCTCCTGTTAATGTAATTACCGGTACTGTAGTGTCTTCAACTGTTACAACTCTGGTTACTTCTGTTGCGATATTTCCTGCTGTATCAGTTACATTATAGGTTACTGTATAAGTTCCTGCTGTAGTTGTATCAACTGTATCTCCTCCAATAGTAACTGCTAATCCTGTCTCACAATCTGTTACCGTAGCTCCTGCTTCTGTATACGTAGCACATGATTCTAAAGTGATTGCTGCTGCTCCTGTTAATGTAATTACCGGTACTGTAGTGTCTTCAACTGTTACAACTCTGGTTACTTCTGTTGCGATATTTCCTGCTGTATCAGTTACATTATAGGTTACTGTATAAGTTCCTGCTGTAGTTGTATCAACTGTATCTCCTCCAATAGTAACTGCTAATCCTGTCTCACAATCTGTTACCGTAGCTCCTGCTTCTGTATACGTAGCACATGATTCTAAAGTGATTGCTGCTGCTCCTGTTAATGTAATTACCGGTACTGTAGTGTCTTCAACTGTTACAACTCTGGTTACTTCTGTTGCGATATTTCCTGCTGTATCAGTTACATTATAGGTTACTGTATAAGTTCCTGCTGTAGTTGTATCAACTGTATCTCCTCCAATAGTAACTGCTAATCCTGTCTCACAATCTGTTACCGTAGCTCCTGCTTCTGTATACGTAGCACATGATTCTAAAGTGATTGCTGCTGCTCCTGTTAATGTAATTACCGGTACTGTAGTGTCTTCAACTGTTACAACTCTGGTTACTTCTGTTGCGATATTTCCTGCTGTATCAGTTACATTATAGGTTACTGTATAAGTTCCTGCTGTAGTTGTATCAACTGTATCTCCTCCAATAGTAACTGCTAATCCTGTCTCACAATCTGTTACCGTAGCTCCTGCTTCTGTATACGTAGCACATGATTCTAAAGTGATTGCTGCTGCTCCTGTTAATGTAATTACCGGTACTGTAGTGTCTTCAACTGTTACAACTCTGGTTACTTCTGTTGCGATATTTCCTGCTGTATCAGTTACATTATAGGTTACTGTATAAGTTCCTGGAGTACTCATATCAACTCCACTTGCATCGATTGTTGCTGTTAAGCCTGTCTCACAATCTGTTACAGTTGCGTCTAGTTCTGTATAACTTCCACATGCCTCTAATACCTGTGGGTTAGCACCTACTAAAGTAATTACTGGCGCTGTAGTGTCTTGAACTGTTACTGTACGAGTTACTTGAGTCGCTGCATTTCCTGCAGTATCCGTTACATTATACGTTACTGTATAATTTCCTGGAGTACTCATATCAACTCCACTTGCATCGATTGTTGCTGTTAAGCCTGTCTCACAATCTGTTACAGTTGCGTCTAGTTCTGTATAACTTCCACATGCCTCTAATACCTGTGGGTTAGCACCTACTAAAGTAATTACTGGCGCTGTAGTGTCTTGAACTGTTACTGTACGAGTTACTTGAGTCGCTGCATTTCCTGCAGTATCCGTTACATTATACGTTACTGTATAATTTCCTGGAGTACTCATATCAACTCCACTTGCATCGATTGTTGCTGTTAAGCCTGTCTCACAATCTGTTACAGTTGCGTCTAATTCTGTATAACTTCCACATGCCTCTAATACCTGTGGGTTAGCACCTACTAAAGTAATTACTGGCGCTGTAGTGTCTTGAACTGTTACTGTACGAGTTACTTGAGTCGCTGCATTTCCTGCAGTATCCGTTACATTATACGTTACTGTATAATTTCCTGGAGTACTCATATCAACTCCACTTGCATCGATTGTTGCTGTTAAGCCTGTCTCACAATCTGTTACAGTTGCGTCTAATTCTGTATAACTTCCACATGCCTCTAATACCTGTGGGTTAGCACCTACTAAAGTAATTACTGGCGCTGTAGTGTCTTGAACTGTTACTGTACGAGTTACTTGAGTCGCTGCATTTCCTGCAGTATCCGTTACATTATACGTTACTGTATAATTTCCTGGAGTACTCATATCAACTCCACTTGCATCGATTGTTGCTGTTAAGCCTGTCTCACAATCTGTTACAGTTGCGTCTAGTTCTGTATAACTTCCACATGCCTCTAATACCTGTGGGTTAGCACCTACTAAAGTAATTACTGGCGCTGTAGTGTCTTGAACTGTTACTGTACGAGTTACTTGAGTCGCTGCATTTCCTGCAGTATCCGTTACATTATACGTTACTGTATAATTTCCTGGAGTACTCATATCAACTCCACTTGCATCGATTGTTGCTGTTAAGCCTGTCTCACAATCTGTTACAGTTGCGTCTAGTTCTGTATAACTTCCACATGCCTCTAATACCTGTGGGTTAGCACCTACTAAAGTAATTACTGGCGCTGTAGTGTCTTGAACTGTTACTGTACGAGTTACTTGAGTCGCTGCATTTCCTGCAGTATCCGTTACATTATACGTTACTGTATAATTTCCTGGAGTACTCATATCAACTCCACTTGCATCGATTGTTGCTGTTAAGCCTGTCTCACAATCTGTTACAGTTGCGTCTAATTCTGTATAACTTCCACATGCCTCTAATACCTGTGGGTTAGCACCTACTAAAGTAATTACTGGCGCTGTAGTGTCTTGAACTGTTACTGTACGAGTTACTTGAGTCGCTGCATTTCCTGCAGTATCCGTTACATTATACGTTACTGTATAATTTCCTGGAGTACTCATATCAACTCCACTTGCATCGATTGTTGCTGTTAAGCCTGTCTCACAATCTGTTACAGTTGCGTCTAATTCTGTATAACTTCCACATGCCTCTAATACCTGTGGGTTAGCACCTACTAAAGTAATTACTGGCGCTGTAGTGTCTTGAACTGTTACTGTACGAGTTACTTGAGTCGCTGCATTTCCTGCAGTATCCGTTACATTATACGTTACTGTATAATTTCCTGGAGTACTCATATCAACTCCACTTGCATCGATTGTTGCTGTTAAGCCTGTCTCACAATCTGTTACAGTTGCGTCTAATTCTGTATAACTTCCACATGCCTCTAATACCTGTGGGTTAGCACCTACTAAAGTAATTACTGGCGCTGTAGTGTCTTGAACTGTTACTGTACGAGTTACTTGAGTCGCTGCATTTCCTGCAGTATCCGTTACATTATACGTTACTGTATAATTTCCTGGAGTACTCATATCAACTCCACTTGCATCGATTGTTGCTGTTAAGCCTGTCTCACAATCTGTTACAGTTGCGTCTAGTTCTGTATAACTTCCACATGCCTCTAATACCTGTGGGTTAGCACCTACTAAAGTAATTACTGGCGCTGTAGTGTCTTGAACTGTTACTGTACGAGTTACTTGAGTCGCTGCATTTCCTGCAGTATCCGTTACATTATACGTTACTGTATAATTTCCTGGAGTACTCATATCAACTCCACTTGCATCGATTGTTGCTGTTAAGCCTGTCTCACAATCTGTTACAGTTGCGTCTAGTTCTGTATAACTTCCACATGCCTCTAATACCTGTGGGTTAGCACCTACTAAAGTAATTACTGGCGCTGTAGTGTCTTGAACTGTTACTGTACGAGTTACTTGAGTCGCTGCATTTCCTGCAGTATCCGTTACATTATACGTTACTGTATAATTTCCTGGAGTACTCATATCAACTCCACTTGCATCGATTGTTGCTGTTAAGCCTGTCTCACAATCTGTTACAGTTGCGTCTAATTCTGTATAACTTCCACATGCCTCTAATACCTGTGGGTTAGCACCTACTAAAGTAATTACTGGCGCTGTAGTGTCTTGAACTGTTACTGTACGAGTTACTTGAGTCGCTGCATTTCCTGCAGTATCCGTTACATTATACGTTACTGTATAATTTCCTGGAGTACTCATATCAACTCCACTTGCATCGATTGTTGCTGTTAAGCCTGTCTCACAATCTGTTACAGTTGCGTCTAATTCTGTATAACTTCCACATGCCTCTAATACCTGTGGGTTAGCACCTACTAAAGTAATTACTGGCGCTGTAGTGTCTTGAACTGTTACTGTACGAGTTACTTGAGTCGCTGCATTTCCTGCAGTATCCGTTACATTATACGTTACTGTATAATTTCCTGGAGTACTCATATCAACTCCACTTGCATCGATTGTTGCTGTTAAGCCTGTCTCACAATCTGTTACAGTTGCGTCTAGTTCTGTATAACTTCCACATGCCTCTAATACCTGTGGGTTAGCACCTACTAAAGTAATTACTGGCGCTGTAGTGTCTTGAACTGTTACTGTACGAGTTACTTGAGTCGCTGCATTTCCTGCAGTATCCGTTACATTATACGTTACTGTATAATTTCCTGGAGTACTCATATCAACTCCACTTGCATCGATTGTTGCTGTTAAGCCTGTCTCACAATCTGTTACAGTTGCGTCTAATTCTGTATAACTTCCACATGCCTCTAATACCTGTGGGTTAGCACCTACTAAAGTAATTACTGGCGCTGTAGTGTCTTGAACTGTTACTGTACGAGTTACTTGAGTCGCTGCATTTCCTGCAGTATCCGTTACATTATACGTTACTGTATAATTTCCTGGAGTACTCATATCAACTCCACTTGCATCGATTGTTGCTGTTAAGCCTGTCTCACAATCTGTTACAGTTGCGTCTAGTTCTGTATAACTTCCACATGCCTCTAATACCTGTGGGTTAGCACCTACTAAAGTAATTACTGGCGCTGTAGTGTCTTGAACTGTTACTGTACGAGTTACTTGAGTCGCTGCATTTCCTGCAGTATCCGTTACATTATACGTTACTGTATAATTTCCTGGAGTACTCATATCAACTCCACTTGCATCGATTGTTGCTGTTAAGCCTGTCTCACAATCTGTTACAGTTGCGTCTAGTTCTGTATAACTTCCACATGCCTCTAATACCTGTGGGTTAGCACCTACTAAAGTAATTACTGGCGCTGTAGTGTCTTGAACTGTTACTGTACGAGTTACTTGAGTCGCTGCATTTCCTGCAGTATCCGTTACATTATACGTTACTGTATAATTTCCTGGAGTACTCATATCAACTCCACTTGCATCGATTGTTGCTGTTAAGCCTGTCTCACAATCTGTTACAGTTGCGTCTAATTCTGTATAACTTCCACATGCCTCTAATACCTGTGGGTTAGCACCTACTAAAGTAATTACTGGCGCTGTAGTGTCTTGAACTGTTACTGTACGAGTTACTTGAGTCGCTGCATTTCCTGCAGTATCCGTTACATTATACGTTACTGTATAATTTCCTGGAGTACTCATATCAACTCCACTTGCATCGATTGTTGCTGTTAAGCCTGTCTCACAATCTGTTACAGTTGCGTCTAATTCTGTATAACTTCCACATGCCTCTAATACCTGTGGGTTAGCACCTACTAAAGTAATTACTGGCGCTGTAGTGTCTTGAACTGTTACTGTACGAGTTACTTGAGTCGCTGCATTTCCTGCAGTATCCGTTACATTATACGTTACTGTATAATTTCCTGGAGTACTCATATCAACTCCACTTGCATCGATTGTTGCTGTTAAGCCTGTCTCACAATCTGTTACAGTTGCGTCTAATTCTGTATAACTTCCACATGCCTCTAATACCTGTGGGTTAGCACCTACTAAAGTAATTACTGGCGCTGTAGTGTCTTGAACTGTTACTGTACGAGTTACTTGAGTCGCTGCATTTCCTGCAGTATCCGTTACATTATACGTTACTGTATAATTTCCTGGAGTACTCATATCAACTCCACTTGCATCGATTGTTGCTGTTAAGCCTGTCTCACAATCTGTTACAGTTGCGTCTAATTCTGTATAACTTCCACATGCCTCTAATACCTGTGGGTTAGCACCTACTAAAGTAATTACTGGCGCTGTAGTGTCTTGAACTGTTACTGTACGAGTTACTTGAGTCGCTGCATTTCCTGCAGTATCCGTTACATTATACGTTACTGTATAATTTCCTGGAGTACTCATATCAACTCCACTTGCATCGATTGTTGCTGTTAAGCCTGTCTCACAATCTGTTACAGTTGCGTCTAATTCTGTATAACTTCCACATGCCTCTAATACCTGTGGGTTAGCACCTACTAAAGTAATTACTGGCGCTGTAGTGTCTTGAACTGTTACTGTACGAGTTACTTGAGTCGCTGCATTTCCTGCAGTATCCGTTACATTATACGTTACTGTATAATTTCCTGGAGTACTCATATCAACTCCACTTGCATCGATTGTTGCTGTTAAGCCTGTCTCACAATCTGTTACAGTTGCGTCTAGTTCTGTATAACTTCCACATGCCTCTAATACCTGTGGGTTAGCACCTACTAAAGTAATTACTGGCGCTGTAGTGTCTTGAACTGTTACTGTACGAGTTACTTGAGTCGCTGCATTTCCTGCAGTATCCGTTACATTATACGTTACTGTATAATTTCCTGGAGTACTCATATCAACTCCACTTGCATCGATTGTTGCTGTTAAGCCTGTCTCACAATCTGTTACAGTTGCGTCTAATTCTGTATAACTTCCACATGCCTCTAATACCTGTGGGTTAGCACCTACTAAAGTAATTACTGGCGCTGTAGTGTCTTGAACTGTTACTGTACGAGTTACTTGAGTCGCTGCATTTCCTGCAGTATCCGTTACATTATACGTTACTGTATAATTTCCTGGAGTACTCATATCAACTCCACTTGCATCGATTGTTGCTGTTAAGCCTGTCTCACAATCTGTTACAGTTGCGTCTAATTCTGTATAACTTCCACATGCCTCTAATACCTGTGGGTTAGCACCTACTAAAGTAATTACTGGCGCTGTAGTGTCTTGAACTGTTACTGTACGAGTTACTTGAGTCGCTGCATTTCCTGCAGTATCCGTTACATTATACGTTACTGTATAATTTCCTGGAGTACTCATATCAACTCCACTTGCATCGATTGTTGCTGTTAAGCCTGTCTCACAATCTGTTACAGTTGCGTCTAGTTCTGTATAACTTCCACATGCCTCTAATACCTGTGGGTTAGCACCTACTAAAGTAATTACTGGCGCTGTAGTGTCTTGAACTGTTACTGTACGAGTTACTTGAGTCGCTGCATTTCCTGCAGTATCCGTTACATTATACGTTACTGTATAATTTCCTGGAGTACTCATATCAACTCCACTTGCATCGATTGTTGCTGTTAAGCCTGTCTCACAATCTGTTACAGTTGCGTCTAGTTCTGTATAACTTCCACATGCCTCTAATACCTGTGGGTTAGCACCTACTAAAGTAATTACTGGCGCTGTAGTGTCTTGAACTGTTACTGTACGAGTTACTTGAGTCGCTGCATTTCCTGCAGTATCCGTTACATTATACGTTACTGTATAATTTCCTGGAGTACTCATATCAACTCCACTTGCATCGATTGTTGCTGTTAAGCCTGTCTCACAATCTGTTACAGTTGCGTCTAATTCTGTATAACTTCCACATGCCTCTAATACCTGTGGGTTAGCACCTACTAAAGTAATTACTGGCGCTGTAGTGTCTTGAACTGTTACTGTACGAGTTACTTGAGTCGCTGCATTTCCTGCAGTATCCGTTACATTATACGTTACTGTATAATTTCCTGGAGTACTCATATCAACTCCACTTGCATCGATTGTTGCTGTTAAGCCTGTCTCACAATCTGTTACAGTTGCGTCTAATTCTGTATAACTTCCACATGCCTCTAATACCTGTGGGTTAGCACCTACTAAAGTAATTACTGGCGCTGTAGTGTCTTGAACTGTTACTGTACGAGTTACTTGAGTCGCTGCATTTCCTGCAGTATCCGTTACATTATACGTTACTGTATAATTTCCTGGAGTACTCATATCAACTCCACTTGCATCGATTGTTGCTGTTAAGCCTGTCTCACAATCTGTTACAGTTGCGTCTAATTCTGTATAACTTCCACATGCCTCTAATACCTGTGGGTTAGCACCTACTAAAGTAATTACTGGCGCTGTAGTGTCTTGAACTGTTACTGTACGAGTTACTTGAGTCGCTGCATTTCCTGCAGTATCCGTTACATTATACGTTACTGTATAATTTCCTGGAGTACTCATATCAACTCCACTTGCATCGATTGTTGCTGTTAAGCCTGTCTCACAATCTGTTACAGTTGCGTCTAGTTCTGTATAACTTCCACATGCCTCTAATACCTGTGGGTTAGCACCTACTAAAGTAATTACTGGCGCTGTAGTGTCTTGAACTGTTACTGTACGAGTTACTTGAGTCGCTGCATTTCCTGCAGTATCCGTTACATTATACGTTACTGTATAATTTCCTGGAGTACTCATATCAACTCCACTTGCATCGATTGTTGCTGTTAAGCCTGTCTCACAATCTGTTACAGTTGCGTCTAGTTCTGTATAACTTCCACATGCCTCTAATACCTGTGGGTTAGCACCTACTAAAGTAATTACTGGCGCTGTAGTGTCTTGAACTGTTACTGTACGAGTTACTTGAGTCGCTGCATTTCCTGCAGTATCCGTTACATTATACGTTACTGTATAATTTCCTGGAGTACTCATATCAACTCCACTTGCATCGATTGTTGCTGTTAAGCCTGTCTCACAATCTGTTACAGTTGCGTCTAATTCTGTATAACTTCCACATGCCTCTAATACCTGTGGGTTAGCACCTACTAAAGTAATTACTGGCGCTGTAGTGTCTTGAACTGTTACTGTACGAGTTACTTGAGTCGCTGCATTTCCTGCAGTATCCGTTACATTATACGTTACTGTATAATTTCCTGGAGTACTCATATCAACTCCACTTGCATCGATTGTTGCTGTTAAGCCTGTCTCACAATCTGTTACAGTTGCGTCTAATTCTGTATAACTTCCACATGCCTCTAATACCTGTGGGTTAGCACCTACTAAAGTAATTACTGGCGCTGTAGTGTCTTGAACTGTTACTGTACGAGTTACTTGAGTCGCTGCATTTCCTGCAGTATCCGTTACATTATACGTTACTGTATAATTTCCTGGAGTACTCATATCAACTCCACTTGCATCGATTGTTGCTGTTAAGCCTGTCTCACAATCTGTTACAGTTGCGTCTAATTCTGTATAACTTCCACATGCCTCTAATACCTGTGGGTTAGCACCTACTAAAGTAATTACTGGCGCTGTAGTGTCTTGAACTGTTACTGTACGAGTTACTTGAGTCGCTGCATTTCCTGCAGTATCCGTTACATTATACGTTACTGTATAATTTCCTGGAGTACTCATATCAACTCCACTTGCATCGATTGTTGCTGTTAAGCCTGTCTCACAATCTGTTACAGTTGCGTCTAATTCTGTATAACTTCCACATGCCTCTAATACCTGTGGGTTAGCACCTACTAAAGTAATTACTGGCGCTGTAGTGTCAACTTCTCCTATTGTTATAATTCCTAAATCTATAGGACATTGATTATTCCCCCAACGAACCCAAACATCATAATCACCTGGGGCTAACCCATTGTATGATGTACTTCCAGTATTATCCTGAACATATTTTTTATTATACCCTGAATCTAGATCCCCTTCTATACTAAACTCTATATGTGATCTACTTGGATTATCGGAAAATGTAAACGTAATTATTCCATCATCTTCACCACACTCACTATCCATTTTTGTAACAGTAACATCAGGAATTTTTGTATAAGTTACTTCAACCTCATCAGTATCAGAACAACCATTATTATCTGTAACAGTTACAGTATAAAAAACATTTTCATTAGCATCACCCGACATTACGTAAGGAAAAGAAATATTTTGCCCACTACCTACACCAAATCCTGTGCTAGAATTAGTCCATTCATATGTTAAACCTGTTCCATTTGCAGTTGCAGATAAATTTGTATCTTCGCCTGAACACACTCTAAAATTAGCTCCAGCACTTGCATTAATATCTTTTACAGTAATACTTACAGAATAGCTGTTAACACAAAGAGGGTCTTGACCTACCGAGTCACCAGCAAATAAACTCCATGTCCCTAAAGGGTTGGTACCTATGTATGACGCAAAACTACCTGATGGTGAAAAACTACCACTAACAGGTGTGCCTGAAGGTGTTGCAGCACCATCTAAAAAAGTTGTTGTAACATTACCTATATCAACTCCTCCTGACCAAGTATTTACTGGAGCAATAACCTCTGTATTTGTTGGACCAACTAAAGAAAAGAAAGTCTCATTATGATATGCGTTTCCATTTCTTGGATTCGCACATTGCCTATCTGTTTTTGTCCAATTAATCGTTACTGTTAAACTTTCTATAACACAACCATTAGGAAAATCTGTTGCTGTAAAATTAACTCCAGGTAAATTAGCTGAACTACCATCAAGAGAAATAGTAGCTCCTGAATATGTTTTTGTTACAGTGTAGCTCTGAGAGTAAGAAAATTGCAATGAAAAAACAAAAAACAAGAAAAAAAGCAACAGGGAACTTAATTTTTGAAGGGGTAAAGGGGTAATTTTATTCATAAAAAACACTTTAATTACTACTGCATTTACTTAGCTACTTAATAGCCATATATTATACGTACGCCAAAAGGTAGCAATTGGTTTTACAAAAGCTTTCTTTTATTTGTTAATTTCAAATTGCTTGTATTATAAAAAAGGTGTTTTTACTGAAAGCCACCCTCTTTTAAAGCCACAATACAATGACTAACATACTTTTAAAATTATTTATTTAAAGAGGGAATAAAATAAACAACTAACATAAAACCATGTAGATATATACTAGACACAGATTTTATTACGAGGTCACAAAAATAGTAAAAAAAAAGTTTTTACATTCATTCAAAAATTATTTATAATACTTTTTACTTATATCTCCTCGGTATTAAATAAGATTAAACTATGATTAAACACCGTTTAAAAACACCTTAAAAGCGCTTTTTTAAAAAAAACAAACCATTCTCTAATCGAAATAAAAAAAACCTCTTAAATCAGCTAATTTGAAGAAATAATTATTTTGTAATTTTTAAAAGAATATTTACCAAGGAATCTACTTCTTTTTTGGTATTTAATTTACTTAAAGAAACTCGGAGTGATGTTTTTTCAACATCATCATCATTTAAAAAAACTTGCAACACATGCGAACCTTTATTACTTCCGCTTTGACAAGCACTTCCTCCAGAAACTGCAATTCCCTTTAAATCTAAATCAAATAATAACATATTTTTACGAATAGGCAATCGCAAGCTCGTTATTAAATAACTACTATTATTTACATCAGCGGACAAACCATTAAAAGAGATATTAGTATTCTTATTAATTAATTCAGCAATTAAGTATTTTTTTAGATTTAGAATATACTCTTTATCCTTTTCTAGATTTATATATGCTACTTCCAACGCCTTTTCCATTCCTAAAATAGCATGTACGTTTTCGGTACTAGATCGCACTCCTTTTTCTTGCTCTCCACCATACAGCATTGGCTGTACAGCAATTCCTTTTTTAATATACACAAAACCCACCCCTTTTGGGCCATGGAATTTATGCGCACTTGCTACTATAAAATCGATCGGTATTTTTTGCAAATCTATTTGATAATGCCCTATCGCCTGTACGGTATCTGAATGAAAATAAGCTTGATAGGTTTTACATAAAGCCACAACCTCATCAATTGGTAATATATTTCCGATTTCATTATTTATATACATTAAACTTACCAATGTTTTTTCATCACCTTGCTTTAAAAGCTTTTCTAAGCTATCTAATACAACCGCTCCGTTTTCATCTAACTCCACGAAGTCCACTTTCACCCCATACTGTTTTTGCAAATAGGCAACCGTGCGTAAAACTGCATGATGCTCTATTTTAGAGGTAATAATTCTTGTTACCCCTAAATTTACGACTGCATTTTGCAAAATTAAATTATCTGCTTCGGTACCACCTGCCGTAAAAACAATTTCTCTTGCAGATACATTAAAGTGCTTTGCTATATTTTTTCTTGCTGTTTCTACTGCTGCTTTTGCCTTTCTACCAAACTGATGTGTAGACGAAGGATTTCCAAAATTTTGCAACATTGCTTGTTGCATTACCTCAATAACTTCGGGTAACATTGGTGTTGTTGCTGCATTATCTAAATAAACAGATTCCATAAAATATTCTTAATTTGAATTTTGATAAATATAAACCTCGGTAGCTCCTTGTCCGTATTTTTGGTAAGAGGCATCGTAATATTTTACTTCATAATTATTTAGTAAATAATACAATTCGCTTTTTAACACCCCTTCTCCCACTCCGTGAATTAACACTAATTTAGAGATGCTTTTAGCCATGCAATATTCTAATTTATGTTTAGCTGTTTGCAATTGTAAAGAAAGCACATCGTAATTATCCATACCACGTGTAGATTTTACTAATTTACTTGCATGCAAATCGACTTCCATCACCACTTCGTTTTTATCTTTTACGAATATTGATTTTTTCTTTTTAGGCGCCTGCTGAATCTTCTCTTTTAAAAAGCTATTATTTATGTTAACGTGCCTGCTTAACTCATTTTGATCTGTATGAATTTTAACCAACTCATTCTCAAAAAAGGAATACTCCATACCATCGACATCCTTAACAAAAAACATGTTATTTTCTTTTTTTGTTATGAATCCTCTAATATCGGCATCTAAAACCGCCACTTTATTACCTATTTCTAAACACATCCTTAACCTTTACTTAATTCAACAATAGTCTTTTACAGCGTATTTTTGCAGTATAATACCCTACAAAAGAACTGTAAAAAAATGATAAACACTAAAAATATTAGCACAAAAACATTCTTTGAAGAAGCTAACAAAGATATAACAATTAGTAATGAGCGTAAAGAGCTACTTACCAATATTGCGCTATTAATTAGTAATGAATATCAGGAAAGAGAAAAGATAAATTTAAATTTTATCTGCACACACAACTCTAGAAGGAGTCAGTTTGCACAAGTTTGGAGTTTTTTTGCTATTGAATATTTTAATTTAAAAAATATTTACACGTATTCTGGCGGAACAGAAACCACTGCTTTTCATAGAAATACGGTAAAAAGCTTACAAAAAACTGGTTTTAACTTTAATATTCTCGATTTTTCTCATCAAAACCCAAGGTATTTAATCTCTTTTGAAGGAACTAAAAAATCAATCATAGGTTTCTCTAAAACCTTTGATCATTCTCACAATAGCTATCCGTACATCGCAATTACAACTTGCGATAGTGCCGATGAAAACTGTCCGTTTATTGCGGATGCCATTGCGAGGTTTCACTTACCTTATTCAGATCCTAAAAAGGCAGATACTACTGATTTAGTTTCAGAAACCTATTTAAATACGAGCAAACAAATAGCTGGAGAGGTTTTTTATATTTTTGAAAGCGTTAAAAACAACATCGACACCGTATAAATCTATTTGCAAAAAACCAACCACTCTCTCTAAGATTGATGCGATGCTGAAATAAATTCAGTATAACGTAGAATGATAACATCTATATAAACTGCCATGTAGTTTCGGAAAACTACTTATAAAAACAGTATTAACTCTTTTCTTACTTGATGCGATGCTGAAATAAATTCAGCATGATGTAGAATGATAACACATATATATAAACTACTTATAAAAATCAGCATGACGTAGAATGGTAACATCTATATAAACTCCGATTTAGTTTCGGAAAACTATTTATAAAAACAGTATTAACTCTTTTCTTACTTGATGCGATGCTGAAATAAATTCAGCATGACGTAGAACGATACCATACACATAAACTCCGATGTAGTTTCGGAAACCTATTTATAAAAATAGTATTCGTGCCCTCCTAAATTGATGCAATGCCGAAATAGCTTCAGCATGACGTGAAACATAACAACATCCAAAGATTGCAAATTTTAAAATACAGTAATTTACACTACTGTATTTTTATCGTAAGGAATACTTTTTAAAATATGGTTTATAACATCAATACGCGCTAACGTTTTTCTGTTTGCTCTAATCACTTTCCAAGGAGATATTGACGTATTTGTTTTGGAAAACATTGCTCGTTTATACTCAGTATAATCATCCCAAAGCTCCTGCGCTCTTTTATCTACCGGTGTTATTTTCCATTGCTTTAATGGGTTATTAATAATATCCTTAAAACGTTTTGCCTGTTCTTTTTTATTGATAGACATATATATTTTCACCAATCGGATTCCAGATTCTAAAATCATTCTTTCAAAATCATTTACCTGATTCATAAAAACCTGATATTCTTCTTGCGTACAAAATCCGTTTACAGGCTCTACCACTGCTCGATTATACCAACTACGATCAAAGAAAACAATTTCACCTGCCTTTGGAAATTTTCGTACATACCGTTGAAAATACCATTGCGTTTTTTCATCTTCATTGGGCTTTGGTAATGCCACAATACGCATATGACGCGGATTTATTCTTTCTGTAATTCTACGTATTGCACCACCTTTACCCGCAGCATCTCTACCTTCAAAAATAACAATAATACGTTCATTATTATTAATCCCCCATTTTTGCAAACGAATTAACTCTACCTGTAATTTTTTTAATTTACGCTCATAATCTACATATCTAACCGCCCTTTCTATATTAAAAGGCTTCGACAAAAGTGCTTTAAGCCCTTTGGTAGTATTTAGTTTATTTACATCTTTTTGTGTTAACTTTTCCATATTAATCTAAGTGATTTACTGAGCGATAATAACGCATTACGATATTAGGATCTGGATTTGTTGACATTTTAACATCTTCTCTTTCTTGATAATCAAACTGTGACAACACATGACGCATACACTCAATTCTCGCTTTCTTTTTATCATTTGTTTTCACCACTATCCAAGGACTGTAAGAAGTGTGTGTTTTACTAAACATCTCTTCTTTATAGAAACTATAATCGCTCCACAATTCTTGTCCTTTTTTATCAACAGGACTAAATTTCCATCTTTTTAAAGGATCATCATTACGCGCATCAAATCTGCGCATTTGCTCGTCTTTAGATATCGACAACCAAAACTTAATAATTACCACACCATCTTCATACAACATATGTTCAAACTCAGGCACCTGTACTAAAAACTTATCGTACTCTACCTTTGTACAAAACCCCATTACAGGCTCTACCACAGCACGATTATACCAGCTACGATCAAAAAAAACAATCTCACCTGGATCTGGTAATTCTTTAATATATCGCTGAAAATACCACTGTCCTTTTTCGACAACCGTTGGTTTATTCAAAGCTACCAAACGCATAGAACGCGGATTTAAATGCTCCATAAAACGACGTATATTTCCGCCTTTTCCAGCAGCATCTCTCCCTTCGAAAATAACCGCTACTCGTTTGTTATTTTTAGCTATCCACTGCTGTAATTTCACTAATTCTATCTGAAGTTTTTTCAACTCCTTCTCGTATGCTATTTTCTCTTTAACTTTATCTACAGAAACTCCCTTCTCTTTAATTAAAGACAACAATTGATCGTTTGTTGAAACACTTTCAAAATCATCAATTGTAAGTTTTGCTTTCTTTCCCATGTAAAAAATACGTTGAATTGCTACTAATTTAACCCTAACATTGCTAAAATAAGACGATATTAGCTGCTATGAAACAAAAAATCTTTTTTTTATTCTCTTGTCATCTATCAGCCTTTTCTCACAACGAAAATACGCCAAAGAATTCAGTTTTTTAAACGATAATGATTTATATATCTCCCCTAATCAAGATAGGTATTATACCAATGGTATGTTTTTTTCGTATCGCTATTTAAGCAACAATACAACTGAAAAACTTGAAAAAAAGATTTTCGAGATTCAAATTGGCCATCATATGTATACGCCATTTAAAGCTACTGTTGAGCAAAGCAGTGATCACGATCGCCCATTTGCAGGTTATTTATTTGGTAGTTTTGGTATACATCGTTTTTATAAAAATGAAACTATTCTAAAAACAACATTACAGCTTGGTGCACTTGGTCCGTCTGCGCTTAGCAAACCGATGCAAGATTTTATTCACGAAATATATGGTTTTAAAAAGGCGATTGGGTGGGAAGATCAGATTTCTGATGCTCTCGCAGTGAACTTAAAAATAGCCTACATAAAAAAACTAGCAAACGACAACTACCTTGATGTTAACTGGGTTAACAATATCAGAATCGGAACCGTTTATACTGATTTCTCAACAGGATTTTATGGACGTATCGGACTAAAACCACTTCAGAAAATTATAAACTCCATTGCTTTCAATGCAAACCTAAACAATGAAAACACCAATTTCAACAACGAAATTGAGTCTTTTTTATATATAAAACCTATGTTTAGCTATGTTGCCTATGACGCAACAATTGAAGGTAGTTTTTTAAATGACAGCAGTCCCATTACTTACGACATTGAACCTTTTAAGTTTACAGCTGAAATAGGCATTCGTTTTACTGCCAATCGTTTTAATTTTGGTTATGCTATAAACTACCATACAAAAAAGCTGAAAAGCATGCGCGTACCAAAAGGTAATTTTTACGGAACCCTGCTTTTTAACTACCAGTTTAATTAACTTTTTTGATGATTGAAAAAATAATTTTTATAACCATCAAATTAAGATATATTTGTACATCTAATATACAGAAACTATACTAAATGAAATTTATCGTATCTAGCTCGCAGTTATTAAAACAATTACAAGTTTTAGGAGGGGTTATAAACAGCAATAACACATTACCTATTTTAGACAATTTTTTGTTCGAACTAGCTAACAACGAACTTCAAATCTCAGCATCAGATCTTGAAACAACAATGACATCGGTTATTGAAGTAGAAAGTACTGATACCGGATCTATAGCTATTAATGCTCGTTTATTATTAGACACTTTAAAAACCTTCCCAGAGCAACCACTTACTTTTAAAGCAGAAAGTGATAGTACTATAGAAATTATTTCTGAGCAAGGTAAATACGACATGGCTTATTTTAGCGGTGAAGAATTTCCTAAAGCTGTTGAATTACCTTCTCCTAGCAGTACTGATATTCCGTCTAACATTTTAGCCACGGCAATTTCAAAAACAATATTTGCTGCAGGAAATGATGATTTAAGACCAGTAATGAGTGGTGTATTTTTTCAGTTTAACTCAAAAGAATTAACTTTTGTAGCTACAGATGCTCACAAACTAGTTAAATATACGCGTACCGATGTTACTGCTGATAAATCTGCAGAATTCATTATGCCTAAAAAACCTTTAAATTTATTAAAAGGAATTTTAAGCGGGTCGGATAATAATGTTACCATAGAATACAACGATACAAACGCTAAATTCACTTTTGGCAATGTGGTGTTAGTTTGTCGTTTAATCGACGGGAAATACCCTAATTACGAAGCGGTAATCCCTAAAGAGAATCCGAATAAATTAACGGTAGACAGAGCTTCTTTCTTAAACTCTGTTCGTCGTGTTTCTATTTTCTCTAGCAAAACAACACATCAGATTCGTTTAAAAATGGCTGGAACGGAATTAAATATCTCTGCCGAAGATTTAGACTATTCAAACAAAGCAGACGAACGATTACACTGTGATTATCAAGGAGATGACATGCAAATTGGTTTTAACTCACGTTTTTTAAGCGAGATGTTAAACAACTTAAATGCAAACGATGTATTAATAGAAATGTCTTTACCAAATCGCGCTGGAATTTTAACGCCAATCGACGGAACTGACGAAGGTGAACAAGTTACGATGTTAGTAATGCCTGTGATGTTAAACGCATAAAACAGTTAACATAAAATCATAAAAGCCACATATTCAATTATGTGGCTTTTTTATATTCCTAAAGTTTGGTATTTCTTTTTGTTAACATCTTTCGCTTTTAAAAATGATAAATAATTGTAAATTTACCTCTTTCAAACTTTTTATAAATCACAATGGGTAAAATAATCGCAATTGCAAATCAAAAAGGTGGTGTAGGTAAAACTACTACCTCTATCAATTTAGCCTCATCATTAGGTGTTTTAGAAAAAAAGGTATTATTAATAGATGCCGACCCACAAGCTAACGCCACTTCTGGCTTAGGTTTAGATGTTGAAAGTATTGAGTTTGGAACCTACCAAGTTTTAGAACACACGATATCAGCTAAAGAAACTATTGTAAAAACGAGTTCTCCTAATGTAGATTTAATTCCTGCTCATATAGATCTTGTTGCTATTGAAATAGAATTGGTAGACAAGCAAGAAAGAGAATACATGCTTAAAAAAGCATTGGTAGATATAAAAGACGACTACGACTATATATTAATAGACTGCGCTCCTTCTTTAGGGTTAATTACATTAAACTCTTTAGTAGCTGCCGACGCTGTTATCATACCTATTCAATGTGAATATTTTGCCTTAGAAGGCTTGGGTAAATTATTAAATACGATTAAAAGTGTTCAAAAAATTCACAATCCAGATTTAGATATTGAAGGATTATTATTAACCATGTTTGATTCTCGTTTACGACTTTCTAACCAAGTTGTAGAAGAAGTTAAAAAACACTTTAGCTCAATGGTTTTTGATACAATTGTTCACCGAAATATTCGTTTAAGTGAAGCGCCTAGTTATGGTGAAAGTATAATTTCATACGATGCAACCAGTAAAGGTGCTGTAAATTACTTAAATTTGGCGAACGAAATTTTAACTAAAAACGCATAAGTACTGTAGCATGGCAAAAGCAACTAAAAAAAGAGCTTTAGGAAGAGGTTTATCAGCTTTATTAACTGAAACTGCTGAAGTAAATTCTGCTGATGATAAAAACGCGGATAAATTAGTAGGAAATATCATTGAAATTGGATTAGATTCAATAGAAATGAATCCTTTTCAGCCTAGAACCTATTTTGATGAAGAAGCTTTACGTGAGTTGGCGAATTCTATAGAACAATTAGGTGTTATACAACCTATTACCGTACGAAAGTTAGCCAATAACAAGTTTCAATTAGTTTCTGGTGAACGTCGTTTTAGAGCCTCTAAATTAATAGGTAATAAAACAGTACCCGCTTATATTCGTTTAGCGAACGATCAAGAAATGCTAGAAATGGCATTGGTTGAAAATATTCAGCGTAAAAACTTAGATCCTATTGAAGTAGCACTTTCTTACCAGCGTTTAATTGATGAAATTCAGTTAACCCAAGAAGAATTAAGTGTTCGGGTAGGTAAAAAAAGATCTACCGTTACCAATTACTTACGCTTATTAAAACTAGACCCAATTATTCAAACAGGTATGCGAGACGGTTTTATATCTATGGGACATGGCCGTGCGTTGATTAGTATTTTTAATACCGAAAATCAATTAACGGTTTATGAAAAAATCGTTAGAGATAAACTTTCTGTTCGTCAAACCGAAGAATTGGTAAAAAGTTTAAAATCGGGTATTGTAGCTAAAATCGCAAAAAAGAAAACAGTCCCTACTTTTATTACTGAAAGCGTAAAAGACATGAGTAATTATTTTGGCAACAAGGTAGCTGTTAGTGTAAATAATAAGGGAAAAGGGAAAATTTCGATTCCTTTTACCTCAGAAGAAGACTTTAATCGTATTAAAAAACTATTAAAGTAACTTGAATATTCGCACACTCATATTTGTTCTTTTTAGTTTTTTTTTGAGTCAACTCTTATTTGCTCAAAAAGATTCTACCGCTATACGCGCTAAACAACTACAATTAGGTAGTGATAAATACAATCCGCTATCTCCATCTAAAGCAGCTTTTTATTCAGCTATTTTTCCTGGAGCAGGACAAATTTATAATAAAAAATATTGGAAAGCACCAATCGTTTGGGCGGCAATAGGAACAAGTGCTTATTATTATTTAGATAATAGTAACGAATACGATCGCTATAGAACTGCTTTTAAACTTCGAAAACAAGGGTTAAAAGATGAATTTACCGACGAGAACGGAAACACTATAATTTCTAATGACGGACTTGAAAATGCTCAGAAAGTACTTAGAAAAAATAGAGATTTATCACTTTTAACAGGTGTATTAATATATGTTTTGCAAATTGTAGAGGCTAGTGTAAATGCACATTTATTACAGTTTGACACTGACGACAGTTTATCTTTAAAACCGATGGTATATCCAGATCCGCTTTTTATAGAAGCTCCTAAAGTAGGATTAACATTAAAATACTCTTTTTAAATGAAAATAGCCTTACTTGGTTATGGTAGAATGGGTAAAGAAATTGAAAAAATTGCTTTACAAAGAGGCCATGAAATAGTTATTAAAAGCTCAGGAAAAGACACGTATGATATTACAAAAGCTGATATCGCTATTGATTTTAGCGTACCTGATTCGGCTTACAATAATATCAGTAATTGTATACAAAATAACATCCCCGTAATTTCAGGAACCACAGGTTGGCTTGATAAATACGAATCGATTACCGCTTTATGTAACGAGAAAAAAGGTGCTTTTATTTATGCATCTAATTTTAGTTTAGGGGTTACTATTTTTTTTGAACTAAACAAACAATTGGCTAAAATGATGGATACTTTAAATACCTACAATGTATCTATTGAAGAAATTCATCATACAAAAAAATTAGATGCACCTAGCGGAACCGCTATTACCTTGGCTGACGGAATCGTAGCAAACTCCTCTAAAGAAAACTGGGAATTAGCTACTAAAACATCCGAAAAAAACATCCCTATTACCGCTGTTAGAACTCCAGATGTACCAGGAACGCATACCGTAAGCTACCAATCAGACATTGATACTATTGCTATTAAACATACTGCGCATAACAGACACGGTTTTGCTTTAGGTGCGGTTATAGCTGCCGAATGGCTTGTTCATAAAACAGGTGTTTACACCATGCGAGATGTGTTAAACTTAGGTTAATTGCGTAACAAAAAATAAAAAAAGCTCACTAATAACATTAAATTTTATTCCTTTTAGGAACACAAAATATACATATTATGACATTTACCGAATGGTTTTTATGCTTCTTAATAATTCAGGTTATCCATTTTTTAGGAACTTGGAAATTATACGTTAAAGCAGGAAGAAAAGCTTGGGAAGCTGCAATACCTGTTTACAATGCTGTGGTTTTAATGCAAATTATAAATCGCCCAAAATGGTGGGTACTATTATTATTTATTCCCATCGTAAACCTATTAATGTTTCCTATTATTTGGGTAGAAACGTGTAGAAGTTTTGGTTTTAATGAAAAAAAAGACACTCTTTTATCGATTTTCACTTTAGGTTTTTATATTTTTTATATCAACTACGCTACCGAAACACCTTATATAGCGAATAGAAGTTTACAACCACGCTCTGCTTTAGGTGAATGGGTTAGCTCTATTGCTTTTGCTATTATAGCAGCTACTTTAGTGCACACCTACGTTATGCAACCCTATACAATTCCTACTTCATCTTTAGAAAAAACCTTATTAGTAGGTGATTATTTATTTGTAAGTAAATTTCATTATGGTGCGCGCATACCTAGTACAACTATAGCTGCACCTATGGCACACGATACATTGCCTATTTTAGGAAGTAAATCTTTTATTTCTGATGATAAAAACAAAGAAGGGATTTTAAACAAATTGTCTCTACCCTACATGCGTTTGCCAGGTTTTCAGAACATCAAACGCAACGATATAGTTGTTTTTAGCTGGCCGGCAGATACATTAGCTCTAATGTGGGGAGATAGATCAGGAAAAGCAACTTACAAGCCTATTGATAAAAGAACCAATTACGTAAAAAGAGCCACTGGTATTGCTGGTGACACCTTAGAGGTTCGTGATGGCTATGTATTTATAAACGGAAAGAAAACGGTATTACCAGACAGAGCAAAACCACAATGGTACTTTAAAATTGATACAGACGGAAAAGAATTATCACAAACTATTATAAGAGAATACAACAAGAACAGAGAAGGTAAAATGTCTAACGATGGCGTTTACTATTTAAACCTTACTGATGATGAAGCTGCCTCTTTAAAGAAAAACCCACTGGTAAAAAGTATCGAGAAAAATTTAAGTCCGAAAGGCACATACGATCCTACTGTTTTTCCTCACAACCCAAAATACGCTTGGTCTTCAGACAATTTCGGACCGCTTTATATTCCTAAAAAGGGAGCTACAGTTGCTTTAAATGAAAGTACGATTCCGTTTTACGAGCAAATCATCCGAAGATATGAAAATAACGATTTAACTATTTTTGGTAACGACATATACATCAACGGTAAAAAAGCTAAAAACTACACGTTTAAGCAAGATTATTACTGGATGATGGGTGACAACCGTCAGCGTTCTTTAGATGCTAGAAACTGGGGATATGTCCCGTTTGACCATGTGGTTGGAAGACCTGTTATGATTTGGTTAAGTTGGGACCCAAGTATTTCAATCTTAGATTTTGGAGCAAAAGTAAAATCTATTCGTTGGGACAGAATGTTTACCACTGTTGGCGGTAGCGGAAAACCTACTTCTTATTTATGGCTCGTACTTGTTTTAATTGCAGGTTATAGCTTTTATAGTTACAGAAAAGGTAAAAAGAAAGCATAATGTCACTTTTTATTCCCACATATTTTGCGCCTATTTCACAATACGCAGCAATCAGTACATCTGATTCGGTTGTTTTTGAGCTTGATGATAATTATCAAAAACAAACCTACCGAAACAGGTGCTATATTTTTGGTGCTAACGGCAAGCTAAGCTTAAACGTTCCAGTAAAACACCTGCTTAAAACAAGCCGAAAAAAAACAAAAGACACTTTAGTCGAAAACGATTCACCATGGCAGCAGCAGCATTTAAAATCGCTGCAATCGGCTTATCGTTCTTCACCTTTCTTTGAGTTTTATGAAGATGATATTGTTAAAATATTTACTAGAGATTACAAATACCTGCACGATGTAAATATAGATACTCATTTGTTTATTGCGGATGCTTTGCAAATAGACACTTCTTTTGCTACATCCGAAAACTACGAGGTAAGTCCGACTATTACAGATTATAGAGATTTAGCAATTGCTAAAAAAGGGATTGAAGTAAAGATGGAGTCTTACATTCAGATGTTTGATGATAAACATGGTTTTATTCCCAACTTATCTATATTAGACTTACTTTTTATGGAAGGCCCTAATGCTATTAGCCTTTTAGAAAAAACGAGTATAGAATACTAAGTCGATATTGCTTTATAACCTAACTTTATTACTTGTACCTCATAAAGAAATTAAAAATAAATTTCTTTTGCTTTGATAAAAAATGTAGCTTTGGATAGAACCCAAATACAGTACTTTTATCATGGAATTTTTAAGAAATTTTGTTTACAGCGTCCATAATGTTTCTGAAAGCTCTTTTTTAGAGTTTTATAACATAATTGAAAACAAAACACTCTTAAAAAACCATAAGATAGTAAAACTTGGTCAGGTGCCTGTTAATTTTTATATTCTAAAAAAAGGCATCATGAGGTCTTACATAGTCGATGAAAAAGGCAAGGAACATACAAAGACAATTTTTACACCTATTGTAACTTCGGGGAATTTAGGTGCATTGATACAGAAAAAGCCTTCAGGTTTAATTTACGAATGTCTTACAGATTGTGAAGTTATAGAGTGCCATTATGAATCTTTTTATGATTTATCAAAAAAAAATCATGATGTAGCTATATTTCATTATAAGGTTTTAGAAAGTGTTTATCTAAGAGAAGAAGCTAAAGTATTAGAATTATCGATGCTAAGTGCTACAGAACGCTATGAAAAGTTAAGAAAAAGCCACCCTGGCATTGACAACTTAATTAACCAATATCATATTGCTTCTTTTTTAAATATTACACCAGTACAGTTAAGTAGAATAAGAAAAAACCATCATTTATAACATTATAAACATATGTTAATGC
Source organism: Tenacibaculum sp. HL-MS23 (assembly GCF_032463465.1). Taxonomy (NCBI): domain Bacteria; kingdom Pseudomonadati; phylum Bacteroidota; class Flavobacteriia; order Flavobacteriales; family Flavobacteriaceae; genus Tenacibaculum; species Tenacibaculum sp. HL-MS23. The sequence continues at coordinate 147,620 of NZ_CP135989.1, read as the reverse complement.
ACACAAAGAGAAAACATTATACATTTGTAATGTAATTAACAAGTTACATTAATAAAAGTTCCCCCCAATATGAACTTTAAAAAATAATCAAACTTACTCCCCCTTGTGTAAGTTTGATTTTATGCGTTTATTTTTTTTTGTCGTTATTTTTCCTTAAATTTAAGTATCTCTATTTGAGATACAACTTGTTAATTACGCTTTTTATGAATAACGATATTGAAAAAACTCTTTCTCAGTACATCGACCTACCTAAAAATGTTATTTCAGATTTTTCGGTAGGACTTACGTATTGTGAGCTCGAACCTTTTGAATACTTTGCTAAAACAAACGAACACACTACTAGTTTTTTCATCTTAAAATCTGGCTTAATTAGATCTTTTTTAGAAACTGAAGACGGAAAACAGGTAACAAAATTCTTTTTTACACCTCCTAATTTTACAGGAAGCTTAGCCTCTTTAATAAAAAACATTCCTTATGATTTAAACTACCAAGCTTTAACTAAAGTTACTGGTTATAAAGGTTGTTTTCTGAAATTAAAAGAGCTTACCTTAAAAAATCATGATTTTAGCCTGTTTTATATAAAGGCAATGGAAAATTCTTACTTAAAAGCTGAGAACGTAATTATAGATATCTCTACGCATTCTGCTACTGAAAGATATTTAATTTTAAAGGAAAGAATACCTACCATCGATAATTTAATCGCACAACGCTATATTGCCTCTTATCTTAATGTATCGCCTGTACAGTTAAGTCGAATTAAAAAAAGTTTACTTAAATAACGTCCACATCGCTGTTATCTCTCCTTGAAAATATTATTTACAAAAAACCTAATTATTTAATATACCGATTAGCTAAATTATTCATTTGCTCTGAGACTGTTAGTTTTATTACCACAACTACATAAACCACTACTATTAAAACACTTTTTAAGATAATATTTATTATCGGATCAATCGGTGTGTTTTTAATAGAGAATTGAGGTATCGAGAAATTCCAATAATAAAATCCGAAAAACAATACGGCTATTATTAATAGCATTTTAAGAGTTTTCTTTGTGTACGGAAACATTTTTAATTTGCGATTAACAAACCAAAGCTTAAACGTATTAAAGAATAATACGGTTAACAATGTAGCTAAAGCCAAACCTTCGGTACCCATACCTATATCGTTATAAAAGAAAATATTTAAATAATACACCATAAATGCCATTCCTACTCCTACAGGCATGGTAATTTTATAAAATTTAGAGTTTTGAATTATCGCTCCGTTATTACCTAAAGACATTAAAAATAATTTAGCCGTAGATATTAGTAAAACCACCAATCCGCCACCTGCATAATTTTTATTTGGCATTATTTTAAACAATTCATCTACATTGCAGTTTACCAATATAAAGAACAGCCCACCAACTAATAATAAATTTATAGAGCTTTTTTCATACAAACTCTTTGTTTCTTTATCATTATTCTCATTAATAGATTTAGAAGTAAGCGGTTGTAATATTTGCCCCATTGCCCTACTCGGTGCTTCAATAAAAGTACCAATAAATAATGCAACACCATAATAAGCAGCTGTTGCCAAGCCGTCTTTACCAGGAATCATTACTTTGTCTATATCCAATACAAACGCACCTGCACTACCCGCTAAAACAATATAAAAAGTATACCTAAGAACCTCTTTAAAATTAAACGGTAACGATAGTGTTAACTTAGGTGTATATAGTTTAAGTGCATACAACATCATAAATATAGTTCTCGCCACGTAGGCAACTGTCATATAATACAAAAACTCTTGCTTGGTAATCAGCTCAAAACTTACTGCAAATAGCAATATCATAATCGCAGCTCTATTGTAAAGTTCTTTTAAAACATTACCAAAAACCGACTGCATTTGCACTTTTGCCCAAGAATAAAAAACTTCAAAATAAGCACAAGCTACTGCAATAATATAAATATAAACAGTATAATTCTCAATAATTAAGTTCCCTTCAACATTACTTTTTGCAACATATCCCATAATTAAATCATGAAAAAAGTCCCAACCAAAACCAACGGGCAATGCTATTAAAAGCGGTAAAAATAAAACCGAGCTTAAAAAACTATCTTTTTCTTTTTTAGTTTTGTAGGCTACAAAGAATTTGATAATTGTAAACTGAATACCTAAAGCAATTACAGGCATTAATAAATTTGAAGCAGCAAATACATACATTGCTAAACCATAATATTCATCTTTTAAAAAACGAGCATATAGATATATGGTGTTAATACCTCCTATTAGAAAACCTAAGTAAATTATAATGGTGTTTTTTAGCGACTGTCTTAATACGATTCCCAATTTATTCTTGAATTAATGCTACTATAGCTTTATATATTTTCTCCCCTACATTCTTACCATATAACGCTTCTTTAAATGTTTTTTCTGAATTTAAAAACTCGTTGAAAGCATTGGTTATTTTCTTCGGATGTGTTCCTGTAATTGTAGCATACTTATATGTTACCAGTTCTGTCCATTCGGTTTCCTCTCTCGCTATAATGCAGTGCTTTTTATTAAAAAACGCTTCTTTTTGGAGTCCTCCACTATCGGTAACCACCAAACTACATTTTTTTAACAATTCTAACATATCAAAATAACCAACAGGATCTATAAAAGTAATATTAGGCTGTAAATTATACTCAGCTAACATTTTTTTAGTGCGAGGGTGTAATGGCAATACTACTTTTTTTGTTGTGTTTATTGTTTCTAAAGCAGAAAAAACTTCAGTTAATTTCTCTTTAAAATCGGTATTTTCCTGACGGTGAATTGTCGCCAAAACAAATTCATTTTCTATTAGACCTAAATCGCTTATAATAGTCGATTTCTCTTCAGAAAACTGTCCGTAAAATCCAACAGCATCTTTCATAATGTCCCCATGCTGTTCTATCTTAATATCTAAATTATTAAAACCTTCTTTTTCTAAATTATCCATAGCAACTTGTGTAGGACAACTTAATAAATCAGCAATCCTATCTGTTATGATACGATTCACTTCTTCAGGCATTTGCATGTTAAAAGAACGTAAACCAGCCTCAATATGCACCACTTTTACATGTAATTTCTTAGCAGCTAAAGCTCCTGCAAGTGTAGAATTAGTATCACCATACACCACAACTGCATCCGGTTTTTCTGCTATTAAAATTTTCTCAATTTTTTCTAGCATCTGCCCTGTCATGGCACCGTGACTTAAACCGTTAATATTTAAATTATACTTTGGCTTTGGTATTTTCATTTCATCAAAAAAAACTGCACTCATATTGGCATCAAAATGCTGACCAGTATGTACAATTATCTCTTCAACCTCATTATATTTTTGTATCACTCGGCTTAACACAGCTCCTTTTACAAACTGAGGACGAGCGCCTAATATGGTAACTATTTTCTTCAAGAATTTATTACTTGTTTAAGTATTACTGATAGTTGTTTGGTTAGTTCTTTGCGATGGTATTGCTCGATATTTACAGATGAAACTTCTAACGAGTTTTGTTGGTATTTTTTATACAAATCACTAACTGTATTTTTTAATTGCTCTTTCTCATTAAAATCAACTATACTACCTGCGTTTGTTTTTGCTAAAATCTCCGCTAAATCACCATCTTCCGGACCAATTGCTAAGATAGGGCGTTTTGCTTGTAAATATTCAAAAATCTTTCCTGTTATAATTCCTTTAGCGCTTGGCACTTTATTTACCGCTAATAATAAAACCTGTGAAGCTCGCTGATACTGTTGTACTTCTTTATGAGGCACATAATTTATGCGTGTTACATTTTTAAAGTCGTATTTTTTTAAATCTGCTACAACATCATCAGATAACTTTCCAATCAGTTTTATTTCTAAATCGTTTTTAAAGTCGGTATTTTCTTCGGTTAATTCGGCCAATGCTTTCCATAACGTTTTCGGATTTCTATCTGCATTCATCAACCCGATATGTGTAATGGAAAATTTCGAATCTAAAACAGTTTGATTATTGGTGTTTTCATCAACATCATACCCATTTGTTACCACGTGTATGTTATCTGAAAACACCTCATAATTAGCCTTCATTGTTTTACCAACCACCAAACTTGCATCGGCATTTTTAAGGACTTCTTTTTCTAGTTGATGGTGTTTTTTTATCGCTTTTTTAGTTAATGGCAATTGATGAAAATAATCAATATCCGTCCAGGGATCTCGAAAATCTGCGATCCACTTTACATTTGTTTTTTTCTTTAAATGCAATCCGATTAAATGCAAACTATGTGGCGGACCTGTGGTAATAATTGCATCAATCTTATTTTCTGTCAAGTATTTTTCGAGGTATTTTACAGATGGTTTTACCCAATATTTTCGTGCATCCGGAATAAAATAATTAGCTCTAACGTATTGTAGTATTTTTCCGAAAAAAGTCGGATTCGGATTTAAAAAACCAGCACTTGTTTTGGTTTCTTTCTTTTTAAAGATTGATAAAAGATCATTTGGTTCCCAAATACCTTTTTTTATTACTTCAATATCTTTAGGAACGTCATTTGCTAAAGATTCGTCTATAATAGGATACTTAGCTTCATCAACCGTATATACTACAGGTTCTATATTAAAATCGCGTAAATATTTTACAAATTTTAACCAACGCTGCACACCAGAACCACCTGCCGGAATCCAATAATATGTAATAATTAGTACTTTCAAATTATAAATTATTGTATAAATCGATTAAACCTTCTGAAGTTTTATCCCAAGTAAATTCATTTTTAACAAAATTTTCTCCGTTTTTACCCAATTCTTCTCTTAAAGTAGGATTGTTATATAATGTTAAAACTTTATCCTCAAAATCTGCTACATTTTGTGCTTCATGCACCAAACCTCCGTTAATTTTTTCAATTAAATTTTTCTGAGCAATCGCGTTACTTACCAATAAAGGTTTTGCTAAACTCATATATTGAAACAACTTATTTGCATAAGCTACATCATGTTGAATATTACGTCGTAAAGGTGAAATACAAATATCGCTTGCTTTTATATAAGACGGAAATAACGATACGTTTTGCCAACCTTCAAAATCAACAAAACTCGATACTTTCAACTTTTCAACTTCTGCTTTTAAAATATAATCGGTGGTATTCTTACCTACAATTACCAATTTAACAGTCGGTATTTGTTCTTTTAATTTTACAACAGCTTTTATTGCCGTTAGTAAACCTCTACGAACATGCGTATCTCCCAGATAAAGAATTACAAAATTTTCTTTATACTTTTTGATGATGGCGGTATTCAGCTCAAAGGCATTGTAAAAAGATTTACGAATGGTATTTGGTACTAAAATTACTTTATTTCTAGCAATTTTAGTTCTAAGAACTACTTCATTAACGAACTCTTGAGAAACAGTAATTACTTTATCAGCCTTTTTAATAAATGCTTCTTCTTTTTGCTGCCATTTTTTTGGAGAAATGATATATTTTCCTGGAAATTTCTGCAAGTGCGGATAAAACTTCATCACCTCAGGCATATTATCATGCAAATCTAAAACGACAGGTAATTGCTGTTTTTTATTAGTTAAAAAAACTGAATCAGCGATTCGGATATCATGAATATGTATCGCTTCAATCTTATTTTGAAACAAAAAATCAGCAATCTTCTTTTTCATCAATAATGAATAAAAAGGAACGGTGTACGCTAAAGCGGATAGTTTATACTCCAACTTATTAGATTGGTATCGCTTAACATTAATTTGGTTGATCGTTTCTTCCTGCTGTTCCCCTCCATAAGTCAAACAAAACAAGAACACTTCATGTCCGTTTTTTATCAACTCAATTGCTTCATTCTCTACACGAGGATCTGGCGGAAAAACCTTATCCAATATCATTCCTATTCTCATTTACAACTACTTTCTTTCTGCGTAAACCGCATAATATCTCGGAATAAATTTCCTTAATATAGGTCTGAAACCTATTTTATTAACAGGGCTTGTCCATTTTTCTGACTCAACAATATTCCAGTCCGATTTGTCTAATAACCAATCAAATTGCCAATCTTCAAACTCATGATAATGTCTATCCCAAACATCCGTTTTACTTCTGTAGGCATTTGCGAACCATAATTTCAACGGAACAGTGGTAATTAATTTTGTTGCTTTTATTTCCTTTAAAATATTTAAAGGTGCCAACATGTGTTCGAAAATTTCAAACGATGTTACTGCATCTACTTCGTGCTCTTTTACAACATCAGTAATAAAATCTAAATCCTCACCTTTAGTATTAATCACGGTATAACCATGATTTTCCATAATTTCTGTAAACCTATTTCTAGTTCCTAAATCTAAAATAGTTGCTGGTGCAGGTAACACCTTCTCTAAAAATTTTATCGTGTGGTTATATCTCTTTTGAGGATAATATGTTTTCATTAATTTTTATTTAAAAAAATTGAATTCTAAATTTATTTTTGCTTTTTCTTACGAATTACAAACCAGCCAATCGGAATTAGCAATAATAACGCATAACAACATAATGTAATTATATTTCCGGTTCGTATTACGGTTGGTTCGTATTTAAATACAATTTCGTGTTTTCCTTTTGGTATATTCATACCTCTAAGTACATAATTAACTTGATAATGTTCAGTTTTAACGCCATCTAAATAAGCATTCCAACCATCTTTATAATAGATTTCTGAAAATACGGCAAACTGATTTTCTTGCGCAGCTGTTTTATAAACTAAGGTTGTTACATCATTTTTAATTAATGTAATTGTAGCTGTTGAATCTTTTTTGAATAGATTATTATAATCCATATATCCTTGTGGACTTCTTTTTAATTCTCGTCCATTAATTACAGCTGATGTTTTAGTATTTAAACTATCTAAAGCAAGTATCTCTTCATTTGCTGAATTTACTATTTTTAGAGAATTAACGAACCAAGCATTCCCGTTTGCATCGGTATTTTCCTGAAATTTATCATCACCAACAATAACGTATTTTGCATTTAGCATATTTAATATATTGATGTTATTTTTTGCTATTTGATAATCAAACAACTCTTGATAACGTTTCATTTTAGCAGCATGATAACCACCAATCGAATTATGAAAATACGATGTTCTACCATCTTGCATCGGATTTCCACCAAAATTGGCAACACGGTAATAACTTTTATCTTTTAAAATATCTTTATCAGCTTGGGTTGGTGTAAATGGTTTTAACACCTTTCTTGCTGATGTAAAATCTTCTTTATTTACGTATTTAATATCCACCGATACTAAATCGAAAACAATTAAACTCCCTAAAATAATTAAAAGCGGCACTTCTTTCAGTTTCCCTTTTAGATAAAACCACAACAAAGCTGCTGCTCCTGCAACTAATAAAAATGAGCGAATACTATCGTTAAATAACATTGTTTTTCTATCAGAAATTAAGGCATCTATTAAAGTTGGTAATTCTTGATATTGGCTATCTCTTAATCCTTCAAAAGCAAATAAACTAGATCCGAATATTGCGAAAAACAAAGTAATTCCGCCTAAAACATAAAATGCCTTTTTTAGCGCTTCTTCTTTTTCTTCGGATGTAGGTTTTGATGAAAAGAAATCTCTTAAAGCGATCATTCCTAATAACGGCACACACAATTCTGCAATTACCTGAATAGATGAAACCGCTCTAAACTTATTATATAACGGCACATAATCAATAAAAAAGTTTGTGATTACTGAGAAATTCTTTCCCCAACTTAACATGATTGAAAAAATAGTAGCGGCTACTAACCAATTTCTTAAACGTCCTTTTACTAAGAAAACTCCTAAAAAGAATAAGAAAAATAAAATAGCACCAATATATGCGGGCGCTTCAACAATTGGTTGCGTTCCCCAATAGGTTAAAACCTGATTTGAATAATCTTTGGCGACACTTTTACCTGCGTTTTGTTCTAAGACTTGATAAAAACTAGAATCTTCTCCTAATTTTTCAACCGTTCCTCCGCCCATAAAACGAGGAATTATTAAGTTAAAAGTTTCTGCAATTCCGTAACTATATTCGGTAATGTACGATTTATCTAATCCTGTAGATTTTTCTTTTGGTGATCCGTCAGAAGTAATTGTTAATTCCGATTTTCCTCGCGTACTAAAATCACCGTATTCCTTCATTGATAATAATCGGGTAGAATTTACGCCCAAACCGATAAACATTGCCACCAATAATACCGCTGCTTGTTTTGCGAATACTGGTAATGTTTTGGTTTTAAAAGCTTCTATAAATTCTACAATTGCCAATATCAACAAACAAAAACCTAAATAATAAGTCATCTGCGGGTGGTTTGTATATACCTCCAAAGCCATTGCCAAAGCTGTAATTACAAACCCGACTAAATATCGTTTTCTAAAAATATATAAAACTCCGGCTATTACCATTGGCATATACCCAATTGCATGTGCTTTTGCATTGTGTCCTGCTCCGAAAATAATTATTAAATATGTTGAAAACCCAAAGGATAAACTTCCTAAAATGGCAAGTTTCCAATCTACTTTTAAAGCAGTTAGTAACAAGAAAAATCCTAAGAAATATAAAAATAGATAATCTGCAGGACGTGGTAAAAAACGAATTGCTTTATCAATATAACGCACGAAATCATTCGGATAATACGCACTAACCTGATATGCAGGCATACCGCTAAAAGCATTTCCTAGCCAATAAGGTTCTTCGCCATTGGCAATTCTATAGTCTTTTACCTCTTTCGACATTCCTATAAATTGGGTAATGTCGCTCTGTTTTATTTGTTTTCCGCTTAAAACCGGATTAAAATATAGCAGCGATATAATTGCAAAAACAACAATTGTTATCGCATACGGAATCATTTTTTTATAATTCATGCTTAATCTATTTCTTCAAAATCAACATATTCTCCTACAGAATTATTGCTTTGTTTTGAATCTTGTGGTTTTTTATCTACAACAGTTTTTCCTTCATCAACAGTGCTTTCTTGTTGATTATTATATTGTTGCGCTGCTTTTTTCTGAACTTTATCTACCGCTTTTTTTAATAAATAAGGAGCAAATAACTTCACCAAAAATTTTAGCACGTAATAAACAAGTATAATTATTAATATAGTTCTTAAAAAATTCATAGGTCCAGCTTCATTTATATGTGTCATCTTAACTTTTAATAAAAAATTAATCAAAAATAACAATTTGAAGCAAAACGAAGCGTTAAGACTTTACAAAACTTATATTATATAGTAATTTGTATTTTATGTATGTTTGTACTAATTGTATTAATTGAATTTACAACATGATTAAGAAACTTCTTTTGTTTATTGCTTTTTTGTCAACTTTGGTTGTAAATGCCCAATACACAACGGTTATAAACTCTAACCGTCCGGGGTTTTCTGAAAGTCCGTACAGTGTAGGTTCTGGTGTATATCAGTTTGAAACTAATTTGTTTTTTAGAAAAATAAACGCAACACCTACTTTTAGCAATCCAGAAGCTTTTGGTTTGAATTTATTATTTAGAACTAGTTTTTTTTCTGAAAAATTAGAATTCAACTTAAACACGAGTATTCAAAGAGATAAAATAGCTTTTAAAAACCTATTCGAATCCTCTTACAACAAGGTAGGATTAGGAAACTTAACATTAGGTGCTAAATATTTAATATACGCACCAAAATACAACGACAAGAAAAAAGAAATTAGAAGTTGGAGAGCAAGACATTCTTTTGATTACAAAAGATGGATTCCGCATATCGGTATTTATGCTGGATTAAATTTTGGAAGTCTCTTAAATGAACCACATAAAGAAGGAGGTATTAGTCCGAAGGTTGGATTATTACTTCAAAATGAATTTTCTAGTAAATTAAATGTGGTAACAAATATTTACTATGATAATATAGGAACCGATTTTAGCGAACTGTCATATATTGTTACGGGTACTTATAATTTTAATGATTATTGGTCTGGATTTGCGGAATGGCAAGATATTTTTGAAACCTACGAACGTAAAAATAATATTGGTGTTGGTGCTGCCTATCTTTTTAGTGAAAACATGCAATTTAATGCAGCTGTTAGAAGTAACTTTAATCAAGACGAAATAGGTATTACAACAAGTATTGGAGTTTCGTACAGATTAAACAGACACAAAGACAAATTCCTTGAGGTAGATGAGTTTGGTAATAAAATTGAAGCACAAAAAACTACTAAATACACTCAAAATAAAGGTTTCTTTGGCCGCTTGTTTGATAACATAAAAGGACTATTTAAAAAGAAAGACAAACAAACTATAACGATAAAAGAAGGCGAAAAAGAAGAGGAAATAACTATTGACAAACCAAGAAGAGAACGCTCTAAATCGTTAGTTGATGTTATTGTTAAAGAAGATATAAAACAGAAGAAAAAAACAACAAAAGCAGAAAAGAAAGCAGCTAAAAAAGCTAAAAAAGATGCTGAAAAAGCTGTTAAAAATAAAGAAAAAGAACGTTTAAAGCTCGAGAAAGAAATAAAAAAACTTGAAGAGAAGGAAGCCAAAAACAAAGAAAAAGAGCGACTTAAACTCGAAAAAGAGGCTATAAAAGAAGCCAAACGTAAAGAAGAAGAACGTTTAAAGCTTGAGAAGGAAATAAAAAAATTAGAAGAAGACATAAAGAAGGAAGAAGAAAAAGAGCAGAATAAGGACAATTAAAAATCTTACATTTGCTGTATGATTAAAATTAAAGAAATAACATCAAAAAAGGAAATGAAACAATTTGTTAAATTTCCTTTTTCTCTTTATAAGAATAATAAAAACTGGGTTCCTCCTATTATAAGTGATGAAATTGACAATTTCGACTCAAACAAAAATCCTGTTTTTGAAAACGCAAAAGCTAATTTTTTAATAGCTTTAAGAGATGATAAAATTGTAGGAAGAGTTGTTGCTATTATAAACACGTACGAAGTCGAAAAACAACACATTAAAAAAATACGATTCGGTTGGTTTGATGTTATTGATGATGTAAAAGTTACAGAAGCTTTACTCGATAAAGTTAAAGAAATAGGAAGAGCGCACAACCTCGAATATATGGAAGGGCCTGTTGGCTTTAACAACTTAGATAAAACCGGAGTACTTGTTGAAGGTTTTGATCATATTGGCACCATGATTACTTGGTACAACCACCCTTATTATTCGAAACATTTTGAGCAGCTAGGACTAAAGAAGGAAAAAGAATATTTAGAAAATAAATTTCTTTTTAAAAATGTAGATGGCGTAAAGTACGGAAAAGCAAGTAACATCATTCAGAGAAGGTACGGTTTAAAACCGTTAGATTTTACATCGACCAAGGCTATTATGCCTTATGTTGATGAAATGTTTGAATTGTTTAGCAAAGCCTACTCAAAATTATCCACTTATGTACCTATTTCCGATGCTCAAGTAACACACTTTAAAGAAAAATACATCAGTTTTATCAATCCAGAATACATAAAGTTTGTGGTAGATAAAGATCATAAACTCGTTGCTTTTGCTATTGTAATGCCTTCTTTCTCTGTAGCTTTACAAAAAGCAAACGGTAGCCTTTTTCCTTTCGGACTTTTTCATTTATTAAACGCTAGAAAAAATTCAAAAGACGTTACCTTTTATTTAATAGGTGTAGCGCCTGAATACCAAAACAAAGGTGTTTTTGCTATTATTTTTAAACAATATTGTGATACTTTTTCTAAAAAAGGAATCGTAAATTGTATTAGAACTCCGGAATTAGAAGACAATACCGCTATCCATCAAATATGGAAAGACTTTAATCCGACTACACACAAACGACGAAGAACTTATAAATTAAATTTATAATGCAGTTATTTTTTAATCCCAATATCACTCCAGACACTAAACAGATTAGGTTTGACAAAGAAGAGAGCAGGCATATTGTGCGTGTTTTAAGAAAAAAAGAAGGTGATATATTACACATTACAAACGGTAATGGTTTTTTGTTTTCAGTAGAAATAGCAATTGCAAGTGATAAAAAATGCCTTGCAACGGTAATAAAAAAAGAAGAAAAACCTAATAACAGGGATTATTATTTACACGTAGCTATTGCACCAACTAAGAACAATGACCGGTTAGAATGGTTTTTAGAAAAAGCTACCGAAATTGGTATTGATGAAATTACCCCAATTATTTGTGATAATTCGGAGAGAAAAGTAATTAAGATTGAGCGATTATCTAAAATTGTACAATCTGCCATGAAACAATCTTTACAATTTACCTTACCAAAACTTAACGACCCTGTAAAATTATCAACGTTTATCAAACAAGATTTTACAACACAATTATTCATAGCACATTGCGAAGAAAAAAAGATGAGAACTTCTTAAAAGATGCTGCTACTAAAAGTGCTGAATACACTATTTTAATTGGACCGGAAGGTGATTTTTCAACAAAAGAAATAGCGCAAGCTTTAACGGCTAAGTTCACTCCTATTTCACTAGGAAAAAACCGTCTTCGTACAGAAACTGCTGGTTTAAATGTGGTTCAGAACATTGCTTTTATAAATCAATAATTCTTTTTTGTATATTTGATTTAAAACATTGCTTTTGGATACCTCCACCCTATTTAATTTCTTTTTACTTATTAGTGCTTTGCATGGTTTTGCTTTTAGTATTATACTTTTCTGTTCAAAAAACGGAAGAGAAAAAAGTATGCTTTACTTAAATTTATTGATACTTACCATATCCTTAAATAATATTCAGTCTTGGGCTTTAGAATTAAAACTATTTCAACATAAATTCTCATTAGATTACCTACAGATACCTTGGCATTTTTTAGCAATGCCATTTTTGTACATGTTTCTAATAAACTATTTAAGCCTATCTAAAAAATCATACAATATCTTAAAGGTAATGATTCCTTTATTTTTTGTGATAATAGCGGCACAAATTACTTTTGTTTTCAATTACAGTAATTCTCCTTCTCAAGAAAAGTTAAACTACATATATGAACGCTATACATCTTTCGAAGAGATGTTTAGTCTATTTACTTCTTTAGGTATTTTTATATACTCCTTTTTTATTCTTTATAAAAAAGAAAAATTTTTTACCAAAATACTATCTTTTGATAATTTAAAGTGGATACATACATTTTTTCAACTTACGGCTGTAGGTTATATATTATGGATACTTGCTTTAATTATTAAAGTAAATATGAATTTTACCGGTTTTATATTTTCATATTATCCGCTTAGAGCTTACACTACAGTACTTATTTACTGGTTAGGTTACCAAGGATTTAAGCAAATAAGAATATTAAAAGAACGTAAACACATAAGAAAATCATTATTAATTAATTTAAATAATGATGTTGCTGAAGATTTTAAATTAAAATCAGAAGAAGTATCTTCAGAGAAACACAAGGAGCAATTTATAGAAATAGATGCTTTTATTGATAAAAAAAGAAATACTTATTATCAAAATATACGCTACAAAACCTAGCAAAGGACACTAAATTAAGTTCAAGTACACTTTCTTTAATTATTAATAACATAGCTGGTAAGTCTTTTACCGATTTTTTAAATGAAAAAAGAGTTAAACAAGCTAAACTACTTTTATTAGACACTGATTACGCTAAATATACAATAACCTCTATAGGTTTAGAATCTGGTTTCAACTCTAAATCAACATTTTACACCGTATTTAAAAAACATACAGGTTGCACACCTGTACAGTTTAAAGAATCTAAAATAACAGTAAGTTAGCCTTAAAAAAAGAACAAACAAGTTCGAAATCATCCAAATTGGATGATTTCGAACTCTTATTTTTTAAATTGAAACTATATTTGACGTAGATATGAAATATTTAAGAACTTAAAATTTTTGAAGGGGTTTTATTTTTTAAAAATCATATTTGAAAAACGTATTTGGGGTAATTCTCAAAGATGAAAAAGAACAAGAAAATTAAAACACCAATATCTTTATTGGTGTTTTTTGTTATTTGTAAAACAAACACATTTTAATTATTAAATTAACAAAAAAAAGTTAATAAATTTTTATTTATTCAAAAAAACACATATATTTGACCTATAATTTATATTATATGTTGAAACATTTAAGGGGAATTTTCAACTATGCATAATTCCTTAACAGGAAAAATTTAAACACCAATAGAAATATTGGTGTTTTTTGTTATATTGCTGTTAAAATTCTAAATGAAAAACAGACTAACTCTTATCCTTTTATTTTTTTGCTCTGTTAATTTCTCTCAACAAATTGCTATTTTAAAATACAAAGGAGGCGGTGATTGGTATGCAAATCCAACGGCATTACCTAACTTAATAAAATTCAGTAACACTAACACAAATACATTTATTGATACTGATATTAATACCATAACACTAGAGGATGATACCATTAATAATTATCCTATTATTTTCATGACCGGTCATGGCAACGTATTTTTCACAAATGAAGAAGCCACCAACCTTAAAAACTATTTAATCTCCGGTGGTTTTTTGCACATATCAGACAATTATGGATTGGATAGCTATATACGAAGAGAATTAAAAAAAGTTTTCCCAAAAAGTGAATTTCAAGAAATTCCGAATAACCACCCAATCTATAATCAAACATTTAACTTTACTAAAGGATTGCCAAAAATTCATGAACACGATAAAAAACCGGCTCAAGGATTTGGTCTTTTTCATAAAGGTCGTTTAGTTGTTTTTTATGATTATGAAAGCGATTTAAATGATGGTTGGGAAGATGCTGCAATTCATAACAATCCTGAAGAAACTAGAATAAAAGCTTTTAAAATGGGATCAAACATTATAGAATATGCTTTTAAAAATTAATGACCTACAAATAGATAGTATCAAAATAAATTTTGATACTGAAGGTTTATGGCTTTTAAATATTGCCATTGCTATAATTATGTTTGGTGTTGCGTTAGGTATAAAATTAGAAGATTTTAAACGGCTTTTAAAAAAACCAAAAATTGTTTTTGTAGGTGTACTTTCTCAGTTTATATTGTTGCCTGCTGCTACTTTTTTAGCTATTATTTTAATACAACCACACCCTAGTTTTGCCCTAGGAATGATGATGATTGCAGCCTGTCCTGGCGGAAATGTATCTAACTTCTTTAGTAAGATGGCTGGTGGTAATGCTGCTTTATCTGTCAGTTTAACTGCTTTTGCAACACTTTTATGTATTGTAATGACTCCTCTTAACTTACATTTTTGGGGAAGTTTATATGAACCTACAAACGCTATTTTAAAGACGGTAGAGTTGAATCCGTTTGAGTTATTTAAACTTGTTTCTTTAATTTTAGGTATTCCATTACTATTAGGAATGCTTATAAAACATTATCATTCTGAAATGGCTAATAAGATAGAGAAGGTTTTAAAGCCACTCTCTATGACCGTGTTTATCTTATTAATTGTAATTGCTTTCTCTCAGAATTTATCCATTTTTACGAATTATATTCATCATGTATTATTCTTAGTGGTTTTTCATAATATCTTTGCATATGTACTTGGATACTCAACTGCCAAAATTTTTGGTTTAAACAAATCTGATTCTAAAACAATTGCCATAGAAACCGGCATTCAGAATGGTGGATTAGGTTTACTATTAATATTTGGATTTTTTGAAGGCTTGGGTGGAATGGCGCTACTAGCTGCCTTTTGGGGTATTTGGGATGTTTTCTCTGGAATGCTATTAGCCACCTATTGGGGAAGAAAAAAACAATAACAAATGAAGTTTTTATTATACTATTTTTTAAAAATTTATATTAAAATAGGCTTATTCTTTTATGCTAAAAAGACAACAGTATTGGGTAGGGAAAATATCCCTAAAAAAGGAGCTATTTTGTTTGTAGCCAATCATCCGAATGCCTTAATAGATCCTTTATTAATCGCTACAAATACAAAAAGAAAAATTCATTTTTTAGTACGCGCAGCTGTATTTAAAAAACCAACAATTGCAAAAATTCTAAACGTAATTGGTTTAATGCCTGTCTATCGTATTAGAGATGGTATTAAGCAATTATCTAAAAATGATGCTATTTTTAATAATTGCCAAGAACTACTAAAAAACAATAAAACTTTACTAATTTTCCCTGAAGGAAGTCACAATAGAAAACGAACAATTAGACCTTTAAGTAAAGGTTTCACCCGAATATTATACGGCGCTATAGAAAAATATCCTGACTTAAAAATTCATATTGTTCCGGTTGGAATAACTTATCAAAACTCTTCTAACTACCCATCAAAAGTTGCGCTTATTTTTGGCGAACCTATTCTAGCTAATAATTTTTATGCTATTGATAACAAAAATACGTTGATAAAAGAATTGAAAAATAAAATTAGTGATCAATTAAAAAATTTAACGGTTCATATTAACGATGATGAAAACTACAACACCATAATAACGGCATTAAATAAAACAACTATAGATTATACTGATGTAAATAACAGCAATTATCTTATAAAAAAAGATACCTACCCTAGCAAAAAGAAGATTGAAAAAGAAAACAAGTTGTTATACTACTTCGTTATTCTAAATAGTTTCATTCCTTATTTAATATGGAAATCATTAAGTAAAAAGATTCCAGAAATTGAATTTACCGACACTTTTCGTTTCGCATTAGGTATTACGTTGTTTCCTTTTTTCTACGCTTTACAAAGCTTTGTCATCAGTTTGTTTTTTAGCACAGAAATAGCGCTAACATATTTAGCTGGTTCACTTTTATTAGTATTATTATATACCAAAACAACTGCGACTAATGCAGGATAGCATCTTGAATATCTTGTTGAATTTTAGTACGCATGTTACTTCTAACCAACCCTCTATTATTCATATTAGGATATACTCTGTTTGATAAAAAAACATATAACAAACCCGACTTAGGATCTACCCAAGTATAGGTTCCTGTAAAACCGCTATGCCCGAAACTCTCTTCAGAAACACAACCACAAGTTGCCTTAACTTTAGGATTTAACTGAGGCTTATCGAAACCTAAACCTCTACGCACTTTTTTATCAGCATAATATCTTTTATTAAATTTATCAAGCGTCTCCGCTTTTAAATATTCCGTACCACCGTAAGTTCCTTTTTGCAAATACATCTGCATAATTTTAGCCACATCATTGGCGTTAGAAAACAAGCCTGCATGACCGCCAACACCTCCTAACATAGCCGCACCCATATCATGTACATAACCATGTACTAATTGATTTCTATAGTAATCATCTTTCTCTGTAGGAACAATTTCTGTTTTATAATATTTCTGAAGCGGTAAATACGTCATTCTATCAGCTCCTAATGACTTATAAAACTCTTCATCCACTAACTCATTTAAAGGTTTTTGATATTTTTTTTCTAAAATTTCCTTAAAAATATAATACCCCAAGTCACTATACTTATATCCCACTCTATCTCTTTGATCGGCATCCACAATATGTTTATATATAGTATCTCTATAAGACTTACTTAAATATAATTTTGGAGCTACTTTTATGTTATACTTTCTTGTTCTTTTTTTTCGATAATATTTAAATGAATTTCTTCCAGTAGCTTCATCTATTGTGTTCTTGTAAAAAGGAATCCAAGAAGGAAGACGGCCATAGTGAGATAATATTTCTTTTAATAATAAAGTGTCTTTATTAGATTTTCTGAACCTTGGTAAAACATCACCTAAGCTAGAAAACAAGCTTATTCTTTGAGTTTCTTCTGCCTTCATAATCATAGGTAAAGAGGCTAAGATTTTGGTTAAGGAAGCTAAATCATATATGTCGGAATTCTTAACAGGTTGATTTTTTAATGCGGTATGATACCCGAAACTTTTATTGATAAAAACTTTTCCGTTTCGAGCTACTAAAATTTGCCCTCCTGGTGTCATTTTTTCATTTAAAATAGTATCGATTCTTTTATTTATAATCGATAATTTCTCCGAAGACATTCCTGCTTCTTCCGGAATCGTATACTCTAAAACATTATTATTTTTTAATAAAACACCGTCTCCTGCATTAAATTCGCTATTAATTGACACAGGTAATTTTCCTTTTACATCAAAAGCCCCAAACAACGCTTGTGCAGAAAGTTCTTGTGCTAATTTGCTATTTTGATAAGAAACAACGAGCGCTTCTATATTTGTAAATGATTTTAGTTTTAATAAACTATAAGGACTTGCAAATACATCTAAAATAACTTTTTTCGTTCTCGCTATTTCTTGTAACCAAACCAACTCTTTATTTGAAAACTTATAACTCTTCCATGGATGATCATTCGACTTATGAAAACCAACAATAACCACATCGTATTTTGTTAACTTTTGCATTAAAACACTCAAGTGCTTATCAGAAACAGCTTCTATCTTTGCATAATTCTTTAGCATTCCTAAAAAATCATCTCCTTTAGAGTCTCCCAAAGAAACATAAGCTACTTTCTTATCTTTTAAGTTTCTAATCGGTAAAATAGTTGCTTCATTTTTTAGTACAGTTATAGAGTTTTTAATCAATTTTCTGTGTAAAACCTCATCATAAGGGTTATTTAAATCTTCTTGAAGATTATCTAAAAGTAACGAATTATACTTATTTAAACCAACTAAATATTTTGCTTTTAGTATTTTTTTTACAGAGTAATTTAATCGCGCTTCAGTTAAAGTTCCTTTTTCAATAGCTTCTTTTAACAGTTTTACAGAACCAGGAACATCTTGCGGAATTAATAACAAATCGTTACCCGCCAAAATGGCTGCTAAATCTATTGCTGCTGGAGAAGAATAATTGGCAGCTCCTTTCATATTTAATCCGTCAGTAATCACCAAACCTTTAAAGCCTAGCTTTTCTTGCAACAAATCGGTAACAACACTTTTTGATAATGACGTTGGTAGTTTTTCATTTTTTTCTAAAGCTGGAATACTTAAATGTGCTGTCATAACACTTGCAACCCCAGCTTTAAATATTTTTTTAAACGGATACAACTCAATAGAATCTATTCGCTGCTTACTAAAATTAATCGTTGGTAATGTGTGATGAGAATCTGTTGCAGTATCTCCATGACCAGGAAAATGTTTTGCGTTTGCTAAAACATTAACACTTTGCATTCCTTGACTAAAAGCGATTGCTTTTTTAGTAACATTTTCTTTACTTTCTCCGAAAGAACGATTTCCAATAATTGGATTGTTCGGATTTGTATTTACATCTACTACAGGTGCAAAATTTATGTGAATTCCTACTCTTTTACAATGCTCGCCTATTCTTTTACCGGTTTCTCTTAAAAGCGCTTCATCTTCAATTGCGCCTAAAGTCATATTCCAAGGAAAGCGATAGGTATTTTTAAGACGCATATCTAATCCCCATTCGCCATCAAAACCAATTAGCAAGGGCACTTTAGATTCTCCTTGATACTTGTTATTTAAAATGACTTGTTTTTCTGGTGTTCCTTGCATGAATATTAAATTCCCAACATGATATTTAGTAATCATTTCAGTTATTGATTGTTCATGCTTCTTGTCTTTATTCGAATAGGCTTGTACCATAAACAATTGTCCGATTTTTTCATCAATCGACATTGAATTCATAATACTATCTACCCAAACATTTTGTGCATCTGCATCTTTCGCTAAAAGCGGATCTTGTTGCTGCGCATTTACAAATTGAATAAAAACAAACCCTAAAAAAACTAGTATCTTTTTCATAATGTCTTAATCATCTATACTTTAATGGAAAATCAATTGCTATACCAAAAATCGTTTGTGCCAACTTTTATCGGCAGTAACTTCCCAATTAGTTTCAAAGTCTGCTTTTGTATCTATCATATTGTTAAATACAATTGTTTTTGAGGTTATCTTTTTATCTTTTGCTAATTGCTGAAAATCAGCTAATTTAACAACATTAATATTATCACCGTCTTTAAATGAAACGTTCATTTTGTTCATTAAATCGATTCTTAATTCTTTTTCTAATTCTTGTACAAAGTGTACCGAAGAATCTATAGAACAACCAGATACATTGTTAAAACCTTCATCTACACCCAATACTAAAAATTGATTGTATTTTATGGTAAAAGAGCCTTTTAAGTCGTCTCCATGACGCGTCCAATTATCAATAAAAAGTATTGCTTTTGCGCAAATATATTCGACTTCTTCTATGCTAAATTCTCTATCTGCTTGATAGACCCAAACTCTTGAATTACTTGGTAAATTGTTATATTCTGTAAACATTTTTTTATTCTTTTTTTATAATCTCTAAAGTAAAAATTAATATGATTACTTCGCTTAAACCTATGTTAAAGATTATCTTAAATTAAACTTTTGTTGTAAAGCCTCTAATTTCTCTCCATCTGTCATTTTCTTTTTCGGCACTGCCATTCGTTCTTTAATTTCTCGCAATACTTTTTTTGTGTACAACGGAAAATCTGCATTCTGAATCCATGAATTATACCCTGGGTTTTCTTTAAACACATCTTCAACAGTTCTTCCCTTATATTTTCCGAAAGAGAAAATTTCTTGATCCTTGTCATTCATCAAAATAAAACCAGCAAAATCTGCTCTTTTACCATGTGTTGAATATTCGCTTAAAGCATCAACAGTGTTCTCAATATCTTCATATTTATCTAACTGTGCTAATAAAATTTCGTAAGTAGCATTGGTATCGGCTTCTGCACCATGCGCGCCAATTAATTCTTTGCCACAGTAAAATTGATACCCTGCACTTAAAGTACGCTGTTCTTTTTTATGAAAAATTACTTGAACATCTACCGCTTTACGTTCTTTCATATCAAAATCGATTCCTGCGCGCATTAACTCTTCTGCTAAAACAGGAATATCGAATCTGTTTGAATTAAAACCAGCCAAATCGCAACCAGCAATCATTTCGTTTATACTAACAGCTAAATCTTTAAAAGTTGGCTCGTTGGCAACTTTTTCGTCTGTAATTCCGTGAATTTCTGATGATTCTTTTGGTATTGCTACCTCTGGATTTACCAACCATGTTTTACTTTCTTTATTTCCGTTCGGAAACACTTTTAATATTGATATTTCTACCACTCTATCTTTCGCAATATTGATTCCTGTTGTTTCTAAATCGAAAAATATAATTGGTTTTGTTAAGTTTAATTCCATCTTTTTTTTGGCAATTATTCGTTATTTAACTGAGCTTTAAACTCGTCTAATTTATCTAAATCTTTTTGAGCTAATGCAGGTTCTTTAAAACCGTATTTTTTAAGCTCTTCACTAATTGTTTTACCTACAATATATCTTGCCGTTGGTTTATCATCTGCAGGCACTACATACCAAGGCGCATAATCTGTATTCGTTTTGTTTAATAAATCCTCATAACATTCTTGATATTTACTCCACAACTTGCGCTCTTTTAAATCGCCAGAAGAGAACTTCCAGTTTTTCTCAGGAATATCTAAACGACGTAGCAATCTGTTTTTTTGTTCTTCTTTAGATACATTTAAAAAGAATTTTAAAATAATGGTTCCGTTAGCTGAAATATGTTTTTCAAACTGATTGATTCTTTCCATTCTATCATGATAAAAAGCATCATTTAAATCTTCTAAACTTTTAACTGTAGGAATGTTCTCTCCAAAAACATACTCAGGATGCACTCTTGTTACCAACACATTTTCATAATGTGTTCTATTAAAAACACCTATTTTTCCTTTTGCTGGTAAAGCAATATAATGCCTCCATAAGAAATCGTGCTTCAACTCTAGTTCGGTTGGTACTTTAAAACTATGCACCACTACTCCACGTGCATTCACATCTTTAAACACTTCACGAATTAAGCTATCTTTACCAGAAGTATCCATTCCTTGTAAGCAAATTAACATACTATACTTACCTTCAGCATACATGGTATCTTGTAGCTCACTTATTTCTTTTCGTACTTTTTTAAGTTTCTTTTTTGCCTTTTCATCTACTTCTTTGGTAGTAAAATGACTTAATGTTACTTCTTTCGAAAACTTGTAGGTGTCTGTATTCATTTACAACTGTGCATTGGTAGCATAAAAATACAAAAAATATACTCTTTTAGTATTGATTTTTTCTTGAGAATTATCAATTTTTACAATTGAAGTTTAAATGCTGTTCTAATTAAATTTAAGAAATTTAACTTCTAAATAAGAATACACATGAATACAAAGGTAATTATACAAGCAAGCTCTAAAAGCAACGGAAACACAAATAGGATTGTTCGTTATTTGAATAAAAATAATGATTTTAATGTTATCGATTTAAAGACTAAAAGTATTGGTTCTTTTGAATATGATTTTAGCAATGCGAATGACGATTTTATTCCTTTAATGGAAACTATTATACAAAAATACGACACCATTATATTTGCTACACCCGTTTATTGGTATAGCATGAGCGGAACTTTAAAAACATTTTTCGATAGATTATCCGACCTTTTACACTACAAAAAAGAACTAGGAAAACAAATGAGAGGCAAAAAAATGGCTATGATTAGCAACTCAGGAGAAAATGATTTAAAGAACGGATTTACAATGCCTTTTATAGAAAGCGCCAATTATTTAGGCATGAATTACCTTGGCGATACGCATACTTGGTTTACCAAAGATGGTTCTGAAATTGATTCAAATGCTTTAAAAAATATTGATACTTTTAGAGGTTTGTTCTAAAGAAAAGGTTGCTGGTAAAACAGACAACCTTTTCCTTTTATTGAATCGGAATACAAATATCTACAATACATTTTCCTTCGGGATGCTCTTCTGGGTTGTTATAGTAAATTCCAAACGGATCTTGATCCGCTTTTTTAAAACCATGTTCACTCATCCATACAAAGTTATTTTCCCAAGCTTTTTGAAACTCTGAAGGATGAATCTTTAAATGAGAAACAATACACTTCGTTTTAGTCAACGTTCTTAAATTTATTTCACCATCCGTTTTCACTAACCTATTTAATGTCATACAAGCACTCATACGTATTTTATCTTCGTCAGTAATTTTTGGGCTATCATGATAAATTGTTACCATTCGTAAATCTTTTTGTTGCATTAAACCTTTCGGAAAAGCCCATTTCATTAACCTCTTATAAACACCTTCGATTAAATCCATCTTTCCTTGATGACTTATATATGCTAGCTGCAATTCAGGTACAATTTTAACTTCAGTAGTTGCATTCATTTTTAACCAATTTAAAGAATTATGTATATTACAAATATACTTTTCAAATAACGTTACCACTTGCCCATTCTTGCTTTCTGCTTTACAAATCTTGCTAAAATTATTTTGACTTTCTTTTTTGAACTCTGCAGGACTCATCCCATAGAATTTTTTAAATGCTCTTGAAAATGAAGATAAACTTGTAAACCCTACTTTTTCGGCAACTAAGGTTATTGGTGTTTCTTTTTTATGCAATAAAAATGATGCTGCTTTTTCTATTCGTTTTCTAGTTATAAAATTATTTAATGTTTCTCCTGTTACTGTTAAAAAAAGTCGATGAAAATGAAATCTAGAAAAACAAGCTTTGCTTGCAACCTCTACTAGCATCAACTTTTTATGTAAATTATCTTCAATATAAGTAATTGCTTTAGTTATTCTTATAATTGTTTTTGAAGTTTTTTTTTCTGGATTCATTATTTCTTTTAGGTTTTTTTCTGGAGGATAAAAAAGATGAATCCACTTATAAAATATAAAAATACATCTATTATATCTGCCGTGTATCTCGGATTGTATTTAGGTAAGAAATACTCATATAATAATGCGTAAAAACTACAAATGTATAAAACAATCCAAATAGAAATTTGATAGTTTTTATTGCTTTTACTCCACCTTAAAATAAATAAGCAAACTGATAATACTATCGGAATAATTAAAAAATCATTTACATAAAACTGTACTAATTCTGGTAATTTATAATCGTTTTTTTGCATAAAATAAACACCAGTTCCTATAAATAGCGAAAATACAAAGTAAATATATATTACTTTTTTCATTTTATCCTGCAGCTACCATTGCTATAAACCAAGCTAAAGCACCTCCTATTAAACTTACCAACAAAAAAGCGGAGTACAGAATCCATCCTACAACTTTATACAAGAAGAAAGGGTGTTTTTTTAAACGCTCTGCTAAATTAGGGTTGGCAATTTTATGCTTCACCTTTTCTATTTCTACTTGCTTATATGCCTCTTCTTTTAAAGCTCTTTTTTTTTCATGAGAAATTAAAGTATTACAATTTTCACAATACTCTTTGTTTGTATTAAACAATCCGCATTTAGGGCATTTTATATTTCTTGTAATACTCATTTTCTTATTCTTTAAAACTGTATTTATTTTTATTCTTATAAGGTCTTATTATAAGTCTTGTTTCCCTATCAAATCGAATATAGTTATACATCCAATTCATAAATACAATTACTTTATTTCTAAAACCTATTAAAGAGAATAAATGCACAAACATCCAAACAAACCAAGCAAAAACTCCTTGAAATTTTAATTTTGGTAAATCTACCACTGCTTTATTTCGCCCAATAGTTGCCATGGCTCCTTTATCATTATATTTAAAAGGCTTTAATTTTTTCCCTTTAAACTTGGTTAAGATATTTTTAGCCAATAATGTTCCTTGCTGAATAGCAGGTTGCGCCATCATCGGGTGCCCATATTTATATTTTTCGGTTTGCATGCACGCAACATCTCCAATAGCATATACATTGCTATAACCTACAACTTTATTGTATTCATCAACCTTAAATCGGTTAGCTCTTTCTACCAAACACTCTTGTTGTAAACCGTTAATAGATTCGCCTTTTACTCCGGCAGCCCAAATCACAGTTTCTGCCTTAAAATGGTCATCGCTGTTGGTTGTTACCGTAGTACCGTCATAATTTAAAACCCGAAGATCTTTCCAAACATCAACGCCTAATTTTATTAAGAAATCTTCGGCTTTTTCTGAAGCCTTATTACTCATTCCTTTTAACAACTCGCCTGAACTCTGAATTAAATTAATTTTCATTTGACGGATATCTAAATCAGGATAATCTTTAGGTAAGATTCCTTTTTTCATTTCAGCTAAAGCACCGGCTAACTCAACACCTGTTGGTCCACCACCAACAATTACAAAATTCATTAAAGCCCTTCGTTTCTCTAAATTAGTTTCTAACAATGCTTCTTCAAAATTTTCTAATACCAAGCTACGAATATTTAATGCCTGTGGAACAGACTTCATTTCCATCGCATATTTTTCGATATTCGTATTTCCGAAGAAATTAGTTTTAGATCCTGTGGCTATAATCAACTCATCATACTCTAAATTACCAATAGTTGTTTCTATTCTGTTTTTATCAGCATTGATATTTAAAACTTCTGTTAAACGGAAAAAGAAATTTTCTACATCGTTAAATCGTTTTCGCAACGGAAAAGCAATACTATCTGGCTCTAAACCGCCAGTTGCAACTTGATAAAGTAATGGTTGAAAAGTGTGATAGTTATGTTTGTCGATTAAAACAACTTGAAGTTCTTGTTCTTCTAATCCTCTTGCTGCAGCTAAGCCAGCAAAACCTCCTCCAATAATTATGACTCTAGGAAAACTTGTTTGAGGGATATTCATTTTCAAATGATTTTATTTCAGAATAGCAAATTTACTTAAAAGTTGAATTTTATTCTTTAAATTTGTATATTATCTCATATAACTATTCCCTTACTAAAAACACAATACCATGTTTAAATTTTTAAAAAAGAAAAAAGTAAAAGAATTAGTTATTAAATGTGATACTGATACCGTTCTTATTAATGAAAAACCTATTATTTTCCCTACCAATTACGATACATTAATAGCTGTTTTAGGCAAGCCAGAAAGGGAACTTACCAAAACTAATCATTATATGATTTGGGACCAGTTTGGTATATTTTGTGGCTACACAGATAAAAATGAAATTTTATCTATTAATGTATACCAAAGTAAGCAAGATAGAAGTGAGTATAATAGTAAAAAACAATTTAAGGGTAAACTTCTGTTAAATGACGAAGAGATTACAAATAACGAATTCAGTAAAATTGCTTTAGGTAAAGTTGCCATTCATAGGCTTGGAAGCGAAAATGAAATCCGTTTTGGTTTTAGTTTAGGTATTAATAAAATATACACAAATATTTAAACCTAAAGCTCTCTTTTTAACTGCTGAATCGTTTTAGTGGTTGATATTAAATCATTTATTAATATTTCTCTTAAATCATCTATATCATCCTCATAATAGGCAGCCCATTTATATTCTTTAAACAAGATTTGAATTTGTTTTAAACGTTGGTGTGCAAATTCTGATGTCATTAAAAAAACAATTTTATTTTCTTCTTCTTTTAATCGTTTAATTTTAACTTGTTTTGTTTTAAAATTCACCTCTAAATAAAATACTTTATCAGTATTATTTAACAGATAAAAATCTGACCAATTTGCAAAACCAACATAATAATTTTGACTTTTATATTCTTCTACTTCCTTTATTTTCCATCGACAATTAGCTACACGCCCCCAATGATTTGAGTAACGGTAAACACCTTCATCTGCATAGAAATATAAGCTCCCAGATTTGCTTTGATAATGTGCTGATTTATCTTTAAAAAAATCTATAGATCGCGATTCGAACTCGCAATAGGTATATCTAAAAAAATTATATTTATGAAACTTCATTATTCAAAAGTAAATAAAGAGATTGGGATATAATGAAATATTTTAATCAAAAAACCGAATTACTTTGCAGAAATTCGATTAAGATTAATAAAAATCAAAGAAGTTTTTTTTAAAAAAAACATTCTTAAAATTAATGGTTCCCCCAGAACCTTCTTTAAAATTAAAAACTTATACTTTAAAATAATTCTCTAAAATTTGACACCCATAATTACAACTAACTATAACATTCTATTTACAAGCGTTTTAATAGAAAATGACATTCTTTTAAAAATAGAATTTAACCTTATTTATTTTTAAATCTACATGCAATTAACTTTTTATTATCTTGTAAAGAACACAAAATCTTCCTAATGAAGTGTTTTTATTTCCGAATGAAGAAAACAACCAATATATCTTACTTTAATTACTTTTGATAAGTCTATCAAAACTATATTAATCTTAATAATTTATGCCATCTTATCAATATTTTTACTTTTATTAACGCAAGGTTTAATCTCAACAATATTCTCAAGTCTCTCATTCTATTCTTATTATAATTCAAATATTAATAAAAATTCATAAAAACAGGTTATTTACTTTCCGAAAACGCATTTTATCTTTCCTAACTAAATAAGGGGTACTTATAATTAATTTTATGTATTAAGCATAAAAAAGAATTTCAAAATTTTCTTTATAACTCTTACTTACTGGAACTTTAAATTCAGTTTTCAAGGTTATTTCTTTTTCTTTTTTAGAATATGTTGCTATTTTATTTACATTAATTATCCAAGACCTATGTACTCTTATAAACTGAGTATTATCACATAGTAAACTTTCATAATAACTTAATTTTTTAGCTACCATATATTTTTTATCTTTTTCTATATGTAAGATAGAATACATCCGATCGGCCTCTATACTAACTATATCTTTTGTACTTACAATTGCATAATCTTTTTTATATGGTATTGCAATTTTAGTAATTATCTTTCTGTTATCCTCTAATAGATTAACTCTTAAAGATGCTGTTTTATTTGCTATTTGTTCTTTAGCTTTTTTTATTGCCGACTCTAAATATGACACGTCTATTGGTTTTAATAAATAGTCTATTGCCGCGACTTGAAAGGCTTTTACGGCATAATTATCATATGCAGTTACAAAGATTATGTGAAAGTTAATTTCATCAAATTCTTTCAATAATTGAAAGCCATTTTTCTGAGGCATTTCAACATCTAAGAAAACTATTTGTGGTTTGTATTTTTTTATAGCCTCTATAGCTTCATCTACATTTTTTGCTTCTGCTAAAACATCAACATCATTACAAAATTCGCTTAATAAAAACCTTAAATTTTCTCGCGCATTAACTTCATCATCGACTATTATTGAGCTAATTTTATTCATCAATTAAAATGTGAATTATTTATATTATTACAATTATTAATTAAAACCTACTCTTGTTTCACACTATTATTCTTCTTAAAAACATCTAAATTTCATCATAAAAAAAACCTTTTAGATATGTAAGTATTAACTTTCATTTTAAAGCAATTAATAAAAATTTCTGATTTTCATAAATACTTTTTAACAAACAGTATTTAAAAAGTAAAAGGTATTTTAATAACCAATTTTGTTCCCATACTTATCGCTTGATATTCAAAACCAATATCGGTTCCGTAATGTTTTTTTAAAATTTTTAATTTATCCTTTATCATTTTGGTTGAAAAAGACTCCCTTTCTTCTTTTATCTTTTTATTTATTTTATGAGATTCATCAAGTCCAACTCCGTTATCGGTTATGATGCATTTAATAAAATTCTCCTGAAAGAACTCAATCTTTATTTTACCTACACCATCTACTTTATGAAACAACCCATGCTTTATAGCGTTTTCTATAAATGGTTGAATTATCATAGTTGGTATTTTAATGTTCTCTATAAGTTCTTCTCCTATTATTTCATATGTAAAATTATCTCTAAACCTTAATTTTTCTAGTTCTAAGTATTTTTTTAAAACAGAAATCTCTTCTTCAAAGAAAACAAAACTTTTATTACTTAAAGCAAGACTTTCTCTTAATAATGAAGAAAATTTAGTCAAAAAATTATAGGCATTATTTTTATCACCTTTTAACACTAAATTTTGAATAGAATTCAGCGCATTAAATGTAAAATGCGGATTCATTTGACTTTGTAATGCTTTTAATTTTGATGCGATTAACTCTTTCTGCATGCGTTCATTCGCTATAGCTTCTTCTTGTTTCTTTTTTACTCGTTTTAACCTCAAGTAAAAAATTAACCAATATAAAAAGATAATAAAAACAGTTGTAATTACGTAAAACCATTGCCGTTTATAAAAAGGTTTATTTATTGTTATCTTAATAACCTTCGCTTTAGTTTCTTGCTCTCCAGATAGACTTACCTCCTTTAGCTTAAAAATATAATTTCCGGGTACCAGGTTATTAAAAGTAATTTGATTTATTCCTTTATCTAATACATTCCAATTATCTGGATTAGAATACTCTTTTAAAACATACTTATAAACTACGTCTTCATGTGATAGAAACCCATTAGCATGAAAATTAAATTTTATTTTTTTTACATTTGATTCAAAAGAATAAGTTTCTTTTTTAACTATTTTCTCTCCATCAACCTCTATGGAAGTGAAATAAAAATCTAAAATTTTATTATTTTTAAAAGCTTTTTCTTTATCAATTTTAAACAACCCTTTGTTTGAAGTAAAGAATAATACTTTTTCATCAGGCATAAAGCCTGATATATTAAATGAAGCTACCCCATCTTTTCTAGTTAAGCTTTTAATTTTGTTATTATTTGTATTTAATAACTGTAAACCTTTATTTGTAGATATCCATAAAAATTCTTTTTCTCCTTTAATTTCATCTACCTGATTAGATAATAACCCGTTTTTTTTCTGAAAAATGTTTTACTACTTCACCTCTTTTAAATCCAATAATCCCATCTTTTAAAGTTGATACCCAAACAACATTATTAGTTGTTTCTGTTATATTATTTGCAAATACTGGTTGTTCATTAAATTTAAGTTGTATCGCTTCATTTTTTTGATTGTACATTTCTGTACCATCTGTATAGCCTATATATTTTTCTTTTTTGCTGCTATAATAAACAACTTTTGTTCTAGTAGCCCTAAGTTCTGTTTTCTTCCTTGATCTTATATTAACAGCACTTGCTGTAGAGTGCGTTGCATACAGTAAATTATTTTCATCTAAAAAGGTTACATCTTTCGCATTGTATAAAAAATTATCTCTAGTTAGCTGTTTACTATCCTTATTATAAATTAAAGATCCGTTTGCAAAACTTAAATACATATTGTTTTTACCTTCAACAATAGCGTATAGTTTATTATTTATTTTTTTTATTAAATGTGATATTTCATTTGTATTCTTATCAAGAATCATTAAATCTCCTTTAATAGACCCCATCATTAAAGCATCAGTTCCTAAAGCACTTATTGCCATTAAATTTTCCTTATCTTTTTCAATACTATATTTCTCTATATACAAATTAGGTATAATGAAAACGCCGTCTGTTAATGTTGTAAACCAATAATTATTGTTTCTATCTTTTAAAAACCTACTTATCGGCACACCTTTAAAATAAGTTTTTTCATAATGTAATTTATTATCTAAAAACTGATAAATAAAAACCCCTTTCTTTGTGCAAAACCATAATTTATCGTCTAAACTATAAAACTTTATTACGCCATTATTAAGTACTAGTTCTTTTGGCAACAATACCTCCTTTAACTTTTTATCAACTCCATAGTATAATTTTGGTGTAGCCGATAAGTTTTTAGTGTTATATGCAAATATTAAATCGATATTATTTATTGTAGTTACATCCCAAATATTAAAATTAAATTCTCCGTACTTTTTTAAATCATACTTTACTTTTAACTTTTTATTTTTTGCTCTTACGAGTATTTTATCCTCGTCAAAACTCAATAAGGAATCTTTTTTTGGTAAAGATGATAACAATCGAATATTTTCATCGAGAGTTTTATACTCAAACAAACCTTTAGAATCTACTTCATAAACACCTGTTTCTGTACTCACAACAACATTATTGTCTACAAATGTAAAAACAGCCAGTTGTCCATTTACTTTATCCTGAAAATCATAAAACAACAGTAATTTACCATTATCTAAATAAAAGATTTGTCCTGAAATATTGTTACACCAAACTCTACCTTTGGCATCTAATTTTAAACCAAAAACAGATAAACCTCTTTTTTGCGGGTGTGAAAAGTTCTTAAACTTTTTACCATCATAACTAAAAAGACCTTTATCTGCTGCTAGCCAAATTACCCCTTCATTATCCTCAATTATATCATAAAATTCGATATCTGGTAAGCCGTCTTTTTCGGTTAAATGAGTATAAACCGGATGCTGTGCTATAATTTTATTAGCAAGCAATAAAAAGGTTAAAAACAGGTATATACTTATTTTTTTTACAATATATTTTTAAACATACATTTTCAAATGTAGTTATTATTAAAATAATGAAAATAAAAAAATCCATTACAATTTCTTGTAATGGATTTTATATTTATAAAACGTTATGTTTTAACTTCTATTCAGTAAATTACTTTACTTCTTCGAAATCTACATCCTCAACATTGTCTTCCTGAGCAGTATTTGCTTCTGGTTGCGCTTGTTGAGCTCCTGCGGCACCTTTATCAGCATACATCTCTTCAGACGCAGCTTTCCATGCTTCATTAATAGTAGTTAAAGCACTATCAATTCTAGAAGTATCTCCAGATTCATGAGCAGCTTTTAATTCTACTAAAGCAGCTTCAATTGGCGCTTTCTTATCGTCAGATAATTTTTCACCAAATTCTTTTAATTGCTTTTCTGTTTGAAAAATCATAGAATCTGCTTCATTGATTTTTTCAGCAGTTTCTTTTGCTTTTGCATCTGCATCAGCATTTGCTTCTGCATCAGCTTTCATTTTTTCGATTTCTTCTTCTGATAATCCTGAAGAAGCCTCAATCTTAATATCTTGAGTTTTCCCTGTAGCTTTATCAGATGCAGATACTTTGATGATTCCGTTTGCATCGATATCGAAAGTTACTTCAATTTGAGGAACTCCTCTTTGTGCTGGTGGAATATCTGTTAATTGGAAACGACCAATTGTATTGTTATCTGCTGCCATTGCTCTTTCACCTTGTAAAACGTGAATATCTACAGATGGTTGATTATCTACAGCTGTAGAGAATACTTGAGATTTTTTTGTTGGAATCGTAGTATTCGCATCGATTAACTTTGTGAATACGTTACCCATTGTTTCAATTCCTAATGATAAAGGCGTAACATCTAATAATAATACGTCTTTTACATCTCCAGATAAAACTCCACCTTGAATTGCAGCTCCTAAAGATACTACTTCGTCAGGATTTACTCCTTTACTTGGTGATTTTTTAAAGAATTTTTCAACAGCTTCCTGAATTGCAGGAATACGAGTTGATCCACCTACTAATACGATTTCATCGATTTCATCGATTGTTAAATCCGCATTTTTTAAAGCAGTTGCACAAGGTTCAATAGTTCTTTTAATTAAATCATCGATTAAAGCTTCAAACTTAGATCTTGTTAATGTTCTAACTAAGTGCTTTGGTCCTGAAGCAGTAGCAGTAATATATGGTAAGTTAATTTCTGATGAAGTTGTGCTAGATAATTCAATCTTCGCTTTTTCAGCAGCTTCTTTTAAACGTTGTAAAGACATTGGATCTTTACGTAAATCCATTGCTTCGTCAGCAATAAATTCTTCTGCTAACCAGTTAATAATTCTTTCATCAACGTCATCTCCACCTAAATGTGTATCACCATCAGTAGCTAATACTTCAAATACACCGTCTCCTAATTCTAAGATAGAAACATCATGTGTTCCACCACCAAAATCAAAAACAACGATTTTTTTATCATCGTGAGATTTATCTAAACCATAAGCTAAAGCAGCTGCAGTTGGTTCGTTAATAATTCTTCTAACTTTTAAACCTGCAATTTCACCAGCTTCTTTTGTAGCCTGACGTTGTGCATCGTTAAAATATGCAGGTACAGTAATTACAGCTTCAGAAACATCTTGACCTAAATAGTCTTCAGCTGTTTTCTTCATTTTCTGTAATACCATTGCAGAAATTTCTTGTGGCGTATATAAACGACCATCGATATCTACACGAGGCGTATCGTTATCTCCTTTTACTACTTTATAAGGTACTCTTCCTGCTTCTTTTGAAGAATCAGAAAATTTATTACCCATAAAACGTTTAATAGAATAAACTGTTTTTGTTGGGTTAGTAACTGCTTGACGCTTTGCTGGATCACCAACTTTACGTTCTCCTCCTTCTACGAATGCTACGATAGATGGTGTAGTTCTTTTTCCTTCTGCGTTAGGAATAACAACTGGTTCATTCCCTTCCATTACAGAAACACATGAATTTGTGGTTCCTAAATCAATTCCTATAATTTTACTCATAACTAATAACTATTTATCTTAAATTTTTAATTCAATTTTACGATTAGTAATAGTCAAACTGTGTGCCAACTAGTTTTTACTTTTGTTTTGGCAGAAAAACTAATGAAGTTATTTAGCAACAATGACAGAGTGTCATTTTTTTAATGATTTTACATAAAATTTATAAACCATAACAATGTTAGAAAATGTACTTTTTAACGCTTTATTTGTAGCCTCAGCATCCTTAAACATTACTTTGGTTATACCTTCTTCTAACTGCGGAGTTAGTATACCTTTGTAAGATGAAGACATTAAGTACCAATGTGTTTCTTTTAATCGATGTTTTCCTTTCTGAATAAAAAAGTGATATGTTTTAATTAGTTTTTTATCTATTTTAAGGTTTGTAATACCGCATTCTTCTTCAACTTCTCTTATTGCTGTTTCCTTTATATTCTCTCCTTTTTCTTGTCTTCCCTTTGGCAAATCCCATTTACTACCTCTGTAAATAAATAAAATTTCTTTTTTATCGTTTAAAACGAGTCCGCCTGCGGCAACAAGAACCTTAAATTTCATTTTAAAGATCTCCCAATCTTCTTCCAAATTACTAGTACAAAGATAAACACCTTTTAATTTGCCTAGTTTTAACTTATAAATAAGTTCTTCTATAATTGTATTTTTGTAAATATAAACAACATAATCTTCTTCATTTTTTACTGAAGTTGTAAAGATTATTGGTTTATCATTAACAAAAACTTTATACATTTGCGTTATGGATTTTAACAAAGATACAGCAAAAAAAACTGCCGAACTTCTTCTGCAAATAAAAGCTATTAAATTAAGCCCTCAAGAGCCTTTTACATGGGCTTCTGGTTGGAAATCACCAATTTACTGCGACAATAGAGTAACCTTATCTTACCCACCAGTTAGAAATTTCTTAAAAGAAAAGATTGCTAAATTGGTTGAAGAGAAACATGGTAAACCTGATGTAATTGCTGGTGTTGCTACCGGTGCAATTGCAATTGGTATGTTAGTTGCTCAAGAACTAGGAGTTCCTTTTATATACGTACGACCAGAACCTAAAAAACATGGCCGTAAAAACCAAATAGAAGGACATTTAGATAGCGGTCAGAATGTGGTTGTTATTGAAGATCTTATTAGCACAGGTAAAAGTAGCTTAAATGCGGTTAAAGCTTTAAAAGAAGCAAACGCAACAGTTAAAGGTATGATTGCAATTTTTTCATACGGATTTGACATTGCTACCGAAAACTTTAAAAACGATCGTGTAGAACTAACTACCTTAAGCAATTACGAATACCTACTTGAGCAGGCTTTAGATAGTAAATATATTACTAGTGAAGAATTAAGATTGTTAGAAGACTGGAGAGTAGCACCTAGTAAATGGAAACAAAACGAAAAATAAGATATAATGAATATTGAAGGAAACAAAGTAATTGTAAAGAAATCACCTAAAGAAGTATTTGATTTTTTAATCAAATTAGAGAACTTCGAACAATTAATGCCAGAAAACACTCAGAAATTTGAAGTAGATGGCGATAGTTTTATTTTTGGTTTAAAAGGAATGCCTGAAATAAGATTGGTAATGAAAGATAAAACAGAGTATTCTAATATTACATTAGGTGCTGCTAGTAGTAAATTACCTTTCACTTTATCAGCAGATATTAGTGAAATTTCTGACAATGAAAGTGAGGTTACTTTAAAGTTTGACGGTGAATTTAATGCGATGATGGCAATGATGGTAAAAAAACCATTAACTAAGTTTATTGAAACTTTAACTGAGAATATAGCAAAAATATAAATTAGGCAAACGAAACTTCTTTAATTCCAAATTCTTTAATCGTTTCGTTTTCTAATTCGATTTGGAGATTACCAGTATCGGAAACTCCAACAATTTTACCCATAAATAAAATGTTTTGAGCTGTTTTAAACATGCTCGGAACATTTTTTTTATACAATACCTTTAAATATTCCTCTTCTAAAAAAGCATACTCCTTTTTATTCAGCAATGCTATATTTTGTTTTAAGCACTGTAAAGCTTTGTCAAATAACAATTCTAAATCTACTTCTCTACCAATAATCATTTTTATGGAAGTAGCATTTGGCAAATCAATTGAAAAACTATTTTGATTTACATTAATACCAATCCCTATGACAGATGAACTAATTTCGGATAAATTAAAAGTGTTTTCAATTAAAATACCTGCTATTTTTTTGTTTTCTGACATAATGTCGTTGGGCCATTTTATAGCTAATCGAGGTAGTTTCAAATCTTTAACTGCTTCATAAACACTCAAAGAAACACAATAATTCAAATACTTAAAATCAGCAATACTAAGGTTAGATAACTCACAAAAAACACTAAAAGTCAAGCTCTTACCTGCATCTACAATCCAGTTAGCATTCATTTGTCCTCTGCCAGCTGTTTGAGTTTTTGCAATTACTACAGTAAAATCACCGACCTTTACTTTTGCTGCCATATCCTTTAAAAAAGAATTAGTTGAATCAATGGCATTAAGTTTGATTATTTTCATAGAAGTTTTGTGAGTAAAACAAGTATCAATATTAAGCAAATAACTCACAAAAAAATAATAACTTTGCTAAAAACTTAATTTTTTTTGATGACTAAAAAACAAGCAAGCACAGACGATTTAATCGCTGTGATTATAAAAGGTATTGATGAGGTAAAAGGAGAAAACATCCAATTACTAGATTTAAGAGGAATAGAAAATACTGTATGTGATTATTTTATAATCTGTTCAGGAAATTCAAACACTCAAGTAAACGCCATTTCAGGTTCTGTACAAAAAATGGTAAGCAAAGAACTTAAAGATAAACCTTGGCATATTGAAGGGCAAGGAAACTCTGAATGGGTTTTAATGGATTATGTGAATGTTGTTGTTCATATTTTTCAAAAACAAGTACGTGACTATTACGATATTGAAAGTCTTTGGGGTGATGCTAAAATCACTGAAATTAACCCAGCTTAATTGCTAATAATTTACACATATTATTTATGAGTGATAAGAAAAAAAATCCTCCAAAATTTAGTTTTAATTCATTTTGGATATACATTCCGATATTAGTTGTCCTGTTAGGATTGAGTTTCTTTAACTCAAACGACTTAGGTTCTAGAAGCATTTCTAAGAACGAGTTTCATAAAATTTTACAAGAAAACGATATTCAAAAAATCGTTATTGAAAATAATAATGTTGCTCAGATATTCTTAAAAAGCGAAGCTGAGAAGAAAGAACAGCACAAAAAAATAACAGATTCTCCTTTTTACAGAAAAGGATCTCCTTTGTACACTTATAATTTTGGAGATTTACAAAATTTCGAAAATGAAATTAAAAAAGAGAAAGCCGAAAACAATCTTGATTTTGATAGAACTAATGTAGAGCCTACAAGTTTGGTAAAAACATTGTTCGACTTTCTTCCTTTTATTTTATTAATCGGTATCTGGCTTTTCTTTATGAAAAGAATGTCTGGTGGTGGATCTGGAGCCGGTGGCGGTGGTCAAATATTTAATATTGGTAAATCAAAAGCTAAATTATTTGATGAAAACACCAAGGTAAAAACAACCTTTAAAAATGTTGCTGGTTTAGAAGGAGCAAAAGAAGAAATTCAAGAAATTGTAGATTTCTTAAAAACACCTGAAAAATACACAAAACTTGGTGGTAAGATACCTAAAGGAGCCTTATTAGTAGGACCTCCTGGAACAGGTAAAACCCTCTTAGCAAAAGCTGTTGCAGGTGAAGCTGGAGTTCCTTTTTTCTCTTTATCAGGATCTGATTTCGTAGAAATGTTTGTAGGTGTTGGTGCGTCTCGTGTAAGAGATTTATTTAAACAAGCGCAACAAAAATCTCCTTCTATAATTTTTATTGATGAGATTGATGCTATTGGTCGTGCAAGAGGTAAAAACAGCATGACAGGTGGTAATGATGAACGCGAAAACACATTAAATCAACTTTTAACAGAAATGGATGGTTTTGGTACTGATACAAATGTTATTGTATTAGCAGCTACTAACCGTGCTGATGTATTAGATAAGGCTTTAATGCGAGCGGGACGTTTTGACCGTCAGATATATGTTGACTTACCTGATTTACATGAACGTAGAGAAATCTTTGAAGTACATATTAAACCATTAAAATTAGCCGAAAATGCTGATTTAGAATTGCTAGCACAGCAAACTCCAGGGTTTTCTGGTGCAGACATTGCTAACTTATGTAACGAAGCTGCTTTAATCGCTGCAAGAAACAATAAGGAGGCTATTGAGCATCAAGATTTCTTAGATGCTGTTGATAGAATAGTTGGTGGTTTAGAAAAGAAAAACAAGGTAATCACGCCAAAAGAAAAGAAAGTTATTGCTTTTCATGAAGCTGGTCATGCTACCGTAAGTTGGATGTTAGAACACGCAGCTCCGTTAGTAAAAGTAACTATTGTTCCTCGTGGCCAGTCATTAGGTGCTGCCTGGTATCTACCTGAAGAAAGAAAGATTATTCAAACAGAGCAAATGCTTGACGAAATGTGTGCTACAATGGGTGGTAGAGCTGCTGAAAAGTTAATGTTCAATAAAATTTCTACTGGTGCATTAAGTGATTTAGAAAAAGTTACCAAACAAGCTCGCGCTATGGTTACTGTATATGGATTAAACGAAAAAGTAGGTAATATTACCTATTACGACTCATCAGGAAATGATTCTTTTGTAAAGCCATATAGTGATGATACTGCTAAGACCATTGACGAAGAAATTTCTAAAATGATTGAATTTCAATATCAAAGAGCTATTGATCTTTTAAGTGAACACAAAGATAAACTTAACTTACTTGCTGATTTATTGTTAGAAAAAGAAGTTATGTTTAAAGCTGATTTAGAAAAGATATTTGGTGAAAGACCTTTTGAAAAGAAAGAAAATAAAACTAATCCAGTAATAGAAGAATAGTTTTTATTTGAATGAATTTTTTTAAAAAAATATACAAATCATATAAAAAATCATCTGAAGAAAAGTTAATTAACGAACAGGAAGTTAACTTATCTTTAGATGATTCTTTTGTTCACAATTTTATTAATAAAGGAGGTAAATTTTTATACTCTACCTCTATTGATGAAGTGTCAAATAATTTAAAACATATTTTACAAGAAAATAATTGGGATACAATTACATGTTCTGATTTTGACTTATTAAAAATAACTAAAAATATAGATGTTAATATTCAGAAATACCCTTCTGAATCTGTTCCTTTTTTCACTTCTTGTGAACACCTAATAGCTAATAACGGAAACATATTGTTTTCTTCTCACCAACTCGGAAGCAATAAACTAACATCCCATTCAGAACACTTTATCGTGTATGCTACTACTAGCCAATTAGTAAATAATATGGGTGAAGGTTTAACGGGTATAAAAACGCACTTTAGTGGTAATATACCTACCAATATTAGTTCAACCACCAACTACAAAATAGATGTTGACGATGATAGTTTTTTAAGTTATGGTAATAGTAACTCAAAAAACTTATATTTGCTGCTATTTGAAGATTTATAAACTATGCGCAACCTTATAACAAGAAGTATTTCTGGACTTGTTTATGCTGTACTTTTTATTTCCGCTATCCTTTTCTCTAAAGAATCATATATAGGATTAATGGCGATATTTTCAGCAATATGTGTTTTTGAGTTTTCGAGAATGCTAAAATCGAAAAATATTATACCTTACATTCTTTTAATCGGATTTATATATTTATCTACGATTGAAATCCCCAATAATTATACAAATTATTTGACAGGGTTTTCTTTCTCTGGTTTATCAATACTACTTTATTTATTAATAAGTACAAAACCTATAAAGACAGATAATTTAACACAAAAAATATTTTTACAACTAATATACTTAATACTGCCTTTTTACTTCTTAATAAAACTACCTCTTATAGATAACAATTACCATCCAAATGTAATTATCTATATTATTTTAATGATTTGGACGAATGATAGTTTTGCTTTTATCGTTGGTAAAAACTTTGGTAAACATAAATTATTTGAATCGGTATCTCCCAAAAAAACGATTGAAGGTTTTATTGGCGGATTATTATTTGCTGTTTTAGCCGGATTTTTAATTGGTTATTACTCTGGTATATTTTCAATATTAAATTGGATTATTATTGCGATTATTGTTGCCGTTCTTGGTTCTTTAGGCGACTTGGTAGAATCTAAGTTTAAGAGACAATCAAACGTAAAAGACAGTGGTACAATTATGCCCGGGCATGGCGGTTTATTAGACAGGCTTGATAGTTTGTTTTTCCTTGCTCCTT
Organism: Tenacibaculum sp. HL-MS23; assembly: GCF_032463465.1. Taxonomy (NCBI): domain Bacteria; kingdom Pseudomonadati; phylum Bacteroidota; class Flavobacteriia; order Flavobacteriales; family Flavobacteriaceae; genus Tenacibaculum; species Tenacibaculum sp. HL-MS23. Next base: position 108,245 of record NZ_CP135989.1, on the reverse strand, counting down.
TCGTATATTTGTATATACACTATATAATATAATTACTTTCTTACCTGATTCTTCTTTATATGATGAGTGATTTAGATATACAGTTTAATAAAGCTTATAAAAAAGCTTCTAGTTATAAAAAAAAGCTGCCACCTGATATTATGCTTAAATTCTATGCATATTACAAACAAGCTGTAAAAGGAGATAAATTTACTTTTAATAGCAATCATGACTTACGAAATGCGTTTAAATTTAATGCATGGATTCAATTACAAGGCATGACAGAAGATGAAGCTAAACAAGAATACATCAACTTAGTTAATTCAATTATAAAATAAATATCATGAAAAAAATCATTTATTCTTTATTCGTATTTGCTGCTTTAGCAAACTTTACTTCTTGTAAATCAGAAGCAAAAAAAGAAACATCTGAAAAAGAAGAAATTAAACTAGAAAACAATGCACCTTTCTCTTTGCAAGAAGCAAACAATGAAATAAACTTTACAGCCTATAAAACAAGTGAAAAAATACCTGTAGGTGGTTCTTTTAAAAAAGTAACAATAACCGCTAATGGTGATGGAACAACAGCTAAAGAAGCAATTAATAATGCTGAATTTTCTATTCCGGTAAGCAGTCTTTTTACTAAAGATTCTAGTAGAGACTTTAAAATAAAAAAGTTCTTTTTTGGAATTATGGACAAAACAGAGTTACTTTCTGGGAAATTAGTTTTAGAAAACGATTCTATTGGTTATTCTGATTTAACAATGAACGGTGTTACCAAAAAAATGGATTTTAAATACAGTATTGATGGTAAGGTTTTTACTTTAAAAGGTAATCTTAAAATTACAGACTGGAATGCTGATAAAGCTTTAAACTCTTTAAACGAAGTTTGTAAAGATTTACATAAAGGAGCTGACGGTGTTTCTAAAACTTGGGACGATGTTGCTATTAACATTACATCTACTTTTAAATAAAAATTATTTTTATACTTATAAAAGAAAGCCTTAGATTTTATCTAAGGCTTTCTTTTTTACGTTAATATCCATTCTAATAAATCATCAACATTTACAATAGACCAACTATGAGGGTTCCGCTTTCCGTTCGCTCTATACCCTTTATTATTTGTTTCTATTAATGTTACTTTTTTCCAACTATTGGCGACTAATAAATCATTTAATTTTCTGATTCGGTATGCATTGGTCGATTCATAATCGGTTTTACGAACTTCTTTCCACCAACGTTCATCTGGTTCTGTATATAAACGGAGTTTCGCTTTTTTCAAACTATAAATATTATTAAAGTTTTCTGTTTTATAAGTAAAAGGAGAAACCTGCTGAATATTACTTAGCAACGAATCTTTAGTAAATCGTTCTTCAAAAAAACTGACAATCCATTTTGGTTCCGCCAAACGTTCTTCAGAAAAATCCTTTCGCTGAATGTCTTTTACAGAACTTTCATACAACCCAAATAAGTCGATAGGAGAATCTACTATAAAAGCTCCTTTAACAGCTACTATTTTATTTTTTAGTAAATAATCAGACAATGTTAATGCCACATTACCACCTATAGACATCCCTCCAACATAAATATTGTCGGTTTTTAAGTTATTCTTTTTGATGGTTTCAAGAATTAAGGCAGTTAATTTTGCGCTGTCTTCTTTCTCTATCCATAATTTTCTCGCAAAGTTTATTAGCAGTAATGAAACTCCTTTTTCGTTTGCTTTCTGTACAATATCAAACTCTTTTTTAATGTTTTCTGCACTACCTCCTCCTCCGGGAAATAAGATTAATAATCCCTTTTGTTGCTTGGAAACAAGTAATTCGAATTCATCGGTTTTTATGTTTTTAAACGCCACATTGGCAACCTCTTTTTTACAGCTTATTAATAACAGTAAACAAACGATTAGTACTATTCTCTTTTTCATGTATTAATTATTTTAATGAATATTATGCATTCTTCTTTTTATTGATGATGAAAACATGATGACTAAAACCCCTACAAAAGATGCCATTACTCCGAAACTTGCATACACCGAAACATAAGAGTATAATTGCTGAAAAATAACACCTTTTTCTAAAACTACACTATTTGATAAACCTGTTATAAACTGAGTAATTTCACCAAACATACCGGTCGAAAACAGCCCTAAATCGCCTTCTGAAACAGTTGTTAGTTTTGCAATTTTCCCTGCGAAGAAATGACCATAAAAATTCGCCGAAAACCAAACTCCCATAATAAAAGAAACATATTTAATTGGCGATAATTCTGTCATTTTAGACAAACCTATTGGTGATAAAAATAACTCACCTATTGTTAGCACTAAATAACCAACAACCAAATAAAGCATTGGTGTTTTTGCAAATTCATCTACTTGATTTGCCGACATACCAAAAATAATAAAACCAAGTCCAAGAAATAATAACCCAAGTCCGAATTTAATTACCGAATTAGGGTTCGTATTTATTTTACTCAAAAATGTCCATAAAATAGAAAACGGAATTGCTAACAAAATTATAAAACCCGAGTTAATACTATTGGTTCCTGCTGCGCTCATACCTACTAAATTTACATTTCTATCTGCAAAAAGAGTTAACGAACTACCTGCTTGCTCAAAAATGGCTGCGAATAATGTATATAAAACTGTAAAATACAAAGCAACCAATAAACGCTGTTTTTCTGTTTTACTTACTTGTTTTAAAATATAAGCGATGTAGACAATTAAAAATGCTGAAACTACCCAAACTAAATAATGCTCAAACTGATGAAATCGCATAATCAAAGCAAAAATTGGCACCGATAAAAATGCGGCAATAATAATGGCAGTTCCTTTTTTTAATCCGAAGATTGGTTCATTATACAACTCCTTATTTGTAACCAAACCTTTATCTTCAAAAGTATTATTTTTAAGACCTCTTTGAAACACAAGCAACCCTAACAGCATACCAATTCCTGCTAATACAAAACCATAATGCCAACCATAAGTTTCGGCAAACCATGCACAAGCTAAAGGAGCAATTGCGCCACCAATATTTATTCCCATATAAAAAAATGTAAATCCCGCATCTCTACGCACATCTCCTTGTTCGTATAAATTACCTACAAACGAAGAAATGTTTGGCTTAAAGAATCCGTTTCCTACAATAATTAAAGCCAATGATCCATAGAAAAAAAATGGTTGCTCGAAGGTTAGTAGGAAATGACCTAATGCCATTAATACACCTCCTAATAAAATAGCTTTTCTAAAACCTAGTATTTTATCAGCAAGAATACCACCAATCATTGGTGTTACATATACGAGTGACATGTATGCCGCGTATACTCCGAATGACATTTCATCAGAATACAATAAATGCTTTGTCATATAAAGAACAAGTAGTGCTCGCATTCCGTAAAACGAAAATCGTTCCCATAGTTCAGCAAAAAATAAATATAACAATCCCTTAGGATGTCCTATAAAATCGGATGTAGATGTGTGTGTTTTCATAAAATAAATATGTTTTTACAAATGTATTTTTACACCAACCGTTTAAAAAGCTTTGTAGTTAATTGTACTAAAAAATAAGTGTTTGTGAGTTTTTGTTATTGACAATAATATCAATTTTAAAATAAAATAACATACATACTTTCTTTTATAATAGTATTACTATTATATTTGCACGTGTAAATATTATTTTATGAAAAGTTTATTAGCTAATATTAAAATTGAAATTCCTTGTGGAATTTATATCAAAGACCCTGAAACATCTGATTTAGGGAAAAGAATTGTAGAAAACAGTATTAAGTTAATAGAAGAGGTTGGTTTTGAAAACTTTACTTTTAAAAAGTTGGGAAAATTAATTGGCTCTAATGAAAGCTCTATATACAGGTATTTTGAAAGTAAACATAAGCTTTTAGTTTACTTAACTTCATGGTATTGGGGTTGGGTACAATATCAATTAGTAATAGAAACTTATAGCATAAATGATCCGAAAGAAAAATTAGTTAAAGCCATAAGTATAGTTACTAAAACAACAGAACAAGACAGTAACTTTTCACATATAAATGAAATTTTACTAAATTTAATTGTAATTAATGAAAACTCTAAATCATATTCTACAAAAGAAGTAGACTCAGAAAATAAAGAAGGTTTCTTTAAACTATATAAAGAAGTAGTAAAGCGTTTCGCCGATATTGTTACCAATTATAAGAACTCTTATCAGCATCCTTTAACATTGGCTAGCACTGTTATTGAAGGCGCTCTACATCAGCAATTTATTAAGCAACATTTTAAGTCATTAACTAATTGTAATGATACTATTTCTATTACTTCATTTTTTCTTAATCTAACATTAAATACTCTTTCAAATGACAGATAATAACCCATTAACTCCTTGGCAACGTTTTTTAGGCCTTTTAAAACTAGAGAGAAAAGATGTTTTACAAATATCATACTATGCCGTTTTTGAAGGTATCGTTGCTTTGTCACTTCCATTAGGAATACAAGCTATTATAAATTTATTACAAGGTGCTCAGGTTTCTGCTTCATGGATTGTTTTGGTAATATTGGTTACAATAGGAGTTGCTTTCAGTGGCGTTTTAAAACTAATGCAAATAAGAATTATAGAAACCATACAGCAACGTATTTTCACCAGAGCATCTATAGAGCTTAGTTATCGATTTCCTAAAATTAAAATGAGCGAGTTAAGAAATTATTATCCACCTGAATTGGCTAATCGTTTTTTTGATACACTTACAATTCAAAAAGGAATTTCAAAGATCTTAATTGATGTTCCTTCAGCATTTTTACAGATTGTTTTTGCCCTACTTTTGCTATCTTTTTATCACGCTTTTTTTATATTATTTGGTTTTCTATTATTATTATTAATCTATATTGTCTTTAAATATACCGCAAAAATAGGTTTAGAAACAAGTTTAAATGAATCTAAAGACAAGTATAAAGTAGCACATTGGTTACAAGAAATAGCAAGAACAATTATTAGTTTTAAGTTATCTGGAAAAACAAAACATGCCTTAGAAAGAAGTGATGTATTGGTTAATGATTATTTAAACTCGAGAGAAAGTCATTTTAAAATATTAATTATTCAATATATTCAAATGATTAGTTTTAAAGTTATTATTACAGCTGGTTTATTACTTATGGGTGGTTTTTTAGTATTAAATCAACAAATGAACATTGGTCAGTTTGTTGCTGCAGAAATAATAATATTATTAGTAATTGCTTCTGTAGAAAAACTTATTATTGGTTTAGAATCCTTTTACGATGTTCTTACCGCTATTGAAAAATTAGGTCAAGTAATAGATAAACCTATTGAAAATCAAACAGGAAGTAAGATTAGTAAAGCAACACCTTTTAAGCTTGAGATTCAGAACCTTTCATATAATGTTGATAAAAAAGATTTCACTATTTTAAATGATATATCTTTTAATGTTAATCCAAAAGACCGAATATTAATTCAAGGTGAAAGTGGCTCTGGAAAATCGAGTTTAATTCACTTAATTTGCGGACTTATAAAACCTACATCGGGAAATATATTTGTGAATGACTTATCATTAGAGAGCATTAAAATTAACGACTATAGAGCTAATTTAGGTTTATCATTGTCTGAAGAAACACCTTTTAAAGGAACGGTAAGAGAAAATGTAACTTTCGGTGATCTTTCAATTACGGATGATGAAATTTACTCGATATTTAATATCGTTGGTTTAACAGATTTTTTAAAACATCAGCCCAATGGTTTAGACACCCATTTAAAACCAGAAGGAAAACTTATTGGCTATACTATTTCTAAAAAAATAATTTTAGCAAGAGCTATTATTAAAAAACCTCAACTTTTAATATTAGAAGATCCTTTAGATCAATTAGAAAAACAAGAAGCCAAAAAAATTATCGATTTTATAACAAAACCATCACAAACATGGAGCTTAATTATTGTTAGTAGTAATGATAATTGGAAAGAAAAATGCAACAAGCTAATTACCCTTAAAAAAGGTATTATTGTTAATAATTAAATAAGATACAATGTTAAATATATCTAATAATTCGGTTTCTAATCAACTAAATTTATCTAATTTTAAATCAGGTAAAAAAGTATTTAGAAAAGAACATCATAAATTATTTCGAAAACTCCTTCTTTTATTTTTACTTATACTACTTGTTACGATGTTTTTACCGTGGACACAAAACGTAACTAGTTCTGGTAACGTAACTACTTTAAAACCTAACCAAAGACCACAAACATTGCAGTCTCAAATACCAGGTCGTATAGAAGAATGGTTTATTCAAGAAGGTGACTTTGTTAAAAAAGGCGATACAATATTAAGAATATCGGAAATAAAAAGTGACTATTTCGATCTTAAACTTGCAGAAAGAACAGGAAGTCAATTAAACTCTAAAAATCTTTCAGGTGAATCTTATATTAATAAAATAGCAGCATTAAAAAGACAAATTAATGCTTTAAAAGATGAACGAGGATTAAAATTACAACAAGCCAAAAACAAACTACAACAAGCTTATTTAAAGGTTAAAAGTGATAGCATCGATTTAGAAACTATTGTTATAAAACAAGGCATTGCTAAAATTCAATACGACAGAACACTTACTTTACAAGAAGAGGGCTTAAAAGCTGTTAAAGAGGTAGAAGAAAAGAGAGCTAAGCTTCAAGAATATACCGCAAAAGTTATCTCTCAAAAAAACAAATTTTTAACATCTAAAAATAATATTATTAACGCAAAACTTACCATTTCAAGCATTGGAGCTTCTTATATGGACAAGCTTTCTAAGGCTGAAAGTAGTTTATATTCAGCCGAATCAGGAGCTTATGAAACAGCAATACAAGTTTCTAAATTAGAGACAAGTTTAGCGAATTACAACAAAAGAAACTCTTTGTTATACGTTACGGCACCGCAAGATGGCTACATAAACAAAGCTATAAAATCTGGTATAGGAGAAACCTTTAAAGAAGGCGAGCAATTGGTAAATATTATGCCTGCCGTATACGACTTGGCTGTAGAAATGTATATAAAACCGATTGATTTACCACTGATACATATTAACGAAAAAGTTCGTGTTCAGTTCGATGGTTGGCCTGCTTTAGTTTTTAGTGGCTGGCCAAACATGTCTACCGGAACGTATGAAGCAAAAATAATTGCTATCGAAAATTTTATTAGTAATAATGGTAAATACCGAGTTTTAATTGCTCCAAACAACGAACTAGAACCTTGGCCAAAAGCGATTAGAATTGGTTCGGGTGCAAAAACAATAGCTTTATTAGAAAATGTACCGATTTGGTATGAATTATGGAGACAAGTTAACAGCTTTCCTCCTAATTTTTATCAACCAGAAAATACTAAAAACAGTTCAAACAAAAAGAAATAATGAAAAAATTACCCTTTTTATATCTATTTATAAGCTTTATTTCTTTTTCTCAAAATAAACCGATCAACACACTTTCTTTAGAGGAAAGTTTGGGTTATGTAAAAAAACACCATCCTGTTTTAAAACAGGCTAAACTTATTACAAATACAAACGAAGCTAAATTAATGAAAGCGCGTGGTGCTTTTGATCCTAAAATAGCAATTGACTATGATAGAAAAGAATTTAAGGATACCGATTACTACAAAAATTTAACCTCAACATTTAAAATACCAACTTGGTACGGAATTGAATTAAAAGCTAGTTATGAAAACAATTCAGGTCAATTTTTAAACCCACAATCTAAAACCCCTAAAAATGGGTTATACAATGTTGGTGTCGCCATTCCATTAGCCAAAAACTTATTTATTAATAAAAGAATGGCTACTTTAAAACAAGCTAAACTGTATGCCAAACAAGGTAAACTAGAACAACAACTTCTTATAAATACCATTTTATTTAATGCTATTGATTCTTATTTAAACTGGACTTTGTATTACCAACAACATACTATTTATAAGGATTATTATACCAACGCACAGGTGCGGTTAAAAAACGTAATTACCAGTTTTAAAGCTGGTGATAAAGCTGCGGTAGATACTTTAGAAGCTAGTATTAATTTAAAAAGCAGAAAGTTAGATTTAGAAAAAGCCAATATCAAATACATAAAATCGAAATTAGAGTTTTCTAATTATTTATGGATTAACGATAATATTCCGATGGAGTTAAAAGATGAGATGATACCTGATGTTACAACTTTTAGCAAGATGGATGTACTTTTAAAATCGACAGCAAATGCCATTGTTCAGAATAATTTAAATGATCATCCTAAAGTAAAATTATTAGAATTAAAGAGAAGAAACCTTGAAATCAACAAACAATTAAAGGTAAATAACTTACTTCCTAAAATTGATTTTCAATACAATTTACTAAGCTCTAAAGTGGATAATTTAGATGCTTTTAATGTGTCTAACTATAAAAACTCACTACAAGTTAGTGTTCCTTTATTTTTAAGAAAATCTCGCGGAGAATTAAAATTAGCGAAACTTAAATTACAAGATTTAAATTTTGAAATATCATCTACAAAAACAAGTTTACAAAATAAAATTAATGCTATAAGGCAACAAATAGTTTCGTACGAAAAGCAAAAGAATATATTAGAAGACTTAGTTAACGGTTATCAAAAAATTGTTAAAAGCGAAGAAAGAAAATTTTCATTAGGAGAAAGTTCGCTTTTTCTAATTAATTACCGCGAAGTAAAATTAATCGAAAGCAATTTAAAAGAAGCAAAAAATAACTATGAATACGCCAAAACAAAAAGTGCTCTTATTCAGTTACTAGGGCAGCTAAATACGTTATAATTATTCTTTATATTCCTTTAACAAAGCTTCGTCAATAAAAATATGTTCAGGTAAAACTCGCAAACGATATTTACTTTCACCTATAAATGTAATTAAATCTTTGCGCTCTAATCGATCATTTTCTTCTAACTGAAGTATCGAGTTTATATTATCAACGATTCTCGTTAAATAGGTTTGACTCTTAATCTCTCCTCCCGAATTTACCATAATCGATTGGTTTGTAGCTTCCGAAAACTTTCGGCGATAGGCAAAATTTAATAAGTTTTTGTACTGTGTTGTTTTAGAACCAAAATCGATTTTTTCTTCATAAATACCTTTAGATGGCACACTTAATTGAATTAAAGACCAATCTAAAAATTTAATTCGAATCTCATTAGGCTTTGGTGTATGTGCTAATTGAATTACCCAACTTGTTGCCAACACTAAAAAGACAGAAACCAAAGAGGTTTTGGCGATAATACGAATCATAAGATTTACAAAATCGTTATCTAAACCAACAAAAACATCATATAATTGTGACAAGAATAATAGCGAAATTACAACCACTGAAATAATTGCCACCAACTTTAAATCTCGATGCATAAAAGTTCTAAAAAAAGAAACTCCCATTAAATAACACAAAAAAGTAGTTAGTAAAACATCCGGAATTGCAGCTATTTTTACACCGTAATAAACCTTATTACCTACAAAAAAAGATAATAACATTGTTAGTGAAGCTACCGCTACGATTATAACGCCTATAATTTTTACATTCTTTTCATTCTGATAAATAAATTTTGGTGCATCATGCACATAATACAAAGCCAATAACCAAAATAAATTATTAATGGTAGATAAAATATTTACTCCTATTTGATAGCTGGTTGTTTCTGTATAACTAAAATAGCCCGCAGCATAAGCCCAAATACCAGAAACTACCCAAACTAACATTCCAAAACTTAAATACAACAAGCCTTTATCTACACGCTTTATTGTGTTTCCTTCTTCTAATACTTGTTTAAATCTATTTCTAATATTATAATAAATTGCTAACAGTAATATTGCACCAATAAAGGAAATAAAAATGTGTGATACATTATGAAATTGAGTAACATCAGACATCTTACTTCAAAATTTTCGAAATCAAATCTTGTTTCGCTTTTTCATCATCACCAAACAACCAACGTAACGTATTATCTTCCCAAATTTCATGGTATTGTTTTTCATTGATAATATCTCTCTCTATCGCTAAATCTAACAATTTTCCTGGATACGAAGATTGTGCATCGCTTTCCATTTCTCCTAACGGATACGGATCATCTAAGCCCATTATTACTTGGTTAGATCCTTGTCGGTCGATCATTAATTTTAACGAATCGGTATCATGAACCAAGGTGTCAAAAAAGATATTTGGATGTCCAACTGCTTTTCTAGGATGTGTTTTTCCTTCAAATAAATCAGGTCTACCATCAAATCCTTGAATACGACGTCCTAAATTCATTTGTGCCAATTGACCTCCGTGCGCAAAACAAGTTCTGATATTAGGAAAACGCTCTTGCATACCGTTTAAAGTGTAAAAATGATACGCGTCACCACATTGTGCCAACATCCAAATTAAATGAAAACGCCAATTGGTGTTTTCTAACTTTATCATTTTATCTCCGTCATACGGATGAATTTCAATTGCCAATTTATATTTATCTGCCAATTCGAAAATGGCATCATTTTCTTTATCAAAAACACAACGCCATTGCCCAATAGAATCCATAAAATGTGTTGGCAAACACAATACTTTTAACCCCAACTCTTCTACGCAACGCTCCATTTCCCACAAAGCTCCTTGAATAAAGCCAGGATGTACCACAAAACCACATGTAAATTTACCCGGATGATCGTGCTGTACTTTTGCATTAAAATCATTCTGAAAACGCAAAGCTTTTTTCATTTCCTCCAAACGCAAACCATTTCCATAGAGTTGAGACAAATTTAAAACTACTGCATGATCTAACTTGTTTTTTTCCATCCAACGTAGTTTCTCATCCAAGAAAAAACTAGAATCTGTTACCGGTCGTTTCCAACCTTTTTGTAACATGTGTTTGCGCTCATCATCTACCCAAAAAATTTCTTTTTCCCTCATAAAAGCGGGTATTTGCTCTGGGTATGGTAATAAATGTGAATGTCCGTTTATGCGTAGTTTTCTTTTAGTCATCTTTCTGAATTAATTTCAGTGTTATGATGTCATTGCGAAGAAAGCTTTTCACTTGCTGTAGCAATCTAATTATCTGTAAAACGATTACTTCGTTCCTCGTAATGACGATAGTATTTTATTTAATCTTCTTTGGCGCTTCCATTATTGTCCCGCAATTAGAACAAGTACATTTCTGTTTATCAGAATAATATGTATCGAAAATAATAGGCATATCTGTTTCGATATTATCTAGTGCAAATTCTTCCCTGTATAACTGATTTCCACAGTTTTCACAATACCATTCTAAAGCATCTAACATTCCTTCCGAACGCGGATATTCAATTACCAAACCAACTGTATTTTCTTTACGTTGCGGTGAATGTGGCACTTTTCCTGGCAATAAATAAATATCACCTTCATTAATTTCAACATCTATCATTGTACCTTTATCATCTATGATTTTTAAAATCATATCCCCTTCAACCTGATAGAAAAATTCAGGTGTTTCATTATAATGGTAATCTTTTCTATTATTTGGGCCACCAACAACCATAACAATATATTCACCGTTATCCCAAACCTGTTTGTTACCAACTGGCGGCTTTAATAAATGACGGTTTTCATCAATCCACTTTTTAAAATTTAAAGGCTGTACTAAACTCATTTCTCTATTTTTTTGGCGTTCCCTAAAGGTCGGACTTTTCGCTGTATCTTTTTATATCATTGCAAAGAAAATTTTTATCTTTCTATGATATCATCTAATCTTCCAAGAGATTACTTCGTTTCACTCGTAATGACGCCGTTTTATTAACTTATAAAAAGGATGCCGCTGCAATCCCTAACACTAAATTTGGTTTCTAAATTACAAACTTGTTATCTCTTTATAAATAATCCTTCAATTCGCTTTTATAACAAACCTCAGCAAACAAGTTTAGCCCTGATTGAGTGGTTTGTTTGAGCTCTTTTTTGCTGTTAGTTCGAGTAAATTTGTAAAGTATGAACAAATTTGTATCGAGAACTGCAGCAAAAAAAGCGAGTAACGAAAGCAGGAAATAGCTTCTAAAAAAATTACAAACTCTTTGTTCTACCTCCATCAACCGGAACGTTAATTCCGTTAATAAAACTTGCTTTTTCACTTGCTAAAAACACAATTGCATTGGCAATTTCTTCTGGCTTTGCAAAACGTTTTGCTGGTGAAGCATTCATCATGTTTTCTGAAACCACCTCAACAGACATTCCTGTTTTAGCTGCTTTATTATTTATAATTTCTTTTAAACGCTCAGTTCCTGTTGCACCTGGCAACACGTTATTTACAGTAATATTAAACTGTCCCAGTTCGTTTGCCAATGTTTTAGACCAACTCGCAACGGCTCCACGAATAGTATTCGACACTCCCAAGCCGTCTAAAGGTTGTTTTACTGAAGTAGAAATCACATTAATTACCCTACCAAAACCTGCTTCTTTCATAAACGGAACCACCGCTTGCACTAACACATGATTGCATTTTAAATGTTGAGTAAATGCAAGTTCAAACTCATCTAATTGCGCATTAAATACCGGTCCTCCTGCTGGGCCACCTGTATTGTTTACCAAAATGTGAAAATTTAAATCACTTGCTTCAATCTTTTCTTTTAATTCTGATGGATTCGAAAAGTCAGCAACAATATAATTGTGATTTTGGTTGTTATTTGGCAATTCTGCCAAAACGGCTTTCAACTTTTCTTCGTTACGAGCAATCAACGTTACGTTTACACCTTCTGATGCCAACCCTATTGCCGATGCTTTTCCTATTCCTTGTGTGCTTCCGCAAACCAAGGCGTTTTTATTTTGTATGTTTAAATTCATTTTTTTCTATTATATTATAGTTGTCAGATCGAGCGCAGTCGAGAACCATTTATAGTTGATTTTTAATAACCTCTCGACTGCGCTCGAGGTGACAAATCTATTGCCAATTTTTTTATTTTCTAATTGTTATTCTGGATCATTGTTTTAATTTTAACCGCTTTTTCAAAGTGATCTAACTCATGAGTTTCAATCCACCATTTTGCGACTTCCATCAATAATTTCGGATTGTCATTTTTATTTTTAAAAAACGCATAAAAAGATACCCCTACATTGGTTCCTTTTTTTGTAATCTTCTCATCACAAACATCAATAATTTTTTGTTGTATTTCTTTATTCATAACTAATACAAATATTTTTAGGTTCTGTAAAAAAACGCAAGGCTTCAAAACCACCTTCACGCCCTACTCCGCTTTCTTTTTGGCCGCCAAAAGGCGTTCTTAAATCTCGTAACAACCATGTATTTACCCATACAATTCCTGCATGAACTTGTTTTGATATTTGCATGGTTCTGTTTAAGTTATTCGTCCAAAGTGTAGCTGACAATCCGTATTTTACATCATTTGCCAAACGCAAAGCTTCTGCATCTGTTTTAAACGGCATTATGGTAACCACAGGCCCGAAAATCTCTTCTTGATTCAGCCTGCATTTATTATCGGAAACCTCAATAATTGTTGGTTGTAAATAGTATCCATTTTCACTGTCTGTGACAGTAACATTTTTCCCTCCAAAAAGGATTTTTCCGCCTTCTTGCTCGGCGATATCAATATATGATTTTACTTTTTCTAAATGTTGTTTAGAAACTAATGCGCCTATATTTGTATCTACTTCGGATGGATTACCAACTTTTAATTCGGATACTTTTTGAATAAAATCTTTTTTAAATTTCTCATAGATTTTCTCCTCTACAAAAATTCTACTTCCGCATAAACAAATCTGACCTTGATTGGCAAATGAAGAGCGAACCGTAGTATTTAACATCTTTTCGTAATCGCAATCAGCAAAAATTAAATTCGGATTCTTACCTCCTAATTCTAATGATAGTTTCTTAAACATTGGTGCCGCCACTCGTGCAATGTGTGCCCCTGTAGCCGTGCCGCCTGTAAAAGAAATTGCTTTAATATTCGGGTGCTCTACAATTGCTTGCCCTGTGGTGGTTCCCAATCCGTGAACGATATTTAAAACACCTTTCGGGAGACCTGCCTCCGTACAAATCTCACCCAATAAATAAGCAGTCATTGGCGTTACTTCGCTTGGTTTTGCAACAACACAATTACCTGCAGCAATTGCCGGAGCAATTTTCCAAGTAAATAAATACAACGGTAAATTCCACGGAGAAATACAACCGACCACTCCGATTGGCTGACGCATTGTAAAATTCATCGCATTTAAACCAACACTTTCATGCGCTTCGGATGAAAACTGCGTAATTGCATTTGCAAAAAACTGAAAATTACTTGACGCTCTCGGAATATCTATCTGAGTAGCTAAGCTTACTGGTTTTCCGTTATCTTTAGATTCTGCTGCTGCTAAAAAAGATAACTTTTCTTTTATCAATGTTGCAATCTTTGATAAGATGTTACTTCTCTCATCTAAAGATGTATTTGACCAACTAGGAAAAGCATCTGCTGCTGCTTTATAAGCTAACTCAACATCTTCTTTTGTTGAATTCGGAATTTGAGAATATACTTCTCCATTTGATGGATTGTAATTATCAATCCATCTGTCAGCAACAGGAGAAATGAGTTTACCGTTTATATAGTTTTGTATATTCACTTTATTTTTTTTATTAATCTATTTATATTCAATAATTAAAAAAACGGCAGTTTCATCACCTATATTTAAAACTTCGTGTGATGATCTCTCATCTTTTGAAAAACTAGAACCTGTTGGCACATTAACTTCTCTAGTCCCTTTAGCATCTTTAATTTTAAATCTACTTCCAGCCAGCGTATAACCAAAATGTTTGTTATGATAATGTTTCTCATGGCCAACTCCCGGTGGAAAAGTACATTTTAACACTCTTAATTCAGCATTATCCTTTAGTACTTCACAAACCTTTTCTCCTTTCCAACCAGCTTCTAAAGGATCTGGAAGCGTAGTTTTAGGCTTACATGATGATAAACCAATAATTAAAAAACAAAAAACTATCTTTTTTATATGGATACTTCTTTTTAATATAACCATCTATTGTTTTTTATACGCCATTACTTTAATCTCCACTACTAAATCTGGATGTGGTAATTGATGTACAGCAACTGTTGTACGTGTTGGGCCTGTTTCTTTCTCAAAAAACTCTCCGTAGGCTTTATTATAACCTGCAAAATCATTCATGTTTACCAAAAAAGAAGTTACATCAACCACGTCTTTAATACTTGCCCCAACGGTTTGTAATGTCTTATCGATATTCTTTAAAACTTCGCGTGTTTGTATTTCTGCATCTAACTTTTTAGTATTCATTTCGTCAATCAACTCCACACCTGCTATCGTATTGTCTGAACGCCTTGAACTTGTTCCCGAAACAAAAATAAAATCTCCCACAACTTTTACATGTGGATATGCGCCTCTTGGTGTTACTTTTTTTCCATACTTACTTTTTGTCTGGTCGAGCGCAGTCGAGACCTTTTTATATTCTTTATTTTAAAAACCTCTCGACTGCGCTCGAGGTGAAATTTTAGTTATTTTTCTGCTAACTCCAACAACTTAAGCGTTGTTCTTAAATTCCGCGTTGTTGCAATTGCATTAAGCTTTTTCTCTATAAGATTATTTGTCAACTTTGTTTTTCCAAAACCTGTCGGACAATATAAGTACACAACATCATTATCTATTTTGCACTTATCTTCTTCTATATTCTTAACTACAATTTCAGATATTTCTGTTTTTCTATCTAAGAATGTAAAGGCTACTATTTTTTCATTTTCAAGTGAAAAAGGATAGTTATTAATCGCTTTTTTCCATTCAGAAACTGTTCTAATAATCACAGGAACATGGTAACCGAATTCATCAAAAATTCCGTCTTTTATCTTTTTACAGATTGTTCTTTTATTTTCATCTGATTCTAAAATAATATTCCCACTCTGAATATACGTTTGTATATTTTGAAACTGTAAATCGTTTAATAACTCACGTAAATCTACCATCGGGAGTTTATTTTTTCCCGACACATTTATTCCGCGTAGTAAAACAATGTACTTTTTCATTTTTATTTTTGTTAAGCTCTCGACTGCGCTCGAGGAGACACATTTTATTTGATTTTACTTTTTTCTTCCTCTCAACTGCGCTCGAGGAGACAATTTTATCCTCTTTCGTAATATCAGTTCGAACTCAGTCAATAACTATTTATTTTATTAACCTCTCGACTACACTTAAGGCGACATTTTTATCCTTTTCCGCAATGTCAATTCGAGCGCAGTCGAGAACTATTTATTACCTGGATTGTATTTATGATGAGTTGCATTTCTACATTCTGATAAAATCCCTAACATGTCAAAATCTTTATTTGCTAATGCTAACTTCTTTTTACTGCTCCACTGTTTTATCTTTTTCTCGAAATAAATGGCTTGTTCAACGTCATTAAAAACCTGTTTAAATATCAATTCTAAAGGTCTTCTTTTAAAAGTAAAACAAGTTTTATTTAAACCTTTTTGATGCTCTTCATATCTTCTATTTATATCATTAGTCATTCCGGTATATAATAAACCATCCGCACATTTAATAATATAAACATAATACGTTTTCATAATTAACCTCTCGACTGCGCTCGAGGAGACACATTTTATTTGATTTTACATTTTTCTTCCTCTCGATTGCGCCCGAGGAGACATTTTAATTTATTTACAATCCTGCTATTTTATCCTCTTCTAAAATATCGTTTGTTTCTTCTTTTACTTTTTCTAAAATAACCTTTAACTCTTCTTTTATCATATTTAAATGTGTGTGAACTTCATCATCTACAATTAAATTTAATAAAGCTTTGTCTTGCGCTCTTCCTCGTTTCATAGCTTCATTATAACTAATTTCTTCGTTAAAAGTTACCAATGAATATTTAGAAAAATATTGATCCGGGAAATTTTTCTCTAAATCCTTTTCTATTTTTTGTTTTTCTTTAAATAACGGATTCGCCACATGATCTTTCATTTCATGAAAATTATCAATTGCTAAATCGGCAATTGCATCTGTATCTTGTTTTCTTGCTTTTTCGTACCTTTTAAAAACTGTTTCCCAATCACTTATTTCTTCATCATCTTCGAAACTATTTAGTATCTCATCAAAAACAGTAACATCTTCAAAAGAAGCATTCATTCCTTGTCCGTAAAACGGAACAATTGCATGCGCAGCATCTCCTATTAAAATTGTTTTATTTTTATAATACCACGGCGAACATTTTACGGTTCCTAACGCTCCTGTTGGATTGTTTAAAAACTCGTCTTTTATACTTGGTATTAAGGCTAAAGCATCTGGAAATTGCTCTTCAAAAAAGGTTGATATTTTTTCTTCGGATGTTAAATTGTTAAAATTATATTCGCCTTCATCATAACTTAAAAACAAGGTTACTGTAAAACTTCCATCCATATTTGGTAAGGCTATTAACATATACTCACCACGAGGCCAAATATGTAAATGATCTTTACTTATTTGATGTTTACCTACTTTATCAGCAGGAATTTCCAATTCTTTATATCCGTGGGATAAATAATTTTGAGAATAGCTAAATAAAAATTTACGCTCTAAATAATAGTTTTTTCTCAAAATAGAACCAGCTCCGTCGGCACCAAAAATCACATCCGAGTTCACAGAAAACTCTTCTTTTGTAATATAGTCTTTAAAATGTGCAATTGTATTTTCAATATCAACCGATGCACATTTTTTATTAAAATGAATCGTTACATTTTCATGCTTTTCTGCTTCTGTTAACAGAATACCATTTAAATCGCCTCGTGAAATTGAATTGATATACTCTCCTTCTCTTCCTGAGTAATTAGATGCAAATGTATTTCCTTTAATATCATGCATTAATCGACCATACATGGGAATACAAATTTCTTTAGCTTTTTCTTCAACACCCGCTAAGCGCAATGCTTTAAATCCGCGATCAGATAGTGCTAAATTTATAGATCTTCCTGCAGAAATATCTGTAGTTCTTAAATCTGGTCTACTTTCATAAACCGTAACTTTAAAACCTCTTTGAGCTAAACGTAAAGCCAATAAACTTCCGCATAAACCAGCTCCTATAATTAATATGTTATCTTTTTTATTCATTTTATATTCGTGTCAGTTCGAGCGCAGTCGAGAACTAGTTAAAACCTCTCGACTGCGCTCGAGGGGACATTATATGTATATTGTAAATTATTATTTAACCATTTTATATAGCAATACTTTTCCTGAAAAAACATTAACGCTGAGACTTCAATAATCCCCATTTTTTTCTCACTAAGACGCTGCCTAGAATTAATAAACACCTCTCGACTTCGATAGAGGAGATCTTTTTAGTTTTACAGCAACCCTTTTAATATTGAAACCATTTTATAGACATCTTCAAAAGAATTATACATTGGCACAGGTGCACAACGTATAACATCAGGCTCTCGCCAATCGGTAATAATATTGTTTTCTGTTAGTTTTTTATGTAAATTTTTATCCGCATTTTTTACCTGAACAGACAACTGACAACCTCTTTCTTTTGGATTTGAAGGTGTAATAATCTTAATACTATCAGAAGCTATTTGATTGATTAAAAACTCAAAATATCCTGTTAATTTTTCTGATTTCTCACGCAAAGCTTCCATACCAACCTCAGCAAACATATCAAGCGAAGCTTTAATTGCCGTCATTGATAATATTGGCGGGTTAGATAATTGCCATCCTTCGGCACCTGGCATTACATCAAAAGGTTGACGCATGTTAAATCGTGTATCTTTATTATGATTCCACCATCCAGAAAAACGTGGTAACTCTTTATTCTCTGCATGTTTTTCATGCACGAACAATCCCCCTAAACTTCCTGGACCAGAATTTAAATATTTATAAGTACACCAAGCTGCAAAATCTACTCCCGAATCATGTAATTCTGGAGAAATATTTCCTGCTCCGTGTGCTAAATCAATCCCTACAAAACACTCTTTTGAATGCCCTATTTCAGCTATTCTTTTTAAATCTAAATATTGACCGGTGTAATAATTTACGCCACCGATTAATAACAACGCAATCTCATCTCCTTGTTTGGCTACAATCGTTTCTAAATCTTCAATATTTAATAATTCCTCTCCTGCTCTAGGTTTCCACTCTATCAATCCCTCTTCTACATCAAATCCGTGAAATTTTAATTGCGATTGTACTGCATATCTATCCGAAGGAAAAGCATCAGACTCAATTACAATTTTATATTTCTTTTTTGTAGGCTGATAAAAAGACACCATTAAGAGATGTAAATTTGTTGTTAAAGTGTTCATCACAACAACTTCTAGTGGTTTTGCACCCACTATTTCTGCCATATTCGCTGTTAAAAGTTCGTGATATGACAACCAAGGATTCTTGGCTTCAAAATGGCCTTCTACACCATAATTAGCCCAATCATCTAATTCTTGTTGAATATATTTTTGTGTACTCTTAGGTTGTAATCCTAATGAATTCCCTGTAAAATACAACCAATCTTTTCCTTCTTTATCTTTCGGTATATGAAATTGACTACGCAAATGCGCTAACTTATCTTCTTTATCTTGTTTTTGTGCGTACTCTAATGTATTACTATATGTCATTATTAAAAATAAAAAAATGATTGTTTTCAAATATAAAACAATCATTTTTTAGATAATAATATTTACTAAAGAGATTAATATAAAACTCTAAATTTTATGGTTCCTTCTATTTCGCGGAGCTTTGCGATTACTTCTTCATTATATTCTTTATCAACATCAGTAATTACATATCCTACTTTAGAGTCGGTAGATAAATATTGTCCTGTAATATTTAGCTCGTACTTTGCTAACTGTTTATTAATTTTTGCCATTACACCCGGTACATTTTTATGAATATGTAAAAAACGATGTGCATTGGTTTGGCGCGGTAATCTAATATTCGGAAAATTAACAGCATCTACAGTATCACCTGAGTTAATATATGCCATAATTTTACTCGGTACAAAATCAGCTATATCTCTTTGTGCTTCCTCTGTACTTCCACCAACATGTGGCGTTAGAATAACATTACTTAACCCTTTTAATTCCGTTAAAAAATCACCATTTTTAGCTGGTTCTTCCGGATATACATCTACTGCACAACCTGCTATTTTACCTGATTTTAATCCAGCAACCAAGGCTTCAATATCTACTACAAAACCTCTAGAAAGATTTACAAAGTGAACTCCGTCTTTCATCTGAGAAATTTCTTCTTTACCTATATAATTTTTATTAGCAGCATTATCATCAACATGTAAAGTAACTACATCAGAAATATTTAACAACTCTTTTAAGGTTGCTACTTTAGTTGCATTACCTAAAGCCAGCTTATCTTCTACGTCGTAATAATAAACGTACATTCCCAGAGCTTCTGCTAAAACAGATAATTGTTTACCGATGTTTCCGTAACCAACAATTCCTAATTTTTTACCACGAACCTCTCTTGATCCTTGTGCTGTTTTATTCCATTGCCCGTTATGCAACTCGGTACTTCTTTGAAAAACACTACGCATTAGCATAATGATTTCTCCGATTGCTAACTCAACCACAGAACGTGTATTGCTATAAGGCGCATTAAAAACTACGACTCCGTTTTCTTTGCAAGCTTCTAAATCGATTTGTTTTGTGCCGATACAAAAAGCTGAAACAACCATTAATTTTTCGGCAGCTTCAATTACTCTTTTTGTGACCTGTGTTTTAGAACGAATTCCTAAAACATGCACATCTTTAAGTTTTGCAATTAACTCATCTTCTGATAAGCTTTTAGAAACTGTTTCTACAGAAAAACCATCTCCAGATAACTTCGTAAATGCATCTGGATGTACGTTTTCTAATAATAAAATTTTAATTCTGTTCTTTGGATATGATATATTTCTTGGCAAATCGTTTAGGTATAAAAATTCGTCTAAATTAGGTGTAATATGATCAGCATTGGCAACTGTTTTTTCTCTAGATACATTTTCGGTGTATGCAAAAAAAGTGTCAGCCACACCTGCTTTTTTTGTTACTGCATCACTATAACCGTCACCAATTACTTGTATTTCTCCTGGTAAATTTAAGTTTTGTAGGCACTCAATTTTTCCATCGTGTTTGGAAAGCGGATTCTCTGCATCAAACCCAATAATTAAATCGTTTTTATCAAATTTAAAAGAATTTGCAAAAACTCTTTCAGAAGGAATATTATATGCTGCAACAATCGGATCTATAAACTCTTTAAATCCGGCAGAAATAACATATATATCATCAGAAAATTTCTCAAAAAACTCTTTATTACTTTCAATAGAACGCGAAACCTTTTGTTTTAATTCTTTTATTAAAATAGGTAAATCTGTTTTTTTAGCGTTCAGTAATTTAATACGTTTTTCTAAAGATTCAGGAAAGGAGATTTCTCCATCAATACCTTGGTTTGTAATTTCTATTATTTCATTAATAATATCCGTTTTTTTAGGATTACCTACTAAAGTGATTTCAGCTAAAACATCTAACGCCTCTACTCGCGTAAGTGTACTATCGAAATCGAAAACAAAACTTCTTTTTGGTGCCATTATGTTGAATTACTAGTAAGTAACCAAAAATACAAATGATATTAAAAAAGAAGCTGATTATGAAAGAAGATTTTTATTTTTTATCAACATTAATTTAAACGATTGATAAAAGCAACCACCAAACTATGGGAATTGATTCCACTATAAAGGCACTATAATATTTAGATTTTTTTTCTGATGACCTCATCAACAGTATTAAAATGGTCATAAAAATCAATAAAAAAACTGTTCTAAAACTAGCGTTTGGTGCTATCATAAACTCTAATAGCAGGCAAAAAACTAATAATATATATCCGAGTTTTTTTGTTTTTTCTATTCCTATTTTTTTGGGTATTGTTTGCAGTGAAACAGCATCATATTTTACATCTCTAATATCAAAAGGTAAAATTAAAACCATCACTAATAAAAAACGCTGTATAATAGTTATATAAAATTGATTTGATAAATCAACATTTGCATCATAAACTGGTAAAAACACCGTTGCTCCCGCCCACACAAAAGCAACTATTATAATTTTTAAATACCCAATACTTCTTAAATTTTTTTGAAATCCACTAAAAAAAGGAACTGCATACAAAAATGTTAAAAGTCCGAAAGGCACAAAAACAAGCAATGTTTTTACATTTAGTTTAATGGCATAAAAACACATCAACAAAAAACAAATCAAAGAAAATATTTGAATTATTTTTAAATGTGTCGTTAAACTTCTGTGGTGCAATTTGGCAACTCCTACATATTTAACAAAGTTATAGCCAGTAATTGTTCCGAAGAAAAGAAAAAAATCTAACGATTCATTATAAGTTAACCCAAAATATAATTCAGTAACCTTAACAAAAGCGCACACGGCTAAAGCCACATGAATACTAGCGTTTATATAAAAATCAAGCACTTGTTTTAAAACCCTCATTACACAAAAATAGTTTTTATGTTTATAACCCTTCAATTTAGTTAATAAAATATCAGTTTAAAAATAAAAACATACTATAAAAATTATACAATTTCATTATTTTTGAACCACTAAACACAAACAACACAGAATGAACACAAATTCATTTCAACTAAGACATATTGGTCCACGTGTAGCGGATCAAGAGCAAATGTTAAAAACAATCAAAGCAGATAGCTTAGATCAATTAATTTATGAAACTATTCCTGATGATATTCGTCTTGAAAGCGGATTAGATTTAGCGCCTGCAATGAGCGAATATGAGTATTTAAATCATATTAATGAGCTTGGTGCTAAAAATAAAGTTTTTAAAAGCTACATCGGTTTAGGATACCACGAAGCAATTGTACCGAGTGTTATTCAACGTAATATATTAGAAAACCCGGGTTGGTATACAGCTTACACGCCATACCAAGCAGAAATTGCTCAAGGACGTTTAGAAGCCTTATTAAATTACCAAACAATGGTTTGTGATTTAACAGGAATGGAATTAGCAAATGCTTCTTTATTAGACGAAGGAACTGCTGCTGCCGAAGCAATGGCTTTATTATTTGATGTACGTGAACGTGCACAGAAAAAAGCTGGCGTTAACAAATTCTTTATTTCTGAAGAGATTTTACCACAAACATTATCTGTTCTACAAACACGTGCAATTCCTATCGGAATTGAGTTAGTAATTGGAAATCATGAAGAGTTTGATTTTTCTTCAGCGTTTTTCGGAGCTATTATTCAATACCCAGGAAAACATGGTGAAGTATTTGATTATACTGCATTTGTTGCCAACTGTAACGAAAAAAACATAAAAGTAGCTGTTGCTGCGGACATTTTATCTTTAGCTAAATTAAAAGCTCCAGGTGAATTTGGCGCTGCAGTTGTGGTTGGAACCACACAGCGTTTCGGAATTCCTTTAGGTTACGGCGGACCTCATGCTGGCTATTTTGCTACGAAAGAAGCTTACAAACGTAGTCTTCCTGGTCGTGTAATTGGTATTACCAAAGATGTTGACGGTGGTCGTGCTTTACGTATGGCTCTACAAACTCGTGAGCAACATATAAAGCGCGAAAAAGCAACTTCAAACATTTGCACCGCCCAAGTTTTACTAGCTGTTATGGCTGGTATGTATGCTGTATATCATGGGAAAGAAGGAATACAATATATTGCTGATAAAGTACACGCTACAGCAAATACTTTAACTGCAGCCCTAGAAAGTTTAGGCTTTAAACAAAAAAACAAATCATATTTCGACACTATTTTAATTGAAGTTGAAGCTAATAAATTACGCCCTGTTGCCGAGGCAAACGGAATTAACTTTAACTATATTGACAACAATCATATTTCAATTTCCGTTAACGAAACTGTTAGCTTAAAAGAAATCAATGCCATTGTTGATTGTTTTGAACAAGCCTTCAATATTCAAGATATTACAGTAACTGAATTTATTTCTTCGGATATAATCACAGAAAATGTAAAAAGAAATACTTCATTTTTAGACAACGAAATATTTAATACGTATCAATCAGAAACTGAAATGATGCGTTATATTAAAAAACTAGAACGTAAAGATTTAGCTTTAAATCATTCTATGATTTCTTTAGGATCATGTACAATGAAGCTAAATGCAGCTTCTGAAATGCTACCTTTAAGCAACCCTCAATGGGGAAATATTCACCCTTTTGTACCATTAAATCAAGCAGAAGGATATCAAACAGTTTTAAAAAACCTTGAACATCAATTAAATGTAATTACAGGTTTTGCAGGTACTTCTTTACAACCAAACTCTGGTGCACAAGGAGAATTTGCTGGATTAATGGTTATTCGTGCTTATCACGAGTCTAATAACGATTCTAATAGAAACATTTGTTTAATTCCTGCTTCTGCTCACGGTACTAATCCTGCGTCAGCAGTAATGGCCGGCATGAAAGTAGTTGTTACCAAAACTGATGAAAGAGGTAATATCGACGTAGAAGATTTACGCGAAAAAGCAGAAAAACATAAAGATAATTTAGCCGCTTTAATGGTTACATACCCATCAACACATGGGGTTTACGAAAAAGCTATTAAAGAAATTACCAAAATTATTCACGATAACGGCGGACAAGTTTATATGGATGGTGCGAATATGAACGCTCAGGTAGGATTAACAAATCCTGCAACTATTGGTGCAGATGTTTGTCACTTAAACCTACACAAAACCTTCGCTATTCCACATGGTGGTGGTGGACCAGGAGTTGGTCCAATTTGTGTTGCTCCTCAATTAGTGCCATTTTTACCAACAAATCCTTTAGTTGCAACAGGAGGCGAAAAAGCAATTACAGCTATTTCTGCTGCCCCTTGGGGATCTGCTTTAGCTTGTTTAATTTCTTACGGATACATAACAATGCTTGGCGCTAATGGATTAACGGACTCTACTAAATTAGCTATTTTAAACGCAAACTACATTAAAGAACGTTTACACGGACATTACGAAACATTGTACTCTGGAGAAATGAACAGAGCTGCACATGAAATGATTATTGATTGTAGAGATTTTAAACAAAACGGAATTGAAGTTGTAGATATTGCGAAACGCTTAATGGATTACGGTTTTCATGCACCGACTGTTTCTTTTCCCGTAGGAGGAACTATGATGATTGAACCTACAGAATCTGAAAGCGTTGCAGAATTAGATCGTTTTTGTGATGCAATGATTTCTATTAGAAAAGAAATTTCTAGCGCAACTAAAGATAACGCTAACAATCCTCTAAAAAATGCACCACATACACAATATATGTTAACTACTGATGAGTGGATTTTACCGTATACTCGTAAGCAAGCTGCTTTTCCTTTAGATTATATTGCTGATAATAAATTTTGGCCTACTGTACGTAGAGTTGATGATGCTTTTGGAGATAGAAATTTAATTTGTTCTTGTAATCCTATTGAAGATTATATGGATTAATTAATACCCCATACTAAAACTAAAAAATCCCACTCCTTAAAAGAGTGGGGTTTTTATTTTTAAGCTACAGCAATAATATCACTGTACGAAACTTCTTTTGTATTCTTAAGAATAATTGATTTTTCACAAACAGTCCAAATTGAAGTCTCAACTTTCTTTAAACCAGTATCATCGGTAAAAAACACTTCAATTTTCTCTCTGTTTAAGTTTCTTGAAAAGAAAACTTTTCGTTGCCTTATAAACTCGTTTACTTGCTCTATTTGATGTTCAAGAATGTTAATCTTTGGAAACTCCAAAATTTTATTTTTCTTTTTATCTGCAAGTGCTGTTTTTTCTAAAAACATATTAATTGGGGATTTTGGGGATTATCGTAATACACAATACATTGTTAATAACATACAAAGATATAAATTTTATCAACAAGTGTTAATAACTATTTAAATAAATTGTTAATAACTTTTACCTTGTGATTATAATAATTAATAAACCTAACTAATTTTACTTAAATTTAAAAAGGGAGGTAAAATGCTAATACATTATACCTCCCTTTTTAAATACTTTTATTTTTTCTACATCATACATTCATAAACTACAAACTTCTTATTATCTGCCATTATTTCAACCGTATTAAAAAGTTTCTCTAAATGTGTTTTATAATTCAAATGCTTGTTTGCCACCAAAACAAAACGTCCGTCGGGTTTTAAACAACTCTTTACATCTTTAAAGAGCGATAAAGTTACTTCTATATTATTCTCATGTTCAAAATGAAAAGGAGGATTAGATACTATTAAATCAAAACTTTCCTTTTCTAAATCACTTAAATCATCCGCGCATACAAACCTAGCTTCTTTACCCTTTAAATTAAGCTGTGAAGAGGCAATCGCTAAATTAAAATCATCTACTAAAGTAATTTCAGATTCTGTATTTTGATTCGCTATTTCAAAAGCTATAATTCCGTTACCAGAAGCCACATCTAACACTTTTAATTCGCTAGGATGCACTTTTAAATTATCTAATAAAAAACGAGTACCAACATCAACCTTACCTCCAGAAAATACTCCGTAATATTGCTGAAGTATTTCTTCGTTCCAATTAATTTTATTTATTAATTCTTTCTCTTCTGTTAATTTCTTAGGATTTTTTAAAATCAACAACCTTGCTTTTTTCCATGCTTTACTCTGTTCAACTTCTTCAAAATACAACTCTGCAATTTTAAGAAAAGAAACAGAAAAATATTTAGTCATAAATCCGCAAACAACTATTGTTTTATTATCAGAAGCTTTATGTATCTGCTTTAAAAACAACTCAAACAATTCAAGAGATTTCGGAACTTTTAAAAGCGCCAATTCCACCTTATCTAAATCATCTAAAGGTTCTTTGTAATTTACATCTAACGAAAATTTGTTTAGCTTTAAATTGTTAGCAATTGCTTTTTGCTGACTCGCGTATGTCCAAACGGTTGTTAGCCTTACATCATTTAATAGCGTGTTAAAAACACCAAACCTATCATTATATAAATGAATGTTTACTGTTTTTTCATCCTTAATATAATCAAGCATTAATAACTCCGCATTACTCCATGAACGCAAGGCTTTATCTGTTGTTACCGGGTAACGCTCTAATTGATATTCTTTCAAATTAAACTCCAATGTTATCTTCAATACTTTTAATTTTATTAGCTCAATTTATGACCTGATATTTCTAATTACTTCTCTACTCCTGTAAATCGTAAATAACGTTTAGAGGTGTAATTTCTTCTTCCTTATTTCTTCTAAAAATATGTTTTGCTTTTATATCAGAAATTGATTCTTTACCCATCGCCGCAACCACCTCTTTTACTGCTGTTATTGTTTTGATATGATAATTTTTAACACGAACATTTTTGTCTTCAACAACCAAAGCTTCAACTAAATCCTCATCTTGCGTTGCTACACCAACAGGACAAGTATCTAAATTACACTCACGCGCCTGAATACAACCTAAACTAAGCATAAAACTACGTGCCATACCAATAACATCAGCACCTAAAGCTTTGTATTTAATAATATCAAAAGCATCAATTGCTTTACCACTTGCTATTATTTTTATCTGCTCTTTTAACTGGTACTTTTGCAATGTTTTATTTACAAAAACCAAACCTTCTAACAACGGAGTACCTATATAATTAGAAAATTCTAATGGTGCTGCCCCTGTACCTCCTTCTCCTCCATCGACTGATATAAAATCTGGATAATTATTAGCCAACGAAAATGCTTTTATCATTTCTTCTATCTCTTCATTATCACCCACACAAAATTTTATCCCAACAGGTTTTCCTTCGGATAAATCTCTTACTTCCTGAATAAAAACAATCATTTCTCCATAATTAGAAAAAGCTGAATGACCTGGAGGCGAATTCACATCTGTAAAAGGTATTACCGAACGTATTTTTGCAATTTCTTCAGTGTTTTTTTTAGCTGGTAAAATACCTCCATGACCTGGTTTTGCTCCTTGTGAAAATTTAATTTCAATCATTTTAACTTCCGGGCGAATTGCATTTTCCTTAAAAATGGCAGCATCAAAAACACGCTTGCCATCTACGCTTTTCCCCGCTCCAAAATAACCTGTTCCTACCTGAAAAATTAAATCTCCCCCTTGTAAATGATAGGGTGATATTCCGCCTTCTCCTGTATTATGAGCAAAACCAGCCATCTTTGCTCCTTGATTTAAAGCTTTAATGGCATTTTTACTTAACGAACCAAAAGACATTGCTGATATATTAACAATAGAAGCATCGTATTTTTGAATACATTTATCAGAACCAATTAATACTCTTTCTCCTTTAATATGATGATGATTTTTTGGAAACAAGGAATGCTTTACAAATTCATACCCTTTTTTATATACGTTATGCAGCGTACCAAAAGGCACTGTTTCTATCTCTTTTTTCGAACGTTGGTAAACAATACTTCTTTTTTCACGGTTAATTGGCACACCACTTAAGTCATCTTCAATAAAATATTGTTGGATTTTCTCTCTTTCATCTTCAAAAAACCAACGTAAACGAGCTACAACAGGAAAAGCACGTAATAAAGAGTGTTTTTTCTGAAAAAATGCATCATACAAAGCAACTATACTTAATGCAGAGGCAATTGTTAGCAAAATAAAATTACCTACATCTGGTACAAAATAAACCAGCACACCGCATAAAACATTAATTACAATAACAATTGCTAAAATAGTATCTCTCATTTTTGAAAATTTTCTAGGCTAAAATACAAGATTTTCAGCATAAAAAAAGCCCTAACTGTAGTTAGAGCTTTTAAATATCTTAGATACTTGAAATTATTTTTTAAATTTCGAGTATTTATTTTTGAACTTATCAATACGTCCTGCAGTATCAATTAATTTAGACTTACCTGTGTAAAAAGGGTGAGAAGTTCTTGAAATTTCTAATTTGATTAATGGGTATTCAGCTCCTTCTACTTCTAAAGTTTCTTTAGTGTTAGCAGTTGAACGTGTTAAAAATACATCTCCGTTAGACATATCTTTAAAAGCTACCATTCTATAATTTTCTGGATGTATTCCTTTACGCATCTTAAATGACTTTTAAATATTGTTTTGTTTTTTTATCAAACGTTGTAAAAATGGTAAAGTTTTACACTAAAATTGTTTTAGCTGTTTGAGGATGCAAATTTAACCATATTTTTTAATTTTCAAACAAATAAATTGTTTTAATTTGTAGTGTAAACGAATAAATTAGAAATCAAACTATAAAATATGCGTATTTATACATACTTCACTTTAGCTTTATCAACATTATTTATTACTTCTTGTAGTAATTCTGGATACAAATTTAAGTTAAATACTTCTAAAAAAACCACTTTAGGGCAAAAGGCTGCTATTAAATTCGAACAACTTAAAGGTGAAAAGATCGATTCTGTTCACTTATTCGTTAATAATAAGCGTGTAAATAAAAACGAAACAAGTTTAACAATTAATACAGCCGATTTTGGTGTTGGTAAACATGCGGTTACTGCATTGGCTTTTTATCCTAATAAATCTAAAAAAGTTAATAATTCTATTGAAATTTTAGCTAAAAACGCTCCTGCTGTTTATTCTTATACTATTATAAACACTTTTCCTCATGACAAAGATGCTTACACGCAAGGATTGGAGTATAAAGATGGGTTTTTATACGAAACTACAGGTCGTAAAGGCGAATCAACTTTAAGAAAGGTTGATTTAAAAACAGGTGATGTTCTTCAAAAAATTGATTTAGATAAAGAGTACTTTGGTGAAGGAATGACTATTTATAATAATAAAGTGTACTGGTTAACATGGCAAGCTCGTAAAGGTTTTATTTATAACCTAGATACTTTTAAGCAAATTGGTGAGTTTGACTATAACAAGAGTAACCAAGGTTGGGGGTTAACACACAACGAAACTGAGTTAATAAAATCTGACGGAACAAATAAAATATGGTTTTTAAATACCGAAAATCAAACAGAAAAAAGAAGTATTCAAGTATATACTAATAAATATTCTGTAGATAACTTAAATGAAATAGAATTAATTAATGGCAAAATTTACGCCAATAAATGGCAGCAAAACTCAATTGTAATTATCAATCCAGAGACGGGTGTTGTTGAAGGTGTTGCTAATTTAAACGGACTAAGAGATATCGTTGCTAAAAATCAACAATTAGACCCAAATGATGATGTTTTAAACGGAATTGCATACGACAAAGAAAACAACCGTTTATTTGTTACAGGAAAGCATTGGGGGAAATTATTTGAAATTGAGTTGATTAAAAAATAATATCTTTACCTTTTAACCGTTATTAACCTGCCTTCTTTTATATATGAGATACTCCCTTCAAATTTTAGCTTTCTTTATTTTAATTGCTGTAAGCTCGTGTAGAAAAGATTTTAAAACTGTTCCTAATTTTGGTAAATTAGAATTCTCTAAAGACACCATATTTTTAGACACCGTTTTTTCGAATATAGGATCAGCTACATACAATTTAAAAGTATACAACAGGAGTAATAAATCGATTACAATTCCGGAAATTAAATTAGAGAACGGAAACAGTTCTAATTATCGTTTAAATGTTGATGGAATATCTGGTAAGAATTTTAACGATATTGATATATTAGCAAATGACAGTATCTATGTTTTTGTAGAAACTACTATTGATTTTAGCACAACAACAGATCCTTTATACACAGATAAATTATTATTTGATAACGGAAATAATCAACAAGATGTTGATTTAATTACTTTAGTGCAAGATGCCACTTTTATATTCCCATCAAAAAATAGTATGGGAATTGAAACCTTAACTATAAATGGTACAGACTCTGAAATTCAAGGTCGTTTTTTAACAGATGCTGAATTAACTTTTACTGATGAAAAACCATATGTTATTTACGGTTATGCGGCTGTACCGTCAGAAAAAACATTAACAATTAATGCTGGTGCAAAAATTTACTTTCACAATAACTCAGGTTTAATAGTAGATAAAAAAGGAAGTTTAAAAGTAAACGGAACTCTTGACAGTAAAGTTATTTTTGAAAGCGACCGACTAGAACAACGATTTAACAATATACCGGGCCAATGGGGAACTATTTGGTTACGTGCAGGTAGTACTGAAAATGAAATTAACCATGCCTTAATTAAAAACGGAACCATCGGTGTACTTGTTGATAGTATTAGCACTGTTGCTTCACCTACATTGTCTATAAAAAACACAGAAATTTATAACAATTCTAATTATGGAATCTTAGGAAGGGATACTAATATTAAAGGAGAAAACATCGTTATTGGTAACGCCGGACAATCTTCTTTAGCTTGTACTTTTGGGGGAACTTATAATTTTACTCATGCTACTTTTGCTAATTATTGGAGCAATAGTTTCCGTCAGCTACCTACAGTTTTAGTAAATAATTACACTAATTTTCTTAATAGTAATAATGATGAAGTAACAGCTACAAGAGATTTAATTGCTGCTACCTTCACCAACTGTATTATTGAAGGTAACAACAATATTGAATTTGTTTTAGATAAAAATGACGGTAGCGATTTTAATTATAATATTGAAAACTCTATGATTCAGTTTAATGATTTTAATGATTCGTTTGCTAGTAATACAGAGTTGAATTTTGATGATGCTACTCATTATAAAAATATTATTTTAAATGGAGAACCTAACTTTAAAAACACCTCTTTAAATCATTTTATAATTGGTGAAAATTCTGAAGCTATTAACAAAGCAAAAGCATCCGCTATTTCTGAAGATATTTTAGGAATTGATAGAACAACAAATCCTGATATTGGTGCATACCAACACATAACATTTTAATAAAAAGAGCGGTTTTAAAACCGCTCTTTTTATTTATTTCTTATAAACGATTCCGTTTTTCATTACAAAAATAACGTTTTCCATTGTTTTAATATTTTTAGTTGGATCTTCGTCTACAGCTATAATATCTGCGAAGAAACCTTTTTTAATTTGCCCTATTTCATTCTCCATCTTTAATATTTTAGCATTGGTAATAGTTGCTGCCTGAATCGTTTCTATCGCTGGCATACCTGCTGCTACCATATAACCAAATTCTTTACCATTGTTACCGTGTTTAAAAACTCCTGCATCGGTACCAAATGCAATTCCTACACCTTTCTTATATGCTTTTGCAAATGTTCCTTGAATTTTTGGACCAACAGCTAATGCCTTTGGAACTACAATATCTGGATAAAATCCTTTTATTTTAGCTTTCTCTTCTACCTCTTTTCCTGCAGTAATTGTTGGCACTAAAAAAGCGTTGTGCTTTTTCATCAATTCCATCGTTTCATCACTCATATAAGTTCCGTGTTCAATAGTTTTTACACCACCAATTATTGCACGCTGCATTCCCTCATCACCGTGAGCATGAGCAGCTACATGCATTCCATAATCTTTAGCCATATCACATATTGCTTTTACCTCCTCAATTGTAAATTGTGGATTATCGCCAGATTTAGCCACACTTAAAACGCCACCTGTTGCTGTAATTTTAATACAATCTGCTCCATTTTTATAACGCTGACGTACCGCTTTTTTAGCGTCTTCAACCGAATTTACAACACCTTCTTTTGGCCCCGGATTACCAGTTAAAACTCTACTACTTCCGTTTGTAGGGTCTGCATGACCACCCGTTGTTGCCAATGATTTACCTGCTGTAAAAACTCTTGGCCCAGGTATTTTCCCAGCTTCGATTGCTTTTTTTATTGATATATTTACTCCAGTTCCACCCAAATCTCTTATCGTTGTAAATCCGTTTAACAAGGTTGATTTTGCAAAACCAACAGAATTATAAGCTACATCTGCTTCGTTTAAAGTATATTTGTTTAAGCGCGTTTTAGCATCAAATTCCATTTCAATATGTACATGCATATCTATCAAGCCAGCCATTACAACTTTATCTCTTAAATCTATTATTTTAGATGTTTTATCTCTTGGCATAATGTAGCCATTTTTAACATGTGTGATTTTATTGTCATTAACAACAATTGTTTTTTCTGTTTGAATTTCTCCAGAAGCTGTATCAATTAACTTTCCGCATAAAACATAAGTGTTCTGACTAAAAGAATAAGTTACAATCAATAAAAACAAAAGTAAAAAGCTATTTTTTTTCATGATAAAAATTTAGTTTGAACTATAAATGTATGAAAATTTTAAGTAGCTTGCTTGTTTAACTTATCCTATTAAATGAAAAATATTGTAATTACAGGAACCAGTAGAGGTATTGGTTTTGAACTAGCACAACAGTTTGCAAACGAAGGACATAAAGTACTTGCTTTATCAAGAAACACAAGTCCGTTAGAAAAAATAAATCATAAAAACATTACTACGATAGCTGTCGATTTATCTAATAATGACGATTTAAACAAAGCAACCTTATTCATTAAAAAAGAATGGAAAACTGTTGATGTTTTAATTAACAACGCAGGAAAACTAGTAAATAAGCCTTTTACAGATTTAACTACGGCTGATTTCCAGGAAGTTTATAAAGTAAATGTATTTGCTGTTGCCGAATTAACAAAGCTATTGATTCCATTTTTCAAAAAAGGAAGTCATGTAGTTACCGTTAGTTCTATGGGCGGAGTACAAGGAAGCATGAAATTTCCAGGTTTAGCTGCTTATAGCTCTGCTAAAGGAGCCGTAATTACTTTATCTGAACTATTAGCTGAAGAATACAAAAAACAACAAATAGCCTTTAATATATTGGCTTTAGGCGCTGTACAAACCGAAATGTTAGAAGAAGCTTTTCCTGGTTATGTTGCTCCATTATCAGCAAAAGAAATGGCAAGTTATATTTTTGATTTCGCTTTAACAGGAAACAAGTTTTACAACGGAAAAGTACTAGAAGTATCTAGTTCAACGCCATAAAAAACTTTCATTGTACAAAACACTTATAAAATATATCCCTGAAAAAGCAATTCCGTTAGTTGAGTATTTAATTAACGAGCATAAAATCAATCTTAAAATTGTAAATCAGCGACAATCCAAACATGGTGATTTTAGGACTTTTCCGAACGGACAAACACAGATTACTGTTAATAATAACCTGAACGAATTTCAGTTTTTACTGACTTTAATTCATGAAATTGCGCATCATGTTACGCATAAAAGGTTTGGGCGAGTACAACCTCATGGCAAACATTGGAAAACAGTTTTTCAGCATTTAATGTTGCCATTTTTACAACCAGATATTTATCCGAAGGAAATATTACCTTATTTGGCTAACTATCTTAAAAACCCGAAAGCAAGTACCGATACGGATGTTAATTTATCTTTAGCGCTACGTGGTGGTGAAGCTGAAAACGGAAAGAATTTTATCTTTCAAGTTCCTGTTAATAGTGTTTTTCAGTTTAAAAATACTTTATACAAAAGAGGAAATAAACGCAGAACTCGTTATGAATGTTTAAATTTAACGAACAAAAGAGTATATCTTTTTAATCAAAATGCAGAAGTAAAGTTAGTAGATTCAAACATATAAATAAAACGTCTATCTTTAAGGAATTATAACTAATTATTATGAATAAAAATTATTACGCAATAGTTATGGCCGGCGGTGTTGGTTCACGTTTTTGGCCAGTAAGCACGCAAGAATACCCGAAACAGTTTCATGATATGTTAGGAACTGGTGAATCGTTAATTCAGCGTACTTTTAATCGAATTAATGCTTTAATTCCGGCTGAGAATATTTTAATTGCCACAAACGAACGTTATGAAAGTTTGGTTTTAGAGCAATTACCAAAAACTACCAAAAAGCAACTTTTATTAGAGCCGGCAATGCGCAACACAGCTCCTTGTATTTTATATGCGGCTTTAAAAATTCATAGCCAAAATAAAGATGCTGTTATGTTAGTTGCACCTTCTGATCATTGGATTGAAGATGAAACTGAATTTTTAAATAACATCAAAACTTCGTTTGAAACATCCGCAAAAAACAGCTCTTTAATGACGCTAGGTATCCAACCAAATACACCAAATACTGGTTATGGATATATTCAGTTTGAAGAAAGTTCTTCGGATACAAAGAAGGTAAAAAACTTTACAGAAAAACCAAACCTAGCAACTGCAAAAGAATTTATAGCTAGTGGTGATTATTTATGGAATGCAGGAATTTTCATTTGGTCTACCAAAAGCATTTTAGCCGCTTTTAAAAAGCACTTACCAAATATGTTAACGGTTTTAGAAGGCACAAATACTATTTATAATACTGATTTAGAAGCTGACTTTATTAAAAACAATTACGAAAAATGTGAAGATATTTCTATTGATTACGGAATTATGGAACGCTCGAATAATGTACATATTTTACCGGTAGATTTTGGTTGGAATGATCTTGGTACTTGGGGATCTTTGTATAATAAATTAGAAAAAGACGATCAAAAAAATGCTGTTGTAGGTGCTGAAACCATTTTTAGAGATGCAAACGGAAATATGATTCGCACCGAAAGCGGTAAAAAGGTTATTATTCAAGGTTTAAATGATTTTATTGTGGTTGAAAAAGATGGAGTGCTTTTAATTTGTCCTCGAAAAGATGAGCAAGATATCAAACAAATAAGCGCAGCCGCTACTAAGAAATTTTAACTCTACACCAAGCATCACACTAATTAATGAAGTATTCTAACATTCTTAACATAGGTATTCTGGCGCATGTAGATGCCGGAAAAACCACATTAACAGAACACTTATTATATCATGCTGGTGCTATTAGAAAAATAGGAAGTGTAGATAAAGGATCTGCAGTTACCGACAATTTAACTTTAGAAAAAGAACGCGGAATTTCGATTAAAGCTGCTACGACTTCTTTTAATTGGAAAAACACGAAAATTAACTTAATTGACACTCCTGGCCACGTAGATTTTTCTAGTGAGGTTGCAAGAACTCTTTGTGTTGTTGATGCTGTTATTTTAGTAATTTCTGCTGTTGAGGGCGTACAAGCACATACCTTAACAATAGTAGATGCTTTGCATAATTTAAAAATACCTACACTAATTTTTATCAATAAAATAGACAGACCAAGCGCAAACACAGAAGCCGTTTTACGACAAATAAAAAAAGAGCTCCAATATAAAACGGTAGCTATTTCTACGAGTTATGATGAAGGTTTAACTTCTGCGTATATAACCGAGGTTTTTAACAATAATAAAATTAGTAAGGAGCAAAAAGAAGCTATAACTGAAGAACTCATAGAAACTGATGAAAAGCTGTTGACACAATATTTAAACGGAATTCATTTTTCTGATGAAGTCTATTTAAACACAATTGCAAAAAGTACTTCAAACAATATGATAGTTCCTGTTTTTACAGGTATTGCTAAAAACAACATTGGTGTTGAGATTTTATTAAACGGATTGGTAGATTTTATCAAACCAAAAAAGAGAAATATTTCTGAAGAAGTTGCCGCTTACGTATATAAATTAGAGCATAATAAAGTTCATGGCGCAATGGCACATGTAAAAGTTTTTTCAGGTAACTTATCTTCCAAAACAACTATTTACAACCACACACAAGCATTAGAATCTAAAATAAATCAAACAAAAGTATTTCATCATACAAAACATTTAGATACTAATATTACAGCAGGAGACATCGGTATAATTACTGGAGTTTTAGGTACAAAAGCAGGTGATATTTTAGGAAATCCTTCAGAGATTCCAACCTTACCTGAATTAAACATTCCCGTTTTAAGCGTACAAGTAATTGCCTTTAACGATAAAGATTATAATGCCCTTGCTCAAGCATTACAGCTTATCGATAAAGAAGATCCGAGTTTACAATTTAAATGGCATAAACCCGAAAAAGAATTGATTCTTTTATTAATGGGAGATATGCAAATAGAAGTACTCACCCACTTATTACAAGAACGCTTTAATATTGCTGTAAATTTTACAGATCCTCAAATAGTTTATAAAGAAACCATTACTAAAGCTGCCGAAGGTTATATTCGTTATTGGATGCCAAAACCTTGTTGGGCAATTATGACTTTTTTAATTGAACCTGCAGCGTTAAACTCAGGCATCACGTATCAATCAATTGTTTCTAAAAATGATGTTCATAATAAATATCAAAATGAAATAGCAAAAACAATTCCAAAAGCTTTAGAACAAGGTCTTTTAGGCTGGAATGTTACCGATGTAAAAATCACTTTAATTAAAGGAGAAGATCATAATGTGCACTCTAGACCTGGAGATTTTAATTTAGCCACTCCAATGGGAATAATGAAAGGTTTAGAAAATGGCGGAACTCATTTGCTGGAACCTTTATTACGCTTTGAAATAAAAACCAATGAAGAGTTATTAGGTAAATTAATTTCTGAACTTACTCATAGAAGAGCAACTATAAACACACCTACTTTTGAGCAAGATTTGGTAATATTATCGGGTACGATTCCTGTTGCTACGTCTTTAGATCTTAGCATAAAACTAAATAGTATTTGCAGCGGTAGACTTCGTTTAAGAACCGTTTTTCATGAATATGCTGTTTGTCCTGAAGGAGAAGGAAAAACAAAGAAGTTTAAAGGTGTAAATCCGTTAGATGAAGCGCAATGGATTTTACATCGCCGTGGTGCTTACAAGGCCGATGAACGCGTTATTTAATGTTTTTTTTATCTTCTATATGACCAATTACCAACTGCTTAAACTTTTCTTCTTCTGATAAAAAAGTGCTTTTTATAGTTATATAACACATGTTTTTAAGCTTACCTTGTAAACGCATATAATCTTTTTCTGTTGTTAAGATCATCTTATTTTTAGATGGTAAATCATTAAATTCTTTTTCGATTTTTAAAATATCTTGCGCATTAAAATCATAATGATCTGCATATTCTAAATGCTTATAATTGATATTTTCTTTTGATAAAAAACTTAATAACGAGCTAGGCTTTGCAATTCCTGTAACTAACAAAACATCTTTATGCTTTAAATCAGCAATAGTAAGTTCAAACTCTGCTCCTTTTAAGTTTTTATCGTAAGAAATAGTGGTAAAAAACAACTGTTGATTTTTACTAGGATTAATTTTTATTTTGATTTTTTCTTTAGTTACTTCTGATAAATTCTCAGGACACTTCGTAACAATTATTATCGCTGCACGATTTGCCCCTCTTCTACTCTCTCTTAAATTTCCGGTAGGTAAAATAAAATCATCCACGTACAAATCGTCATATTTCGTTAACAAAATATAACTACTACCCTTTATTTTTCTATGCTGATAAGCATCATCTAATAAAACAACTTGCGGCGAAACATCACTTTTTAATAATTGTTGAATTCCGTTTGTTCTATCAGCATCAACAGCTATGGTTACTTCATTTTTAAACTTTTTATAAAACTGTAAAGGCTCATCACCAACATCAGCTGCAGCATGTTTGGAATTTACAATCTGAAAACCTGTTGTTTTACGCTTGTAACCTCTACTTAAAACTGCAACCTTATGTGTATCTTTTAGTAAACGAATTAAATATTCTATTTGTGGCGTTTTTCCTGTTCCACCAACGCTTAAGTTTCCGACTACAATAACAGGAATATCAAAAGAGGTAGATTTTAATACACCTAACTCAAAAAACCAATTACGAATCGTTGTAACAACGTCGTATAAAACAGCAAACGGAAATAATAAAAATCGAAGTAATTTCATTACATCAAAAGTAAAAATTATTTCGTTATTACGAACAAAGTGAAGTAATCTTTCAAGGTTAATTAGATTACTTCGTCATTCTTCCTCGTAATGACAAGTTTTAGTAACTTAGCGGTATCCATTAAATCAAGAAAATGCAAATAAAAGACGTTACTGACCATATTGAAAAACTAGCACCACTTTCGTATGCTGAAGATTTTGACAATGTAGGTTTACTAATTGGAAGTTATAACACAAAAGTAACTGGAGTTTTAGTTACGCTTGACACTTTAGAAGAAACCGTTGATGAGGCTATTGCCAACAACTGCAACTTAATTGTAAGCTTTCACCCGATTGTTTTTAGTGGATTGAAAAAAATAAATGGAAATAATTATGTAGAGCGTGTTGTTTTAAAAGCAATTCAAAACAACATTGCCATTTATGCTACACATACTGCTTTAGATAACGTTAATAATGGAGTTTCAGCTAAAATGTGTGAAGTTTTAGGCTTACAAAACTGTAAAACATTAATTCCTAAAAAAGGAATTATAAAGAAACTTACTACGTATGTTCCGATTGCTGAAGCTGAAAAATTACGCACCAAACTTTTTAATGCCGGAGCAGGAAGTATTGGTAATTATGAAAATTGCTCTTTTAATGTAGAAGGCAAAGGAAGTTATAAAGGCGGAGAAAACTCAAACCCAACCGTTGGCGAAAAAGGTACATTCATGTTTGAAGAAGAAACCTGTATTTCGGTAACTTTTGATAGTTATTTAGAAGGTAAAATATTAAAAGCTTTGTTCGATTTTCATTTGTATGAAGAAGTAGCTTACGAAATTATTACTTTAGAAAACAGTAACCAACATATAGGTATGGGAATGCTTGGTGAATTAGCAAACCCTATGAATGAAAAGGAATTTCTAACTTTTGTTAAGAAAACTTTTAAAACTGATTGCGTTAGACATTCTGATTTATTAGATAAACCAATTAAGAAAGTAGCTGTTTTAGGTGGTTCTGGTAGTTTTGCTATTAGTAATGCCATTAAAGCTAAGGCTGATGCTTATATAAGTGCTGATTTTAAATATCATGAGTTTTTTAAAGCTGAAAAAAAAATATTATTAGCTGATGTTGGACATTATGAAAGTGAGCAGTTTACAAAAAACCTTTTATATGATTATCTTCGTGAAAAATTTAGTACTTTTGCGATTATTTTAAGTGAAAAAAGTACAAATCCAATACACTATATATAACAGATGGCAAAAAAAGAAGTAACGGTAGAAGAAAAGTTAAGAGCGTTATATGATTTACAGTTAATCGATTCTAGAATTGACGAAATCAGAAATGTTCGTGGTGAATTACCTTTAGAAGTTGAAGATTTAGAAGATGAAGTTGCCGGATTAAACACAAGACTTTCTAAGTTAAAAGAAGAAGCTACAAGTATAGATACTGATGTTAGCAATAAAAAATTAGCTATTACAGAATCTAAAGCTTTAATCGAAAAGTATGCAGAACAACAAAAAAATGTTCGTAACAATCGTGAGTTTGATTCTTTAACAAAAGAAGTTGAATTTCAAGAATTAGAAATTGAATTGTCTGAAAAGAGAATTAAAGAATACAAGGTTAAAATAGCTCAGAAGAACGAAGTTATTGAAAAAACTAAAGAGAAATTAAAAAAGCAAGAAAATCATTTAACTCACAAGAAAAATGAATTAGATGCTATTTTAAAAGAAACAGAGAAAGAAGAGCAATTATTAAAAGATAAATCTATAGAATATGCAAAATCTATAGATGACCATTTATTAACTGCCTATAACAGAATTCGTACAAAAGTAAGAAATGGTTTAGCCGTAGTTGCCATTGAACGTGGTGCTGCAGGAGGTTCTTTCTTTACAATACCACCTCAGGTACAGTTAGAAATTGCTAATCGTAAGAAAATTACAATCGATGAGCATAGTGGTCGTATCTTAGTAGATGCTGCTTTAGCGCAAGAAGAAAAAGAAAAAATTGACAACTTATTTGTTTAATATTTTACTTTTAAATATAAAAAAAAGCTCTCGAAAACGAGGGCTTTTTTTTATGCGTAATAATAACAGTTTAATATTTTAACTATCGTGAATTGCTATATGCGCAATCGCATCTCCCTGATTTACGATTGGAGAATGGTTTAAGCAAATAATATAACCCGATACAGATGCTTTTATTTTTCTTTCAAAAAAACCATATGGATCGGTTATCAAACCAATAACGGCTCCTTTTTCTACAGGATCTCCATTACGTAATAATGACCTATACATACCAGAAGCACTAGCTCTTATCCATTTTGAATCGCTAAAAACAACTTGCTCGTCATCTTTATCAAAAGGCTTATATCTGGCTGGAAATTTTTTAACACCTAAATGATCTAAAACATTTAAAATTCCTGTAACCCCAACATGCGTTACTTTATTATTTATATCTAAAGACTTTCCTCCTTCATACAATAATACTTTTTTTCCTATTGCAACAGCCGACGCTCTAAAAGACTTATCACGCTCAGAAGAGTATTTAACAAACTTAGCTCCGAAAATCTTAGCTAAATTAAAAGTATCCGTATCATCTTCAGAAATTCTTACCTGCGGATAATTAAATCTATCATCACCACCTGTATGAAAATCAATACAATAATCCGCATACTCAACCACCTCATTCATAAAGGAATACGCAAAATTACTTGCTAAAGAACCTTTTTTAGTACCAGGAAAACTTCTATTTAAATCTTTACCGTCAGGAAATTCTCTTGTCTTAATGATAAACCCAAATACGTTTACCACAGGAACGCATATAATCATCCCTGCATCTGGCACATTGTATTTATTAGCAACTATTTGTCTAACAATCTCAATTCCATTCACCTCATTACCATGAATACCTGCACTTACTAATACGCAAGGTCCATCTTTTTTGGCTCTACTTACAATAACAGCAACTTCTATTTTTGTTCTTGTATGTAATCGAGCAATATCCATTTTTATTTGATACGACTTACCAGGTAAAATTTTTTCTCCTAGTATGGTAATTTCTTTAGACATTTCTTTCTATATAACGAATAATGTTTTTAGCAATATCTAATTTAGTTGCTTGCTCTATACCTTCTAAACCAGGCGAAGAATTTACTTCCATTATCATTGGTCCTGAATTAGATTGTAGCATATCTACCCCACAAACACTTAAACCTAATTTCTTTGCAGCTTTTAACGCAGCGTTTTCTTCTTCTTCTGTTAATTCAAATAACTCGGCAGTTCCTCCTCTATGTAAATTAGATCTAAACTCACCTTCTTTACCTTGTCTTTTCATTGCTCCAACTACATTTCCATCAACTACAAAAACACGTAAATCTGCTCCTTTAGCTTCTGCTATAAATTCCTGAACAATAACACGTGCTTGCAAACCATTAAAGGCTTCTAATACCGATTCTGCCGCACTTTTTGTTTCTGCCAAAACAACACCTACACCTTGCGTACCTTCTAATAATTTAATAATACAAGGAGCTCCCCCTACTTTATTTATTACGGCACTAACATTTTTAGAGTTATTTGTAAAGGTAGTTTTAGGCATATTTAAACCAGCCTTAGATAGTACTTGCATGCTTTGCAACTTATCTCTAGAACACACCAAAGCTTGAGAGTTTAATGTAGAAAAAACATTCATCATCTCGAATTGGCGAACAACTGCAGTACCATAAAAAGTAATTGATGCTCCAATTCTTGGAATTACTGCATCTATGTTTTCTAAAAGTTTACCTTTATAATATATTTGCGGCTTTTTTTTCTCAATTAACAAATCACATTTTCCATGATCTATCACCAACATCTCATGTCCGCGTGCTTCTCCTGCAGCGACTAATCTTTTTGTTGAATATAACTCTGGATTCCTTGATAATACTGCAATTCTTAATTTTTGCATTTTCATTAAATTATTTAATTTTCAGACAACAAACATAGAGCATTTTATATTTTATATAGTAAAAAAAATAAAAATAAAAAACCTAAATAAATAAGGGTTTAATAATTCATTTACAAAATTCTAATATTCATTGAGTATTTATATTTTCTTAATATAAGAAATTAAATTATTGGTAAAAAATTATCGCTATACTATATAAAAAAACTCGAATCATAAGATTCGAGTTTTATAGTAATTATTAAAAAAGTTAAATTAATAATCTAACTTTTTTACATATGATAATTTAGATTTCCAAATAGCTAATTGGTCTTTAAATTCCTGAATTCCTTTGCGAACATTTAAAACCAAAGGGTTGTCATCTTTAGCATTCGATATAAAACTTAAGTTATTCTCTAACTGCTGCATATCGCGAACAGATTCATCTATTTTTTTACGAATAAAGTACTGCTCGTTATCTAATTTCTTATAATCTTCTTGCA
Organism: Tenacibaculum sp. HL-MS23; assembly: GCF_032463465.1. NCBI lineage: Bacteria > Pseudomonadati > Bacteroidota > Flavobacteriia > Flavobacteriales > Flavobacteriaceae > Tenacibaculum > Tenacibaculum sp. HL-MS23. The sequence goes on along the minus strand of NZ_CP135989.1, from coordinate 65,315 downwards.
ACAAGTAAGTATCAACAACATTTTTAAACTTCATCATTTCGATATCAACTTTACTCATATTTAGGTTTCCTAAATGAGCGTCTATAGCCTTGTTAAATTTCTCATCTAAATGACGAGCGTTTCTTGGCAAAGAACCTAAATTTCTCCAATTAACAATGCTTTCTTTAATAGCTTCTAGCGTTAAATCTTCGGATGTTTTAAGGTTCTCTAAAAATTCTTTTTTAGTTTCTACAACAACTAACTGCTCTTTATTTTGTTCGTCTTTTTGAGCATGTAATCTATCGAAGTAGAAATTACATGCATTTTTAAAACGTTTCCATATATCATCAGAAAACTTTCTTGGCACATGACCAACCTTTTTCCAATCAGACTGAATACGCTTCATTGTATTGGTCGTTTCTTCCCAATCGTCACTATCTTTTATACTTTCAGCAAGCTCTATTAAGGCTATTTTTCTTTTTAAATTCTCATTTTGAGTACTTTTCTCTGCTTTATAAAAAACGTTTTTAGCGCTGTTAAACTTTTTGGTTGCGTTTTTAAATTGTTGCCAAACAGCTTCACTTTTATTATAAGGCAATTTACCTATGTCGAAATATTTTTTTCTTAATTTTTCTAACTCTACAATACTTTTCTGCCAATCGTTATGTGATTTATTCTTAGAAGTATCAAATGCATCTATCTCTGCTATAACTACTAATTTAGCATCAATCATTTCTTGATACTTAGATTTTAACTCTTTAAAATATAAGTGTCGTTTGTCGTGTATTTTTTTGGTAGCTTCACTAAATTTACCCCAAACATCTTCTCTATGTTCTTTTCCTACAGGGCCTATTTCTTCTTTCCACAAACGGTGTAAGTCTTGTAAATCTTTAAATGCAACATTTACATCTGCTACCTCGTTTAATTCTTCTGCTCGCGTAATTAACTTTAATTTCTCTTCTAAATTATGTTTAAAGTCAAGCTCTCTAAAGTCTTTATTTAAGTTTAATAAATCATAAAAACGCTCTACATGATGATGGTAAACCTTCCAAGTATCATTATATTTTGTTTTGGGTACAGGTCCAATCGTTTTCCAGCTTTTTTGAATTTTTTGAAAATCGTTGTACATCGTTTTTGCATCGGCAGTTACAATCAACGTTTTTAACTCATCTATTAAAACATTCCTTTTAATAAGGTTTTCTTTTAATTGATTTTCTAATTGTGAATAATAAGCATCTCGTTTTGTTTTATACTCTCCTAGTAACTTATTGTATTCTGCTTTTACAGGACTTGAGAACTGAAAATCGATTGAATTTCCACCCTCAGCCAGGAAAACTTCTTTTTTCTCTGCTAATAATGCACCAAACTTAGCATTAAATGCATTTTTAAGCGAATCGATATTCGATTTTAACTGCTGTACTTGATAGTTAGCTAATAACTTTTTTAATTCTTCAACCAATGAATCTAACTCCATAGAAGTATATTCTAACATTGGTATTTCGTGCTTTTCATCTGCTTTTTCAGCATCGTTAGCCACTTCATTCTCTACTTCGTTTACTGCATTTTCAGTTTCTGCTTTTACTACAGTATTTTCTTCAGTAATTGGTTGTTGTAATTTTTCTTCGTTATTTTCTAACATATCTACAATGTTTAAGTTCCTAATAATTAATTTTATAAATATACGGATTCTAATAGAATACCAAATTTTATTTTCAAGTAGTTATCGTTAGTTATCATTCCATATTTTCCAAGCTTTTTCTGCTTGCTGCTCTAACATTTCCAATCCGTTTTTTATTACGGAACCATTCTCTTTTCCTTTTCTTAAAAAAGTTGTTTCGGATGGATTATATATTAAATCAAACAATAAATGTTCTTTTGATATAAATTGATAAGGAATATCTGGGCAATCACTAATATTAGGATGTGTTCCTAAAGGTGTACAATTAATTATTAAGTGATGAGATTTAATCATTTTCTTTGTTACATCTTGATATGCAATTTGCCTATTCCCTTGCGGATTTCTTGAAACAAATTTATATTTAATATTTAATTTCTTAAGCACATAAGCAACCGCCATAGACGCACCACCTGTACCTAAAATTAAAGCTTTTTTATGATGATTTTTTAATAACGGTTTTAAAGACTTTTTAAATCCATAAACATCCGTATTAAAACCTTTTAACTTTCCTTTTTTAGATATTTTTATAGTGTTAACTGCGCCTACTTTTTGTGCTTTTCTATCTATTTTATCTAAATAATTAAAAACATCTAACTTATAAGGAATCGTTACATTCATTCCTTTTAATTGTTTTTTATGTGCTTTTATTTTTAAAGGCAGTTCTTTTATTTCTTGAATATCAAAATTTACATACTCATTACTATCAAGCCCTAACTCTTTAAATTTATTTGTAAAATATCCTTTCGAAAATGAATATGAAATGTTTTTACCCACTAAAGCATAAACATTGCTATTTTCTTTTTCTTCCATAAAAATCTATAATTAAAATTAAGGCAATACCAAAAATGATATAGCCTATTGAAATCCACGTTTCTACTATCGAAAAATCTGGCATAAATCGCTCGTAGTTTTCAACAACTCTATTTCCTTGTTGATCTAATAAAAAATCGTCGTTATTTACTTTGTATATTGTTTTTTTCCATGGCCATACAATACCTAAAGATCCGGTAATAAAACCTATAATAACTGCTGTTACTATTTGATTCCACCTTTTTAAAACATAGCCTAATATATGCGACATAGAAACTAACCCAAATGCAGAACCTGCTGTAAAAACACTTATAATTTTTAAATATCTAATTTTTGTTTGATCTTTTAAAACTTCAAAATCTCCCGACAAAATATTTGTAACAACACTTCCTAGAACATTTACACTGTCAACCAATAACAATACATAATTACCTAATAAAATTAGAATAAATGAACCCGAAAGGCCTGGCAATGTCATACCAGAAACACCTATAATTCCGCATATAAAAACAAACCAAAGATTGTCATTTTCTTTTGCAGGTGTCATAAAACTAATAAATACGCCTATTGCCACTCCTATTACTAAAGCTACTAAGTTTTTTGGCCGCCAATCTTTAAAATCTTTTGAAATATAATAAATAGACCCTATAATCATTCCAAAAAACCACGCCCAGACATATAATTCGTAATTTTTTAAAAAATAATCTAAAATTAAAGAAACGCTAAAGTAACTAAACATGCTACCTAACATTACCGAAACTAAAAACTGTAAATTGATATACGCTGCAAAACTTTTAAATCTCCCTTTAAAAAGCAACATAAAGGCCTTGCCATTTATTCTTTGAAAAGAAAAAATAAGCTCTTTATAAAACCCCATTACAAAAGCTACCATACCACCAGAAACTCCCGGTACTTTATTGGCACTTCCCATAATTAACCCTTTAAAAAAAAGGTTTATTTTTTGTAATAGTGTACGTTGTATATACATTCTATGCTATTAGAGCTCTAAGATACTTATTTTCTATTGCTCTTTTACAGCAAGTTTTTCTAGTAGTAAGATTAATACAAAACCGATGATGATTAATATTGATGCATACATTAATTGCGGATTTCCATCATATGCAAAAGGTGAAACTGATAACTCATTAAAAGGCACTTGCTCTCCGTGAGAATTTGTTCTAAATGTTAATGCTTTTTTCCAAGGCCAAATTTTATTTAACGAACCTATTATAAACCCTGTTAAAACAGCTAGTGTATAATTTTTATAATTTGCAAATAAGTATTTTAAAACTCTAGAAAAAGATAACAATCCTATAATTGCTCCTGCACCAATAGCTGCTATCGTTGTAAAATCACGATTATTTACTGCAGCTAATACAGGTTTATAAGCTCCTAAAAGCACTAATATAAACGAACCTGAAATACCTGGCAAAATCATAGCGCAAATTGCTATTGCACCCGCAAAAAACATAAAAAGAGTTGATGAATTTTCGGATATCATCGGATTTAAAGTTGTTATATAATATGCTACAACGGCACCTAGAGCAACCAAAAAAAAGGCTATAATATTCCACTTTGTAATTTGTTTTGCAATATAAATTACACTTGCTAAAACCAATCCGAAGAAAAAAGACCACAATAAAATTGGATGGCTTGTTAATAACCAAGAAATTACTTTTGCTAAAGAAATAACGCTAATAAACATCCCAACAAATAGCGATGCTAAAAAATTACCATTTAATTGTTTCCAAGCAGCTTTTAAACCATCATTTTTTAATGTCTTAAATAGGCCTAAATTAATATTACTTATCGATCTTAACAATTCCTCGTAAATTCCTGAAATAAAAGCAATGGTTCCTCCAGAAACTCCAGGAACAACATCTGCTGCTCCCATGGCAATTCCTTTTAACATGATTACCAAGTAATCTTTTTTGGTTCTGTTCATATAAATATGGTTATTCTTTCTCTTCTTTTGCCTTAAAGCGTATTAATTTTTTCTTTTGGGGTTGTAAACTGTCTTTTTTTACGTTTTTTTTCTTTAAACCTAATTTTTTACCTAAATCTGATAAATTATTAAAGTTTACTTGATATGAAAGACCAATACCTTGTGTATAGCCTTCTTCTTCTGTAGAATATTGCACTTCGTTTTGTCGGTTAAAAACAGTTCCTCTTAAATTACCTTCTTCATTTAATAAAACTTCCACCTTTACCTCACCTACAACACTTGTTTGTGTATTTGCTCCCACCGGAACCCCTACTTTACCATTAACAAGAACACGATCGCTTAATTGCGTTGAGATAGATACATCTACCTGATCATCTGATCGCAAACTATTAACATCACCTCTATCTCCTTGGGTATAACCTAATCCTAATTGAAACTTATTTCCTTTACTATTTAACATATCTGTTAAAATACTTGAGGCTATTTCTGATGCCGTACCTGTTAATCCTGATGCTGCGCTATTACCTATTGTTTCTTCATTATAAAAAGTACCAAAGGCTAACAAAAATGTAAAGTGTTGCATTTTTGTATTTAAATCATTTCCGTTTAAAATAAATTCTAACTCTGATGCTACTGTTGAATTTGCGTTCGGAATTTTAATATCAAACTCTTGCTTTGAACTAAATAAACCTCCTGTTATTTTAGTATATAAATCAATAGGTATTTTTCGATTCGAGTTAATATTATCTAACAATTGTGACGGATTTGCTTTGGTCTTATAAATTGCAGTTAAATCTAACTCTGCATCATAAGGACTTCCGTTCCAAGCAATCGTTCCTCCCTTTTGAACCGTAAAAGGTTTTGTTATTCCGGCATATTTAAAATTATATAATCCTTTATCTATTTCAAAGTCTCCATACATTTTAAATTTACCAAGCGTATTAATATCAATTCTTAAATTTCCTTCTCCACTCCCTTTTAACTCACTTCCCGAAACTTTATCTATCACTACCTGAGCAATAGCATCTTTGGTTACTGCTAGATTTATTTTTAAATCGAGTCCTTTTATATCCTTTATTGTCTTATTTATATTTTCATCTTCGGGCTTACCTGTTTTAAAACGGATTAACCTATAATTATCTATTGTTTTTACGTTGTTTAAAGGAATTACAAACACAGTTCCTTTGTTTGTTTTACCTTCTACAATAATATCTAAATTACTAGTAAGTCCTCTAATTTCTGCACTTCCATCTAAAAATCCTGTACCGTAATAAGAAGACTCCTCAGTTTCTGAGGTATCTAATATTAATAAATTTCGAGTTTTTATATCTAGTTTTAAATACCAATCTTTAAAATTTTGATGCGCAATATATCCTGATAAAGTTCCTTTCGTCTTGTGTTTTGTATCTTCTAATAAGAAATTATTTAGTGTAAACTGCTGCTTATCTAAAGTAATGCTTGTTTTACCTTTAAAGTCGAAATCGATATTTAAATACGGAAAAGTTAAACCAGCATCTTTAAATTTTAATACTCCCTGAAAATCAGGGTTATTTAAAAACCCTTTGGCTGTAAAATCTCCAGTAACTTTTCCTCGTAACTTACTTAAAACTTCTTTTCCTAAAGGACTAAAAGCAGCTAATTCGTATTCTTTTAAAGACACATCCAAATCAATTGTTGATCTCTTTTTTGATAAATCAATCTCCCCTTTTGCCGAAATATTCTTAGCATTTTCACTAACTAAAGAAAGATTTACGTTGTATTTTTCGTAAGAATTGTTTCCAGTAACATCTAGCGCTAAATCACCTTGCGAAAACTCATTTATTTTAAAATTATCTATGGTTAAATTTCCTTTTGGTGCTATTTTATTTCCTTCTTGCTTAAAATCTATAACTCCGCTTAAATCACCATCTAAACGCAAACTATCAACCAAGGGCAAAAAACTCCCTAATTTAACCTTATCAAAAGTAGCTTCTAAATCTTTATATGTACTGTCTCTAACAACTCCCTTAAATTCAATTTTTTGTGCTGCGGATTGAAATACAAATGGACTAATCTTAAAATTATTCTTCTTTAAATCGAACGCTACTTTATGATTTCTATCTTCTTTTTCATTTATAACCCAATCAAATCCTTTGTAATTAAGAGTAGATTTTTGAATTCCCACAACCGATTTTTGCAATTCATTAATGGTATAATAAAAATCTAAATTGAAACTTTCAGAATACTCCTTGCCACCTTTAAAAACAGATTTAAAATACAAAGTATCATTTTCTGTTCTGTTTAAAAGATTCAGTTTTTCTATATTATAATGTTTTGTGTTAATTTTACTTGCCGTTAACTGCGTATTATATAATGGATTTTTATTATCCATTCTTAACACTATATTTTCTATAACATTCTTATAAACATCAACTTCGGGTGAAGTAAAAATTAGTTTTAATGCATTCTTATCTGAATTTATTTTTCCTTTTAACCTTGTGTTTTTACCTATAGATATGTTTGGTAAAAAGATATCTATAATTTGATTATAAATAGTGAAATCGAAATCTAAAAACTGATTTGGTGCTACTTTATTAGGTTGGTAATTTGTATAAACACTTCCTAGAGCATTTTGAGTTATCGGAATTAATTCTTCAAATGAAAACTTACCTTTTAATGCTCCTGTTACAATATCTTCAGAGTTTACCTCTATTGTTTTGATACTGTCTTTTACCGATGAGTTTATTTCGAATATTTTAAAAGGATATTGTTGTTTTTGATTTGTATAAATTAAGTTTTCGAAAGTTGCTTTTCCTACAATATCATCAAAAGTATTTCCTGATATATTTAAATTGATAATACCCTTTAACTCAGAAATACTATCGCGAGTAAATAAATTTATTCTTTTTAGATCTATCTTATCAATATTCGCAATAAAATCAAACTTATTTATTTCTGATGAAAAATCTGCTAATCCTTCAAATCTCAAATTAAAATTATCATCTTTAGAACTTAGCAAACCATCAAATTTCTTGTTCTGAAATTGTCCGTTAACGTTTAAGTTTTTGTAATTATAATCATTAAATTCTAGGCTACTAACTTTACCTATAATAATAGTATTTATATTATTTACATTAAAACCACTTCCATTAACATCTGCCTTTAATGATACTTTTCCTAATACAGCATCATTTGCAAAAACTCCTAAATCTAAATTTTTAAATTCTACTTCACCAATATAAGTAGCGTCTTCAATTTTATCAATATTGGTTAACTGAAGGTCAGAAGTTATCGATCCTATTTCTGAATTTACAGAAAGTGTCGCATCCATTTGTTCGGGCGTAATTCTAATAAGCCCCTTTAATTTAAAGTCGCCTAATCTTTCAAATTCTGGCGGTAAGGATTTACCTAATAAGTTAGGCAATACATTTTTTAATTGAGAATAATTTGCTGTAACATTGTCTAAATCTGCATCAAAAACAAATCCTCTACTTGTTTTAACTGCATTAACAAAACCCATGTCTCCAATAACTTTCATTCCGTTTTTAGAATAAAGTCTAATATTGTTCGCACTAAAGTTATTTAATACACCATTAATATTTCCTTGAAAGTATAAAATATCATTACCGTTTAACTCGTCATATAATTTATTTAAATCTTTAACAGCAAGAGCACTTTTAACAAAATTTGCTTTAATTTTTACTTTATCATTAAAGTTAACAAAATCTTTACGGTCGTAGGTAAATTTTATGTCTCCTTGTATTTTTGAATTATGGATAGTTTCTAATACTGTTTTATCTAAATTCATATACGATCTTGTGTATATAAAATCAGTTGTTAAATTAGATACCTTAATGCCTCTATTTTCTGTAAAACTCATTCCCCTCATATTCAAAGAAATGTCAGGCCCAATAATAGAAAAATCTAATATGTTTCCGTAAGCGTTATAAGCGGCAAATTTAAGTGGATTTCTTTCGTTTTCATCTAGTAGTTGAAACGTTAAGTTCTCTAAAGTAATTTTATTACTTTTTAATACAAAAGGATTAGATAAGCTATCTTTAGGTTTACCATCATCAAAACTGTCGATAAAGATAGACATGTTATCGTCGTCTTCTCCTTTGTATTTTTTCATATTAAAATAAGCACCACTTAAAGAAGCTTCGCCTAAATCAACATTATTCTCTACTATTCGTTTAACATTTTGTAGAGAAGTGCTTAAATTTTCAACAAAAATTAGGGTGTCTTTATGATGGTCTCTAATTTCAATTCCTTTTAGCTGAACACTCCCCAACCATGATAAATCTACCTTCTTAACAACAATATTAGTATTGTACTCTTTGTTAAGCCAGTTCGTTGCTTGTTTCGCTAGTTCGCTTTGAACAATTGGTAGTGATAATAAAATAATAAGCAAGACTAATAAAAGCACAAAGTACTTTAAAAATCTCCACAATATTTCGCCTACTTTTTTAATGAGAATGTTATTTATAAATGACTAACAAATGTACTCAGCTAACTGCAAAAATGTTGCCTTATTTTAAAGAAATATTAATTTTAACGAAATTCTAACGCAATATCGATATTTTTGCATTTTAATACAACATACATTGAGTACAAAAAACAGCTATATCTTAGGTATTGAAAGCTCTTGTGACGACACAAGTGCTTCGGTAATTTATAACGGAAAAGTAATAAGTAATGTGGTTGCCAATCAGGAAATACATGCTAAATATGGCGGTGTTGTTCCCGAACTTGCATCAAGAGCGCATCAGCAAAATATTGTTCCGGTGGTACAACAAGCTATCGAACAAGCTAATATTACCAAACACGATTTAAATGCTATTGCTTTTACACGTGGTCCTGGCTTAATGGGATCGTTATTGGTAGGTACTTCATTTGCTAAATCCTTTGCCTTAGGTTTAAATATTCCGCTAATAGATATAAACCATATGCAGGCGCATATTTTGGCTCATTTTATTAAAGATGAGGGTAGTAAAATACCGCCTTTTCCTTTTGTGTGCTTAACCATAAGTGGCGGACATACCCAGATTGTAAAAATCACCAATCATTTTGAGATGGAAATTTTAGGTGAAACTATTGATGATGCTGTGGGGGAAGCTTTTGATAAATCAGCAAAAATACTAGGCTTACCTTATCCTGGTGGTCCTTTAATTGACAAATATGCGCAATTAGGAAATCCGAAAGTATATCAATTTACAAAACCTAAAGTGGGCGATTTACAATTTAGCTTTAGCGGATTAAAAACAGGAATTTTGCGTTTTATTCAGAAAAATGTAAAAGAGAATTCAAATTTCATTGAAGAAAACCTACACGATATCTGTGCTTCTATTCAACATACAATTGTTGAAATATTAATGGATAAATTAAAAAACACCGTTAAACAAACCGATATTAAACACATTGCTATTGCTGGTGGAGTTTCTGCTAATTCAGAAATCAGAAAACGTTTAGAGCTTGCCGAAAAACATTGGGGATGGACAACCTACATTCCAAAATTTGAATACACTACCGATAATGCTGCCATGATTGCCATTGCCGGTTATTTAAAATATTTAAACAACGATTTTTCTGATATTTCGGTTACCGCCAAAGCACGATTAAAAGTTACCGAATAACTATTTTAATATCTTATTTATTTATACAAAACACCGTTAAAATTATTTAACGGTGTTTTTTGTTTAAGAGCTTGTTTAAAAAGAAACTGTCAGTTCGAGTGATTTTTTTCCTTCAAAAAATTGTATCGAGAACTTTTTTAACATCAAAATAAAACGATTTAAATTATCGATACAATTATAATTCCTTTTAGTCATTAAAATCACTGGAATTTACAAAATTGTAGCAAATCAGGATGAGAAACTGAAATAAATTCAGCTTGACGGATTCAATTGACTATTTCCTTTCTATAAAAATTTAAACTCTAAATATAAAATTTAGTACAAATTTCTAGCCCTGATTGCAGCATTTGTTTGAGCTCTTTTTTTGATTTTTATTCAAAAAAAAGCGAGTGCGGAAAGCGGGAAATTGCTTCAAAAAATAATTCTATAAGTCGATTTCTTTTAACGCTTTAATATTATTACGCTCTAAAAAAGCATCAATAGTTTCGAAATGCTCAATAACACGTTGATCTTTAAATTCGAATACTTTTTCTGACAAACCTTGCAGGAAATCACGATCGTGAGATACTAAAATTAAGGTTCCGTCGAAATGCAATAACGCTTCTTTTATCACATCTTTAGATCGTAAATCTAAGTGATTGGTAGGCTCATCTAAAATTAACACATTTACAGGTTCTAGCAATAATTTAACCATTGCCAAACGTGTTTTCTCTCCTCCAGAAAGCACTTTTACTTTCTTTTCAATATCATCACCAGCAAACATAAAACGACCTAAAATATTTTTTATTTGCGTTCGCACATCACCTTCTGCAACCTCATCTACTGTTTGAAAAACTGTTAATTCAGGATCTAATAATGATGCCTGATTCTGTGCAAAATAGCCAACCTTAGCATTATGTCCTAATCCGCATTCACCTTCAAAATCTATTTCTCCCATAATTGCTTTAATCATGGTTGATTTCCCTTCTCCGTTTCGTCCAACAAACGATACTTTTTCACCACGAGAAATTGAAAAACTAGCCTCTTCAAAAACGGTTAAATCACCGTATTTTTTGGTTAAGTTTTCTACTTTTACAGGATAATCTCCCGAACGTGGCGATGGTGGAAAACGTAATTTTAACGCTGTAGTATCTACTTCGTCAATTTCAATCGGCACAATTTTTTCTAACATACGCACTCGCGATGCAACTTGATTAGTTTTAGAATACGTTCCTTTAAAACGCTCTATAAATCCTTTTATATCATCAATTGTTTTTTGTTGTTCTTGATACGCTTTTATTTGGTGCGAACGACGTTCTTTTCTAAGCTCTAAATAATGTGAATAATTGGCTTTATAATCGTGAATCGTTCCCATGGTAACCTCAATAGTTCGGTTGGTTATATTATCGATAAATGCTTTATCGTGCGAAATTACCACTACTGCTTTGGCTTTGTTTAATAAGAAATTTTCTAACCAAATTACCGATTCTATATCTACGTGGTTCGTTGGTTCATCGAGTAAAATTAAATCGGGTTTTTGTAATAAAATTTTAGCCAATTCGATACGCATACGCCAACCTCCACTAAATTCGCTTGTTAAACGGTCAAAATCTTCTTGTTTAAATCCTAATCCTTTCAGCGCCTTTTCTACCTCAGCTTCGTAATTTACCTCTTCTAACGCATAATAACTTTCGCCTAAATCGGTAACACGCTCAATAATTTTCATGTATTCTTCCGATTCGTAATCGGTACGCGTTTCTAACTGTTTATTTAATGATTCCATTTCGGTTTTCATCTTAAAAACAGCATCAAAAGCTTTAGATGCTTCTGCTTTTACCGTGCAATTATCTTCCATTAACAAATGCTGTGGCAAGTAAGCGATTACTGTGTCTTTCGGGCTTCTAACTCCGCCTTTACTAGCTTTAGAAACTCCTGCCATAATTTTCATCATGGTTGATTTTCCGGCACCGTTTTTACCCATTAAAGCAATTTTATCATTTTCGTTTATAACAAACGAAACATCTTTGAATAAGGTTTTTCCACTAAACTCAACCGTTAATTGATCTACAGTAATCATGCGTATATATTTTGAATCGCGAAATTAGCAAAAACTGTGCATAACTTATTAAAAACTTTAAGGAATGCTAGTTATTGATTTTGCTATATTTACAAGAAAAAATTTCTAACACTTTGTTTTATAAGATTTTATAATCAGGAAAAATGAAATAAAGCACCTTATATACGGATATTAGTAACCGTAATTTATTCAAAAAAAAAGAATAGTAACTAGTAATAAAATATATTTATATTTTATTAAAATTATAAGTCACGATAAATTAAAATGGGTAAAAAAGCAACAACCGCAAAAGAACAAATAGTATTTCTCAAAGAAAGAGGAATGATTTTCGATTGCGGAGAAGAAAAAGCTGAAGAAATACTGCTAGATATCGGTTATTATAGACTTGGATTTTATTGGTTTCCTTTTGAAATAGACAAGGACCATAATCTTGAAGAAGGCACCTTATTTTCGGATATAATTAATCTTTATTACTTAGACGTAGATTTAAGAAATGTTTTACTTAAATATTTAAAGCGTATAGAGGTTAACTTTAGAACTAAAATTATTTATTATATTTCTAATAAACATAAAGAAGACCCTATATGGTATTCCAATCCCAAAATAATGGCTCGTTGGTTTATAAACAAATTAGATACAAAACTATACACAGATAAATTTAAAGATGAGAATAAGCAAATAAAACTTCACCATATAAAACACAGGAATGATATATATATGCACCTACTTGGAAAACTTTTGAGTTTTTGACATTTGGAGCAATCGTTACTGTTTTTAAGGCATTAAAAAGCGAGGAACTTAAAAAAGAAATTTCAAAGCTTTATGGATTAAAATAACCTTAATACCTTTATAAACTTCATTCATACTATAAAATTTATTCGAAATATTTGTGCTCACGCAGGAGTGTTATATGATTTGAATTTCCCTCAAGGTATATACAAAATCCCTAGAACTAAATTTAACGATAACAATAATCAATCGTTAGATGCTGGAATAAAAACAATATCCTTTATTTTAAAAAATATATCTGAAGAAAGACATAATGATATGAACAATGAAATAAATAAATTGTTCAAAGAATACGATAATAACAAGACGATTAAATTAATAATTACAGATAAAATTGGTTATAAGATGTAAATATTGTATATTTGCAATATAAAGTGCCTAGCTATTCATTACGCTTTAGTGTTGCACTATAAAAAATTATACAGAACCTAGACATTGTGCTCTAGGTTTTTTTTTGCATTAATTTAACTTCTGCGTTTTTAAAGTTTATAATATCAAGAATAAAAAGGACTATTATAAATACACCTGAAGTGATTAAAAAATACGTTTGGTAACACCATATATAATTAGTGGCTAGTTACGAACTTTAGTGCTTAAAGCACATAAATAAACATTACAACAAAAAAACATGAAAAAATTGCAATGGAGCAAAGAATTCTTTGATACTTCAACCAAATTAACAGAAGCTAATAAAAATATAGCCGTTTTAAATGCTGAATGGTTTTCTGACACTGCGAACTTAGAACTGAATGACGAAAAATTTAAGTTTGAAAAACAGGGGGTTTTCAGTAGTGATTTTTTGATTAAAAATACTAAAGAAAAAAAGTAATAGGAAGTATTAAATACCATTCATTTAAAACTAGAGCAACCGTAAAAATTGAAGATAAAGAATTTATTTGGACTCAAAAAGATTTTTGGGGTAGTCAATGGATTTTAACTGATAATAACCAAACAATAGCTACTTATAAAAGTGATTACTTTTCTGGCGGAAAAATTGAAACAACAAGTGATGATTATTTATTAATTTCAACAGGCTTATTTATCACAAATTATTATGTAAAAATAATGCTTGCTTTTTTTATGATTATAATGATTCCTATTTTTATAAATCGATAATACAACTCATAAACAACAACTTAACTTCTTGTTTCATAAAAAAAAGAGATATCGCTAAATATCTCTTTTTTTGTTTTTATAAAATTATAAAGTTTGCTAATCAAGTTCACTTTCGCAAACCGCCATTATTAGTTACTCTTTTAATTTTCATATTTAATTTGTGACTTAGATAAAATCTAACTCGTTTACGTTTATAATTGCTGCATCGCTTCACCAATTACGGTTTCACCTTCTATAATCTCGAAAACCCTATTATTTGGTGCGTCATCATTTAAAGCTAATACCAGAGTTTCGGCAACATCTGCTCTACTAATCTCTCCTTGCTTATGTAGCTTTTCTTTTAACATTATTTTTCCTTTCCCATCACCATTCGTTAATGCTCCGGGTCTTACAATTGCAAAATTCAACCCACTTTTAATAAGATGGTCATCTGCCTTTTGCTTCGCTTTCATATACGCTTGTAAATCTCCTGCCGCTTCTGGGCTATCAGCTCCCATAGAACTTAACATAACGAACTTATTAATATTAGCCATTTTAGCCGCTGATATTAATCGCTTAGCGCCTTCCTGATCTACTTCAATCACGTTTTTCCCTCCAGATCCCGCTGCAAAAATTACTTTATCTATATCCTTAACCGTATGTGTAATATCTTTTGTTAAATCACCCAATACAGTATCTATATTTTCCGATTTAAATTGCGCAACTTGTTCTTCTTTTCTTACCATGGCAATCGGGTTAAAGTTTTGCGATGATTTTAAAAGTTGTACTATTTTTTTTCCTGTGGTACCATTTGCACCTGCTACTAATATATTTTTCATAATTTATTTACTATTTATAAATAAAGCATAAATAACGCCTGGTATCCAGCCTACAAGTGTTAAAAGAAGACTTATTAAAAATTCTGTTCCTAGCCCATGTTTTAAAAACACTGCTAATGGTGGTAAAAGAAAACTTAATAGTATGGTTAATATCGACATGATTTATGTTTTATTGGTTCGATACAAAATTATAACACTTCTAGGCTTCAACTTAACTTGAATCATTTTAACATTAGCGCATTTAATAAAAGCGTTAACCGATTATGATTGATCGATCATATAAGTCGGATTAAACTAAGAACCAAGCTTAAAAACTATTAAAAAACAGCAATATTTAAAAACCAAAACGATTATACAAGAAAAACCATACACTGCTATTATCAATATAAATGATATTCTACAACCTCTTAAAAATCTTTATTATTCCGTAATAATTACCACAAAAAAAACTAAAACACTCTACTACAGTATTTTAAAAACCAACATGAATAAAACATTGTTTTGGTTATAACGATTTAGTAACAAGTAAAAATCACAATATATTTGGCAAAACCCTACTTTATGTATAAATTTGTATCGTTCACGATTAAAACTCAAGCAATATGAATAACACAAAAACGAATACAGTAAAAAACATTTTTAGAATTCTGCTGGGTTCCTTTATGCTTTATGCAGGAATTGGGCATTTAACTTTTTTAAGAACAGAATTTCTTGCACAAGTGCCTACTTGGTTATCAACAGATGAAGGTTTAATGGATATTGTTGTGCTTGCATCTGGTGTAGTAGAAATTGCTTTTGGAATTCTTATGATACTAGGTGGAAAACTAAAAATTAAAACAGGACTTGCATTGGCGATCTTTTTTGTGTTGATTTTTCCAGGAAACATCAATCAATATGTAAATCAAATAGACTCTTTTGGACTAAATACAGATAGTAAAAGGTTAATTAGATTGTTTTTTCAACCTATATTAATTCTTTGGGCATTATGGTCAACAGGTGCATTGTCTTTTTTAAAAAACAGACTAAAAAAATAATGCTATTTTAAACAAACAATTTAAGCGCTAAAAAATATTAAACTGTATAAAACCTATACAAATGGAAAAAAATCACGAGCAACTTAAATTAGAAAATCAAATTTGTTTTCCGCTATATTCTCTTTCTAGGTTACTCATCCAACAATATAAACCTTTACTAGAGCAGTTAGATATTACCTATCCTCAATATTTAGTTTTATTGGTGCTTTGGGAAGAAAATGAAATTCCTGTAAAAAAAATTTGTGAAAAATTACTTTTAGAAACCAACACCCTTACACCGCTTCTAAAAAGAATGGAAACAAATGGCTTTATAAAACGAACTCGTTCTAAAAAAGACGAAAGAATGGTCATTATTTCATTAACACAAAAAGGAAATGACTCGTATAAGAAAGCAATCGGAATACCAAAAAAACTCGTTGATAAGTTAGATTGTTTTTCGATAGATAAAAAGGATATGGAAACTATGAAAAATATTTTGGATAAAATTATTACTACGGATAAAAACAACTAAAAAAAGTATCTAAATCCATATACAATTAATGCCTTGTGCTAACTTAAGCTTAAAATCCATGCAGATTTCCATTAGATTTGTATGTGCTAAAATTAAGTACTTATAACACGCAACAAACGCCTAAGTAAACATTAAATGAAGCTACTATTATACATATTACTTTTAACTATTTCTTTTGATTCATATGCTCAAGAGCCAGAAAAAATTGAACTTTTCACATTTAGATCTAGAGAAAATGGGAAAATAGGCTACATGAATAAGAATAATAAAATTGTTATTAAACCACAATATGCTACTGGTACTTACTTCGAAAATAATGACTACGCAGCAGTTTCTATCAAAAATGGCAAAACATATAAATTTGCTGTAATTGATTTAAAAGGGAATTATATTATACCTTTTGAAGAAGGCTATGAATTGATTAGTTTAAATACCGAAATTGAAAATTGGATATTAGTTGTAAAAAACGGCAAATGGGGATATATCAACTATAAAAAAGAAATTTTAATACCTTTAGATTATGATAATCTTGGTCATTTTTATGGCAATTTAGCTTTTGCTCAAAAAAATGGTAAATATGGTTTTATAGACTCTAATAATAACACAATTATAGACTTTCAATTTGATTGGACTATCAATTTCGGTAGAATTCAACCTGATGGATTGAGGTATGTTAAAGTACAAAAAGAAAGTAAAACAGGTTATATAAATAACAAAGGAGAATTAATCGCTCCATATTTATATGACAGTGCCAAACCATTTTTTAAAGGTGTTGCTGTGGTTAAAAAAGGTAAAAAGTATGGCTGCATAAACACAAAAGGTAAGGTTATAGTTCCGTTTAACTTTGAGTTTATTACTAATTATAAAAAATTTATAATAGCACAAAAAGAGTTTTCATCAGAAAATGAATACTATTACAACAGGCAAGGAGAATTTATCAGAATTGCCACAAAGAAGAAAAAATAAACATTTACCAACCCACTATTTACCAAATTAGATACTAAATCGAACAACAAAGCATACACAACCACCAATGAATTGGATACTATTAATAATTGCCGGACTATTTGAAGTGGCTTTTGCTGCTTGCCTAGGTAAAGCAAAAGAAGCAACAGGCACTCAAGCAACCTACTGGTACATAGCATTCTTAATTTGTTTAGCAATAAGCATGTTGCTACTTGTAAAAGCCACGCAACAACTACCAATAGGAACTGCATATGCGGTTTGGACAGGTATTGGCGCTGTAGGAACTGTTTTAATCGGAATTATCATTTTTAAAGAACCAGCCACATTTTGGCGACTATTTTTTATCATGACATTAATTGCCTCAATTATAGGTTTAAAAGTAGTTTCACATTAATCAGCATTATCAAAACATATACTGCTAATAGGCGCTCTAATAATCTAAACAATGGTTTTAGCCGTTTATAAAACCCTATAATTAAAACAAGCCTAAATAACTAACTCTTTTACGCTGCTTACACAAACACACTATCTTATTAAAAGCCGTTACTTCTTTTTAAATTTCTTGTTAACCATTTTTTGTTTCCAAGATGTACCAAAAAAATCAAAAATAGTAAGAGAATAAATCCCAAGTAAAACTCCCCAAGAAAGTAATACCCACAAAAACACAGACCATAAATCCGAATCGTTTAATGCAAGAATAAACGGAACCAATAAACTTAATAAAGCAATTCCTAAAAGCTTATAAAACCCTTTTAGGTTTTCAATATAATCCTCCTCTTTTCTAAGCTGATCTACTTCCTCCTTCTTATCTGAAGTAGCAATATCAATTTCAAAAACTGCTGCCAAAGATTTTAAGGATTCTAAACCCGCATTTTCTCCTTTTTCAACTCTTTGAATGGTTCTTACACTTAACCCACTCATTTCTGATAACTGCTCTTGAGACCAATGACGCGCTAACCTCAATTTCTTAAGATCTCTTAAATTATTCGTATTTATATTCACTATTCAGCTTATTCGTTAGTAAGCAAAGATAAAGTATTAAGCAGTTCTTATCTTACAACCAACATGTCACCATCACGACAGCAACGCGACACTAAGCAGATGCTGATTATAAACCACTTAAATCAAAGCATATAAAACCCCTATAAATTAGTGCAAAATTTAACAAACACTCCCTTTATTTTGCTACATTTACAAGAAAAACGCTAACTATTTTAAAATATATCCTTTTAAAAATAAAGATAAGAGGAATAAGGTATCTTGTATAAAGAGTTGTACAATATTAATAAAGATCAATCAAAATGGACATTAAAAAAATAATCAACACCTCTAGTTTAACAGAAAAATCTAAACTTCAAATCATCACGATATATGATAAAATAACAAAGGCTTTTCTTATATATGAAAAAGAAGAACTAGGAGAAATAATAAAAGAGGAAAATTTACTAGCTCAGGTTGAAAGTTTCATTCAAAGTATTGCAGATAATACATTAGGAAAGTTTTTAGTTTCTGAGTTATTTCCAAAAAAGATTCAGAATACTGAAGAAATTACATCCTTAAGTATACGAATTAGTCGATATGAAGGATGGCTTAATCTATATAAATTTGAGAGCGAAGAGAATTATGATGATATAGGAGATGTTACGGTCGATTGTTTGGAGCAAATTGGTTGCTCTGAAGCTTTGAATGAAGCTGGTGAAAATGGGCATTACTTAATTGAAGATCTATTAGATGATATTGATAAATTATTAGAAATCTGTTTAAAAGAATATCTTTCATTAGAAAAATTGATAGGATGGGAAATCAAACAACCAATTCCTATATATTATAGTTCAAATTATGAGGAACAGTGGGATGATGCTCATGAAGGAGTTTTACTCACAACGCTACAATAAAAACGGTGTACAACAATGGCTATAAGTAATTGCTGGTTCTCGCCTACTTACAAAAGTCCTTGCGGATTTTCTATTCAGTTTGTATTTGCTAAATTAGTTGCTCAAACACGCAACGAAATCATACACAAAACTGTTTGTAACGATTAAAGAGTACTAAATTCATATCATTTAAAATACATATTACAATTCACCTATTTTAGTTTAAATTAGTTGATATAAAACACAACTATACCGATGGAAAATAATTTACCTTCTAAAAATTCTACTAACCAGCTAACCTTTAAGCAAAAGACAAGTGTGGTTATTAAATATGTTGTAATTACCGTAGGTTTAATTTTATTAATTCAAACTACATTTAGAGTATTTCTTTTAGTATTAGCAGGAACCTTAATTGCCCTAGTTTTTAGAGGTATTAGTGATTTTATTCAGAAAAAAACAAATTGGAAAGATGGTATTTGTGTAGCTATTTCAATTATTACCATATTGATTTTGTTTTCAGGTTTATTCTGGCTCATTGGTGCTAAGGTACAGTCACAAACGGCTGAACTTATGGAAACTTTACCTCAAACCATAGATACTGCAAAATCTAAACTACAAGATACTTCTATTGGAAAAACCATAATTGAAGAATTATCTTCTGAAAAAACAATTAAAAAAGCTCAGGATTTTGCTGGAGGCTTTTTTAAATCTTCTTTTGGTGTATTTGGAGATTTATATGTGGTTTTATTTATTGGAATCTTCTTTACCGTTTCTCCAAAAATATATACTAAAGGCATTGTACAACTTATGCCTATTAGAAAACAAAATAAAGCAAAAGACGTTTTAAATAAATTAGGAGCGCAATTACGTAATTGGTTAAAAGGCAAATTATTGTCCATGCTTATTGTTTTTGTATTAACCGCCATAGGATTAGCAGTTATTGGCATACCACTTTGGTTGGTTTTAGCCTTTTTAGCAGGTTTAATAAGCTTTATTCCCAATTTCGGACCAATTATAGCCTTAATTCCTGCAGTTTTATTAGCCTTATCCCAAAGTCCAGAAAAAGCCTTAATTGTAATAGGTCTTTATATGCTTATACAGTTTATTGAAAGTAATTTTATTACTATACTTATCCAGAAAAAACTTATAAATATGCCGCCTGCCTTAATAATTATTTCACAATTGGTTATGGGTATTTTAACTGGCGGTTGGGGTTTAGTTTTAGCAACTCCAATTACCGTTATTGTCATTGTTTTAGTCCAGCAATTATATATTAAGCCGAGAAATGCTAAGGTAGAATAGTACTTATTAATGTTTTGTTTAGTTGAAATATTCTAAAAATCTAATTCTTTTACTTCCTAAGCGTACACATCAAAATCTTCGACTTTGGTTACTTTTTTAAAATATGAATTATAGCTTTTAAATAAGCGTTTTCAACTAATTCAAAACTTAACATTCTTAGTTTTCTCAACTAACTTCCTTTAACTGCTGATATAAAAATTAAAACGATTTCATATCATCTTTACGTTAGCATACATTAAAAAAATATGGCAAGAGAATTTCATCTAGGGCACTTTTTAAAAGAACATCATTTAGAGAAATCTGTTCTTCTTTTAAAGGAACAATTAAAACAGATAAGCCCATTATATAGTATTCTGAGCTTTTAATATCTTATAACCAAAATGTCACCCCACCACAGCAACGCGACACTAAACAGATGCTCATTATAAACCACTTAAATCACACCAGGTATTACTTGCATAAAACCTTCTATAAATTAGCGCAAACTCTAACAAGCACTCCTATTTATTTTGCTATATTTACAAGAAAATCGCTAATTATTTATATTATCCTTTTTAAAGTAGTGATAAAAGGAATAAAGTATCTTATATAACGAGTTGGCATTAATATCGAATGAAGAACAAAGCATACATATATTTTGATGAATTTGGAAATGCGTTTTTGGATACCGAATCTAAATTGGGTACACCTTCTCATTTTATATATACAGCTGTTGTTATTGATGAAAAAGACATTGAGAAAGCAAAAGATTTAAGACAAAGTATTTCAAATCAATTTAGACAAGGTTCACCTATTAAGTCAAGTAAACTAAATATAGAAAAACGACTTAAAATAATATCTGAATTTAAAAAAATAGATTTTGGAGTTTTTAGCTTGGTAATTGACAAAAGAAAAATCGACAATAAAAACTTAGAAGATAAAACTGTTTTTTATAAATTCTTTCAAAGAATCTTTTTAACACAATTTGTAGAAAGATATGAGAGTTTTGAGATATATTTTGACAAAATTGGAGAAGAAAAATTCAGAGAAAGTTTAAGTAATTATATTGGTAAACGTGTTTTCCAACCAACACTTTTTCAACCGGATAGAGTTTACAAAATTGCGGATGATAAATACGAAGAACCTTTAATACAAATGGCAGATTTTTTTTCAGGTTGTGTTGGAAAAATATATTGTTCAAGTCACAAAGACAAAAATGCCAATGAAATATTCAATGAAATAAATGACAGGTTATTTGTTGATTTTTATCCATATGAAACGTCAAACTATTTAGGAAAATACAACAAAGATATTGACATATCTGATAAAAAGGTTGGAGAATTATGTCTTAAAATAGTATTAGATTACTTGCAAAGTGACAACGCAACATTAGAAGAAACTGAATTATTAAAACACTTACTTTTAATTTACAAAACTGACCCGTATCGACTTTCTGAATCTTATGAATTAGTGAATGTTTTATCAAGAGTTAATAAGAAGTCATCAATAGATAATCTTCGTGAATTAATTTCAAGTTTGAGATACAAAGGAATTATAATTGTAAGTATAGAAGGAAAATATGGTTACAAAATCCCAAATAAGAAAAATGACTTGATTGGTTTTTATAATAGGTATTTAAAAAGTATAATCCCGATGTTAACAATAATGAGTATCGCAAATAACCAAATTAGAAAAGAATATTTCGATATTAATATTTTTAAAGAAAATGAAAATTTAGATTTAATTCAGAAATTTATAAACATAATGGAATTCTCAAAAATTGAATAAAAATACTAATGCCAACACCGTGTTGTGTAGATAACACCCTGTAAGTGTTGATTTTATTGACTTAAATAATAATTAATTAAAAAAGGTACAACATAGGTACAACTTTTTAAACTATAAAATTAAGAAGTAAAAATAGTGATCTAAAAGCATAAAAAAACCGTTACAAATATACTGTAACGGTTTCTTTTTGTATGTATTTACGCTTAAAGTTATTAAGCTGCCGTACCAGAGCCTAAATACAAACTGTTTGATACTTGTGTACCATCAGCGGAAACAAACGCAATAAACAGCTCTACTGTATCGCCTGCATAAGTTCCTGGTAGTGTTACCGTTTGAGAACCTGCGGTTCTAATTGCACCATCCAAAATATACATTGATTCTTTTTTACTTGGATTGTAAACTAATACCATTGCTTTATCAGTTGTATTTGCATTTCCCTCTGCCGAGTTATCACCCCAAGCAAATGATGCTTGACCAGCTGTTGCTAAATCTGTTGTTGGATTTAAAGCTGTAGACAATGAACCTCTACTCAATAAAGCATTTGCATAATCTACTGTAAAGTTTGGCGCAACACCTCCTACTGCATTATTTAGCACGTAAGACATCGCAGCATTAAATTCTGTTTTCTTTGTTGCAAATGACTTATAACCGATTTTAAGAAATGCCTTATTCGGTTGTAAATATTCCAACGTAGCACTAAACTTATTACGCTGATTAACTTGTCCCTCTGTTCGAGGATTTGCCACACTTGATGGCTTAATTCTGATGTAGTCAATACCTTTCCAACTACCTCCAATAATGTTACCTACTTTTCCTGATAACCCTCCTAAAATACCCTGTGCAATTTTACCCATTACTATTTAAATTTAAAATTAATACTCGTTCGGATTTGGTACGGACTTGATATTGCTTTTAAACTTTGTTTATTCTTCTAATATAACTAAAACTATGCCATTTTGTTACTGTTTTAGTGTGTTGTGATGCCTTTGCGTTAGGCTTCTTTCGTTTGCATTAGATTGAAGCAATTACGTATATATGCGACCTTTAAAACTGCCATTTTATCAATGACATTTTGTAATTCTTTTTCTTTTTTACTGATAACTTCAACCGCTTTAATATGTTTTTGCATTATATCGTCTGCATTGCAATTTGATTTTAAACTGCTTTTAAGCGTTTTTCTGCAATCATCTATTGAGATAAACGGAATAACACTTCCTTTTAAATAGTAAGCGTAAAAACCGCCTATTTGTAGCATCATAGATAAATGAAACAACGTGTTTCTTTCCTTTTCGGTTGAAGTTTTCACTACAAAACAGTTAGGACACGGATTTGAGAGCGGTTTTCCGCTGTTTAGACCTTTGTTTAGTATAAAAAAATGAGGGTTTGAGTAAGTTTTTCCGATTCGATGTGTTTTCAGTTCAAAAGTTGACATAGCTATCCAATTTAAAATTTGCTTCGCTACGCTTCGCGCCATTATTTTTGGAAAAGAAAGAAAAAAGATGTGCTACCGAAAAGTGCCTTGGATAAGGCTGTCAAGGTTTTTGGATAAAAGTTTTTTGAGTTAAAATGTTTAATGAAAAATATGAAATATTGTGAAAAAAGTTTTATTCAAAACCCGTAGGGCTTGACCTTTACAGCCTTTTAGCGTTGGCTGTAGCAAGGCACTTATATTTGCTACCTTTTTTATTTTTTTATAGTACTAAATATGATGTTAGGACATTTTTATTTCTTAGTGAAATGGAATAAACAAAGACTTGAGATAAGGAATACTTGGACTTAACGATGGTTTTGTGCAATGGAATGAGATAAGAAATAAAAACAATATTAAAGTACCTAGTGCGCTGGCAGAAGCGGAAATAAGTGTATTGCCCTTTATTTGTTTTGTACTCTATTTTCTTTTGGATTTACTAATGTTATTGACAAATAAATGGCAATACTCTTATTGGGATATTTTGATTTTATAGGTGCTTTACAAATTATCTTATATAAACCACAACTTCAAAATTAAAAGCCTTGTTGTAATGAAACTAAAAAAGCACTTATAAAAACAATGCAAGAATGTAGGAATGTTCATTGTTAGTTCAAAATGTTGTTATATGTTCGGATGTGAGCGTTGGATGAGCGGATATTTTACATAATAGCAGTTATAGCTACCAAAACATAAAAACTTAGCGTAGCGTACCATTGAAAAGGTTTTTGCTACTATAACTTCTATTATGTAACTTAGCTTTGGGTTGGTTTTTTGGCGTAATAGTTGTTTGAGCGTTGGCAATGGCTCTTTGCTTTTTTATTGTACCAATTTAATAAAATAGATACGTCTAAATAAAACAAGCAATGTGCCATTATAGCGTTGGCTACAACTATTATGACATAAAACCAACTATGCGTTGGCGAGCGGAACAACACAAAAGACAGAGGATTTTGAGGTACGAAAAAACTGGGTTTTGTGTTGTGGGGACTCTTTAGTTAGATAGCTTGTTTTATCAGACTCATTATATATTCTAAATCATTGGTGTTCTTTATGACTAATTCATAATCACCATTACCCCAATGACCAATATTCGAAACATCACGCATTAATTTTTTAGGGTCATCTAAAAGACCTTTTTTTAGATTTATCCATAATTTTAAACCTTTACGCTGAATGCATATATCAGCTATATTAGAGTTCTTCTTAAATGCTATGTAGTCTAACTTTGGTACTATCTCAATATCGTCAGCAAGGTTTACTATTGCATCCCGAAAGACCTCATATAATTCGATTATATCATCTGATTTATTCGTTGTATGGTCTTCTAATGTATATACTTTAATTTCTCTTGCAACAGATTCTAATGCGTTATTACTTGATGTAATAGGCTTAATACTTTCAGCCGAATTACTTTTCTTAATTTGATTGATACTAATTAAATTATTTTCATAACGTTTTACTTCCCATAATTCTATAGCTATATCTTTGAAGTTTGTTGCTGTTTTTTGATTATCTGTAAAGCCTGTAGACACAAATATAACTCTAGTTTGACTCCAATCTACTTCAGTCCGCTTTAAGGATGATTTTAGTGTTTCATTATATTCAACTATGAAGTCAGCTTTATTTTCTAGCATCAAACTTAAATAAGTAAACCCCTGATCTACAACGCTTATATTTTTACTTCTTTTGTATTCTATTATTATAAACGCTTTTGACTGTAAATCGTACGCCAAAGTATCTATGCGTTTGTTTTTAATCGAAAATTCTGACTTAACCAATTGTAAACCCATTATATTAGTAAGATTATTTTCAAAAACATTTTGAATTTCTCGCTCTAGTTTAAACGGTTTTTCTTTCACTCTAGTTAAAGTGTTATTTTTTTGAAAATTATAGATAATCATAATTATATATATCTTAAAATATTGTTAGTAATTATATTTTTAGGCGAGATTTGAGGTAAGTTGTCATCACCTCGCGTGTTCTTAAACGCTGAGATATTATTGTAGTGCTTTGCGCCTCTTCTTGTTTATATTCGTCAGATAATATGAAGTGAATTTCAGTAGAATTATCATACTCACTTGGTAGCAATAGCGCACTAATTGTTTTGTTATCCTCAATCTTGTTTTTTAACATTTCGTGATAAGAATATTGCTTATAATTCAAACTTGCTAAACTATCAAAATATTTGGCATCAAATATATACTGATGCTCGCTATCAATAAAATAATGATCTGGTTCAATTTTGTATTGGTTATTTGATTTATCAACATTAAAACTTTTTTTAGAAAAAGTAACTTTTGAATTAAAGTTACTTATATCAAATAACATTTTATTCTCATCATCAACATTTACAAAGTGGTTGTTAAGGTAATGACCAACCATATCTTCCCAAACTAAATTGAAATATTTAATTTTAATATGAATATCACCACCACGTCTATGTTCCGCTAAATCTGAATAAAACTCTATTAAATCATAGATTAATTTTCTGTTAACATCTTTAAAAACTTCATTTTTCATAGCTTGAAGGTGCTTTACTACATACTCACTATTTTCAAAAAAATCGAATGTTGATTTTTTGTGATTTGTTTTAGGTATACTGAACAAAAAAGAAAATCTGTTTAAAGTATAATCTATAGCAAAAGCCATACAATCACTAATAAAAACTTGTTTAGATTTATTCTCCTTTATATAATAAGGAAAATGCAATAAGTTCTGACCGCTATATATTTTAGCAGATTTACGAATAGTATCTTTCCAAGATATTTTACCCTTATAACCTATTTTTGTTTTAGTTATTCTTTCTGTATAAATGCCGAACTGTTGAAAATAAGTATAAATGGAAAAAAATGAAGCGAAAGGAAATTCTGACTCAAACTCTAACCTATTACCAGCGTATTTAAGAGCTTTAGGGTTTTGATTTGTAAGATATTTTTGTATTACCTCAAACAATAATATTATATCACTTAAAACGTAAGTATCATCATTCAATAAACCAGTTAGTGTTTCTTCAGAATAATAATGCTTTGGAAAAACAACTAACGTCTGTTCTTGTTGACAAACCAAACCAACAAAGTCGTAAACTTCAGAATCTAACCGTTTATGCTTAAAACGAGTATCTAATCCTTGAATTAAGCCAAATTTATTTTTAGCACTTTTATTGACTGAGCTACCATCCTGACCTATTGCTATTTTTGACATTCGAACAAGTTGAAATATTAGCTATTTAATAATTGAATAAAGGCTGCACTAAATACATTCTTATTGTCGGAAAAGCTATCATATAATTCACTAAAACTAGATATATCTTCTGAAAACAAACTAATATCTCTTTTAAATGAAGCTTTATGAATATCACTCCACAAATATTGTAAAAGTTTATTTTTTATACTGTCCGACACAAATTCTTCGTTATCTTTATTAGAAAACTCTATAAAAAACTGTCCTATTTGCTTGTCTTCACCCAAATCAAGATAATCTTTACTCGATATAAACTTGTTTAACTTCATATAAAACTCTACCCATTGCGATGCTTTTTTAGTGTTGTCTAAATCATAATAATTAATGGATGCATTATTTAAAAACAGACCTGTAGTTGTATTTTTTATTGGTTTTACACTTACGTATTCCCACTCAAATCTTCTTTTAAAAGCTGTGTCCATCACAAAGACATTTTGGTCACTTGTATTAACTGTACCCATTATTATAAGGTTAGGTGGTAATTTTATTTTATTACCAGGAAAATAAGTAATGTCTTTTGCTATAACATCGTTATTAACAAAATAGCGACTATAGCCAAATATACTCCCCACTTTATGTCTATCAAGCAATTGAAAAACATCACCAAATATCGAGGCAACATCACCTCTTGACATTTCTTCTAAGATAAGGTATACTTCTTTAGATGTATCAAAATAAGCCTTTTGAATAGCCTGTGTAAAAACGCCTTTATTAAATTTGTAACTTATATTCTTTTCACCATTATTATCCTCAACTGTTGGCAATAATTGACCTATAAAATCAGAGTAAGTATACTCAGGATGAAATGTTATTCTAAAAATATCATCAGCACTTATATTTTTACCTTCAATAATCTTATCTACTAAATAACTTTTACCTGTGCCAGGTGCACCATAAAAAATCTTTT
This sequence comes from Tenacibaculum sp. HL-MS23, assembly GCF_032463465.1. Classification (NCBI taxonomy): domain Bacteria; kingdom Pseudomonadati; phylum Bacteroidota; class Flavobacteriia; order Flavobacteriales; family Flavobacteriaceae; genus Tenacibaculum; species Tenacibaculum sp. HL-MS23. The sequence continues at coordinate 37,440 of NZ_CP135989.1, read as the reverse complement.
GTTTAAAATTATAGTTTATAGACTTTAGTTTATTGGCATATTCATAAAAACTTTTTACATTTTTATTTGTACCCGTAGGGTACCAAACATCGAAGGCAGTTAAATCAATATCAAAAGATTCTTTAGAAGCTAAACACAAAGCTGGCAAAGCTTTGATGCCAAAATAATATGGCTCATTAGTTAAAGGTTCTTGAAGGTTTTTTAATCTATCTGTTTTAAATATAATTTTAGAATTACTAATATCTAAATCAAAATATTCATTAACACCATTAAGCTTAAGTAAATTATCAAATTCAGCTATGCTTTTAAAAGATACTTCTCCGTATTTTTCTAATAATATACTTTTTTCATCACGACCATAAAGGTCAATAAAATGAAACCCTAAAATTCTAGCACCAACTATATTAATAGCCTTAGACAAAATAATATCCTCAACATCACTATTTAATATATATATTGGTAGGTTCGAAACCTCATAAGTTGGTGTTTTTTCTATGGCTTTTATTACGTTTGATAAAAAACCTAAAACTTGCTGTGATAAAAAACCACTACGAGTACCTAATTTAGGTGGTATTAAAAAAAGGTAGCCTAGTGGTTTTTCTGTTTCATCGTGAATCAAACCAGAATAAGTATCTAACTTAATGTCTTGAAATACTATATTTGAAATATTAAGTTTAGGATTATAATGATTTATGCTATCTATTAAACTATCAATAAAATCATCAAAGCTAGATAGACCCTTAGTTAATAATAAGCTTAAAGATTCTTGTGATAATAATATATCGTTAAGTTTATTTGAGAATATAATTTTATTACCCATTGATTAAAAATTTTTGATTAATACTTCATTTTTAGCATAACGCCAGCCTGTTGTGCCAACATCTACAACTTTAAAATTATGCTCTTGAATCCATTCTATTAATAAATGGTTCGTTTTATTTCTATGATGTAACACATTAGACAGCATAAATTTATGGCCTAAACTGTTTATTTTTGTTAAGATACTCAATAGTTCTACCTCTGAGTCACCGTTCCAACCCTTTAAACCTCTTTTGCCATCATTATAAGAAGCACTGGTAATAAAATACGGTGGGTCAAAATAAAATACTGTGTTTAGATTGAAGCTTTCCCATTTTATCTTTGTGTAACACTTGTTTGATAAAACTGTATTAGATTTTGGCTTGAAAGCAAGAATCCTTTTTTTTATGTCATCGCTGTAGCCTGCAACACCAATTGGCGTGTTAAATTTTTTTGAATTATTAAAACGTATCATATTTTGAAAACCATACATATGCAAGACATACAAATATAAAGTTTTAGAATCCAATTCGTTGTAAGCCTTCCTTAGTTGTAAATATTCGATTTTTGCACCTTTATCTAAGTTGAAGCTTGATATAGTTTCCACTATACTTTTAATTATTGTATTTTTATTACCTTTTAATAGCCATTCAATTATATTAAAAACCCAACTATTAATTTCATTATAAACAACTTTATTCGTTGTGATAATATTTACACCCACATTAAAAGCGCCACCCATAACATCCACAAAAGTATCTATGCGTTTAGGAAGTTCTTTTATTATTTGTGGCACTAGCTTATCTTTACTACCTGAATAATTAAGAGGTGACTTAATGACTTTATTGTTTTTTTTGAAATAAATAATTACCTCTTTAAGTTTTTTACCTTCTCGTTTATTGCTAGAACGGTGATTTTGATATTCCCTATAACTTAAATCCTCTACGTAAACTTTATTATCACAAGAAAAAAGTCTAGCTAACTCCACTAGATCTTCAAGAGGAACTATACTTTGGTTACTGTAACTAATTAAAATATGTTTAAAGTTTGCTTGACGAAATAAATCTTCAAACTGTTCGTAAGCTTGATGTTTACGACTATATAATGAAACACATTTCCCTTTATCTCTTTTACCACCAACACCTTTTATATATGGAAAATCATACCTTGCAATAGTTTCTAAAATATGGTATGCTGAAGCATATTGAGTAACTGAATAAGGTGGGTCTATATAAAGTATATCACCCTCTGTTTCACGAAGTAATTTGTTGCTGTCTTGATTGTAGATTACGTTTTTATCGTTATATTTATTACAATGAAATTCTAATGGTTTGATTAAAAAATCTTTTTCAGCTCTTGAATCCCAAAACTTAAAAAAAGCTTCATACGTGCCAGAAGTATTTGAAACTTTAGTGACAGATTCTAACAAAGAAGCTAACAAAAAATAATATTCATTCTCGGTTATAACTCTATCACGATACAAATCTTCAATAGATACTCTTATACCATCAATCTTTAAACCATTTGCTTTTGTAAAAAACATTCTATCACCTTTAGGTGTGTAATTGTTATATATAAAAAAATGTTTATTTGGTTTAAAGGTTTTTTCATTCAACCAATCGTATATATTAGTCGAATATTTTTTATTAAAGTCTTTGAATAAAGGAATTGATTCATTTAATAATTTAGCATTACTAAAGACAAAAGAATAATACATAAAATCATTAGAAATAATTTTATAACTATCCTTAAAGTAATCACCGACGCTTGATGTCCCAGCGAACAAGTCTAAAAAACTTTCACCTTTTATTTTGTGTTTTTGAATAACACTACCTATAAAATCTAATAATTTAGATTTATTACCTATATATCTCATTTACTTTTTATTAACATATAAGTTACCACTATTAAATAGTGTCAACTAATAACGTTTTTGGGTTAACATCTAGAATTTTTGCTATATCGTATAACACTTCTAAACTCGGTTGATTTCTATTTTGAACATACCCATTAACCGTATTGAAACTTTTACCCAGTTTATCTGCTAACCAAACTTGTTTAATACCCTTTTCTTCTAAAACTTCTTTAATGCGGTTCATAAAAGATTCTGATTTGAAGCTATAAATATATAGTATTTACTTTGTATTTATATAACGTATTGCGTTATATTTATAATAAACCCCTAAAATGATAATTGAGGGAATTGAGGGAATTGAGGAAACTGACTACTCATTACCCTTACTTTCCTCATTTTCCTCACTTACTTCTTTTGATGGAATGTAATAATTACCTTGAGATTCTCTTGCTAAAAATTTAGACTTACAAAGACTGGTAATATAGCGTTCTGCTGTTTTTTGGGTAATATTTAATTTACTTGCAAAACTAATATAGTCTTGTGTAGTAAAACGTAATGTTAAACTTTCAATAAATTGCTCTTTTTTGTTTTTATAATTAATGGCTGTTTTATCTTCTGGTAAACTAGAATACACTTTACTACTATGCTTTATTAGTGCTTTTACCATTGTTAACGTAGTTTGAAAATCTTCATCCGAACAATACAAAGGATTTGAAACATCGCCAGTTTCTAGTATTCGCAAAACCGTTAAAATCATACTAATTCTAAACGCTATAATACCCATTCTTTTAATTGATGAATTGTATTCTAATGGATTTACATTTAGATAGTATAAATTAATTTTTGAAAAAAATTGATTAAATACTTCTTGTTGTTCTTCGGTATATGAAAACTGTATTTCTGTATTTGTAATTAATTGTCTGTATAACTCATAAAATTCATTACCTAAATTATCAAAATACTCATTTAAGCCTTTTTTAGTATCAATAGCAAATACATTTTTCCAATTGGTACTTGTTGGCATTTGATAAAACATAAAGCGACTGAATAAACCATTTTCAGCATTTGGCATTAACGCCAAAACTTGTTTTGGTGTGCCTGTTAATGCACAAGACAAACAAGGCTCTTCAATCTCTACATATTCCCTATCTGTTCTGCGAAAATATTTTATTGTTTCGTGATGAAACGCATTTCTAAAACCATCAGAATAATCACCATAATCTGTTTTAAAGTTTTTAGCTAGTGTATCTGCTTCGGTTTCAAATATTAGTCCTCTACCTTTACTATCGTGTAATAATTGAAACATACCAGTTGAACTATTATTTGCAGGAATAAATAACATTCTAATTGGTGGTTTTGGTGGTTTTTTTAGGTTTTCATCTTTCGCTTTGTTCTTATTGTATTGCGCTAGTTCCGCATCATATTCTGCTTCCATTAGTTTTGCTTCTTCACGCATTGTTTTGTGAATTTTATATACTAATCGTTTACAAAATTTTAGTTTGCCTTTACCTGAAGCTGCTGCCGCTGTTATAAATAAATATAAATTAGAATATACTTTATCGCCATCATAGATACCGTATATTTTAGGCAAACAAGCACTTATAGCTGTTATTGCACCTAATATCATTATATCTTTTTCTTGGTCTGTTTTAGTATATTTAACAACGTGTTGAAGGAACTGCGGAAGTTGAGGAATTAAGGAAGTTGAGAACGTTGGACTATCTGAATAATCTTCTAGATTGGTTTCTTCTTTTTGTATTAATAGTTCTTCTTCAATAGTTTCTTTAAATGGCTTTATATTATTTTGATGCGCCATATAGTAAAATGTAGAAATATTTACGCCTGTACCTTTCGCTTTTAAACAATTGGTAAATTGTTTATCGCATTCTTGATAATTGTATTTGATGTAAAATCTACTAATTCTATGATAGTATTCTCTTCCTCTTTCTCCATATTCTTCTGATAATGCAAAACCTAAATTTCGCCACGTTTCATAATTACCTGTAATATCGGTTGCTGTTTTTTCTATTTCGGATATGTAAGCTTCAATATCATTATTTATTTGATTGTTCTGTTTTATTGGTGGTGCTATTTCTTTTGGTTTTATGATTACTTCAAAAGTATCTGCATTAGCATTGATAAAACAATCTTCATCATAAGACACAAAACATAAACGACAAATATCGCTTCCAGAGGTATCAATATCAATATTTAATGCTTGTTCGTAATAGTCTACAACTTGTTTGTAGGCTTCTTTATGACACTCTTTACTTGCATTTACTTTTACAATAACTTTCAAGCCTTTACCACTAGGACTAATAAATGATGCATACGTATAAGATGCTAAACGTGTGGTGTTTTTTATTAATTGTAAATGTGAATCTTCTAATTTATCTATATCTAAAATTACATATTTACTGTACGCATTTATCTTATCAATACTTCTACCATTATTGAAAGTACCTGATACTGTAAAAGCAATTAATTGCTTTTTAAGTTGGTCTGCTTCCTGTTTGTTATCATTAGATAATAAGTTTCTTATATCGCTTATTTCAGTTTTATAAGCACCTAATTTAATATCGTTTAGGATTTTTTCTAAAGGCTTATCCTCAACCTTGTTTACGAAGTCTTTAAAGACAGATACGACAGCTTGCATAACTTTAAGATTTACGGATTAGTAATTGCGTTTTTTACTTGAAAAAGCTTGTTTATAGTTCTTGTCCAAAAGCTTCTGTACATCGCTCATTCTATAATAAATTTTTGAACCTATTTGAGAAAATGACACTTTTCCTTCATCTCTCCAGGATTGCGCTGTTCTTTTGCTAATATTCATTAGCTGTAAAAATTCTTGATTATCGAGAAATGTGTCGTTTGGTGACTTTTGCTTTTCTTCTAGTTTTTTGTTTAGAACATCTAAACGATTTACTAATTCTTTGTACTGTTGTGCACTTAAAATAATTGCTTCCATTGTGTGAAATTTTAATGATTATGAAAACAAAGATTGTCAGAAATAGAGGCTCAAAACACTTTAGAAACAAGGGTTTAGAGTAAGGTGCAGAGTGTAGAGTGGCATAAAAAAACAGCTAACCTAAAAGAGATTAACTGTATTATTTAAAGAAAGTTTTTTAATACTGCACTTGAAGTGTAGAGTGTTATTATAGTGTTTTTAATGCCATATCGATGTATTTTGATGTAGTAGGAACTTTTTGAGTTCTTAATTTTGTGCGGTTATATTGCTCTCCGTTTTCTTGAACAAAACAGTTTATAGTTACTGCCCATTGCTGTTGCTTCAAGTTTTCAACAAGTTTTAATTCATTATGCAATTGCTTAATGAAATATGAAAGTTCGCTAATATTACCAGTCCAAACAATAGGTTTTTCGATTTCTTCTCCGCTAAACGCTTTTCTAAAGTCTTTTAAATCGGTTGAATTATCAATAAGGTTTTTACGCTTTAAAGTATTCATTAAATCGGTTAACTGTGTTTGACCAGTAAGATTATTAATGTAGGTAAATGATTGATGTTTTGATTTGGTTTTAGTTTTTGGCTTTTCAATTACTTCTTGTTTTCTGCCACTACCAATTAAGCCTTTTTTAAAGTCCTGCAATATATTTTCTGATGCTTCTTTAAATAAGTGAAAATGATTTGTATAATGCTTCCAAACGTGAACAGGATATTTATTCTCGTACTGATTTGGATTGTACTCCATATAGTTTGGATGCCAATAGGTGTCGTGATAAATTCTTTTAAAGGCTTCTGCTCGTTTTTGTGGTATGTGCGTCTTAAATTGATTTACTGATAGTGTTAGGTATTTATTAATTTCAAAGTCATTTAAAGGCTTTATTCTTTCATATATGGCGTTTAAAAATATAGTGTACAACTCACCAGAAATAAACGCATCAAAATAGGTTGGGTCGAAAGTATAAGTTTCCCAATAGTCATCGCAATTCTTTTTGTACTCTACTGCTTCAATTGCTATACGCTTTTCTAATTCTTCTACTAATAATAAATCTTTAAAGTTGTTGTACTGAAATTGGTTGTTTATCATTATTGGTTGATCTGGTTCTTTGCTAATTTCTTTTTTTGCTTTTTCTTCTTCTACAGATTCTAAAATACTTTTGAAAGTTGATAGCCTTTGCGCGTAAGCCATATATTTAATAAAATTATCTATTTCATCTTTATCAAAATTATATAGTTCGTCATTTAATACTGCTTCAAAATACATTTCATCTTCTGCATCTACTTTTTCATTTGTTGTATATTCCTCCGAAAGTTGCTCAATACCCTCATAATAATTACTTAAAAAATTCCTGCTTATACGCTCTCTGTAACTATAAAAATCTCCTTCGTGTTGTTCTAGTTCATACTTATTTAGAAATGCTGAAATATAGCCTGCTATATTTGGATTGCACTTTGATATTTTTTTTTGAAGTTTTTTGATTTCCTTTTTAGTTAATTCGTCTTTTTCATCATCATTAATACAGGTCGAATAAAGCATTCTATCTTTTTCACTATTCTCATAACCAATTGATTCTAATACCCCATCTATAACTTCTGTTAAACGGTCTAGTATTTTAATTTCTATATCTGAAAACTTACCCATATTAATTGATATATTTATCTACTGCATTATCTAACTCACTACTAATAATTTTTGCATACACTTGTGTAATACCAATATCTGAATGGTCCATCAATTTAGAAACGTGTTCTATACGCATACCATTATTTAATGCCCTTGTAGCAAATGTATGTCTGCTTATGTGAAAACTTAAATTAAAAGGTAGTTCTAAACGTGTACCCATTTTTCTCAAATACATATTACTTAATGCTATTGCTCTACCTGTTATTAAATTTCTATGCTCTTTATCTGTAAAATAGGTTTTTTCAATATTTGCAAAAGGGAAAATTATATCTTCTTGCTTCTGGTCTTTTTGTTGATACTTCTCTAATATCTCAACTGCTTTTTGACCTATTCTAACACTATGCTGTCTGTTTGTTTTTCTGATTACCTTTGTGATTTTGCCGTTTTTGTTATCGTAATTCTTCCATTTAAGCTCTATCATATCGCCAAATCTAAAACCACCTGCAAAGACTGAAAAAATAAACATATCTTTTATAATCTGTGCTTTGTCTTTATTTGAAACTTCTAAATCCATAAAGTCCTGAAACTGTTCAGCAGATAGATAGCGTTTTGTACTCTTTTCTTTTTTTACCGTGAACTTGTTAAAGGGAAATAAATCCAAAGGTATTAAATCTTCTTTTTGTGCTTCCTTAAACATTATCTTCATAATCTTTAAAGAGAAATTTATGGTTGTATTATTATTGCCTAATGTAGAACTGCAATAGGATGCATAATCTTTTAAAGTGGTAACAGTAATATCTTCAAACATTAATTCTCTATGTCCTACAAACTTTTCGAATTTCTTTAAATAAGTTTTGTAATTCTTATACGTTGAATGTGCTAAAGTATCTTTTCGCTTTTCACAAAGATTATCAGAGTAGTCAAAAAAGTTCGTTAAGGGTTTACCCTTAATGGCCTCTTTTAGTTTTCTTGCGGTTGTAGATTGGTTTCTTCTTTCAAGGTCTGCAATCTCGCCTTTTGCATCTGCTACCTTTTGAGATATGTAAGCGTTTAGTCTTGTAGAATTACTATGATTCTTCTTTACTTTTTGCTTATCTTCATCCCATTCATTTGGCTTTAATTTTAGGCTTAACGAAATGAATTTAGTTTTACGGTCTTTGATAACTCTTAAATAAAGAGGTGCTTCTCCTGCTTTATCTACTTTGTTATTTCTTAAAATTAATTTTATTGAAGACATAAAGTACTGGTTTTAAAGGTGTGCAATGCGGTGCAACCGAGTACTAAGGTACAACAATAGGTACAACAAAACAAGCATTTTAGCGCATTTTGTTGCATTACTTTACTTTAGTAAAAACCTGTAAAGTACTATATATAAAGGGTTTTAGAGAAATTAAGTGTAATTGAGTGCGGTAACTATATAACACCGTGTATAATTAATTGCTTGTTTTAAGCCTACTTACGAACATTCCTGCGGAATATTCTATCTGTGATTTATTTGCTAACTTAGTGCCTAAATCACGCAACTAACCATACACAATCACGTTGGCAGTAATTCTGACCCGTGAACTTTCCTGAAATAGGTTGACTAAAAATTAAGCAATTAATTACAGTCACTTATGAAAACACAAAATGAACACTGGCGAAAAAAAAGCTACCAAAAAGCCACTTTAGAAACCAAACTTTTAGTCGTTGACCAAATCCTTAGCGGACAACTATCCAATAACCAAGCTTCAAAAAAATACGATATCCCTCGAACAACCATTACCTATTGGTTAAGAAAATACAGTACCTTAGTACAACAAAATACAGGTATGAGTAAAAACGATGAAATTAAAAAGTTAAAGGAAAAGATTGAAGAACTTGAGTTTCAAAAAGACTTCCAACAAGACATTATCGCTGATATGGAACTTATTACAGGAGTCGATATGTCAAAAAAGTCATTGCCCAAAACATTAGCAAAAGAGATAGAGCAAAAGAAAAAACAGCGTATAAAAGAAAATGGCTCTATGGATGTTTTGGGATATCTAAACAAGCCTTTTACAAAAGACTCAAAACCCAACAAAAACAACAAATAGAGCATCAAGAACTAATTAAAATGGTTAAGGACTACCGGAAAAAAGTAAGCTCTAAAACTGGTGGAATTAAGCTACATGCAGAACTTAAAGCTGATTTTAATAAGGCTAATATTAAGATCGGAAGAGACAAGTTCTATCGCTTCCTCAGACTAAATAATCTTTTGATTCCCAAAACTAAAAATTACATCAAAACGACAAACTCAAACCATATGTACAAAAAATATAAGAACCTAGTAAAAGACCACATTCCTACTCGACCAGAACAACTATGGGTAAGCGATATCACTTACATTAAAACACAATACGGTCATAATTATTTAGCTATTGTTACAGATGCTTATTCTAAACAGATTATGGGCTACAAACTAGATAACCACATGAGAACATCACTTTGCACCGATGCACTCGCTATGGCCATTAAAAACAGAAAATACCCCAATCAAAAGCTTATTCATCATTCAGACAGAGGTTTTCAATATTGCAATCCCAAATACACAGAATTCGCCGAAAACAATAACATTACAATGAGTATGACTGAGCAATACGACCCTTATGAAAATGCTGTAGCAGAACGAATTAATAGAACGTTGAAATACGAATATGGATTAAAACAAACGATTAAAAACACAGAACTAGCTCAAAAAATGACGGAGCAAGCAGTATATATTTATAACAATTTAAGAACGCATTTTAGCCTGGAATTAAGAAAACCTGCAGAAGTACATTTAAATCCTAATATCAAATACAAGTCGTATCGAAAAAATAAAGTAAATTTACATGAACTAACGATTTAAGAACGGAGAATTTTAACTAAAAAAGAGTCAACCTATTTCAGTATAATACAACACACAAAGAGCGAACTTTGTAAACTCTACTCTATTGCTCCTACAACAGTAAATGTGTGGATTAAAAAGTACAATCGTAAAGACTTAATGAATACCAGAGTAAAAGTGGAAACTAAAGACGAAATATCTAGAATTAAAGCACTTCAAAAAGAGGTTGAACAGCTTAAAAAACTACTCCTAAAAAAAGATCTCGATGCTATGGTAGAAGAATCCTATCTTGAAGTAGCTGCTGAAGATTTAGGCTATAAATCTATCGCTGAACTAAAAAAAAGTTAAGTATAAAGCCTTAATTAAAGCTAAAGAAAAATCTAAGGGATTTGCTTCTTTAAAGACTATAACCCATTGTTTTGGTCATAAGCGTGACGCGTATTATAAATACAAATCTAGAGCTGATAAACGTTTAAAACTAGAACAACAAATTATTAACATCGTTAAAAAAAGACGCAAATCCCTTCCTAGAGAAGGTGTAAGAAAACTCGTGAAATCGTTAAATATAGATTTTAATAAAGCTAATATTAAAGTTGGCAGAGATACTTTATTTAAGGTGCTTAGAAAGCATCAAATGTTAACCCTTAGAAGAAAAACAAGTGCTAGAACCACGAACTCTTATCATCGTTTTTATAAATATAACAACATCATAAAAGACCTGGAAGTTACTAGAAATAACCAAGTTTGGGTATCTGATATCACATACATTAGAACCGTAAAAGGGTTTTGCTATTTGGCTTTAATAACTGATATGCATTCTAGAAAAATAGTAGGTTACGACCTAAGTGATAGTTTGGAGTTAAAAGGATGTGTAAGAGCTCTTAATAAGGCTATTTATCAAGCTAAAAACATTAAACAACTTATTCATCATTCAGACAGAGGAATACAGTATTGTAGTAATGTATACACACAAATACTCAAAAGAAAAAAGATAAGTATTAGTATGACCGAACAAAATCATTGTTATGAAAATGCGATAGCCGAACGCATAAATGGTATTTTAAAAGATGAATTTTATCTAGACCAAACCTTTGATAACGTGGCACAAGCAAAGAGAGCGGCAAAAAATGCAATTAATTTATACAACGAAATAAGATTACACTTATCTTTAGACTATAAAACACCTAATATGGTATATCAATTATCAGCTTAAAATCAATTTTAACCTGTAGCCATATTTCAGGACAAGACATTCACCAATCAAAAACAATGAAAGAACTAGTAAAGCCATTTGCGACAACAGTTGGTTATATGCTAAAAGTATTAAAGTCAAATGCTGACATTAATGACTTCAATGCAGAATTTAAAATGATAAGGCATGGAAACTATTTTGAATTTATTAATTCTGTAAAGGGAGAAGTGCCAGAAACCGTTGTTTATCAAAAAGGTATTATAACTTCAGGAAATACACCTAAAGAAGATGATTTTGACTTTTTAGGATTGTTTAATTCTAACCCTTCATTAATAAAATTTTATAATAAGTGTTATTCAAAATATGGAACTATTGATGACAAAGATATTCCTAACTCAATATATGGTATAGCAGCTTTATTTGAAATTAGCGTTAGGATGCATGCTAATAACAATCAACTAATAGAACAAAGGGAAAAATTAGTTGACACCATTGATAAATTAGGTAAATTTAAAAACTTAACTATTGAAGAAATAGAAAAATTACATAAAGGAAGAAAATTTATTAATATGATTAAACATTTTAATAATCAATTCCCTACTTGGAATGATGGAATTAAAGCAATGACCATTGCGTATGAACTACTTAAAACACATAAATTGACAATTATTTAATAACACTTTGATTAACATAAGTAATAAATTTTAAGATACACTAAATGAATATAAACGAAACTGACTTCTATGAATTGTGCCTAGACGAAGGTGGTCCACTCTACGCTGATATCTACCCATTTGACAAGGATCAATTTAATCAATGGGTAAGGGAAAATATAGAAGAGTTTATTACAATTGAAAATTATGACGTAGTAACACCCGCAGATAATATTGTTAATCAATTGAATCAACTAGGTTATAACCATATACATCAGCAATGTCATTACTCTGCAAAAGCAGCAACAATATTAAATGATAATTTTAGATACTATACGGGATTTGTTGACAGAGCGACTTTTCCATATCCAATTATTACTCATAGTTTTAATACTCTAAATGGAGATGTCATAGATTTGGCTCGAATCAGTGACCCAGATGATCCGATTGAAAACCAAGAGAACTCTTTTCCTCACACATATTATGGAATATCTATTCCACAAAAATTCGTTTTAAATTATGAACAAGAAACTCTTGAAGATAAATCAATGAATCCATTATTGGTTCAATGGTATTTGGAAAATAATTAAACTACTGCCAACAACGTGTATATACATAGCTAATAATTGCTAAACTCAATGGTTACTGATTATTTGCAAAGACCGCCAAATTTTTAAATTTGGCTTTTAAGATTAATAAGTTAAAAACAAAATATAAAAAAGGTCTGCGTTTAACCGAAAAGTTAGTGTTTCTAAATCCGCTACTATTCTTATACAACACCGTAACACACATTATGAATGATGCAAGTGTAGAACATGAACTTCAAAACAATAGGAGTCAAAACTTAAGACACATCCTTAATCAATATTATTGTTATGAAAAAAGCTAAAAGGTAAATATCGCCCAACACTCAGATAAAAAAATCTTCCTTAAAAACACCTCATCAATATACCAAGCTCATATTACTATTAAATAGTACCATGAGCTTTTATACTTTAAAAAAAGCCTTACCAATCAAATTTCACACAAATTGCGTACACCACACTGCCAAACAAACAATAAATTAATTCCGCATAACATAACAATTCGTTCATAACAAAAACGCCGGTGTATATATCCTAAAACAGCAACAACACACAACCTTAACACCTGAAAAACAACCAAATAACTATGAATAGCAAAAAACTATTTGTACCTTAACATCAAAATATTGCGTAAAAACACAATAAAGACGTAAAAAAATGCAACAAGAGCCATCAAAAATGCAATAAGAACGGTAAAAAACACAATAAGAGCCTTCAAAAACGCAATAAGGGCAAGTAAAAACACATTAAGAGCCTTCAAAAACGCAATAAAAACAAGAAAAAACACAACAAGAACGGTAAAAAACAGAAAAAGACACATAAAATACTGGCGAGTAGCGCTAAGAGAAACGCAAATAGTATAGTAATCTTAAAAAAGCAAAAATGGGAAAAAAAAGAACATTAACTGAAGCAGAAACTTTAGAGCAATATCGTGTAGCATTCGAAAATGTAGAAAAACAAACAGAAATAGCCACTACAATGGCAGAGTTTGGCTACGAAGAAGCACTTTTAAACGAAGGAAAAACCTTATTAACAAATGCGCGAGAAGCCTACGATGCCAACAAAACAGAAGATGACGAAACTACCATTGCCTACAACAACTTTTCTACCATTAAAGGCCAGCTAGAAACCGAATACTCCTTACATCGAAAAAAAGGAAAAGTAGTTTTTAGAAAAGATGAAAACCTATTAACAAAACTAGGCCTAACAGGCAGCTTACCTACCATATATATAAAATGGTTAGAAACCGTTAAGAAATTTTATGCCGTAGCTGCCGGAAATACCGAAATAGAAACAGCTTTAGCACGCCTAAAAGTTACACCTACCGAATTGCAAGAAACACGTACCTTAATAACCGTTTTAGAAACTGCAAGAGCCGATTATTTAAAAGAAAAAGGAGAAAGTCAAGATGCCACCAAACTAAAAGACGCTGCTGTTGGCGCTATAAGCGACTGGATGAGTGAGTTTTATGCAATTGCTAAAATTGCTTTAGATGATAACCCACAACTTCTAGAATCATTAGGTAAATTTGTAAGAAGTTAAAAGCATATAAAACAAGCCTCTTAACTACTTTACACGAACCTAATTAAAAAGATAGTTATCTTGCAAGTTGATATAAAAAAACCAAGGATTAAATGTTACACATGTATGCGGCCTAACAGCACCTGCCTATGTAAACATCTTAATCCTTTTCATACCAATACCCGTTTTATTATTCTGATGCACCCCAAGGAGTACAGAAAAGAAAAAAGCGGAACCGGTCATATAACAAACCTTCAACTTAAAAACTCAGAGGTAATTGTTGGCATAGATTTTACCAATAATAGCCGCGTAAACCAAATACTTGCCAATAAAAAAAACAATGCTTTCTTGCTGTACCCTGGTAAAGACAGCTTTAATATCTCTACTAGAAAAAGTGTCGAAATAAATTACTTTATGGGTAATAATCCATACATTTTTATTCTTGATGGCACCTGGCCTTGCGCTCGTAAAATGCTTAAACTAAGTACCAACTTGCAACAACTAAAAAGAGTGAGTTTCGATAATAACATTAAATCAAAATTTATAATTAAGCAGCAGCCAGCAGCGCTTTGTCTTAGCACAATTGAGTCTGTTTACACCGTAATAAATCTACTTAACAAGGGTAATTTAGAAAAATGTGATACCAAAAACTTCTTGCTTCCTTTCGAAAAAATGATAGACCATCAACTCGAATATGCACTAAACCCTAATAATAAAAACGATGGTGTTACCGCAAATAAAGAGATGATTACCAAAAACATCTACAAGAAAAATACCGAAAGAAATGTTATTTTCGAAAAAGAGCAATTGTAAGGGCAACAACTGATAGCAAAATTTAAAAATTGATAAAATATGCAAGTAATTTTAGGGGCTAACGGAATAATTGGTGAGGAATTGGCAAAAGAATTAAGAACCAATTATACCAACAACATAAAACTAGTGGGACGAAACCCTAAAAAAGTACATCCGAACGATATTTTATACAAAGGGAATTTACTCAACTCAGAAGATGTAAATAAAGCTTTGGTAAATGCTGATATTGCCTACATGACCGTTGGCCTACCCTATAAATCTGATGTTTGGTTAAGCAATTGGCCCAAAATAATGCAGAATGTAATTAATGCTTGCAAGGCCAACAATTGTAAACTCGTTTATTTTGATAATACATATGCCTATCCGCAAAACACTAAGGTTCAAAAAGAAAACACCGAGTTAAATTCTGAAGGCAAAAAAGGCATTGCTAAAAAAAATGCGGCACAACTTTTACTAAAAGCAATAGCAAAAAAAGAAATTGAAGCGGTTATATGCCGAGCTCCTGAGTTTTATGGCCCCGATAAAACAAAAGGAATAACAAACACTCTTGTTTTCGAAAAACTAAAAGCCAACAAAAAACCTAAAGTATTACTAAACGACAACGTATTACGAACATTAATTTACACACCTGATGCAAGTAAAGCAATGGCACTAATAGCCAACCACCCCGAAACTTATGGTCAAACTTGGCACTTACCTTGCGATGATAACCGACTTACTTATAAAGAAATTATCAGCGAAATCTCCAAGCAATTAGGGCGTACTATTAAATATGATGTCTTAAATTCGTTTGTATTAAAAATAGCCTCTTTTTTTAGTAGTAATAGTAAAGAAACACAAGAATTATTACCTCGTTACACCATCGATAATATCTTTGATTCTTCTAAGTTTAAGAATAAGTTCCCCGATTTTAAAGTAACTTCTTATCAAGAAGGCATTAAAACGATCATTAAGGATTATCAAATTAAATAAAACATCAAACAAAGTTATCAATTAATTTACTACCAATACGATTAGTCCTTAAATTTGTTATTTATAAAGAGCGTCTTAAAACTTGCGCTACTAAACCCGAAATAAAATAAAATGGTAGAATTTTTAACTACAATCTTTTTTGTTTTTGCAGTAATTGACCCAATTGGTTCAATACCTGTTTATCTCGAAGCGACTAAAGAATTTGATTTACATCATAAAAAGAAGATTGCTATTAGAGCAGCTGTAATAGCTTTTCTGATACTTTTATTTTTTATTATAATCGGACAACTTATTTTAGAAGGTATGTCTGTATCACTTGATGCTTTTCAAATTTCAGGTGGTGTAATTCTATTTTTGTTTGCTTTAACAATGATATTCGGTGATGGAAAACCTGAGCTAGAAAAAAACAGAATTACAGACTATAAACACGTTACCATATTTCCTATTGCAATTCCCTCTATAGCCTCTCCAGGGGCAATTATGGCTGTTGTTTTAATGACCGATAATCATATTTACTCAATTCAACAACAAGCTATCACCACGGTAATAGTTTTACTTGTAATCGGAATTACTTGTCTTATCCTTTTAGGAGCAAATCATTTACAAAAACGAATAGGTGATTACGGTATTACGGTAATTAGTAAAATTATGGGCCTTATTTTAGCTTCTTATGCAGTACAAAGTATATTAACTGGTATAAGCAGCTATTTTGGATAAAACATAAAAAAACTATAATAAAAACCTTGCTTAAAAGCTCTTATAACTTTTTTACTTGGTTTTAATAATCAAGTCATGTAGTAAATAACCTCTCGTGCAAACATAAAACAATTTAAATACAGTAAAAATGAAAGTTACCGCCGAAAAAAATGAGAAAGTTGCAAGTATGATCTTTGCTTCTATTTACCCGCTTTACTGGAATAGGTTAGAAAAAAATGGTAGAACAAAAGAAGAGTTTCATCAAGTACTCGAATGGTTTACCGGCTTTAACGAAAACAAACTACAAATGCTTATTGAAGAAAAAGTAACATTTAAAACCTTTTTTAAGCAAGCTACAATTCACCCAAACGCATATATGATTAAAGGAGTAGTTTGTGGATACCGAATTGAAGAAATAGCCGAAGAATTTGAACTATACAAACAATGCCGTCAAATGGAAAAACTGATTGATGAATTGGCTAAAGGACGTAAAATGGAGAAAATTTTACGAAAAGAAAAAAATAAAATCTTACTACCAAAGCAACAATCTATCTTAGTTTAGCAAGAATAATTGTACCCGCAGCAATGCCTTATTTAAACGCCAAATTGCGTTAAATGGTGTTCTAAATGCTTGTAAAAAGAATTATTCCATTCTTGTTTTGTTAACTTACCAAAAGAGTGCGATTCTTTACCCTCAAAATAGGCACCTCCTAATTCTTGAGTTTTAATTATAAAAGCTATCAAGCGTTTTCTTTCTGTTGTAAACTCACGTTCATCAGTAATGATAAATTGCGGAGCTGTTCTTCCGTTTTTAGTAAAAGGAGTTTCACTTACCACTGCCTTTTTTACAAACGCCTTAAGTAACATTCTAACAACACCATTGGGTTTTGGATGTTTATCTGTATACACCATTTCGTAAGTAACACAACAATGTGCTAGCATTTCGGCAACACTCATTTTACCCCAACTTGGTTGACTTGTTGGAGTTAATTGTTCTATTCTATTAATTACCTCGTTAGTAACTTCTTTGTTAAAAATATTCTTCATTTTTATGCTTTTTTAGCTAGTAAAATAATATCTGAAATATGTGTATAAATTACAATTGGCACAATTACACCCCCTAATAATATGATAGGAAAATAGGTAATTGCTGTGTTTGGTACTGTATAACCAAAATTCTTATACAATAGTTCTTGTGATAAAAATCCGTTTGTTAGAATGAATAAAATAAAGAATAACCCTAAAATATTCCATCCTAATAACAACTTTTTGTGTACTGCACCATACTGCATCCAAAGTAATAATAAAATAGAAGTTATACCAGGTATAATATCAAAATTCCAACCTTTAAAAGTCATTTCCATTGGTAATAATTCTCTAATGGCTAATTCAAACAACAATAATTCAACCGGAAAGCGTACAATATGTACTGCGGTGCTCCAACGAACATCTCTATTTTTATAAAACTTATTTCTAATTAAGTATATGATAAATAATGCAGGAGGTGCCATTACCAATGGAAAGGTAGAGTACGTATCGCCTTCTGTGTAATGGTAAACTCCATTATAGGCAAGTATACAAATTAGTACAGACCATCCCAATATTATTGGTAAAGTTGTTTTTTTTAAGTTGTTCGATTTTACAAATGCGAAAATTACATAAGCAGTTATTAGTAGAAATGAAATTGAAAGGTAAAGAGGTAAATCTGGCGTCATACGTTTAATATTTACATCAAAAATACTACGGCTATTTATAATAGAACTTGTCAAATGACAAGAAAGAGTAATTATATTGAGATAATACGCAATGAATAACATTTAGTTATTATGCGAATCTGAAACAGATTCAGATTGACGGACATATTTCATAATTGATAACAGGTAATTATCTTTTTCGAAGTTTATCTTTCAAATTGATTCCGTGTTTATTTCGGAATCTCATCATTACAAAGTGTAATATATTGTAAAAACTTGTTCGTGTTGACGAATGCTTTTTTTAATGCATTATCTTAAACAGTAATTCTTTTAAAATATCTGCATGAGATTGATTGGCTCCTACTCCCTTACTTTTTACATCTGCTTCACGTAATAAAGCAATTACTTGTGATACTTTTCGCATTGGATAATTTTTTGCAGCCGAACTATAATCATCAACAAAAAACGGATTCACACCTAAATTCTTTGCTACAGAACCTTTTGATTTATCTTTTAACCCGTGGTACATTAATAGTTGTGTAAAAAAACTATTTAACAACGAAATAGTCATTACTAACGGATTACTTTTAGGGTTTTGCGCAAAATAATTAATAATTCTATTTGCCTTTACCACATCTCGTTGACCGATAGCCTTTCGAAGCTCGAAATTATTAAAATCTTTAGAGATACCGATATTTTCTTCAATATGCTTATCGGTTATAATGGTGTCTTTTGGTAAAACAGAAGTTAATTTATCTAATTCGTTTGCTATTTTACTTAAATCAACTCCCAAAAACTCTACTAACATCTGAGATGCTTTGGGCTCAATATTGTATTTCTTACCGCCTAAAACTCTACGAATCCAGTCAGCAACCTGATTTTCATATAATTTCTTACTCTCGTAAATCAATCCGTTTTTAGCAATTGCTTTATAGGCTTTTTTACGTTTATCTAACTTTTTGTATTTATAATTAAAAACCAAAACCGTAGTTGGTTGCGGATTTGCTGCATAAGCCTCAATCTTATCAATAGTACGACTTAAATCTTGTGCTTCTTTTACAATAATCACCTGGCGATCTGCCATCATCGGATATCGTTTTGCTGACGAAACGATTTCATCAATAGAAACATCACGACCATACATTACTACTTGATTAAATCCTTTTTCAGACTCGTCAAGTACATTTTTTTCAATATAATCAGAAATTTTATCGATATAATAAGGCTCCTCACCCATTAAGAAATAAACAGGCTTAATGTTTCCTCCTTTTATATCTGCTATAATATTTTTAATTTCGTTCATAACTTTAAGTAAGGTATTACTTGGAAGAAAATAATACAATCTTTAACTTAAGATTGCCTCGCTTTGCTCGCAATGAGTTTCTATTTTTACATATATTTGAAACATGCAAAAACTGAATCTCCCTAACTATACATTCAAGCTCAAAAGTAACGAAAATAAGACGCTTATTTTTGATAAATGGAGAAAAAAATACTTGGTATTAACTCCAGAAGAATGGGTACGTCAACATTTTGTGCAGTTTTTAATTGATGAAAAAAAATACCCTGTTTCTTTAATTGCTCTTGAAAAACAACTAACCATAAACAACTTAAAAAAACGTACTGATATTGTTATTTTCTCTTCGGATGGAACGCCAAATATTATTGTAGAATGCAAGGCTCCGAAAATTAAAATAGCACAAGATACTTTCGATCAAATTGCGCGCTATAACTTAAAGTTAAATGCGAATTATTTAGTTGTTACCAACGGATTACAACATTATTTTTGCAAGCTTGATAAAGAAAATGAAACCTATATATTTTTAGAAGATATTCCTGATTATAAATAAGTGGCTACTTTGAGAAGCCTCACCGATTAGTTCTCGATACAAAGCTCTAAAAAAGAGTTTTACTCGAACTAACAAAACATTATAAAAAACAAACTGTCACTTCGAGTATTTTGAAGAATGAAAAATGTATCGAGAAGTCTAGTTAATTAGTTATCAATACAAAGCTCTAAAAAAGAGTTTTACTCATACTGACAAAACATTATAAAAAAACAAACTGTCACTTCGAGTATTTTGAAGAATGAAAAATGTATCGAGAAGTCTAGTTAATTAGTTATCAATAGAAAGCTCTAAAAGAGAGCTTCACTCGAACTGACAAAACATTGTAAAAAACAAACTGTCACTTCGAGTATTTTGAAGAATGAAAAATGTATCGAGAAGTCTTACTTATTAATTCTCTATAAAAAATAATTTCACTCGTTTTTACAATAAACAAGAACATAAAATGTAAATTCGCTCTCTTGAAAACAGCAATCGTTATATTAAATTGGAATGGTAAAAAATTGTTAGAACAGTTTTTACCATCGGTCGTAAATTTTAGCTCGCAAGAAGCCGAAGTTTATGTAGCCGACAATGCTTCTACTGATGATTCTATTGAATTTATCAAGCAAAACTACCCTACTGTTAAAATTGTAAAAAACAGTATTAACGGCGGTTATGCTAAAGGATACAATGATGCTTTACAACATATTGATGCCGATATTTATTGCTTAGTAAATTCAGATATTGAAGTTACTAAAAACTGGTTAACACCTATTTTAACTACTTTTAAAACAGCCCCAAATACAGCCATAATTCAGCCTAAAATTTTAGATTTTAAAGATAAATCGAAATTTGAATACGCGGGTGCTGGTGGAGGGTTTATAGATTTATATGGCTATCCGTATTGCCGTGGACGAATTTTTAATCATTTAGAAACTGATAACGGACAATTTAACGACACTACTGATATTTTTTGGGCATCGGGAGCTTGTTTATTTATCCGCTCAGAAGTATATCACCAACTACAAGGTTTTGATGAAGATTATTTTGCGCATCAGGAAGAAATTGATTTATGTTGGCGTGCTAAAAACGAAGGTTTTGATATAAAATATGTGGGAGATTCAACTGTATATCATGTTGGCGGAGCAACATTGGAAGCTATCAACCCTAAAAAAACATATTTAAACTTTAGGAACAGCCTACTAAACGTTGTTAAGAACGTACCTAGAAAATGGTTTCTATTCGTTATTTTTTCTCGTTTGATTTTAGACGGAATCGCTGGTCTAAAATTCTTAGCAGAGTTAAAACCAAAACACACACTTGCTATTTTAAAAGCACATATTAGTTTTTACGCAAACTTCTTTAAATTTTTAGGAAAAAGAAAAAAACTACAAAAGAAAGTGGATTACAACAAACATACTTCTGTTGTTTGGCAATGTTATGCGCTAGGAAAAACTGCTTTTAAAGAATTGAAATAGCTCTTTTTTATTGATTTTTTTAGTAGCTTCTCTTTTTTGAGTTCATTATTAAACTTACTTAATAAACCGTTGTGATTCACTGGATGTGATTCCGAAATAAATTCGGAATGATGTAAAAAGTAAAATACTAAACGCAAAAGTATGTTCAACATTCTTTTGCTTATTATTTAGCAATTCTTACGCTATTGAATTCGTCAAACTGAACTTGTTTCAGGTTCACATAATAAGAACGTTCAGTATTGAAATAAATTCGCAACAACGTTTACGATACTCGGAAATTCATAAAAAGACTTAGCCCCGATTGCAGCATTTGTTTGAGCTCCTCGCAGAGAGCGAGTGCAGAAAGCGGGAAATAGCTTCAAATACCATTAATATATGTAGCTGAAAAAAATCTTTACAGAATATCTAAACTTCCTTTTCCTTCACGGATAACTTCTGGTAAATCGTTTGTTAAATCGATAACTGTAGATGCGTAATTATCTCCGAAACCGCCATCTACCACAACATCAACGATGTTTTGCCACTTCTCGAAAATCAATTCAGGATCGGTAGTATATTCTACCACTTCGTCTTCATCGTGAATAGACGTTGAAACGACCGGGTTTCCTAAAGCTTCTACAATAGCTATCGCAATTGCATTATCTGGCACACGAATACCTACAGTTTTACGCTTTTTAAACACTTTTGGTAAAGAGTTACTTCCTGGTAAAATAAAAGTGTATGGCCCAGGCAACGCTCTTTTTAAAATCTTATAAGTAGCTGTATCTATTTGTTTTACATAGTCTGATAAATGACTTAGATTATTACAAACAAACGAGAAGTTAGACTTCTCTAACTTAACGCCTTTTATCTTTGCTATTTTTTCTAATGCTTTTGTGTTGGTAATATCGCAGCCTAATCCATAAACAGTATCTGTCGGATAAATTACCAAACCGCCATTTTGTAGCACTTTTACAATTTTAGCTATTTCTTTCGGGTTCGGGTTGTCGTTATAAAGTTTTATGAATTGTGCCATATCTTAAAATTTATCAAAATCGAAATCGTCTATATTTTCAAAATCATTAAAGTCATCACCAAATTCGTTATCTAAACTATCTGAAAGTTTATCTGCCTTAAATTCTTTTTCTGGTGCTTCGTCAGGAATTTCACCTACTGTTAAGATTATTTTAGATTCGGTAATTAGTTCGTCAGATTGCTCTACAACTTCCACATAAAACGTCCACATTTGTAAAAAATCATACACATATATAAGTTTATCATTCAAGCTTGGCAATGTTTCTTTTAAAACACACGTTGCCATTGATGTTTCTTCGCCTGCTTCTGCCATGTCGAATAACGGAATTTCTTCTCCTTGGTTCCAATCTTCATCGGTACGATAAAAAGAAGCCATTTCTTGTCCGTTAAAACCAAACGATTTAGCGATATCGAAATGTAAATCTTCTAATGATTTTATTTCATTAACCACTAATGTTCTAATTACATCTTTTTTGGTATCTAATATTACACGTACTTTATACATTCTATCATTTTTAGTCGCCACAAAAATACGTATTTTTGACTGAAAATTATAGCAAAATGAATAAGCAACAATCTCTCGATATACTTAACAGCTACAATAAAGATACTTTAATGGAAACTCTTAAAATTGAGTTCATTAATGTTGGTGCTGATTTTTTAACTGCAAAAATGCCTGTAAATTCAAAAGTACATCAGCCTTATGGAATTTTACACGGCGGTGCAACAGCTGCTTTAGCAGAAACTGTTGGTAGTTCTGCTTCTGCCTTTTTCTTAAATGATAAAAGTAAAATCGTTAAAGGGGTCGAATTGAGTATTAATCATCTAAAGAGTAAAAGAGAAGGAGAAGTTTTTGCTACCGCGAAAGCGATTCACCAAGGAAGAACAACGCATTTATGGGAGGTTAAAATTGTTGATGAAGAAGATAATTTGATTTCTTTATGCAAAATAACCAACATTGTTTTAGATAAGAAGTAAATGAAATTATTTAAGAAAATTTTTAAAATCACGGCGCTATTTTTCTTTTTAGCGCTTGTAATTATATATTACTTATTCTCTAGTTTCTCCGCGCCAAAATCTGACAAAAAAATAATTGGCAAGTTTATTAATAGTAGTATAAAACCTACAATAACACACGAAACCTTCGCTTCTTATAAATTCAGAAAGCTAACCATACAAAAAGATACTACATTGCCTACATTGGTTTTTGTTCATGGAACCATTGGTTCATCTACCGATTTTATTGAGTATATGACTGATAATTTGCTGTTAACTAAAACGAATATGGTTTCTTATGACAGAATTGGTTACAATTATAAAGATTCGAACTCGGTACAAGAAAGCATTGCTTTTGAGCGTGATATGCTACACGATATTATTAAAAACTTACATCCTAAAAAAACAATTTTAGTCGGTTATTCTTATGGCGGACCAATTGCTTTAGCGGTAAAAAAAGAGGTAAAGAAAGTTATTTTACTAGCTCCTGCGGTTTATAGTAAAGTAGAACCGATGCCTTGGGCTATTAATTTATACAAATGGAAAATAACGCGCTGGTTGATTCCTGCAATTTGGAAAGAGGCTTCTAAAGAGAAAATATCACATAAAAAAGATTTACAGCATTTTGAAAACAACTGGAAATCGTCTCCTAATAAAATTTTAAGTATTCATGGAACCAATGATTGGATTGTTCCTTTTGAAAACTCTTTATTCTTACAAAATCAATTTCCTAAAGAGCAGTTCGAATTAACTACTATTGATAATGCTGGCCATGGATTAATATGGAGCAACTTTAAAGAAATTAAACAACAATTACTAAATCAATTAGATTGACTATATTTTTAAGCATAGAAAAAGCTCTCGAAAGCAAGCTCCCTTTTGTCGTTTATCGAAAACCGAATGCTACATTATTAAAAGGATGGTTTCAAAAAAACGATAATTTATATACTTCGAAAGAGTATACCGAAAGCGGATTTATATTTGCGCCTTTTGATGATAAAAATGCTGCTATTTTACTCCCTAAAGAACATTCTCTTTTTCACGAAGAAGAAGCCATATTTCAGATTGATTTAATTGATGAAAATAATTTTGCTCATGATTATTCTTCAGAAAAATCACATATTCATTTAGTTGAAAAAGGAGTGAAAGCAATTGATGAAAATCAATTTAAAAAAGTTGTTTTATCTAGAAAAGAAGAAGTAAAACCTACAGATTTTAACGCTATTAAAACATTTAAAAAGCTTCTTTCGAACTATCCAAACGCATTCACTTATATATGGTTTCATCCGAAAGTTGGAATGTGGTTAGGTGCAACGCCAGAAACTTTAGTACAAATTAAAGACAACAATTTTAAAACAATGTCTTTGGCAGGAACACAAGTTTTTAATGGCACAACCAATGTTTCTTGGCATCCAAAAGAAATTGAAGAGCAACAATTTGTAACCGATTATATAACAGATAAACTTATAAGTATTTGTAATAAAACAGCAAAAGGAACTGTAGAAACTATAAAAGCAGGGAATTTATTACACTTAAGAACTTTAATTTCTGGAGAAATGAATTCGGAAAATTCGACTTTAATAAAAAAACTACACCCTACTCCGGCTGTTTGCGGATTACCTTTAGAAACCTCTAAAACCTTTATTTTAAAAAACGAAAACTATAACCGAAGTTATTATACTGGTTTTTTAGGCGAATTGAATTTAAAAATTGATAAAAAAAACACTTCTGAGCTTTTTGTAAACCTTAGATGTATGGAAATTAAAGGCAACTCAGCATATATTTTTGTTGGTGGCGGAATCACCAAAGAAAGTAACCCAAAAAGTGAATGGCAAGAAACTATTGCCAAAACAAAAACAATGAAAAAAGTTTTATAACTGTAAAAATAAAAAACACTAACCTTTAACAGTTAGTGCTTTTATGTGTAAATTGAATTTGAATTGATTTTTTTAGCGCTAACTTAAATACGAAATACGTTTTGTATTTAAGTTTTTGCTTCAGTTATCTTCTGTTTAAATATCGTCGAAAGAAACGTCTGTAAAACTTTCTGCTGAAGCTACCTCCTGCTCTTCTCCTGTTGTTTCTTCTTCTTTTTTGTAATCTTTTTGGTGACGTTCACTTATTACTTCAGATCCTTTTTCGTTTACAATAAAGTCTGTTGCTTTATTTAGCATTTCTTTAAAGTCAGAAAAATCTTCTTTGTATAAGTAAATTTTATGTTTTTGATAATGAAAAGAACCATCATCATGGGTGAATTTTTTACTCTCTGTTACTGTTAAGTAATAGTCATCTGCTTTTGTAGATCTTACGTCAAAAAAATAGGTTCTTCTTCCTGCTCTTAAAACTTGTGAAAAAATTTCTTCTTGCTCTACTCTCTCTCTCTCACTCATAATTCGTTTCTTAAATAATAATTGTTTACTTAAAATTGCTCAACAAATCTAACAAAATAATTGACTTGGCAATACGAAACCTTACATTTCTTTTTCTAAAAGTTGCTGTTCGTACAGCTCTTTATAATAACCTACTGTTTCTATTAATTGATTATGAACACCTTGCTGAATAATCTTACCTTCATCTAAAATAATAATTTTATCAGCATTTTTTGCTGATGAAACCCTATGACTAATAATAATTGTGGTTTTGTCGTTCGATACTTTTTCTAGATTTGATAGAATTTGTTCTTCAGTTTCTGTATCGACAGCAGATAAACAGTCATCGAAAATTAAAATTTTAGGATTTTTTATAATAGCTCTAGCGATTGATGTTCGCTGTTTTTGTCCTCCCGATAAAGTAACGCCTCTTTCTCCTAAAATTGTGTTATAACCTTCTTTAAAATCGACAATATTATCATGAATCACCGCATTTTTTGCTGCTGCTATAATCTCTTCTTCTGTAGCGTCTTCTTTTCCGAACTTTATATTATTCTGAATCGTATCAGAAAACAAAAACGGATCTTGTGGCACAAAACCAATTTGCCTTCTTACATCATATAAATTGCACTCCTTAATATTTATCCCGTCAATTAAAACCGCTCCCTCACTTACATCATACAAACGAGAAATTAAATTAATTATTGTTGTTTTACCACTTCCTGTTTTACCTAAAATAGCTAAGGTTTCTCCTTTTTTAATTACCAGACTCACTTTATTTAAAGCCGTAATATTAGTATCTTCATACGTTAAAGACACATCTTTAAATTCAATTTCTCCTGCAACCTCAGTCGTTACATCTGTAGTATTTACAATTTCAGGAATCTCTTCTAAAAATTCATTAATTCTTTGTTGCGAAGCTTCAGCTTGCTGCACCATAGAAGTTACCCAACCAACTACTGCTACAGGCCAAGTAAGAATATTTACATACATTACAAATGCCCCAATTGCTCCTAGTTGAATTTCGCCTGCAATGTATTGTTTACCTCCTATATACAGTACTATAATATTACTAAGACCTATTAACAAGATCATTAATGGAAAAAATAAAGCTTGAATTTTATATAGTTCTATGTTTTTTTCTTTACTCTGGTCGGCTATTTCATCAAAGGACGCAATTACCTCTTCTTCTATCGCGTAGGATTTCACCACATTAATTCCCGAGAAAAACTCTTGATTAAATGTTGTTAATTTTGATAAGTATTGCTGAACAATTGTACTACGTTTATTTATTTGCCTACTTAACACAAAAATAGAAACCGATAAAATAGGAAACGGAATCATGGTATATAACGTAAGTTTTGGAGAAATGGCATACATCTGAGAAAACCCAATTGCTAGAGATACCAGCATGTTTAAAGAATACATAATTGCAGGTCCAAAATACATACGAACCTTAGATACATCTTCACTAATACGATTCATTAAATCGCCGGTTCTATTCTTTTTATAAAAATTGTTAGATAAGCGTTGGTATTGCTGATAAATCTCATTCTTAAGATCAAACTCAATCATTCTCGACATCACAATGATTGTTTGTCGCATTAAGAAAGTAAAAAAACCACCCAATAAAGTTACACCTACTATCAATAATATATTATTAAGTAAAACTGTTTTTACTTGTGATAAGTCTGTAACCTTACCTAACTGGTAGTCTTCAACAATATTTAAAGAATCCCCAACAAAATCAGGGATTTTAAGTGTTAAAATTTTTGCTAATACTGTTATTAATACTCCTAATAATAATCTCCATTTGTATTTAATAAAGTACTTATTAAGATATTGTAATGATTTCAATTTAAAAATGTTTTTTTGTTAAAAATTAAGGTTTAAAAAGCTTTCTTGTTAAAGATAACACAATTTAGGTTTCTTTTTTTGCTTATGTTTTAACGATTTCTTATTTTTGCCCTCGAATTTTTGAGATTATTAAAACAACCTCAAATTAAAAAACAATACAAATGACATCAGAAATCATTGATACTAAAGACCTTAAGAATGACCCAGTATTTGGTCAGTTATCTTTTGACAATCACGAACAAATCGTTTTTTGCAATGACGAAGATACAGGTTTAAAAGCAATAATTGGTATTCATAACACAACTTTAGGACCTGCTTTAGGTGGTACTAGAATGTGGCAATATAATAATGAATGGGAGGCTCTTAACGATGTATTACGTTTGTCTCGCGGAATGACTTACAAATCTGCTATTACAGGATTAAATCTTGGTGGTGGTAAAGCTGTAATTATTGGGGATGCAAAAACTCAAAAAAATGACGCTTTAATGCGTAAGTTCGGAGAATATGTAAACTCTTTAAGTGGACGTTATATTACTGCCGAAGATATTGGTATGGAAACTCGCGACATGGATGTTATTCGCGAAGTAACGCCACACGTAACTGGTGTTTCTGAAGCTATCGGAGGATCTGGAAATCCATCTCCTGTAACTGCCTACGGTGTTTACATGGGTATGAAAGCTGCTGCTAAATATCGTTTTGGAACAGACAATTTAGAAGGTAAAAAAGTTTTAGTACAAGGTGTTGGTCATGTTGGTGAAACTTTAGTAAAACATATTACTGATGAAGGAGCTAAAGTTATCTTAAATGATATAAACGAAGCTCGTTTAGAAGAATTAAGTAAAAAATACGGTGCAAACGTAGTTTTAGGAAATGATATTTACGGATTAGATGTTGATATTTATGCTCCATGTGCTTTAGGTGCAACTGTAAACGACGAAAGTATTGCGCAGTTAAAAGCGAAGGTTATTGCAGGTGCTGCAAATAATCAATTAGCAAATGAGTTAAAGCACGGTAAATTATTAAGAGAAAAAGGAATTGCTTACGCACCTGATTTCTTAATTAACGCTGGTGGAATTATAAATGTATATGCAGAAGTTGTAGGTTACGACAAGGCTGAAAGCTTAAAAAGAACTGAAAACATCTACAATACTACCTTAGATATTTTTAACTTAGCTGATAAAGAAAGTATCACAACACACCAAGCTGCTTTTAATATTGCACAAGCAAGAATTGATGCTCGTAAAAAAGAGCAAAATAGCTAGATAAAAAACAAAAAAGTTTTACTTTTGCAGAGCGTTAGAAATAGTTTCTATCGCTCTTTTTTTTAAAGTTCTTTAAAATGATTAACAGAAGACATATTCGAGTTAAGGTAATGCAGTCGGTTTATGCAATGCAGCAATCGCAAAGTGATAATATTGTAAAGGAAGAAAAATTCTTGCAAAACAGTATTCAGAAAATGTATGATTTATATGTTCTTAACCTTCAGTTATTAGTTGAAGTTCAGAAATTAGCTCATAAAAGAATAGAACTTTCTAAAAAGAAGATTCTTGTTACCAAAGAAGACTTAAACCCAAACACCAAGTTTATTAACAACAAACTTATCAACTTACTTAACGAAAGTGTAAGTTTAGAAGGCTATGTTGAACTTAACAACCTTAATTATTGGGAGTTTGACAATGAATATGTACGTATTATTTTAGATGAATTACTAGAAAGTGATTTATATAAAAAATATATGATTACTACTGATGATTCATACGCTACAGACAAAAAATTTATTATCGAATTTTTTAAAGAAATAATTGCGCCAAATGAAAAATTAGCAGATTATTTTGAAGATAAAATGATTTCTTGGGTAGATGATATTCCTTTTGTAAATACCTGGATTGTAAAGTCATTAAACAAACAAAAAGCTCAGAATCCTTTTATTTTAGGAAGCTTATATAAAGATAGTGAAGACAAGCAGTTTGTATCTAACTTATTTACTAAAACGGTATTACATCAACATAAATATCAAGAAGATATTATAGATAAAACTCCGAATTGGGAAGTAGATAGAATTGCGGATATCGATATGATTATTATTAAAATGTCTATTACCGAATTTTTACATTTCCCATCAATACCTACAAGAGTTAGTATAAACGAGTACATAGAACTTGCTAAAGATTATTCTACCAATAAAAGTGGTTATTTTATTAATGGTGTTTTAGATAAATTATCTAAAGACTACCTTGCCTCTGAGAAGATGGTTAAAATTGGTAGGGGATTATTATAAAAATTATTATTTTTACAAATCAATTAAAATATATTAAAATGAAGAAAATAGCAGTAGCAATTGCATTTGTTCTTTCAACAGGAATGTTAGTTTCTTGTGGGCAAGAAAATGCATCATCTAAAGTAAAAAAAGAAAACGTAGAAAACGCTGAAAAAAGAGATGTTTCTATTAACGCAGGAGCAGCTTCTATATCTTTTGACAAGCAAGAATATAATTTCGGAACTGTTACCGAAGGAGAAGTAGTAAAAACTTCTTTTACAGTAACCAACACTGGTAAAGGTGATTTAGTAATTACTAATGCACAAGCAAGTTGTGGTTGTACAGTACCTGTTTGGCCTAAAGAAGCTATTGCTCCTGGAGATACCGGTGAGATACAAGTTAGTTTTAACACAAATGGTAAACCTAACAGACAGTCTAAATCTATAACACTAACGACCAACACAACAAAGGGTAGAGAAGTTTTAAAGATTTCAGGTATGGTAACTCCTAAAAATAAAGCGATATAATGTTTGCATCTATTTTTTTACAAGCAAGTACACAAGAAAGTATTATGAACATGCTTCCTTTTGTTGCCATGATTGGTGTTTTTTATTTTTTGATTATTCGTCCGCAGATGAAGCGTCAAAAAAATGAAAAGAAATTTCAATCAACAGTTCAAAAGGGAAGTAAAGTAATTACAAGTAGTGGTATTCATGGTAAAATTGTTGAAATTAATGATAATGACAACACTATTACTATTGAAACTGGTGCTGGAAAAATTAAATTTGAACGCTCTGCCATTTCAATGGAATTAAGCAAAAAATACAATACTGAAGTTAAAAAGTAATTAATGTATTTATTATAAAAAAGAGCGCTAATTAGCGCTCTTTTTTGTTTTTTATGTAGATTGCATAATATTTATAAACTTTGAAAAACATTTTTAACATCCCTAAAACTTTTTTCGGTTTTTTATTAGCCTCTATACTCTTTTGGCTATTAATAAATCTATCAAAAGAATACACTGTTGAGATAGCTATTGACACGGTGTATACTAATTTATCTATCGAAAAAACAATTATTGAAACTCCTATTAAAAAAATCCCATTACTTATAAAAGGAAGTGGTTTTAAATTGATTTCTACTAGTTTTTCAAATGATCAAGTAGTATTAAATTTAGAAAAAGCGAATAGAAAAAAAGATGTTCATTATTATTTTTATGCAGAAAAATTGCAATCAGAGGTACAAAGCCAATTAAAATCTGGTATTGAATTAATTAGTATTCAAAAAGATACAATTCCTCTAAAAATAGGAACATTGCATTCTAAAGAAGTTCCTTTAATCACCAATTTAGATATAAATTTTAAACTTGGCCATGACTTATCATCTCCCGTAATCGTAAAACCTAATACCGTTTTAATTTCTGGAGAAGAGTCTTTATTAAAGAATATATCTTTTTTAGAGTTAGAACCGATAAATTTAGACAATGTTGCAAAAAACATTAAAATTAACGCCTCTATAAATACTCCGCCAAATATTAAACCTAATATTACATCTGCTGAAATAAGTGTTTTTGTCGATAAATTTACGGAAGGTGAAATAGAGATTTCTGTTTCAATAAAAAACGCTCCTAAAGAAATAAATATTTTCCCTAAAAAAGTAAAAATAATCTACAAAGTAGGCTTAAAAAACTTTAATAAAGTAGATGCTAATTTATTTAAAATAGAATGTGATTATAATCAGGTAAAAAACAATAAAGCTACCTATTTAACGCCAAAATTAACAGAACTTCCAGATTCGATCTCTGTTGTTAGAATAGTTCCTAAAAAAATAGACTTTTTAATACATAACTAATGGTAATAGGTATAACAGGCGGTATTGGCAGCGGAAAATCAACTGTTGTAAAAATGTTTACTAAATTTAAAAATATTGCTATTTATATTGCGGATGATGAAGCTAAAAAATTAATGAACTCTTCTATTGAGATTAAAACGCAATTAATTGCTGAGTTCGGTAAAGATGTATACTTAAACAACAACCTTAACAGACCTTATTTAGCTAATATTGTCTTTAAAGATAAGCAGAAATTAAGTGTTTTAAATACCATCGTGCATCCTATCGTTAACCAACATTTACAAGATTTCATCCTTAAAAACAATCACAAAGATTATATTTTATATGAAAATGCCATTTTATTTGAAAATGGAAGCAATACTTTTTGTGATAAAATAATTACTGTAACGGCTCCGGAAAAAATTAGAATTCAACGTGTTTTAGAAAGGGATAATACGACAATAGAAGCTGTAAAAAATAGGATTAAAAATCAATGGAATCAATCAAAAAAAACATTGCAATCTCATTATGTAATTGAAAATCTTACTTTTATCAAAACCGAAGAGCAAACATTAAATATTCATAATAATTTAACAAAAATCACTAGGTAACTTACATTTTTTAAATATTTTTTGTTAAAATTATCTTAATTTTTCAGTAACTTTGTTAATCTAAGTTAAAAGCAAACATTCCTTCATTTTATTGATTTATTTTTGAATAATGGGTAAGAAAATCTTCATTCTCATTGTTGTATTAATGAGTATTTCTTTAATAGGTATTATCGCTGTTCAAGTATATTGGATTAAGGATTCTATAAAGAGTAAGCAACAACAATTTGACAATAATATTAAAATTGCATTAGCAAAAACATCTGAAAGGATTAAGGATAGAGAGTACGCTGAATTTGTTCAGAACAACCAAGAATTTCTTAACGATAGAAAGTTTGTTTCTGAAGCTGAAATAGACACCTATTTATTTCAACAGATAGACACAACCAACAAAAGAAAATTTACGTTTGGCACAACACTTTTAGCTGAAAGCATAAAAATGCCAAGTGATTTTGTTAACAACGATTCTATTGTTGTTAAACGCTATACCGGTAAACAAGATTTTTATTCTTCGCAAGTAATTAAATCAACTAATAAAGATTTTAATTCTTTTATTGAAGAAAATAGTTTTTCGACCGTAAAAACATATCCGAAGTTTAATAGAAGATTAACTGAAGATATGCTTCTACAACGAAATAAAATTTACCCAATTAACGAACGCATAAGTAATCAAGAACTAAACAATACTATAAGAGAAGAATTGGTAAAAATGAATATTAATCAAGATTTTAAATACTGTGTCTATGAGGAAGGCTTGGCTACACAATTAAAATCTGGTTACTTTAATATTCAACCAAATGATGCTTATCATACTTTATTTGCAGATGATAATGGCAATAGTGAATACAAGCTATATGTAAAATTTCCTGATGAACGTAAAAATTTATTATCAGGAATGATGAAAATCTTAGGATTATCATTATTATTTATCGGTATAATTATTGCAGCTTTTTCAACATCATTATATCAATTAGTACGTCAAAAAAAGATTTCTGAAATAAAGACAGATTTCATAAATAATATGACACATGAGTTTAAAACGCCTATTGCAACTATAAACTTAGCTTTAGATGCGATTAAAAACCCAAAAATCATATCTGACGAAATAAAAGTAAAGCGCTATGTGCAAATGATACGTGAAGAAAACAAACGTATGCACGGTCAGGTAGAAAATGTTTTACGAATTTCTAGGTTAGAGAAAAATCAGATAGAAATTAGTAAGGATGCTACTGATATGCACGACACTATAGAGGAAGCTATTGAACATATTCAGTTGCTAGTAGATGATAAAAAAGGAAGTGTAACATCTCATTTTAAAGCAATATCAACAGAAGTGCTTGGTAATCAATTTCATCTAACTAATATTATAGTAAATATGTTAGAAAACGCCATAAAATACTCTGATGAAAGCCCTAAAATTGATATTTATACAGAGAGTACAAATAAATACTTTATCTTTAAGATAAAAGATGAAGGTATTGGAATGAGTAGAAATGCTCAGAAATATGTTTTCGATAAATTTTATAGAGAGCATAAAGGAAATATACATAACGTTAAAGGTCATGGTTTAGGATTGGCTTATGTTAAGGAAATTATAGACAGTCATCAAGGTACTGTTCATGTTGAAAGTGAAAAAGGTAAAGGAAGTTTATTTACAGTGAAAATACCGTTAATATAAAATCAAAAAAATGGGAAGCAAAAAAATACTTTTAGTAGAAGATGATCCGAATTTCGGAACAGTTCTTAAAGATTATTTAGCATTAAATGACTACAACGTTACACATGCTAAAGATGGGATAGATGGGTTAATCATGTTTAAAAACGGAGAATATGATTTATGCATTTTAGATGTTATGATGCCTCGTAAAGATGGTTTTTCATTAGCGCAAGACATTCGTGTTACCAATAAAGAAATTCCGATTATATTTTTAACCGCTAAAACATTAAAAGAAGATGTTTTAAGAGGTTACCAAGTAGGAGCTGACGATTATTTAAATAAACCTTTCGATTCTGAAGTTTTATTACATAAAATAAAAGCTATTTTACAACGTAAAGAAAACGAAAAATCTAGCGATACAGATGAGTTTGAGTTTAAAATTGGTGGATTCGATTTTAATTCTAAACTACGTCATCTTTCACTTAATGGTGGCGAAGCTCAAAAACTTTCACCAAAAGAAAGCAAGCTTTTAAGAATGTTGGCTGTTCATAAAAATGATTTGATGCCACGTGAATTAGCGTTAACAAAAATTTGGAGAGATGATAATTATTTCACTTCTCGTAGTATGGATGTTTATATTGCTAAACTCCGTAAATACCTAAAAGGCGATGAAAATGTTGAAATACTTAACATTCATGGTGAAGGATTTAGATTATTAGAAAAAATATAAGCACAAAATCATAAACTATTAATAAAGACTTCCTTTTCCCAGGAAGTCTTTTCTTTTTTATAAATTGTAACATTAATTTTAGTTAGTCGTCGAATACACATAATCAACAAAACCGAAAAACTTGGAAACAATTTTATCAATAAAAAACCTCGATAAAAAATACGGAAAAGTCCACGCGGTAAACAACCTTTCTTTTGATATTAAAAAAGGAAATGTTTACGGAATCTTAGGGCCTAACGGAAGTGGAAAATCAACTACTTTAGGTATTATTTTAAATGTAGTTAACGAAAACTCTGGTAGTTTTAGTTGGTTTGATGGAAAGCTATCTACTCATGAAGCTTTAAAAAAAGTAGGTGCCATTATTGAACGCCCTAATTTTTACCCATATATGACCGCGGTTCAAAACTTACAATTGATTTGTAAAATCAAAGGAGTTTCAGCTGATAAAATTGATGAAAAATTAAAAGTAGTTAACCTCTTCGAAAGAAAAGACAGCAAATTTAAAACTTATTCTTTAGGTATGAAACAGCGTTTAGCAATTGCTTCTGCTTTGTTAAATGATCCTGAAATATTAATTTTAGATGAACCTACTAATGGATTAGACCCACAAGGAATTCATGAAATTCGTCAAATAATTAAAGATATTGCCAAAAACGGAACAACAATTTTACTTGCCTCTCACCTACTCGACGAAGTTGAAAAGGTTTGTACACATGTTCTTATCATAAGAAACGGAGTAAAACTATATAGCGGAAGCGTTGACAATATGGTTGTGTCAAACGGAGTTATAGAAGTTAAAACAGATGATGATATAGATAAATTAGTAAATGTTTTAAAAAACTATTACGAAATAGCTACAGTTGATGTTGAAGGTGATTTAGTAACTGCTCGTTTAGAAAATGAAATTTCTGCTTCGCAATTAAACAAACACTTATACGAAAACGGAGTAATTGTTTCCCACTTAGTTAAGCGAAAACTAAGCTTAGAACAACAATTTTTAGATTTAACAAATAACTAATTCAACAAACATGCTACGTCTTTTATATATAGAATTCCATAAACTTAAATACAGTAGAGCTAGTAAAGTTCTATCAATCATATATTTTGCTTTATTAACTTCAATCGCCTTAATTGCAGCTATTAAATTTGATATTGGTCCAATTAAATTTCATTTAGCAGATCAAGGCATTTTTAACTTTCCTTACATATGGCATTTTAATACTTATATGGCAGCCACTTTTAAATTCTTTTTACTACTTGTAATTGTTTCTATGATGGCTAATGAATACAGTTATAAAACATTAAAACAAAACTTAATTGATGGTTTAAGCAAAAAAGAATTCATTCTTTCAAAATTCTACACCGTTATAGCATTTGCTTTTATCTCAACTATTTTTGTTTTCGTTACCTCGTTAATATTAGGCGCTATTTACTCTGACTTCAATGAGTTATCTATTATTTTTTCTGACTTAAACTACCTTCTTGCTTTTTTTATTAAACTAGTTGGTTTCTTTTCTTTTGGCCTATTCTTAGGTATATTAATTAAACGATCAGCATTTGCCGTTGCAGCAATGGTGGTATGGTTAATTATAGAAAGTATTTTTAAAGGTTATTTATATTGGACTTTTAAAGACCTAAAAACAAGTACTGAGGAAGCGGTTAATTCAGTAATGCAATTTTTCCCTTTAGAAGCTATGGCTAACCTGATAAAAGAACCATTTACTAGGTTAGGAGCTGTTAAATCGGTTGCCAATCAAATAGGTGAAAACTTTACTAAAGACTACTCTGTAAATTACATTAACATTGTTATAGTTTTAATTTGGACGCTTATTTTTATCTATGCTTCATTTTTATTGTTAAAAAAACGAGATTTATAGAGGGTATTCAGTAGTTTAGCTGTTCTATTTTCAGTAAGAAAACACCTAAGAATGAAAAAACTACTATTCTCTATATTTTTTTTAATTACGATTTCTGCTTTTAGTCAAAAAGAAGCCAATTTTTGGTATTTTGGTGCCAATGCTGCTTTAGATTTTAACTCAGGTTCACCAATACCTGTAGCTAATAGCGAACTTAATACAGTAGAAGGATGTTCGTCTTTTTCAAATTCAAAAGGTGAATTACTTTTTTATGTTGGTGCCCCAAATCCGGATGCAAGAAATTTAACTATATGGAATAAAGATAATAACCCAATGCCTTTTTCTGACACCACTTCTGGTGGACAAACATTAAAAGGAGATTCATCAAGTTCACAATCAGCTCTAACCATTCCTGCTCCAAAAAAAGATGATGTTTATTATCTTTTTACTGTAGGTGCTAGAACTCCCAATGGTGGTGAATATGGGTTTTGGTATTATACTGTTGACATGACAAAAGATGGTGGATTTGGTGATATTACAGATGGCCCAACGGAACTTCATACAAGTGCTTTAAAAGATCAGTGGAGCGAAAAAGTGACAGCCGTAAGAGCAGATGCATGTAATACGTATTGGGTAATTTCTTTTGCTACTAACAACACTTTTTTCGCCTATAAAGTTGATGAAAATGGTGTAGATATTAACAATCCTGTTGTTTCAAATATCAACGGTTTATTTGCTAATGACCCAAGA